>NZ_JABAFO010000034.1 GCF_012843675.1 Lactobacillus sp. MRS-253-APC-2B
TGGGCTATAGCCAAGTGGTAAGGCAACGGTTTTTGGTACCGTCATGCGCTGGTTCGAACCCAGCTAGCCCAACTGATTAACCGCCAGATGACATTACGTCGTCTGGCGGTTTTTTGTAAAATAAAGTGTCTTTGTCAAATTGTATTGGTGAAGATCTATTCCTTGCTTCAAAAATGAAGTGGGGATTTTTTAATAAAGAATGCATTCAATGCGCCAAAGCAGATTTTCAAAGTTATGGAAGCCACAATGATTGCGTTTGTTAGATAATCATAAGAGAGCATTCATAGTATCACTGTAGAGTAATACAGTATTTGATTGACAGTAGAGTGGACTGCCATAATTGTATAATTTGAGATTACCGTTATTATACATTTTTAAACTGCCATTTTTATACAATTTGAAATTGCCACTGTATAACTATATTTCTTTAGGAGAATCTCTTTAAGATGCTCATTAAAAGCGCCACCAAAGGTTATAATTTATTATGTATCACAACTACTTGGGAAGGTAATTTATGAAGAGCAATAACTCAGCAGAATTAGCTTTTGAAGATGAATTGATTGAATATCTACAGCATGTTGGTAATACAAAGCAATGGAAATATGCGGCAGATATTAAGACAACCAGCCAGCTTTGGGCTAATTTCAAAAAGATTCTTGAACAAAACAACCAAGATAAACTAGATGGCAAACCCTTATCTGACACCGAATTTAATCAGGTGAAGCAGCAGATTGAAGGACTCAATAACCCATACAAAGCGGGAATGTTTTTATATGGCGTTGGCGGTAAAAGCCAAGTAGCAGTTTCACGTGACGAGGATGGAAAGCAGATCATTTTGACGGTATTTGACCAAGATCAGATTGGTGGTGGTGATACCGTATATCAGATTGTTAATCAGATTCAACGTGATCCAGTTATTAGTGGCAAAAAGTCGCGTCGTTTTGACGTTACGCTTTTGATCAATGGCTTGCCAATTATTCAAATCGAAGAAAAACGCGACTCAATCAGCACTGATAAGGCATTTAATCAGATGCGGCAATACTTGGATGAGCGGCAGTATAGTGGTATCTATTCAACCCTGCAGATTATCGTAGGCATGACGCCTAATGAAATTCGCTACATGGCACTGCCTAATGATGCTGATCATTTTAATACCGATTTTGCATTTGAGTGGCAAGACGAAAAGACTAATCGACCTATTCACGATTGGCGTTTGTTTGCCTCCAAAGTTCTGTCGATCCCAATGGCGCATCAATTGGCAACTAATTACATGATTTTAGATGGTACGCCACACCATCAGATGATTAAGGTAATGCGGTCTTATCAAGTTTACGCAACACGGCGAGTAATGGATAAGATCAGGTTACACGACTTTGAAGCTGGTGATCAGCGTCTAGGCTATGTTTGGCATACAACCGGATCTGGTAAAACGATCTCAAGCTTTAAAGCGGCATGGTTGGCATCACGTCAACCTAATGTAGATAAAGTGATATTTTTAGTTGATCGAGTTGCTTTGACTAATCAAACCGTGGCAGAATACCAAGCTTATGATCCCGATAACGATCCTGAAAGAACCGGTGGCGGCGTGGTAATGGATACGGCCAATGTATTTGACTTAAGTCGTAAACTGAAAAAGAAAAAGGATCGCAGCGTAATCGTCACGTCAACTCAAAAGATGGCAACCTTAGTGCGACGGCACAAGTATACTGATCAGCAGCATATAGTCTTTATCGTTGATGAGGCTCATCGCTCGACTAGCGGCGACATGATCAAAGATATTAAAAAGGCCTTTCCGCATTCGGCGTGGGTTGGATATACTGGAACACCGGTGTTTGATGAAGAGACCGTCAATAAGCCTAAACGAAAAGATGTGGCTAAGGTGATTACGACTAGAGACATCTTTGGCGATCCACTGCATATATACACGATTAGAGAAGCCATTGCTGATCGTAACGTGTTGGGATTCAAGGTTGATTTTCAAACCACGCTGCCTAAGGAAACGCTTGAAAATGAATATCTACCAAAATTCTTTAAAAAGCTTAATCCATCTTGGACTGATGAACAGATCAAAGAACGAATTAAAAATCTGACGCCGGCCGATATGGACGATCTGATTCAACCAAGTGTATATGACAATAATAAAGAACACGTTCGCTTGGTGGTTGAAGACATCTATAAGTATTGGCCAAATCGATCCAATCATGGACTGTATAGTGCTATGTTGACGACCCATGTTGGTGGCGGTAAAGCGTCAACGCCAATGGCTATGATGTACTTTGATGAATTTCAGCGACAAAATAAGCTACGACCGGCTGATCAACACTTAAAAGTAGCAATTACGTTTAGTCAGGATACGACCAATGGTGATAATCAGCTTGAAAATAATCGAGGCCTTAGTCGTGCCATTGAAGCCTATAATGCAGAGTTTGGCACCAATTTTGGCGCTGATACGGTAAAAGAGTATACCGAAGACGTAACCAATCGTTTAGCAAGAAATTTAGGCGATGATGCGGTTAATCTTGATTTGGTAATCGTGGTCGATCAGTTGTTGACCGGCTTTAATGCTCCAATGTTGAATACACTTTACGTTGATCGGACATTGAAAGGGGCTAACTTGATTCAGGCATATTCACGAACTAATCGTGTGCAGGATATGGATCAAAAGCCATTTGGGCGGATCGTTAACTACCGTTGGCCACAACATTCAGAAGATTTGATGAATAAAGCATTAACTGTTTATGCCAATCGTCAATCAGCCGCGGTTCAAGGGGAATTACTTGATAAACCGGCTGGAATCGTAGAACCATCTTATGAAGAGCTAGTTGACCAACTGAAGGATAACGTAAAAAAGATTAAAGAGCTGACTGGTAATTTTGATGACGTACCAAAGAGTGAGAGTGCACAAGTTGAATTGTGGCATCAAATGCGTGAGTATAATCATCTGATGGTTAAGATCAAACAAGACGATAAATATGATGAAAAGCATCCTGAAAAGTTGCTTGCCAAAGTCAGCATGACCAAGCAAAACGAAACAGCACTGACTGGGCGCATTGCTAATAAGTTGAACAGATTGATTAGTGGGCGTGGCAATGACAATGATGACGATATGCCGATCCCATCGCTTAAGATGCAGCATGTTAATGACGTGCGCGTAAATTATGATTACATTGAAGAACTCTTGGCACAACTAGCCAACCAACTGCACAGCGGTGATGAGGCAGGGGCCAAAAAAACGCATGAGCAGCTGCAAAGCTACACCAATGCGATTGAGGATGAAAAATATGCGGCTCAGTTGTTGGCATTTATTAAGGCATTGTTTGATCGAGCTGTGCAAGGTGGTGTCTACCCGTTGCAAGGTAAAGATGCCGGTAAATTGATGCGGTCATTTGCTAAGGGCAGTGAGTCAAATGAGATTGAACGGTTCATGCAAAAATGGGGCTTGATGGATCTAACTGACGGGAATAATCGTAAGAATATTGCTCGTCTGATTCAGCAGCATACATTGGAACATGATGATTTGGACATGCAAGGTGAATTAACGAACATCATCAAAGAAGCACAGAATTCGTATAAAACTGCGGCACATGACAAAGATGTGAAGAACCTACGAAAGGTACAATATCGAAACCATCTGCGGCAGGCTTTTAATGATTTTGCTGATTTGATGAAACGTAAGTATTAGAGTTAGGAGAATAAAAATGTCGAAGGCACAGGATGTATCCAGCCAATTATGGAGTATGGCAAATGAATTGCGGGGAACGATGGACGCGAGCGAATATCGGAACTATATTCTTGGTTTTATGTTCTACCGTTATTTATCGGAAAAGCAGGAAAAGTATTTAGTTGACAATGATATTTTGGACCACATTGATGGCAAGAGTATTAATGATGAGTATCGAGAAGAAGCTACGGGTGAGGATTTAAAAGATTACCTGGAAGATATCTCAGGTGCACTGGGATATGCGATTGCTCCAGAAGATACTTGGGCAACCTTGATTGAAAAGATTCAAGAGAGCAAGGCAAATGCTGAAGATTTCCAAAATATGTTTGACCATTTTGAAGAAAACGCTCAGTTGAATTCATTTGCCGAACGGGATTTTCGTGGGGTTTTTGCCGACGTTAACCTAAACAACAGTCGTTTGGGCAATAATCTGGCAACACGGACCAAAGCATTGATTGCGACGGCAAAAATGGTTAATGAATTTGACTACTATGATGAAAATGGACACGACATTTTAGGGGATGTTTATGAATATCTGATTAAACAGTTTGCTAGCAATGCCGGTAAAAAGGCCGGTGAATTTTACACGCCACATGAGGTTTCAAAGGTTTTGGCAAAATTAGTAGCGGCCAACATCAATATGGATCAGGATTCATTTACAATCTATGACCCAACGATGGGATCCGGTTCGTTGCTGCTGACCGTGCGTGATGAAATTCCAAATGGTAAGCAGAAAGGGCGCGTACGTTTCTACGGTCAAGAATTAAATACGACTACTTACAACTTAGCACGGATGAACCTTATGATGCATGGCGTTGATTATGGCAATATGACGCTGCGCAATGCGGATACATTGGCAATGGATTGGCCAGACGGATTGGATAAAGATGGTATTGATCGTCCACACTTCTTTGATGCCGTGGTTGCTAATCCACCATATTCACAAAAATGGGATGCTGATGCGAGTCGATTAAAAGATCCTCGGTTTAAAGATTACGGTGCCGTTGCTCCCAAGAGTAAGGCTGACTACGCTTTTCTTTTGCATGCTTTATACCACTTGGATCAAGATGGCACGATGGCAATTATTTTGCCACACGGGGTACTTTTCAGAGGTGCTGCGGAAGGTAAGATTCGTAAGGCCTTGTTAGAAAAAGGACAAATTGATGCGATTATTGGGATGCCAGCTGGATTATTCTACTCAACTGGGATTCCAACAATTGTGATGGTCTTGAAAAAGCATCGTGATAATCGAGATGTGCTATTTATCGATGCTTCAAAGGACTTTGAAAAGGGCAAGAATCAAAATATCCTGCGTGATCAAGACATTGACAAGATTATCAATACGTATAAAAAACGCCAAGACGTTGATAAATACGCGCACTTGGCTACTATAGATGAAATTAAGGAAAATGAATATAATCTGAATATCCCACGCTATGTAGACACTTTTGAAGAAGAAGCTCCAATCGACATTGTAGCCTTGAGTAAAGAGATGCAGGATGTGGATAAACAAATCGCGCAAAGTGAAGCTGACTTTTTATCATTGGTTGATGATCTTGATGTGAATGAACAAACGCAAGCCACGATTGAAGCGATTAAGGCGGTGTTTAAGCATGACTAAACAAAATGAAAAGGATGCTAAACGAGTCCCAGAACTGCGGTTTAAAGGCTTTGCTGATGCTTGGGAGCAACGTAAGCTGGGAGAGATTGCAGATTTTAATCCTAAAGAAGATTTACCATTAACTTTTGAATATGTAGATTTAGAGTCTGTTTCAGGAACCACCATGATTGCTCATAGAACCGAACAAAAAAGCAGTGCTCCTTCTAGGGCTCAACGCTTGGCTCGTTTGGGTGATTTGTTTTATCAAAATGTAAGACCTTATCAGAAAAATAACTATCTACTTGATAAGAATGATCACACATACGTTTTTTCAACAGGATATACCCAAATGCGTCCGATTATAAATGGGTACTTCTTGCTCACTTTAGTACAAAGACAAAACTTCGTAGATAAAGTCCTTAAAAGATGTACGGGTACTAGTTACCCAGCAATTAACTCAAAGAATTTATCTAGAATTAAAGTCCTTATTCCAAGTACATCTGTTAATTTTCATAGTGGTATTTTAGATAAAGCTGATATGAATCGCTCCGATACAAATGAAGCTGAAAAAATTGGTCAGCTTTTTCAATCTCTCGACAAAACTATCACTTTGCATGAAGAAAAGCAGCGCCAGTTAGAACAGCTGAAAAAGGCTTTACT
>NZ_JABAFO010000035.1 GCF_012843675.1 Lactobacillus sp. MRS-253-APC-2B
AAATAAAAAAAGCCCCAACATTTGGCGATGCGTGGGACGAGTAGTAGATAGTAATATATGTTGAACCTTTTAAGTCAAACGGTATTGGCGTACCTAATTAATTGGTTCATGGCTTATTAATATTAATGGCTTTTAACGGCTTTTAACATTAATATTTAACGACTTTCATTATAGCCGTTGGACTGAAAATAAGCAAGAAAAATGTAGGTTGTCAACCTATTCTACTCATCCCTTTTTAAGCCATTGATTGCAGGGCGGAAAGGGATGTTTTAATTTGTTGTATACAACTACTAAAACTGAATGCAGACAACTGACAAAGGCTGACAACGTAAACACGTATACGGCAAATAATGACGGTTTGACGACGATTAGTGAATCTAGCCATGTTGTTGCAGGGCCTAAAGCTAAAAGCCGTGTACGGGCTTCTAAAGGCCCTAGAACGGCCATGCAGAAAAGTAGAGACCGTAGCCGTTGGTTAGATAGTCTGGAAAACAATTTTCAACAAGCTGGTAAAGGCATTGATGGCCTTAGATGTGCATACTTCAGTGGACACTTCAACAACGAAACTAAATCAGTGCAGGTGGCACAAAATAGGATTGGCAAGTGGCTTAAAGATGAACTGCCTTTTAAGGTTGAGTGTTGGACTAGCGTAATTGAGTACGACCAATATGGACTGGTTCATGCTCACGTTGTGCTAAAGGCTGATAAGAGCGTTTTAAACCATGGCGTTAACTACCTGCATAACGTACTGATTAAGAGCTTTAAAACGTACGGTACGGGCCATTCTCAACGTATCTATGACTTGGACGGGTTAGGCCGTTACATGATGATGAGCCAAACATCTAAGGCTAAAACAGTCAAGCAGGCCGTTAAAGATGAGCAACAAGCTAAAAACAACTATGACACTGTTAAGAGCTTGAACGTGCCTGCGAACATCAAAAAACAGGCTAAAAAAGAGTGGCGTAAAAGCCATATGGACAAAAAAAAGGCCGTTGCGAAAGCCTATGAAAAGCGTACAGACAAGGTTATGCGTAAAAGCTATGGACAAAATCATGGCGTTAAAGTCCGTTGTTGTCGGGTTGATGTGTGGGCCTTTATCAATGAACGTGGACAATATCAAGGCTCAACGGTAACTAGAATCACAAGCATTGATGAGTGGGGCGTTGAACATCTAATAAACGTGGTCAAACGGGATGTTTACAGGCTTAATGATAGTGATACCCGTGTACTGCAACATATGTTAAGCGCCATTAAAGCCTATCAAGACAACATGGAAAAGGCGGTGGCCTAACCATGGATATGATGAGTGAGCAGGACGTGCAGGCCGTAGTAATGACGTTAAGAGAGTGTAACACGCTTATACCCGTTGAGCTAGAACGTGATGTTGCTATCGTAGACCTATCAACGCTTGATCTTGACGCATTGGGCCGTGGACTATCGAACGCATCCAAGCCTAGACTGCTTAGAGCGTACAGACCAGATTATAAATCTATAACATGGTGGCAAAATGGCTCTCAGACAACACGAAAACTAAAGACCAAGACAACTGATAGAGTGAGTGCGTTTGATAAGCAATTGAACGTATATAGCCCTACTGGTAAACCTTACACATTGAGCCAAAAAGGCCGTGGCAACAGGCGTTACCTAGGTTTCGGAATCAGAGTTTTTGGGTTTACCAGAACTGCCTACATTCAAAATTTGATAATGGCAGAAACCATGGCGCGGGTGCATCCTAGTGCTTGGAACAGAGTTAAAAGCGCTTGGGATGTTGATTACCTAACATGGACTGGATATACCGTTCACCATATCCTACCCTATGAAACGTCAACCATTGCAGGAAACACACCATTGAACTTGATTTTGCTTGATGACTGGACGCATGACACGACTAAGGTTCAATACAATCAGTTACGGCGTAGAATTCTTGACGGGGATATTAAAAATAATAAAATGTTGATTTTACCAAAAAACGGCGCTATGCAGGCCCTGCAAAACATCCCTAGTTTAGGGCTACTAGGTGGGGCTAGTTAGTACAAAACAACGAAAAAATAGAAGGATAGCCATGGTGAGTAGCTTAAAACACACGCCACGGTCTATTTAACGCTGCATTTTTAGGCTGCATTTGACCAGTGTAAGCGCTATCTTATAAGGGATATATACACTTTAAAATGTATAAAGATATAAGAAAGTGGCGTAAAGTGCCATAACATCGGTGATTAGGAAAATGAATAAAAGTAATGAAAGTAGGTTGATGCACACAAAATCGCCTGCTTTTTATTTTTGGGCTGAAAGTGGACGGATTGTCCCTGCTAGTGGGGGTGTTTAGTAAGTTTCGGTGAAAATGGTACTAAACATAAATCGTATATAAAGGCCCTATTATTGGGGGTGTTTAGTTGAAAATAAGGCCCTTTTTGAGCCATTCATGAACCTGCAGGACAAGGCAAAACAAGTCTTAGTATTATATACCAAATTGATTGAAAAACATCCCTTAAAGCCTTATATATCAGTGCATTGCACGGTTGAACTTTTTTGCAGGAAACCATAAAAGGTGGGTCAATTAGTGGGCAATATTTGACCTAGGTAAAACAACGTGGTACAGTATGGACATCAACTGGTTCAAAAAGTTGGTGCAGAAAGTAAAGGATATATCGAGAAAGTGAGTAGATAGCTATGATATATGGATATGCTAGGGTTTCGGGTACAGGTCAAGACCTAGAATTGCAGATGAAAGAGCTGGAGCAGGAAGGCGTACCTGCTGAAAACATCTATGCAGAGAAATTTACGGGTACTACGCAAGAGCGTCCAAAGTGGAACGAATTGTACGACAAGTTGCAAAAAGGCGATACAGTGTACTTTACGAAAGTTGACCGTATAGGCCGTACAGTACGGGTTGCGGTTGATATAGTTAGCGACCTGCTGTCTAAAGGCGTTAAGGTCTATATCGTGCAACTAGGCGGTTACGTAGACAACTCAACGCTAAAGGGTAAGCTGATGTTCAATATGCTGTCAGTTATGGCTGAATTCGAGCATGACCTTATCGTTGAACGACTAGCAACGGGAAAAGCATACGCTAAAAAACACAATCCAAACTATAAAGAGGGCAGGCCAAAACGCAGAATCACAAATAGATATAAACGTATCTATGAATATAGCCTTACACACTCAATCAGAGAAACGGCCCTAACAACAGGCGTGAGTGAATCAACGGTTAAACGTATCAAACGGCAGATTAGAGAAAGTGAGAAAGCAAATGACTAAACAACTGACAATCTTAAAGTTAATGGCTAAACTGGACGCTGACACGGCTATTACGTTCATATCAACGCTTGCTGACGATAGATTTGATGAGCATGATGACTATGCACGAATCGTAATGTATTGTAACGACCTGCAAGGGATGTATAGGCCGTCAAATGATGACAATGCACCATGGATAGATGTTAGGGATGAAATAGCTAAAAGGGACGAGCAGGACGGTTACAATGATATGAATCTAGTAATAGATAGCATGGTACGAAACATCAACGACAATCAAATGGCCCTGCTAAGGACGTTGGCCTATGGTGAGCAAACGGCAAGCTATATCAAGGGTGCAGTCGATATGTACGAGCATTTAGATTGGAAAGATTAAACAAAAAGGGCTGCATGAATCGACAATTAAAGGCAATAAGAAAAGGGATGTTCGCAATGGCATCCCTTGTTTTGTTTGTCTATATTAAGTTGTAGCAGGACGATAAAGGCGGTGGCTAATGTTAAAATAAAACGGGTGGCCGCCTGCTATGAAAACGAGTGAAAACAAAATGAAAAACTTTCATAAGACCGTGAAAGCACGTGAAAAAAATAAAGTTTTGAGTGCTTGTATTGTACTGATTTTCGGGTTGTTTCATGTTTTCATTTAGCACTGCACGTACTTTAAAAGCGCTCAAAACGTTTGCAGGACGTGCATTTAAGGCGTAAAATAGTAGCCGTTTAATTAAATAAAAAAAGCCCCAACATTTGGCGATGCGTGGGACGAGTAGTAGATAGTAATATATGTTGAACCTTTTAAGTCA
>NZ_JABAFO010000036.1 GCF_012843675.1 Lactobacillus sp. MRS-253-APC-2B
CAGATCATGACAAGGATCAAGACCAAACAGCAGAGCTAATCAATACCGTTGCTTTTGACGTTATCTTTAATATAAGAGATTTAGCAGATGTTGACGGCACTGGGCTATATCAGCTGAGCATGACTATTGTTGATGAAACAGAGCTAGACCATGAGCAGATAATGGACTATGTAGACAACAGAGTAGCAGATCTGAGCGCTAATGAATCCAAACTATTAGAGTTGCTTTCAAGTCCCCAGCAACAGCCACGGGCTTACTACTATGGCTTAATTGATCTGTACAGGGCTTTAAATTGACGCTGAGAGCGTCTGAACTATCAGATCCATGGATAGTTGGTCGCTTGAGTTAGGCTGAGAGCCGTTCTGAGTTAGCTAAGTGGTTGCCGCCACGGCTGTTAGTAGTTGCTGGAGATCAAACAGAACATAAAAAGCCCTAACCAACGTTGACGGCTAGGGCTTTTAAATTGAACCAACGAAACAGCAGATAATCACTACTGGGATCTAGTCTACCACCGCTTATTGATATATCAAGGATTGACAAGTGCTAAAAATGAAAACGTTGATATATCAATGATTTCAAATTTTATGGATATCTGAAAAGATTGAACAGTGGATCTTCAGTTACAAACAAAATCATGTGGGGTATACGATTTTGGTACAGACAATCATTATCAGATCGAGAACGCATTTAACATATTACAGATTAAAGATAAATAACATAGATTAAGAAAATTAGAAATACCAGACCCCTTGAAAATAAAGATTTCGTAAGGGTAGTTTTTGAGCTGGAATTATGCCAATCCTTGATATATCGAAAATCGGTTAGACAATAGGATCAATGCAATAAAACGAAAAGGATTGATGAAATGGATAACGAAACAGCAGAAAAAACTAAACAAGTTAAGGCAATGTTAGCTAGTCCACTCATGCTGGAAGAGATCACCGATAAATACAAGGATCTGAAAGCTAAGTACCCTAACGTCAAGGGTCTTGAATACAGAACGCTATCGAGTACGTGGAAAGAGCGAGTTAGTGCTAAAGCAATTGGACTGTTAGGGCTTTTAGCTTACTGGAGCAGTCGGGGAATGGACTATGACGGCTATGCTGTGGCACGTATCAACCCGTTATGGATAGCCAAGCGGTTAGGCTATGGATCACAAGCGTCTAGACACACTAAGCAGATCCAGCAACTACTGCTAGAGTTACACCATGCTGAGTTGATCGAGATCAGACCAGATCATACGACCAAAACGCAGACTGTTAAGATCATTAACAGTGAAGACCAGTCTAATGGTTACTGTAAGCTGTATAGCCCAACGATTAGCACCATACTGGAGCAGAGCAAGGGAATGGCAACGCTGTATAGAGTAGCTATTTATGTTGCTATGAGATCCATAACGTTCGAGAGTACCAACGCCACAATGACCAAAACACCAACGTATTTGGCTAGTATGTTAAATCTAAGTGTAACCACGGTACAGAACCATTTGAAATGGCTTAGAGAGCATAATGCTATCTGCTACTACAAGCTAGTGTTAGCAAACGAATATCACACTGTAAAGTATGTATACAGTGATCCAGTCAACGTTAAAGATCTAACTGAGTGGACTATGCACCACCTAGTTATATCTGATCCACGTCAAAAAAAGCATATTACCAAAGTTGTAGCTTAGAGTAAAACATGGATTTTAACAAAACAAAAGAGCAGTCATATCAGTGGCTACTCTTTTTTTGTTGCTATTGGTGCATTTGCTGGGCTGACGGGGTACTTTCCACGATCAATGAAAATAAAAAGATAGGTGCTGTAATACGTACCTACTCACACACACCACCGAATTTTTTACGTTTTGAGAGCCAAAAACACACCTAAACAGCCGTATCAGTCTATTTTCTGGGACTGTTTAGTTGCTTTGAGCAGTTAGCCAAAAAAGGCTCATAAAAGCCCGTATAACAGACGTTTGCATAGTACAAACAGCCTTAACAGCCAATAAGAGCCAAAACAGCTGTATTGATCCTAATACTGGGCTACCATACTAAGCACGCTGTGAGAGCTATATTTTGAACCGTACAGACGTTTTAACCATTTTAGGTGTAACTATACCAAACAAGACTTAAAATGGCTCTGAGAGCATTTTAGAGCGTCTGAGCACCATGTTAGCAATAAGGATCTATCCAGAGATCAAACAGAGTTAGTCTGAGAGCTGATCCATGGTCTGCTGACAACGGCTGAGAGAGCTATATAAACATAACGTGCCGTATAACCAGTCTAAAATCACCATACAGACGTTTTAGAATTTTGACGGTCAATCATAAGCGTAAATAGTTAAAACGGCTCTGAGAGCGTCTGAGAGCGTTCTAGGGCTATCCTAGCACTGGGGATGTCCTTACAGGTTGAAAGTGATCAAGAGCAGATAGAGCAGATCAAAACTGATAAGATATGACTGTATCATTATGGATTGATCATAAGCATTGATATTGATCCATAAGGTCGCTGCACGTGTATGTATATATACAAAATAGACTGTATAAAGTACCTAAAAAGCTGTGAATCATTGCACAAGTCAAAAACGTGCGTGCATAAAGCAGACCCAATGGTGCATAAACGTTGATATGACGGGCTTTTGTTTATAAACGCATTAAAATTTGAATTTTAATGGCAGTTGCAAGCCCGTTTTTTGGACTGATCTGCTGGATCACTGTAAAGAAAAAAAAGAAAAAAAATTTAAAACAAAAATATAGGTTTTCATGGACTGTAAAAGCCTATCATATAGGCAATCATTGACGGCTAAGATCAAGCAGTATAAGCGTGGTTTGGTTTTAAAAGGCTTGTCTGACAGCGCCTAGAACGCTATCATAGTAAGCAATTGAATATTAACGGAAAAAAGAAAAAGCCCTAGTCGGTACGGCAATACCAACTAAGGCTGACCAATTGGTTACTCGACCTAGCCAATTAGTAATCGAATATCATGATACTCGATTAGATCAGCAAATACAAGAGATAACGATGATAAACATTAGCAGATCTCTGAAAACTGATCTGAAAACTAATTAGATCAAGCTAAGAGTGGTAGCCAAGCGGTTGCCGCTCTTTTTTGTTGCCGTAGGCTGGCATTAACCGATCTAAGCAGTGGCTCTGCTGGGTAGCCCCCTAAAGCGCCCGTGCATTGGATATAGCCCCAATGTGTAGTTAACATTACGGGTATGCTAAACCTTGATCCTATGGCATGGATCTAAAGACGTGGCTGGATGCCTAGAAAACAGCAACGGACTATCTGACCAGATCAGCGGTGCTTTCTTGAGATCGACCAGAACTCGAACTCTAAGATCTGTTCAGAACAAGGGCTAGGTGAGTTTAAACAGTCTGCTAACAGCTTTAAATGAGCTAACTATCTAGCTGTATAGATAGTTGATCTAAAGCCGTTAGAGTGATTCTGAGAGATCAGACGCTTTGTCGCTACAGGCAAAGTGAAAGAGAGAGCGAACGTACGTACGTACGTTGCTATCCTAGGATTTAAGGCTAAGTACGCCTAAAACAGGGCTACTATATAGGTAAATACAATATAAGGGAGTGTATGGATATGGCACTGAACAAGGATCAACAACAGCTGATAGACTGGTACAATCAAGGCTATGGTAGGATTGCACTAAGGCACGGACTATCAGAGCCACTCATGCAACAGTGGTTACAAGAGCAGGGCTATTATGGATCAGAACAAGGATCAGCCCTAGCAGAGCGTATGCTGGGAGAGTTTCAAGCAGAGCAGATAGGCTATGAGATCGGCTGTCTGGGAGCTATACAGGCTAGTGTGCTGTTGTTGTTGCTTACAGATCATGACAAGGATCAAGACCAAACAGCAGAGCTAATCAATACCGTTGCTTTTGACGTTATCTTTAATATAAGA
>NZ_JABAFO010000037.1 GCF_012843675.1 Lactobacillus sp. MRS-253-APC-2B
AGACACTTTTGACAAAAGAAGCTCACAACAAAAACACGCTAAATCCCTTGTCGCTCTAGGGACTTGGCGTTTTTCTATGTTACAAAGGTCAAACAAAGGTCAAACAATTCTACCTACTTAACCCTTTTGTGATACGTTTCACAGCTAAAATCAGTGCTTTACAGCATCTAAGCGTATTAATCTGTTTTCTGCAGTCTTAACGCATCATGTATCCTTGATTAGCTCTCAGACGCACTGAAACTTTCAACCGTGTATAGTTCTGCATCTAGTTTTGTCTGAAAGCCAAATATCGTTATATCATCTTAAAATTCTCAAAAAAGTTCGTAAGCGAAATCCCTTGGGACTGTAAGGCTCGTACAGTGTTTTGAAATGAATTTGGTATTTAATATATATAGTTTGCAGTCATGATGCATCAACCCTTATATCTTACTAAACACTCCCAAAAACTGCAGTGATACATATGCTTTTGTTTAGTACCAGAATCAGACAAAGTTACTAAACAGTCGCAAAAACTGCAGTGATGCTTAGTACAAGCCAAAAACGCAAAAAAGCCAATTCGTGTGCACGAATCAGCTTATATCAAAAATATTCATTTACACAAACGCCGATATATTAAGCGTTTATGATACATCAACAGATTTTATGCATTGTTTTTTGCATAATACATCCCTTTAATAAGCGCTTATTTGAAAGGCGGTATCATGTTTTTTTGTGATGCGTGTATTAAGGTACGTATTCACTGCATCAGCCCGTATTTTTTGGCATTAGAGTGTTTTACCCCCGTTGCCTTAAAGCCTAAAAATTGCAGTGATACGCCGTTTTAATTCTTTGGTAAAATCACGGTTTTATTATTCAAGTCTACATCACCGTCAATAATACGCCGTTTCAACCGATTATAGTGGATTCTCGTTGTATCATGCAGTTTGTCGTCAAGCAAAATCAAGTTCATTGGTGTATTGCCGTTTTTCGTTGCGGTCTGCTGGCTTAAAATATGATGCATCGTATAACCCGTGAAAGTCATGTAATCAGCATTAAATGCATCTTTAGCCCAACGTTTCCACTCGCTTTTGTGTACCCTTGCTATGGTTTCAGCGCCAATCAAGTTATGCAGATATGCCGTTCTAGTAAAGCCAAAAGTCCTAATATTAAAGCCTAAATATTGGTGCAGTCCCGTACCTTTAGCATTGAGTTTCAGAGCCTTACCACTCGGACTGAAAACGTCTAAATCACGGTTAAACGCCTTGATTCGATCAGTTGTCTTGCATTTCAGTTTTCGGTTCGTCTGACTGCCGTTTAACCACCAATCCACTGCTCGCATATCTGGTCGGTATGCTTGTAAAAGTTTGTCCTTTTGACTGTTGCAGAGTCCGCAACCTAATGCGTCCATATCTAGCAAGGATAGGTCGACCAGCACAACGCAATCGTCCAGTTCAACAGGTATTAGTGTGCTACATTCTCTCAGTTTTAGCGCTGTAGTGGTTACAATATCGTTCATCATGCGACCACCGCCGTTTCTTGCGCCGTTTCCTGTTGCTGTTTGACGGCATCTAATACGACCTGCACGACCTTTTGCGTTGCAATATCTAGCTTATAATGGTCTTTCTTTACGATATTCACTAAATGCGACTGGCCAAAATCATCAACGTTAATAATTCTAGTGATTGTTGACCCAAGAAAGCGACCATTATCAGCAATGTAAGACCAGATATCGTCAAAACGTCCCGTAACCTTAACTGCATGAGCTTGTCCATAAGACTTACGCATGATCTTGTCGTTATGTTTTTCTTTTGCCTTGGCAATAGCTTTCTTTTTAGCAATATGCGCCGTTCTATAGGCTTTTTTAAGTCTTTGTTTGGTCGTTTCTGGTACGTTTGCTAAATGCTCGACACGTTTAAAATTGGCTTTCGTTTGGGCATCATCACGTACTGCAGTCTTAACGTCTGGTGCAGTCGACAAGTCAGACATCATCATGTAGCGACCAAGGTTCTCCAAATCATAAATCTTTTGTGAATTAGAACTGCCAAACGTCCAATACCGCATCAAAACATCATGGATATAGTTTGTTTGGTGATTGAGTAGCGACTTGCTACCCTTAACAAGCACGTGTACGTGAACCGTACCACCAGCGTCATATTCTGCTACTGCAGTCCATGCATCAACTTTAAAAGGTAGACTATCAAGCCAACGTTTAACCCGATTTTGGGCTACTTTAACGCTTGTAGTAGCATGGTCAAAACGTCCAGTAAAGTAAGCACAGCGCCTTGCATTTACACCAGAATCATAAAAATTATTAAAACACGACTCTAACCAGCGTCGCCTTAATTGCGACCGTTGAGCGCTTGTCTTAGTGTCCCGTTTGACCCGTTTCTTTTGCCTTGTACGCTCGTTTACGCTTTTACGGCTAACAGTGTGAGTTGATTCAGTAACAGCCACAGAGCCGTCTTTATTTAGCTCGTACGTGCATACGTGGTCTGCTCTCGTTGCAGATGCATCTTGCTGTAACGTTGTTGCCTTTTTTAGCATATTTTAAAACCCCTTTCCCAGACCAGAGAAACGGCTAGATAAAGGGGCTTTCGTGTACCATATTCGCTTGACAACACGTTACAGTAAAATCTATAATAATATCTGTAAAGTCTAAAGCATCAATCTAGGAACGCCAATTCCTGTCATGATTGTTGTCGCTATCATTAAAACGTAGATACGCCAATATCGACAATCGTTTCAATGATTTAATTTATATATTCAGCACGTAAGCCCAAGGAACGCCAATTCTTTGGTCTTTTTTTTGCATTTTTTTATGCGTTTCCAATTATATCATATATTTGCCTATAACAGCCCAAAAATACGCAAGATTCAAGTAAAAACACTTGACTTTTTTCGTTTGTTCTGATTGTTTTAAATGCTTTCATTGTGTCTGTTTTCTGCAGTCTTAACGCATCTTTTATTTAATTGTATACAACTAATTCAAAACAGCCCTAATCCCTTGGCGCTGTAAGGGTCAATATCTACTTTAACTTACCAAAAAACGCCGATTCATGCAGCCCTTTTGCCTAGTCTTTCCAGCCGATATGATTATACATATCTATAGCGCCTTTAACATAGCTTGCAGTCCGTTCCCCGTATGCCAACGTCCTTAACAAGGCTAACTGATTGCTATCTATATCCCTTATCATAGCGTCAATTACCATATCCATATCGTTGTAGCCGTTTTGTTCGTCCATTTCCGTTATCTTATCTCGAACGGCTTTCCACGGGCTTTCATCAGCATTTGACGGTCTGAATTGTCCTAATAAGTCAGTGCTGTACATTGTGATTCGTTTATAGTCGTCATTTATGCTATATCGATCATCAGCCAACGTCTGCAGATACAGGATAGCCGTATCAACATCTAACATTGTCATGAGCTTTAATATAGTTAAATCAGTCATTTTTAGCACCTTTACTTTCGATTCATGCAGTGTCCCCGTTTATTTTAACATCTGCTACCGCCTTTAACGTCCTGCTACTAATAATATAGACAACAAAATAGAGTGTGAGACACTTTTGACAAAAGAAGCTCACAACAAAAACACGCTAAATCCCTTGTCGCTCTAGGGACTTGGCGTTTTTCTA
>NZ_JABAFO010000038.1 GCF_012843675.1 Lactobacillus sp. MRS-253-APC-2B
ATATAAAATATAAGAACTTGAAAAGCTCAAATTTAAATTAAGCGAATTGACTTCGCAAATGTTTTTGCATCAATCGTGATGATTGATGACCCTGCACATTTGTGTTCGTCGAAACTGTATTCAGTTTTCAAAGGTCTACCGAACATCGAATTTGTTATTGCTTCGATGACGTATTTAATTCTAACATATTGATCATTTTAAGTCAAGAACTTTTTTAAATCAATTTGTTAAGTGAGTTGTCATTCATCAATCGACAACTTTTATAGTTTAGCAAAATCAAATGGATCTGTCAACAACCAATTTAACTTTACCGATCGTTGTCAACAACATCTTGCTGTGACAACGGTATTTAACTATACAGGTTTTAATGAGCATCGTCAATAGTTTTTCGCTGATTTATCAAATTTCTTTTCATGCTAACAAATTTACTCATCATCTGCTGCACAGTTATTCCGTATGACCTTACAGCAGACGAATTATTTACACGGGCAATTTGAGTTATATAGAGAAAATATTCTTCTGTATGCTGGTGACACAGTCAGCGATTCAAAAATAAAACCCAATCCTTGAATACTCAAGAATCGGGTATAACCTAGTCAACCACCATCGGCTAAAAGTCGATGGCTTGTGAGCAGACACCCCGATATTGAGTGTCTGAATCACAATTTGCATAGATACGGACGATTTACTCAAACAGCCACGGTTGCCTTGAGCAGTGATCATCTAATTACCAATGCCTTTTACATTCCCAGGTTGCCATAGGAATGATATATCAATAGTTGTTAGATAGTCAGTCTTATAATGCTGTAATACTCACTTTGGTTCTCAGCGAGGCAGTTACTAAGTTAATTACTATCTACAAATATTAGATCATAGCAGGCCTATCCATCCCATGACTAAAGTCACGGGATGGATAGGCATAATTAAATTAATGATGCGATGCCAATTGTAATCTGTCGACAGCTATTGGTTCTTCTTTTTCATCAGGTACGTATTCCTTGCGCGTAACCGACTCATATAAGCAAATTACCGCTGTTCCAGTAACAATCCAGGTGACCGGATAGATCAAAGCAACTTGGGTAAAATTCGTAAAATGCGGCAGCATAACCGCAATATAGACAACACGTAAAATGCAGCAACCAACCAGTGTAATAATGGCAGGTGCCAGAGAATGGCCGATTCCCCTGAGGCTCCCCCCGGCAATCTCATAAGTTGCCGTCAAAGGCTCTAACAACGCAATAAAGGTTATTCGAATAATTGCATAATGGACGACAGCTTGGTTGGTCGAAAAGATATCATCAACCAATGGATAGCGAAAAACGTAAAAAGTCATCGAGACAACTGCTGTAAACAAAACAGCACTGATCATTGCAATCCGTGCAATTTTACGACAACGCTGGTATTGATGTGCAGCATAATTTTGACTGATAAAAGTTACCGTTGCCTGGGCAAAGCCATTGACGAAAAAGTAGCTGATATATTCAAAGTTCAATCCCGCAGAGTTGCCAGCTACACAAGCTGCCCCAAAATGATTAATAGCTGCTTGAATCACAATATTAGAAACCGAAAAAATCATGCCTTGCAGACCGGCCGGACCACCAATGGCAATGATTCTTTTTAGATAAGTCCGATTTAACGTCAGTCTTCTCCACTCAAAATGCAACATACCTGTTTCTTTAACCAACAACCGGTAGATCAAGGTCGCACTGACAGCATTGGCAATCGTGGTTGCAATCGCCGTTCCATCTGAACTCATCTGAAAGCCAATCACCAAAATCAAATTCAAGACTACATTGACCAGACCAGAAAACATCAGACAAAACAATGGCCGTTTAGTATCACCGACTGCTCTTAACACGGCATTGCCAAAATCATAGATCATTAAAAACGGCATACCTAAAAAATACAGCCTCAGATAGCTGACCGCTAACGGCATGATACTGGCTGGCGTATCAAGCAACCCTAAGATCGGCTTGGCAATCAGAGTTCCTACCATCAACATAATAAAGCCACTGATTAAAGCTACTGCAAAGCCGGTATGCATCGCCTCATTGACGCGTTCTTTTTTACCGGCACCGACCAGACCAGCGATCAGTACGTTGGAACCGATTGAAAGGCCAGTAAACAGCATAACTACGATATTGATGACTGGCGCATTAGAACCAACCGCCGCCATAGCATTGCTAGAGGCAAAACGCCCGGCCACCGCCATATCGGTTGCGTTAAACAGCTGCTGCAAGGTACTCATTAGCGCAATCGGCAGCGCCACCCTGCACATTTTTCCGAAGATGCCACCCTCAAGTATATTGAGTTGGTGAGAAGGCCTCGTCGCTTCTTCATCCATTGGATACATTCACTCTCTTTTCTCTACAAATTTCTCTACAAAATTGCACAAAAGCTAGTGTAACGCTGATCAACAGTTGAGGAAACCCTTAATTCTATGATTTGCAAGATTCCTTTAAATCTTAAGCTGCCAGTATAGATACCTATTCAACTTTTTATACGTCGACGCGCTTTAAGAACGATCCCCCATGTTAATAAAATAGCAGGTCAAGTTCGGCTTGCCTGCGACGATATTATTGGGAAGAATTTTTATGGTTAAAAAGATCAAAGACGCCAACGATACGCTCTATATAGAAAAAAACATTTTACTGACAGATCTGGGTTTAAATTATAATCGTGTTCCTAGTGCTGGGGGCCTAGGTTCACTGGGGAGTCAAAATGATGATAGTAACTAACTAAAATCCAGCCACGCTGCCAAGTCAGTCAGTCGGGGTACACAAAAAATTTTCAATGTTACTTTTATTAACGACACAGTCAGCGGTAAGGATCAAACCAGTATAAGCGGCAAGACGGGTAAACGAATAATTAAACTTGCCAAGTCGTTTAATTCCACATCGTCCACTGTCGACAATGACGATCAAAAATCACAGTCGACCGCATCTTTGAGTCATCATAATCGGTTTCGGCTAATTCGATCAGCAGCTCAAGCAACGACTCTGCTTCTGCCATTGCACAAGATGACCAAACAATAGCAGCTGACAATCTGAAGACCTCTGGTGAAATTCAGTATCAAATCGGCATCCAGCAAGGATACTTTCAGCCATCAGATTAATCTAGCAGAATCAAACTGCTGATTTGGCAGCCAACGATTAACAGGCTCATAGAATTTCCACGGGCCTGTTTCTTATTCCGAAGTAGCTGAACTGCTCAAAGCTATCTTGATATGCTTTGATAAGCTGCCACTCATCCTTCGATCAGACAGTAAAAAAACGCCACGATCAGTAATTGACCGTGACGTTTTTTAATTTGCATGGCAATGCCCTATCCTCGCAGGGAGCGATCCCCCAACTACTTTCGGCGCGTTGAAGCTTAACTTCTGTGTTCG
>NZ_JABAFO010000039.1 GCF_012843675.1 Lactobacillus sp. MRS-253-APC-2B
CTTGTTGAAGCACTTTCTGATTCTGAAGTGGACTTCGATTCGCTGGTTGATTCAGACGTACTCTCAGATTCTGAAGTAGATTCGGATTCATTTACTGATTCACTCTCACTCGTTGAGGTACTTTCAGACTCGGATGTAGATTCCGATTCGCTAGCAGATTCAGACGTACTCTCAGATTCTGAAGTAGATGCGGATTCACTTACCGACTCACTCTCACTTGTTGAAGCACTTTCTGATTCTGAAGTGGACTTCGATTCGCTGGTTGATTCAGACGTACTCTCAGATTCTGAAGTTGATTCGGATTCGCTGGCTGATTCGCTCTCACTTGTTGAAGCACTTTCGGACTCGGATGTGGACTCCGATTCGCTAGCAGATTCAGACGTACTCTCAGATTCTGAAGTAGATGCGGATTCAATTACCGACTCACTCTCACTTGTTGAGGTACTTTCGGACTCGGATGTGGACTCCGATTCGCTGGTTGATTCAGACGTACTCTCAGATTCAGAAGTAGATTCCGATTCACTGGCTGATTCGCTCTCACTTGTTGAAGCACTTTCTGATTCTGAAGTGGACTCCGATTCGCTGGTTGATGCACTCTCACTCGTTGAGGTGCTTTCAGACTCTGATGCCGACTCCGATTCACTAGCAGATTTAGACATACTCTCAGATTCTGAAGTAGATGCGGATTCACTTACCGACTCACTCTCACTTGTTGAAGCACTTTCAGACTCGGACGTGGACTCCGATTCACTCTCACTTGTTGAGGTGCTCTCAGACTCTGATGCCGACTCCGATTCGCTAGCAGATTCAGACGCACTCTCAGATTCTGAAGTAGATTCGGATTCAATTACCGACTCGCTCTCACTCGTCGAAGTGCTTTCTGATTCTGAAGTTGATTCGGATTCACTGGCTGATTCACTTTCTGACTCAGATGTTGATTCGGATTCACTTTCGCTGGCTGATTCTGATTCGGACTCGGATTCACTGACAGACTCAGATTCACTCGTCGAAGTTGATTCACTTGCTGATTCAGATGTCGATTCAGATTCACTTTCGCTGACTGATTCGGATTCGGATTCACTGGCTGATTCTGATTCACTTGTCGAAGTCGATTCACTTGCACTCAATGATTCACTTTCTGATTCAGATGTCGATTCAGATTCACTTTCGCTGGCTGATTCTGATTCGGACTCGGATTCACTGACAGACTCAGATTCACTCGTCGAAGTCGATTCACTTGCTGACTCAGATGCCGATTCAGATTCACTTTCGCTAGCTGATTCTGATTCGGACTCAAATTCACTGACAGACTCAGATTCACTCATCGAAGTTGATTCACTTGCTGACTCGGATGTCGATTCAGATTCGGATTCGCTGGCTGATTCTGATTCGGAGTCACTCATCGAAGTCGATTCACTTGCACTCAATGATTCACTTTCTGACTCAGATTCCGATTCAGATTCACTTTCGCTAGCTGATTCTGATTCTGATTCGGACTCAGATTCACTGACAGACTCAGATTCACTCGTCGAAGTTGATTCACTTTCTGACTCGGATGCCGATTCAGATTCACTTTCGCTGGCTGATTCTGATTCGGACTCGGATTCACTGGCTGATTCACTTTCTGACTCAGATGTTGATTCGGATTCACTTTCGCTGGCTGATTCTGATTCGGACTCGGATTCACTGACAGACTCAGATTCACTGACAGACTCAGATTCACTCGTCGAAGTTGATTCACTTTCTGACTCGGATGCCGATTCAGATTCACTTTCGCTGACTGATTCTGATTCACTTGTCGAAGTCGATTCACTTGCACTCAATGATTCACTTGCTGATTCAGATGTCGATTCAGATTCACTTTCGCTAGCTGATTCTGATTCCGACTCGGATTCACTGACAGACTCAGATTCACTGACAGACTCAGATTCACTCGTCGAAGTTGATTCACTTGCTGACTCAGATGTTGATTCGGATTCACTTTCGCTAGCTGATTCTGACTCAGATTCACTGGCTGATTCTGATTCACTTGTCGAAGTCGATTCACTTGCACTCAATGATTCACTTGCTGACTCAGATGTCGATTCGGATTCACTTTCGCTGGCTGATTCTGATTCGGACTCGGATTCACTGGCTGATTCACTTTCTGACTCAGATGTTGATTCGGATTCACTTTCGCTGGCTGATTCTGATTCACTTTCTGAAGTGCTTTCAGATTCACTAGCAGACTCGGATTCGCTTTCTGACTCGCTAATTGATTCCGATTCACTCTCTGAGGCGCTTTCAGATTCGCTAGCAGACTC
>NZ_JABAFO010000004.1 GCF_012843675.1 Lactobacillus sp. MRS-253-APC-2B
ACGAACTTTTCGCTCAGTTGGTGATGGATATGCTTTAAGCAAGGCTTTCTGTTTTGTGGCTTTGGCAATCCGTCTTGCTTCATACATCTCATTCCACAAAGCAAGTCCTTGGTTAAAGCAGTAGCGGCGATAGTCGCACGCCTCATCCAAAGCCTGTCTCATAACCTTGTTAGGATGCAGCTCATAGACTCTCGTCTGGATTACCGTAGTAGGTTCTTCCGTTTCTTCTAGTTTCACTTCTTCTGCTTTCGCCGTCATTTGCTATCACCGCCTTTCAGATTAGGATCTTTCTCAATCTTGGTTTTGTATCTTCTCAAGCCGTATAAGCGGCAAGAGAAGACATGAATTATGCTTACTAGATCGTCAACCAGTTCTTTGTCGGGACTGGTCTTAGGGTTATTGACGACAACAATCTCGCTTCCATGGCGCTTGCAGAAATTAGCAAACCAATCAAAACCAAACCGCACAAAACGATCTTTGTATGTGACGTAAATTTTGTCAATCTTGCGGTCTTCAACGTCCTGCAGAAGCTGGTTCCACTACTAGTCTTTAGCTCTTGATTTTTTCGACCAGAGCAGTTGGCTGTAAAATCCTGACTTGCGAACCTGCACTGAGCAACCAGATCATGGCTCCTTGAATATTGGCCACGTGGGTTTCGATTATCACGCAATCCTCATCATCGGCCAGCTGCTTAAAGTCAAATGATTCTTGTTTTCTGGCATCATAGATTGGCTTAGTGAGATCAGATTCATGATAGACTTTGGCAGCATAGGGAAACTTATCCAAGGCCGGCTCGATGATGCGACGTGCACAACGAAAAACAATCTTTTCAACCGTACCATTTTGGCTGCCGAACATATTGGCCAGACTATTGATATTGGCACTGCGACTGGTTTCGATGGCATCAGGATCACAGTCAATTGGCTGGTTGGTCAAGCAGGCCTGCTGAATGCGATCATGCTCGTCAAACGGTTGGACGGTGATCTCCATTGGCGCTAGCCATTGCTTAATCTTGGTAAAATTCTTGCTGACGGCATCTGCCTTGACACTGGCTGCTGCTTCGATTTCGCTGCTAGTAACCGCACCTTCAGTTAAGAGTTTAATCAGCATAAAGCGTGCGGCTTTGCCCTTGGTATCGGCCATTGAAAACTCCCCCTTTGATAAAACAAAAATATTATACCAGATTCAAGGTTGGCTGGTGGTGGAACCGGTTTGAGTGAGATGAGATCAAATGAAAAACAGATTAATAATTAAATAAAAGCCTGCTTGCAGTCTGATCGGTAAAAATAATCTGCTTTAAGATGGACTGCAATCGCAAACATAGCGTACTAAACTTATTTTAATGAATTTTGTTAGGTAATTTTAATTTAAATTAGAAAATATATTGACATTCTAATTTAACTATCATAAACTAACACCATCAAATCTTGACACGAGCTAAAGCGGAAAGGAGTCGTTTTAAATGGAATCTCAATTCAATGTTCAATTTAATCATCAAACGGCTCTTAAATATCAAGCCCTGCTGATGCTGTCAATCAAGGACCCGATTATTATTCAGTACTGACTGAAAATAATTTGGCCCTTCTTTGACGTGAGGGCCTTAAAAAAGCTCTCATTCCAAACGAATGGGAGCTTTTGTTTTACCGTTCAGGATTTTGCAAGCTACGCGATATTAGATACATGAAAGAGGGAATCGACCATGATGTTTTCACAATGTGGACCACAACGTTTTATTTCAACCAATGACGCCTACGACTATCTGCCAACTTATTTTGAAGAAGGCGGCGTAAAAAAGGTACTGTTGCTGCATGGTGAAAAGTCATGGGCTGCTGCTAAGCCATATATGCCAGAAATGCCAGCCAGCGTTGAGATTGTCGATGTACCATTCAACGGCGAGTGTTCTTATGAAGAAATCGCCCGCGTTAAAGACATCGCAACGCAAAATCAAGTTGATATGGTAATCGGTCTGGGCGGTGGCAAGTGCCTGGATACCGTTAAGAGCGTTACTCAAGGTACTCATTTTAAGCTTGGGCTGATTCCAACTTTGGCCAGCAACTGTGCACCATGGTCGGCTTTAAGCGTGCACTATCATGAAAACGGCGAGCACATCAATCATGAGATCTATCAAGAAACGGCTGACCTCGTGCTGCTTAACCCACAGGTGATCGTGAACTCGCCAATCAACTACTTTGTTGCCGGCATTGGCGATACGCTGGCCAAGTACTATGAATCCGAAATGATTTTTGAAAATATGAAGCCCGAACAGTTCAACACACAGCTGACCATCTCGCGGGCCATGGCGCAAGCATGCCGCGATGACCTGCTGGAAAACTCTGAGCAGGCGATTGCCGACATGAAGAAGGGCGAGGTAACGCCAGTCTTTCGCAAGGTTGTTGAAACCGTGATTGTTACGTCTGGTCTGGTAGGTGGTTGGGGGGACTACTTTGCCCGTGCCACTGGTGCCCATTCAGTTCATGACGCTTTGACCGCGTTTTCAGAAACCAGCGATTCTTTGCATGGTGAACGGGTTGCCTATGGGATTTTGGTTCTATTGGCGCTTGAGAATCGCGAAGACGAACTGGCTGAACTCTTGCCGCTTTATCGCAGTATGGGTCTGCCGGTCAACTTGGAAGATTTGAATCTTGATGGTACCGATCAGGAAGTCGTTGCTCAGATTGCTCGTGACACTTCAGCAGAAGGCACGCAGATTCATTTCTTGCCAATCGATACGGGCGCTTCAGCCGTTGAAAAGGCCATTATTCGTGTCGAAGAAATTACGACAGGTGAAGCGGTTGCCTAATCAAATAAAATTTAAACAGCCTCGATCTTGGCATGATGCCGTAGCGAGGCTGTTTTTTTGATGGCTTATTTAAGATAGTCCATGGCGATCTGTTTATAAATATCGATCATTTTCAAATACAGATCTAGATCAATATATTCATCGATCTTGTGCGCCGTCGCATTCCCGGGACCAAACACCAAAACATCCATATCGCTATTGGCCTTGCTCATTTCAGAGGCATCCGTACCAAATGCAATACCACGGACGCTAAAGTCCCTCCCCAGCAGTTGGTCGGCAGCGTGTTGGGCAATATTGACGATCTCGGCATTGCGATCGGTGGTAACAGCCATCTTGTTGCCTAAAATCTCAAGTGAAAGCTGAGCATGATCCTGATCGTTGACATAATCGATAATGCGCTTTAAGTGAGCGATGATGTCATCATTGTCGGTTTCGGGGATGGTACGCAGTTTAACAAATAGTTCGGCGTGATCCGGCACGGCATTTAACTGCTCACCGCCATTAATTTTGGTAACGACCGGGACAGCTTTGCCCAACACTGGATTTTCATATTGGGTGACCAACTCATGAAAATATTGTTCTTGTTCTTGGTAAAAATGGATCAGGGGCGTAATGGCATTAAAGCCCAGGTCCGGTCGTGAGCTGTGGGCCGCCTTGCCAATCGAGTCAATACGATAGGTGATCGATCCTTTATGCGCATAGGCGATATCGGCGTTAGTTGGTTCAGCAAAAATCGCGGCCGTGATGTTGTCGACATAGCCGTCTTTGGCAAACTGCTGGGCACCTTGCATGTGATTGATCTTAGAGCTTTCTTCGGCAACGGTGCCTAAAAGTTCGAGCTTGCCGTTTAAGGTAACCCCCGCATCCTTTAGCTCAGCCAATGCAATCGCCATGGCCGCTAAGCCGCCTTTCATATCAGCCGTACCACGTCCATACATGCGGCCGTTTTCAATGTGAGCACTAAATGGTGGGAAATGCCACATGGCGGGATCTTCAGTTTTTACCACGTCTTGATGACCACAAAATGCGAGTACCTTGCCATTTTTACCCGTGCCAAGCTGGGCGTAAAAGTTACTGCGGCCTGGCATGACCGGCAACAGACGACAGCTGATATCATGCTGCTTCATAAACGACTGCAAAACGGTAGCAACGCGGTCCTCAAAACCGCCGGCAGTATCGATTTGAATCAGCTGGCTTAAAAAGTCGATGCGTGCCTGGTTATCCATAGAAATGACCCCTTTAAATCCATTTTAGAAACCATCTTAGCGCGCAATCAAGGTCCTGTCTAAAAAATTTTTAAAAAGCAAAAGGCAACGGCGCCAAGGCATTTCGGTTTATCGATTTCCCAAATTCCCATGGAAGCGTTGACAAAATGTGAAAGCGCATTTATTATACTAGGTGTATCGATAACCTAAAGCGTTTTCAAAAAGAGTTAAAGATAAGGGAGAGTTGAAAATGAACTATTTGATTGGCGTAGACGTCGGCACGACCAGCACCAAAGCAGTCCTGTTCGACGAAAAAGCACAAGTCATTGATTCATACAAAGAACTGTATCAGCTATATCGTGATGGCAATGGGATGGCCGAACAAAATCCGGATGATCTGGTGGCCGCCGTTGAAAAAGTGATTCATGACGCGACTGATCGGGCAGCGGCTTTGAATGGCAAAGTATTGGCAGTTTCATTTTCCAATGCCAACCAAAGCGTGATTCTACTGGACGAAAATCATCAACGGCTGACTCGGGCCATGACCTGGGCTGATACGCGGGCACGCGATATCGCTGTGCGTTTAAAGGCAACACCGGATGGAGCTAAAATCTATGCTCAGACTGGGACACCGATTCATCCAATGTCGCCATTGACCAAACTGATGTGGCTTAAGCAGACTGAACCAGAAAAGATTGCTGCTACAGCTTATGTCGCCGATATCAAGTCATACTTGTTCTGGAAGCTGTTTGGCACGTTTAAAGTCGACATCTCAACCGCCAGCTGCACGGGACTGTTCAACATGCACACACAAGACTGGGACGATGAGATCCTTAAACTTGCCGGTATTACGCGGACGCAGCTGCCAGAAATCGTGGATGGTACGACCCAAGCACGTGGTCTGACCCCTAAAGCAAAGCAGGCAACCGGGTTAACCGATGAGACGCCATTTGTTTACGGTGCTTTTGATGGAGCACTTTCCAATCTCGGTGTGGGGGCAACGCGGCAAGATACGGTTGCGATTACAATTGGTACTTCGGCAGCCGTGCGGGTTGCGACCGATCATCCAGTTGTCGATCCTGAACAGCGGTTGTTTTGCTACTCGATTGATCGACAGCGCTGGGTAGTTGGCGGACCACTGAACAACGGTGGCGATGTCTTTCAATGGGCAGCCAATCACTTGGTTGACAGCTCAGCGGCCAAAAGCGAGGACAAATCAGTCTATGATATTGCCAATGACGTAATTGCCAGCGTACCAGCGGGGGCTCACGGACTGTTGTTCCATCCATTTTTAGGTGGCGAACGCGCGCCACTGTGGGATGCCAACGCGCGCGGCAGCTTCTTTGGTCTGAATCCGCTACATACCCGAGCCGACATGCTGCGGGCGGTGATGGAAGGCATCTGCATGAACATTGCCACGGTCTATGACGCGGTTTGTGATCTGGTTGGCCGTCCAGCCAGCGTCACGGCAACAGGTGGTTTTGCCAGGTCTGAAGTTTGGAAACAGATGCTGGCTGATGTCTTAGACGTCGCAGTTAACATTCCTGAATCCTATGAATCGGGTTGCTTAGGTGCGATCACCATGGCGATGAAGAGTCTGGGCATGGTTGATGATCTGGATGCGGTGCAAGACTTCATTGGCAGCGTTGGCGCCTATCAGCCAGATACAGCCACGGTCCAGGTATATCAAAAGTATCTGCCATTGTTTAAACAGGTTGAAGGATTGCTCAAGCCGGCCTACTCAACGATTGCTCGGCTGCAGCAGGAAAATTAATCTCAAGGGGGAAGTATTATGCCACTGCTTATTGTCTTACTAGGGGTTTTGATTCTGATCTTTTTGATCGTTAAATTGAAGCTCAATACGTTCGTTTCACTGGTCGTTACCTCATTTATCATTGCACTGTGTCTGCAGATTCCGGTTGCCAAGATACCAACGGCAATTGAAACCGGGATCGGCGGTCAGCTGGGCCACTTAGCAATTATTTTCGGATTTGGTTCCATGCTAGGTCAGCTAGTCTCTGATGCTGGTGGTGGCTACCGAATCGCTACGACATTGATCAACAAGTTTGGTCGGCGCTGGATTCAAGTGGCCGTAATCCTGGCTTCGTTTATCATTGGGCTGGCTCTGTTCTTTGAAGTTGGTCTGGTTGTTGTCTTGCCAATCATCTTCATTATTGCCCGTGAACTGGACATGCCATTGATGTACCTGGGGATTCCAATGGCCGCTACGCTGAACGTCTGCCACGCCTTCTTGCCACCACACCCGGCACCCACGGCGATTACCGAAATGCTCGGTGCCAACCTTGGTCACGTGCTGCTTTTGGGGATCGTGGTTGCCATTCCAACGATCATTATCTCTGGTCCAGTCTTCAACTACTTCCTGCACAAGCTTTACCCATCTGTTTACCGCAAAGACGTTGATATCTCCGTCTTAGGCGAATACAAGGAATTTAATCTGGAAGAAACGCCTGGCTTTGGCATTTCCGTTTTGACGGCCATGATGCCAGTTATTCTGATTGCCGTTGCTACGATCTGCTCATTTGTCCTTCCCAAGACCAATCCAGTCAACGAATTTATTCAATTTGTCGGTGCTCCTGACGCTGCCATGCTGCTGTCATTGCTGTTTGCAGTCTGGACGATGGGGCTGGCTCGCAAGGCAAAGATGAGCGAAATCTCCAATTCAATGAGCACTTCCGTTAAGCAGATTGCCATGATGCTTTTGATCATCGGTGGTGGTGGTGCCTTTAAGGAAGTTCTGGTTGAAGGTGGCATTTCCAAGTACGTTTCAACGCTGTTCTCAGGTACCAATATCTCACCAATTCTGGCAGCCTGGCTGATTACGGCACTGCTGCGGGTATCGCTTGGTTCCTCAACCGTTTCCTCAATGACGGCAGCCGGCCTGATTGCACCAATGACGGCCCACATGTCACCAACGATGAGTGCCTTGATGGTTCTTTCGATCGGTGCCGGTTCAGTCTTTTGTGATCACGTCAACGATGCTGGTTTCTGGATGATCAAGGAATACTTCGGCCTTTCCTTAAAAGAAACGCTGCTTTCCTGGTCGACTTTGACTTCAGTACTTTCGGTTGCCGGCTTGGCCAGTGTTTGGGTACTGTCCTTGATTATCGCCTAGAAAATCTCCTTAGTTAAAGATTCACTCGTAAAAAGCATGCGCCGATTTTGGTCGCGTGCTTTTTTAATTGGTGCGTGGTTATGGTAAAATAAACGTTACTAAGCAAACAGTCTAAAAGGAAGAATATTATGTCACAGCATGTAACAATCAGCGATGTTGCCAAGGCAGCGGGGGTTTCGGTAACCACGGTATCGCGCTATTTGAATGGTCGCTATCAAAAAATGAGTGCGCAAACCAGAGAGCGGATCGATGCTACAATCAAAGAGCTTCACTATGTACCGGCAGCCTCGGCCAGACGACTGCGACAGACGCAGAGCCATCTGGTTGGCGTCTTGGTTGGGGATATTTCAAACCATTTCTCGTCGCTGCTCAGTAAGGGAATCTACGACGTCTTGCAACCAGCTGGCTATGACGTACTCCTGATGAACACCAACAACTCGCAGGAAATGGAGAAAAAAGCCTTAAACGATCTTTATCAGCAGCGTGTTGACGGCATCATCGTTCAGCCAAACTCACGCAGCTTTGCTCAATATCAATCAGTTCTGCGCAATCAGATTCCACTGGTGCTGGTTGACCGGGAAGTCGATGATCAGCCATTGACGGTGGGGAAGGTAACCAGTGCTAACTTTGATGCCAGCTATCGGTTGGGACGCAAGCTGGGATCGCGCGGGTATCAAAACGTAATCACCGTTAGTTCACGCTTTGCCGAGGCGTCCGGTCAGCATCCACGAATCAAGGGCTTTCAGCTGGCGGCTGCCGAAACTGGCTTGACCTACCGTAACATCGAAATCAAAGGGCATGATGATGATTGGCTGGCAAGGGAATTGACGCGCGTGATGGGACAGCTTAGCAGCAGAACGGTCGTCATTTCTTTGATGGGGCCGACTCTGTTTACATTGCTCAAGATCTTCAAGCATGAAAAAGTGACCTTCCCCAAAGATCTGGGCTTGATCAGCTTTGATGATTGGAGCTGGTCGCAATATGTTGGTGAGGATGGCATCTTCTTGCTGCGCCAGGATATGGAACTGATGGGCAATCTAGCGGCGCAAAAACTGCTAAACCAGATTGAGAGTCACTCTATGATCAGCGATACGTCGATTTTACCGGTAACCATTGATGAGCATGCCTCGATTTAAAAATATATAAGCAACGGCTGACCAGACTGGTTGGCTGTTTTTTAATTAAGCGGTAATATTTCTTGATAAATCCCTTAAAATATAAGAAAAGCTTTCTGATAGGGGATGATCAAATGGCACTGATCGAGGTTTCAAACAATACCAAGATTTATCAAACCGGCAGCAACAAGCTCTATGCCAATCGCGACATTAGCTTTTCCATTGAAAAAGGCGAGCTCGTGATTATTTTGGGGGCATCAGGGGCAGGCAAGTCAACCCTGCTCAACATTTTGGGCGGAATGGACACCAATACCAGCGGTTCGGTAATTGTGGCCGGCCACGACATTGCTCAATACGATCGGCGGCAGTTGACTACGTATCGACGCTTGAATGTAGGCTTTGTCTTCCAGTTTTACAACTTGATCCCTAATTTAACGGCCAAAGAAAACGTTGAGCTGGCCTCTGAAATCGTACCCGATGCTCTGGATGCCGCTGAAGCCTTGCGTGCGGTCGGCTTGGCTGAACATGTTGATAAATTTCCGGCTCAGCTGTCAGGTGGTGAACAGCAGCGAGTGGCGATTGCCCGGGCCGTAGCTAAAAATCCCAAGCTTTTACTCTGTGATGAGCCAACGGGAGCCTTAGACTACGAAACTGGCAAGCAGGTGCTTAAGATTTTACAGGATATGAGCAAAAAACATGGCTCAACGGTCATCATTGTGACGCATAATGCTGCATTGGCGCCAATTGGTAATCAAGTACTGCACATTCATGATGGTCGGTTGGTCAAACAAGAACGCAATGCGCATCCAGCTGATATCGCAACGATTGAATGGTAGGTGAGCGTCTTGAGCAAGCGGATTTTATGGAAAGATGCCTGGCAAGCCATTACGCGTTCATTTGGTCGCTTCGTGGCGATTTTTCTTTTGATGGCCGTCAGTGCACTGGCTTTGATTGGTCTTAAGATTACTGGACCAGACATGCGGCAGAGTGCCACCAGCTTTTTTGCCCAGCATCAGTTGGCTGATACCACCATCACTTCAAATTATGGCTTGGACAAACAGGATCAAAAAATCATTCGCCAGCAAAACGGCGTTAAAAAAGTTGATTTTGGCTATCTACAGGACAGTACGATCAAGCAGACCAATCAGACGCTGCGCATTTTTTCTAAAACCAATGGTATCTCAAGCTGGCAACTGGTCGGTGGTCATTTACCACGACACGATAATGAGATTACCATTAGCTATCTGTTAAAAGGCAGGTATCATCGTGGACAATGGATTACGCTTAAGCAGTCGGGATCTCTGAGTCATCGTCGGTTTAAGATTGTAGGCTTTGTGCGTTCCAGCGAGTATCTGGATCGCACCGACATTGGACAGGCGACCGTGGGAACCGGCCAGTTAAACGGGGTAGCCGTGGTAAAGGAATCAGCGTTTAAAACCGGTACTGCTTATACGATTGCGCGCATCACGTATCGTAGGACAGCAAAGATGAATCCTTATTCAACCAGCTACCGTGATGATGTTGAAACTAAGCAAAATCAGCTTAAAAAGGTTCTGGATCGGCATGGTAGGGTGAAATATCAATCAATGAAACAACAGCTTGCCTTGGCTGATCAACAGCTGCAAACGGCTAAAAATCAGCTCTCAGCCGCTCAACAAATGGGTTTGGCCACTGATGCCGATGCTGGACAGCTTGAGCAACAAACTACCGGATTGGCTCAAAAGCACCGCCAACTCAAGCAGCTTGGTCAGCCTTCATATACCGTTAATGACCGTACCAGCAATCCAGGCTATGCAATTTACCAATCCAATGCCGAACGAGTCGACATCTTGGCCAACGTTTTTCCGGTCCTGCTGTTTGCAATTGCGGCATTGGTTAGTCTGACGACGATGACACGGTTTGTTGAAGAAGAGCGTATCAAAATCGGGACCTTAAAGGCGCTTGGCTATTCCAACCTGGATACGGCCAAAAAATTTACGCTGTTCAGCCTTTTGTCCAGTTCACTGGGAGTCATTGTCGGCGCAGCAGGGGGCTTTTTCGTATTGCCCAAGATTATTTTTCAAGCTTATGCTGCCAACTCAACGCTCAGCAGCTTTTACGAGCAATTTTCCTGGCCATTGTTGCTGACGACCTGGCTGATTGCAATTCTTTGTACGACTGGGGCGGCACTGTGGGCATTGCATCGTGACTTAAAGGCTCAGCCGGCTGCCTTGCTATTACCCAAGCCGCCCAAGGGAGGTTCGCGGATTTTATTGGAACATTGGCACTGGCTTTGGAGTCAACTCAGCTTCAACTGCAAGGTCACGATGCGCAATCTGTTTCGATATAAGAGTCGCGCTTTGATGACGATCTTTGGCGTGGCAGGCTGTACTGGGCTGTTGGTGATGGGCTTTGGCATTCGCGACTCACTCAGTGGTATCAGCAATATTGAATACAGCCGCATCATCAAGTATGATCTGGTTGCTGTACAAAACAATGCCGCAGCTGCCCAATCAAAGCAGCGGCTGCAGACCGTTTTGAATGATAAGAACGTCAAGGGACATACCGGCGTCTATTATCAGCAGCTGACCAAAAAGGCGGGTGAAGACCATGCCGTTCAGCAGATCTCAATGATTGTGCCGCAAAATAAAAAGTCATTCAGTAGGTATTTTGCCATTAAGAATCGGCAGACGCAAAAGTCACTGCCGTTAAACGATCATGGCGTTGTCATCTCAGAAAAGCTGGCGCGGCTCTTAAACGCAAAAGTTGGCAGTACCATCAGACTCAAAGACGATGCTGGAAACTGGCACTCAATGAAGGTATCCGGCATCATGGAAATGTATATTGGTCATTATGTCGTCATGAGTCCACAAGCCTATCAGCATATCTTTGGTCAAAAATATCAAGTCAATGCCCAGCTGATTACGCTTAAAAAGACCAATGATCTGCAGCAAATATCGCGCCAATTGATCCAGACCGGGGCAGTTTTGGGAATCAATCAAAACGTCAATAACCAGCGGACAATCGACAATACCATGGGCAGTCTCAACCGTGTCATGATCATCTTAATTGGAATGGCGGCACTGCTGGCACTGGTGGTCATCTATAATCTTTCCAACATCAACGTTGAAGAGCGTATGCGCGAACTCTCGACGATCAAGGTGCTGGGTTTTTATGATCAAGAAGTTACGCTCTATATCTACCGAGAAACGGTGATTCTGTCATTAATCGGCATTTTATTTGGCTATCTGGTTGGTATTGGGCTGCATCGTTTCATTATCTTAAGTCTGCCGCCAGCCAACGCAATGTTTGACCCAACGATGACGCTGGCTAACTTTATTGCCTTGGCTTTGATTCCAGCAGTTATTACCGCGGGCGTGGCAATGATGATGCACCGTAAGATCAGAAACGTTGATATGCTGGATGCGTTAAGCTCGGTTGACTAGTAGTTGAACCGTAAAGTCTGTCTCATTTGAGATGGACTTTTTTAAATGACTAAATGAAAAAATCAATTTGCATTGAAGAGAAAATATCCGGATGCAGCCGTGATTTTAAATTTGCAAATCCATTTGACAGCCTTATTTAGCGAATCCAGCGTTTGATAAAAACATAAAAGTTAATGGTTTAGACCACAGATGATTAATAAATTGCACAATTATTAGAATATTATTAAACAATCGCCGTGCAGCTGTTATGATTGTCAGCACCAACTAAAAAAGGGGCTGATGAATTTGTTGAGTACATTGATTTTTGCTTTGATTCCAATTTTTGTAACGATTGGGCTTGGCTATCTGGCGGCCAGACGTGGGATTTTTAACGACCAGGACAGTAAAAAGTTCGTCAAGCTGGTTTTGACGTTCATGCTGCCACTGCACGTGTTTGGCGGTTTATGGGGGACCTCGCGCCAGATTCTGGTTGAAAATGTGCCTTTGATGGGCTGGTTGGTGCTTTCTATGACGGTCTGCTACCTGGTTATGATTCTGGTTTATCGATTTGGGTTTAAAAACTCGCGCCAACTGGTTACGCTGCGCGCCATGTCGATTGCCAATCCGTCCGTGCCGTTTATTGGTTCGGCTGTTTTGCCATTATTATTCAGTGCCAGCAATAGTGCCATTACGATTGGGATCTGCTCTTTAACGGTCAATATCATCATGCTGCCAATTGCTTTTGATTCATTGAGCAGTGATCATTCAGCGATTAAACGACTAACCGATACGTTTAAAAAGCCATTGGTGATTGCAGCTGTTTTGGGATTTTTGCTGACGCTGTGTGGATCTCAGATGCCAACTCAATTAACCAGTACGTTTGATTTGCTGGGTAAAGGAGCTGGTGGGGTGGCGATCTTTGCTGCCGGTATTGTTTTAGGGACGCGTCATCTGTCATTTGACAAAACGATTCTGACCACCGTGATGATGAAAAACATCGTCTTCCCGTTGGTTGTCTTGCTGATCATGATGGCTGCTGGCGTATCGCATGACCTTATTCGGTTGGTAGTGATTGCCCTGGCCATTCCAACCGCAACAATGCCATCGACTTTGGCCATCCAATTCAACGTTAACGAAAAAGAGCTGGCCTCAACCCAGTTCTGGAGCACGGCTTGTTCATTGATCACGCTGTCGGCATTTGTTTTGGCACTGGCTTAGCAAAAATTTACAAAAGAGAAACATGCATGTGATCTATTTCTTTACAATTATTGACTATGCTTAATCATGGAAACAGAAAAACACCTCGGCTTGATACGCTGACCAATCGGGATTTCATTCGTGTGATTCCTCGCCTATTTTGAGTCGCCTTAGGGGTCTGGCTGACTCAGATCATAAATTTCGATTGTTGATCATGCGTCAATTCGAAATCTGTTCGTTTTGCTGTTTCCAAGGCAAGTCAAGAAAGTTCCTAGAATTAGACAAAAACGTACCATATTCTTAACCTGAGCACGCATGCTTCTCCCAGCAGATGCGTGCTTTTATTTTTTAAATCGACCGATGAATACGTTTGTTTAAAAGACGATTTAAGCTGGTTGTGTATTGTTGATGAATCAGGGTCATGATAAGCTTGAGCCAAACCATCACAGTATATTTTAATGAAATCAAGGAAGGCGAAAGCATGGTTTGGGAAAATACACAAGGCGATCAGCTGGTGGCCAAGAATCGACACAATATTGCCAAAACGCAGTTAGTTCCTTATTTTAATCTGGTTGTGAAGTCAGCGCGAGGATCGATCGTAACCGATGTTGAAGGCAAGCGCTATATTGATCTATTGGCAACTGATTCGGCAATGAACGTTGGGCACAATCATCCCCGTGTGATTACAGCAATGAAAAGACAGATTGATGAGTTTATCAGCTACGATACAGGATACTTTACCAATCCCACCACGATCAGATTAGGTGAACGGCTGGCAAAACTAGCGCCCAATCCAGGTCATAATAAGGTTGCATTTGGCACGTCTGGATCTGATGCGACTGAAGCGATGATTAAATTTGCTCGCGCCTATACGCACCGTCAGTATATCGTTTCGTTTGAAGGTGCCTATCATGGAACGACGTATGGGTCGCTGAGTATGAGTGCCTGCAATGTGGATATGGCTCGCGGAATTGGCCCAATGCTGCCGGGGATCGTTCATGTACCGTTTCCCAATACCTACCATTGTCGACCTGGTGAAACTGAACATGAAACAGCGCAGCGTGCATTTGCTGACTTTAAGCGTCCGTTTGCCGAATTTTTACCGCCTGAAGAAACGGCTACCGTGATTTTGGAGCCGATTCAAGGGGATGCCGGCATTATTGTACCGCCGCGTGAGTATATGGAGGCAGTCGATCGATTTTGTCATCGCCATGGCATTCTGATTGGGGTCGATGAGGTCAATCAAGGATTGGGCAGAACGGGCAAACTATGGTCATATCAGCACTTTGGTCTGCATCCGGATCTGATTGCCACGGCCAAGTCCTTGGCATCAGGTCTGCCACTCAGCGCGGTGATTGGCTCAGCCACGATTATGGATGCACCTGGAACCTCAGCCTATTGCTTTACTGGTGGGGGCAACCCAGTCAATGCTGCGGCGGCTCTGGCGACGCTGGACGTTTTGCATGATGAGCATTTGATCGAAAAATCGGCCGTTGATGGCGAATATGCCAAAGAAAAATTCATACAGCTGGCGCAAAAACATCCATGCATCGGTGACGTACGCATGCTGGGACTCAATGGCGGCATTGAGATTGTTAAGAATCGCCAGACCAAAGAGCGTGACTCACTGACGGCGGCTAAGATCATCTATCATGCTTTTCAAAAAGGTCTGATCATGGCCAAGTTGGGAGGCAACGTTTTGCGTTTTCAGCCACCATTGACGATCTCACGCAATCTGATTGATGAGGCACTGCTGATATTGGACCAGGTAATCAAAGATGTTGAAGAAAATCAAGTTGAGCTGCCAGACGAATTACGGCACGATGGCTGGTAGAACTAACAAGGAGTGATTTTTTTGAGTGAACTGATAAAAATGAAAAATGGGCAGCTGCGGGTTCCGGATAATCCAGAAATTCCCTACCTGCAAGGTGACGGAATCGGTCCAGAGATCTGGCAGACTGCTCAGCCGGTCTTTGATGCGGCTGTTTTGCACGCCTACCATGGCCGGCGTGAGATTGAATGGCTGCCGTTGCTGGCTGGTGAACGAGCCTATGAGCTGACTGGAGAATGGCTGCCAGAAGAAACACTGGCAGAATTGAAAAGACATCTGGTTGCTATTAAGGGACCCACGACGACACCGGTTGGTCAAGGACACCGCTCGATTAACGTTGCCTTGCGTCAGACACTGGATTTGTATGCGTGCTGGCGACCTGTTCGCTATTTTAAAGGAGCCCCTTCACCGGTCAGACATCCGGAACGAGTGAACATCGATGTTTTTCGAGAGAATACCGAGGACATCTATGCGGGTATTGAGGCACCAGCTGGATCAGATATGGCCAAGGCATTGGAGAATCTGCTGCAAGAAACTGGTCAGCTGAGTCGCGTTCGTTTTCCAGCTACTTCGGCATTTGGCATTAAGCCGATTTCAAAAGAGGGCTCACAGCGTTTGGTTCAAGCTGCGGTTGAGTATGCCTTGAAGAATCATCGCCATACCTTAACACTGGTTCACAAGGGCAACATCATGAAAGAAACTGAAGGCGGCTTCAAGCGCTGGGGATATGAGCTGATCGAACAGAATTATGCTGAGCAGGCCTTTACGATGGCACAGTTTGCCAGGATCAAAAAAGAGCATGGTCAAAAGCTGGCTGAGCAATCATTGAATCAGGCTCGTAAACAAGGAATGCTGATCGTTAATGATGTCATCTGTGATAATTTCTTTCAACAGATCCTGCTTTTTCCTGAGCACTTTGAGGTTGTGGCTACGATGAACCTAAATGGTGACTATCTGTCAGACGCCCTGGCGGCTCAGGTTGGTGGTTTGGGAATTGCGCCAGGAAGCAATATCAACTACCAAACGGGGCATGCGATCTTTGAAGCCACGCATGGGACGGCACCGCAGTTGGCAGGTAAAAATCTGGCTAATCCAACCTCTCTGATTCTATCGGGAGCCATGATGATGGAGTATCTAGGTTGGCAGCAAGCCGCGGAGATAATTTTCAAGGCAGTTGGTCAGGCGATTGCCAATCAAAAGGCGACGCCAGATCTGGCACCATCAAAAACTGCGCTGTCAACCAGTGAATATGGTCGCTTATTGGTCGCTCTTATCAATTCTTAATCCAAATTCCAGTTGGTAAAAGCTGCGATAATTGAGGATCAAGAGAAGAACAGAAATTGTAAATGAGTGAAAACCCGAACAATGATTAGAGCATTTTCGATAAGTTTCTTGATAAAAATAAATAATTTTAAAAAATTAAAAAAACTGCGGATTATTTTATCTATTTTAAATTTGAAAATAAATTCGCAAATTTAAAAATGTGGTTGACATCAATCAAACAGAGGATTATTATAATAGTCGTAAATTAAAAGTTGATAAGAAACAAAGCATCCTTAACGGAAAAGATTCGCTTAAAACTGCAATCCTGTAGGCATTAAGGGTCCATCTTATCAGGTCTTAATTCTTCGTTAAAACTGCGCATAATCTTAACGATCGCGTACGAAAAAACGCCAGTGGCTTTTGGGTCACTGGCATTTTTGTTTGGTCGCAAATAGAGATGTGAGTACCGCTTTATTAAAGATTTAAAATATATTAAAAGAACTACTCAAAATTTAATAATTTTAAATTTGAAAATGAATTTACAAATTTAAAAATATGGTTGACATCAATCAAACAGAGGATTATTATAATAATCGTAAATTAAAAGTTGATAAGAAACAAAGCATCCTTAACGGAAAAGATTCGCTTAAAATTGCAATCCTGTAGGCATTAAGGGTCCATCTTATCAGGTCTTAATCTTCCACAAAAAACTGCGCATAATCTTTAACGATCGCGTACGAAAAAACGTCAGTGGCTTTTGGGTCACTGGCGCTTTTGTTTTTCATCAATATTTGAATGCAAAAAAATCCCCACCTTATAGATTGGGGATTTGATCAGTTATGCTTGATTAATAGCGAATCTCGTTGCGGGAACGGCCGCCATTGGCAATCGTGATGGCATCGTTGGAGGCGATTTGAACCATATTGCGAGCCGCCGTTTCGGTAAAGAAGGCAACGTGGGGAGTAATTACCACGTTTGGCATGGTCGCCAGTTCCTTGTAGTCGCTTGGAACGTCTTGTGCAGCAACGTTGGTTTGGCCAAAGAAGGTGGTTTCATCAGCCAGCGTATCCAGACCGGCCCCGGCAATCTCGCCATCCTTTAAGGCTTTAATCAATGCCGGCGTGTCAATCAAGGCACCACGCGCTACATTGATCAAGTAGGCGGTGTTCTTCATCTTTTTGAACTCTTTTTCACCAATCATACCGCGCGTACTTGGCAAAAGCGGTGTGTGCAGTGAGATGATGTCAGATTCCTTAAAGATGGTCTCACGATCAACATATTCGGCAAATGGCTCCAGAGCAGGATCGTAGGCAATATCGTTGACCAAAACGCGGGCACCCAAAGCTTTGTAGATCTGGGCGGTAGCTGTACCAATGTGACCAGCACCGATCAGGCCAACCGTGCAGTTGTAGATTTCATTACTGATGAGGGTTTCATTCCAGCTAAAGTCGTGATCTTGATTCATCCGGGCGTCAAAAATGCCGATCCGCCGCAGCAGGTACATTGCTTGGGCGACTCCCATTTCGGCAATGGCGCGTGGTGAGTAGCTGGCAACATTGGTAACGATCAGGTGGTTGGCTTTGGCGGCGTCTAAGTCAACCATGTCAACCCCAACCATGCGACAGCTGATCTGCTTGATACCGAAGCTGGCTAATTTTTCATAGACTTTGGCACTGCCCATTGAACCCGTCTGTAAAACGGTGATGGCATCAAAGTCTTTTGCCAGATCAACCGTATCATCGTTGAGTGGTTCTTCAATCATCTTGAGTTCAGTTTGTGTCTGTTCGGCCCATTTTTCAGCATAAGGCTTTTCATATGGGTGCGTACTGTACATTAGTACTTTCATTTTAGTAATTCCCTCCTGAAATTATCCATAAAACGACTAATATTATCATATCACGAGTTAAAGCGAATAATTAAAATGAATTGAAAAAGGTAATGAAAATAAGCGGTTTACGTGATTTGATTAACAAAAACATGAGGGAAATTAACAAACATCAAATTTTAATTGCCCGACCTAATTTTATTAAAATTAAGCCGATATTTACATAGTGATGAAGATGATTTATTTAATTTTGCAAAGAACCAATTTAAATGATTGACATTTTATAATGAGTAAATTAATATAATGGCAATTAAATTAGAAAATCATTAAAGAAATGGAGGCATTCATTATGGATTTAGTCGTTGTAAATTTCATGGAAGATAACCAAGCAGGTGTCAGCCGACTGATTAGCGAATTTCTGCATCGTCCCGTCACGGATCTGAATCAAGAAATCGTCAATTTAAGTGGGCAGACGATGGATCAACTGACGATGAGCCGTGGTGAAGCCGACCTCCGTCAAATCGAGCACGATGTCTTTGGTGCCAAGTTGGCTGAACATAACGTGGTACTGACTGCGCCAAGCCATGTCCTGACCCGTTTTGAAAATCTCAAGATGCTGCAGGAAACCGGTGCGTTTGTGGTCGTCTTAAAAGATCAAAAAGCTGCGGACAAACCGTTTGAAGCGATGCTGGAACAAAGCTTTGGGCATGATCGGATGATTGACGCGGCTAATCTTTCAACTAGAGAAGCTGTTCGACGTGTTGCTGCTTGTTGGAGTACTCAAAAGGCTGCCTAGCGAAATAACTCGATTTCTAAAAAAGACTGATCAGTAAAAAGCTGGTCAGTCTTTTTCTTTAGTATTCATCGTTATTGATTTCCAAGACTTCTGGGAAAAGCGAGAGCAGGTATTCGCGCGGCCCAATCTGGTAGTCAAACGTAACATGGATGGGGAAGATCTCTTCATGATCCTTAAGTTTCAAATGCAAGTGGCGTTGGTCAAGCCGTACTTTGATGCCCAGCTCCACGGCTTCACGCAACAAAGACTGCAGACTGGTAGAGCATTTGCCTTTCAGTGCTGCCAACGGCTCGGTATATTCAGCAATCCGTTTGCGATCGGCCATAGCGGTTGCTAAGCCAAATTCTAAAAGATCGCCTTGCGGACTGATGTGATCAAGTAATTGGCCACTTAGCGTCAATAGAGGATTTTCCAAACGTTGTTCAGCCAGTTTAAGACTCTTGGTGTATTTATCCGGCAAGGCTAGTTCGGAAGCAGTAGCGTGCATCTGCTCAAGCAGCGGGGTGGCCAACGTTTTGACCCAGGCAAACATTTCGGCGGGATGCTGCAAGGCGATTTGTTCATTGCGCTGGTCAGCAAGTCTTAATTGTTCAGAAAGTTTTTCAGGAAGCGGCTGCAACAGAGCATTGATTAAAAAGAGTTCCAAGAAATTCAATGCCGCTGGACTGACGCGGGCGGGGGAAAATGGATCCAGGTCAAACGAGCGGAATTCCAATCGTTCGGCACCATTTTTTCGCAGGTCGTCCAAACTGTCGCCACGTCCCTTTAAGCGAACGGGACCATAAAATTCATGCGGTGAGAAAAATTGATGGTGATCGATGCGTTCCTCTAGCTGAGCAAGCTGTTCTTCAAACGAGTCATACGTGATCGTTTCGTCTTTTTGATTGGCATAGCCATATGAGCTGCTGCGAAGGCTGCGGACGGGGAACAGCAGATCTTGCGGCAGATTGCTTGGCAGATTGCCAGCAACCGGACTGGCCCCAAAAAAGTAGGTAAACAGCCAGCGCCACAACACAAAACTCTGGGCCAGCTTGAAGTTTAAAGCATTCTTAAAGTCGGCCAACGTGGCGAAGTCCTCATTAAAACCATGGTCCCACAGTGATTGCACCAGGGTTTGGTTGATGCTGTAGTTGACGTGGACACCGGTAAAAATCTCACGGGCCGTCCCATATTTTTGCTGCAGATAGTCGTGGTATTCAGCCATCCAAAAACGGGTGTTGAATGAACCGGCAAAGTCTAGGTCATCTTTAGAAAAGACAGGCGCAATGCTTAGTGGCCAGATAATCTCGTCTGCTTGGAGATGATCAGTGACCAGCTGCTGGAGCATTTCAAGATTGGCTAGATTCTCATTGGTGCCCTGTGTTGGTGTTCCAGCGAGCTCCAGCATGTTGTCGGCAAAATCAGTTTTTAAATATGGATTATGTCGCCTTGACAAAAAATCGGCTGGGTAAGGGTAGCGGCTGATGCGACCGTCCTTTAGCAGGCGATGTTCTTCCAGCTCTAATCCCATGTAGTTTTTCGCTAACAGACTGCTTAGCTCGTTTTCGGCGATGATTTGACTTAACTTGCTCATAATGCTTCCCCCATATCAATAAATGGATGTTCGGAGATATTATAACGAAAAAACCGATTCTGTCTAATTATTTATTCATCATATTTTAAATAAATTGGTTGGCTGCGATGAACGACAAACTAAGCTGTCTTGCCATTACAGATCGTGACAGGCAACACGACGGATTTAACGTCTTGACCATTGATGCGCGCCTGCAGCAGCTGAACCGCCAGATCAGCCATTTCATCGATCGGTTGCTGAATCGTGGTCAGTCCCGGTAAAAGCAGGCGCGTAACGTTGCCGCCATCGTAGCCGACAATCTTTAGGTCTTCAGGGATTCGCTTACCGTATTCACTTGCCAGATTAATGATGGTGCTGGCATCCGTATCGTTAGCGGCAAAAATACCATCGACTTCGGGATGCTCTTCAAAGATGCGGCGGAAAACCCGTTCCTTATCAATGGTACTGATATTAAAGTCCAAATGGTAGGTAATAGCCGGCAGATTGTTTTTGGCCATCAGATGCTCATATGCTTCGCGTCGTTTTTGTGTTGGCGTGTCCAATCCAAGCGGGCCATTGGTGTGGATGATATGGCGACAGCCGTCATCCAATAGGCGCTGGGTAGCAAGCAGACCGCCCTGGTAGTTGTCTGAAGAAACCACTGGAATATTTTTGCCGACGACCTGATCAATGGCCACGACTGGCAGATCGGCATGCTGATAGCCGATCAGGCCACGATTTTGAGTTCCAACGATCAGACCATCGACTTGGTGCGTCAATAACTGTTGGAGATAGTTTTCTTCTTTAGCGGGGTCGTTTTGACTGTTGCCGATCAAAACCTTATAGCCATTGCGATAAAGCTGACGTTCCATTTCCGCTTCCAGCTGACTGAAAAAAGGATTGTCAACGGTAGGAAAAATCATGCCGACCAGATCCGTTCGCTGCTTATATAGCTGACGAGCGATGATATTGGGACGATAATCCAATTCATGCATCGCTTTTTGGACCTTGGCAATTGTTTTTTCGCTTAAGTAGCCGCGATGATTCAAGACGCGCGAGACAGTGGTCTTGGAAACGCCCGCCGCGGCAGCTACGTCTTCTAATTTAGGCCGATGATTGGTTTCCATATTAGGCATTCCTCCATTATTCGTAAAATCGCTTAATGTTCATGTTACACGTTTTCATGAATAAAAGCCATTCGCGAGCGGATATTTGCGATCGGCCAATTAAATAATTACTGACAACCGGTTGACAGTAGTAACGGTAAGCGTTAACATGATAAAGAACAAAAGGGTGAAAACGCTTAAAAATAACATTCAACAAGGATTCAGAGGTGACCATTTATGTTGTTGGGAAGCATTGAGGCTGGCGGGACAAAGTTTGTATGTGCAGTGGGGAACGAAGACTATCGCATCGTGGACAGTACCAAGTTTCCGACGACGACGCCCGCGAAAACCCTGCAAAAATGTATTGACTACTTTAAGCAATTTGATGATCTGCAGGCGATTTCGATTGCTTCGTTTGGCCCTATCGAGATTCGGCGCAATTCGCCAAAGTACGGCTATATTACCAACACGCCCAAATCAGGCTGGGCCAATACTGATTTTGTTGGGACGCTGAAAAAAGTCTTTAACGTACCAATTGCCTGGACGACTGACGTCAACGGATCAGCATATGGCGAATACGTCCTATCAACGCTTTTTAACCAGCGGCTGCGTTCTTTAGTCTACTTTACGATTGGAACCGGTGTTGGCGGCGGGGCAGTTGTGGATGGTCATTTTCTTGGCGATCTTGGACATCCAGAAATGGGGCACATTCGCGTCAAACGCCATCCTGATGATCTTGATTTTAAGGGCATCTGTCCGTTCCATGGCGACTGTCTGGAAGGTCTGGTCAGTGGGCCGACCTTTGAGGCACGAACTGGAAAAAAGGGTCAAGACGTGCCGCTTGATGACCATGTCTGGGACATTATGGCATATTACGTGGCGCAGGCTGCTCTTGATACGACTTTGATGATGCGGCCAGGTAAGATCATTTTTGGTGGTGGTGTGGTCAGTGAGCCATTCCTGGGAAAGGTGCGGGATCAATTCGCCAAGCTTTTGGATAATTACGTTGAAGTAGGCGATCTAAAGGACTACATCACGATGCCATTAGCAAAGAACAATGGCTCAGCGACGATTGGCAACTTTGCGCTGGCATTGAAGGCCATTCTTGAATAAATAAACATAACGTTTCGTAAAGATACTCCAGCAACCCTGAATGTTGGAGTATTTTTGTTTTTTCGAAAATCCAATAATGATATTATTACTCATTAGAAAGGTTGAAAAGGTTTAAAGGACGGAGGAAACGTTGAATGAAAAAAATAATTGTTCGTGCTGACGATCTAGGATACTCATGTGCCGTCAACTACGGAATCTATGAGGCAACGCATCGTGGCATCGTTAATAACGTCTCGCTGATGGTCAATCTACCATTCAGCGAGCATGGCTGGGAGCTGTTAAAAAACGAACCAGACACTGATGTTGGCCTCCATGTCGTAATCTGTGCGGGGAAACCGTTGAGCGATCCAAAACTGGTATCGAGTCTGGTGCAGGAAGATGGGAGCTTTAAGCGTTCGCAGGTCTATCACGATGCTTTTGAACAGGGAAAAGATATTGTTGATTACGAAGACGCGGTCAGAGAAGTCGAGGCTCAATACGAATGTTTCGTGGAAATGACCAAGCGTGAGCCGGACTATCTGGCAGGTCACACGGTACTAAGCCTTAATTTTATTCGAGCGCTGCGTGACGTGGCCAGTGAGCATCAGATTCCATATTTAAGCTTTGACGTTGAGCATGAGGTTGAATTTCAAGGCCAGAAACTGACGCCGTTTATGGAAGATTTCAGTTTGGACTATGATCCAGTGGCAACGCTGGCGCACGTGCTTTCGGCAGCTGATAAGCGTCCACATGTGATCCCTGAACTGATTTTGCACCCTGGTTTTTTGGATCAGTTTATTCTGCAGCATTCACATCTGGTCTATCCAAGAACGCTGGATGTTGAGATGGCAACCAGTGGTCAGGCAATCGAAATGATCGAGCGCCATGACGTGCAATTGGTACGTTATTCCGAGTTGGCAGACTCAGCCAAGCATGATTAGGCCAAAAATGATATTAAAAGGCCAGCAGGCAAATCAGCTTGCTGGCCTTTGTTATTTGAAATCAAAAAATCCCGACCCTAAAATCGGATCAAGATTGACTCAATTATCTAGAACTTGAATTCAGGGAACCAGATCCCGATTTCGCGAGTAGCACCTTCAACAGTGTCAGACGTGTGAATGACGTTACGTAAAACGCCATCAGGCCATTCGCGACCAAAGTCACCACGAATCGTTCCCCATTCGGCTTGCCCAGGGTTGGTAGCCCCAGCCATGTTGTGGATAGCCTCAACGACATTGGTTCCGGAAACCACCATACCAACGATTGGTCCTTCCATCATGTAGGTCAGGATTTCAGGCCAGAATGGCTTATCGGTCTTGTCGTAATAGTGACGCTCCAACTCGTCTTTAGTAGCATTGATCATCTTCAACGCTTCAATCCGGTAGCCTTTGCGTTCAATTCGCGTGATGATGTCGCCAATGTGACGCGTCTTGACGCCATCGGGTTTTACTAAAACCAAAGTGTATTCATCTTCGACCATGTTAGCGGCCTCCCTTTAACAATGTATGCTATTAGGATATCATATTGACTATTTTTGTCAAGAAATCGTTTTCAAAACAAATAATTGGCGATAATTCATAAAATGATGATAACTATTTGATATAAAGAACCCGATTTCATAAAGCCAAGCCTAAATCCTTGCAAAAAACAATGGAATCAGTAAAATTAAACCGACATAGTTAGTTAGAGAAGCTTAACCAATTCGGCAAATTGGTTATTAAATGATTAGATGATTGGTACAAGAGAGTTAAGATAAGGCGCTAGCGGCAGTATGATTGCCGACGTATTGAGGATCCGACGTTCAAAAGCAGAGCGTGGGATCCTTTTATTTTGTAGTTCAGTAAATCGTAAAAAACATTATCGCTAAATAATTTGCCAGCCTAAAAATCTGATTGGAGCTGATCAAATATTCATCATTAGCTTGGCATGCTTAACGGCTAACTGTTTGAATTCTTAAGCAGGAATGAGCAAGCAGCTGTTTTTTTGCAGATTTTTGGCAGAATTGATATGATCCGCAACCAATGTTATCAACTATAATAAAAGTAAACCATGCGGAAGGTGAGACTATGACAAATATATTGATGATGTCTGACGGCTGGGGGCTGTTTTGCCTTTTAGTCCTGGGATTATTTTTAATGCTGACGGTTGGCTTTATGTGGGGCGATTTTTGTCGGCGCATGCGTCGTCATCGTCTTGACGTACTGTCACAGCGCCATCCGATTTCTTGGCGGATTCTGCCTTTGGATTCACCCGAAGCGCTGCGGGGTCTGCGAATCTTCAATGGCTTTCATAAAACGCTTGAGTCGGCTAGCGAGTATCTGGCCCATAACAACCGCGATGCTGCTAAAGGGGTGATGGATCAGTACATGACGCCGCTGGAAGCAAAGGCCTTTTTGCAAGAATGCGAACAGCGTGTGTATGAAAGTCGGCGTGAATTGGATATGCAATTGGACCTGATTCGCTGTCGTGAGGTTAAGCTGGAAGGACAGCGGACGATTTTTGAGCTGACCACGCGCCAAAACGGTCATGAGCAGCGTCCTGATGGCAAGCCGGTCGCAGTTAGCTATGAACGAGTTGATACGTTCGTTTGGGATGAGACACATGAAAAAATGCTGCGAATCTGGCGTGGGGGAGCGACTGGTCAGGAGCTGGAAGTCTGGATTTCGCAATTCGTCTATCCATATGGCAAGTACTGGCGGAATATGCGCAATGCAGCGCTGGCTGTTGCCGTACTGCTGATCGTAGCAGCGTTTGCGATTGGCGTATGCTTTGGCAGCTGGCCGATCAAGAGCTGGGAGCCGATTGTCTGGGCGTGCATCATGCTTTACGTTGGCTTAGGCTTGCTGTTCTCGCCACTGATCAGCTCTGATCGTGATGCCGCAGCCGAAGAGTATGTACGTTACCTAAAACGATAGTAATAAATAACTATACAATTTGTTAGGTAATGTTAAATAAATAGATGATTGGTTTCGATTTGTCCTTAAATATCGTATAATTGTCAAAACTGGTAGTCAGTTGACAATGTCAAAAAAGAGGCTGGGAATTAACCCAACCTCTTAACTATTTTATGGATAATAATGCCTCAGCGCAGTAGCTGGCTGGCAGGTTAAATGCTGATAAATCAGTATTTGACCGACCTAGCCATCCTTGCGGAGGTTCGAAGACAAACTCCGAAAATCGGTCGCAAGCTGATTTTCGGAGTTTTTTCTCACTCTCTTTTTACTTGGTTTCATTTTCCTGTGCCAGACGATCAATCAGCTGCAGATCATCAGAAAAGAAGCGCTGATAAGCGATATAGCATGAGCAGACTGATCCCAGACTGGTTGCTGATAGTAGCATGAAAACAACCATAATCTGATATTTAATGGCATAGACTGGATCGACCCCAGCAAAAATCAGTCCTGACATCATCCCTGGCAGACTGACGATGCCATAAGTCTTGGCTGAGTCGATGGTTGGCTGCATACCGGTTTTGATACAGGCCCTAACGATATCGCCGCTGGCTTGAAATGCCGTTGCCCCTAAGGCAAGACGCTCCTCAACAGCTTGGTGCATGTCGTGAAACTTGGTCTTCATTTGGCGGTAGCAAAGCCCGATGGCAACCATTGAATTGGAGGCAATCATTCCAGAAATTGGCACAATCTGTGAAGGGATAAACTTAATGGCACCTGACCAGACTAGTCCACCCATGGTAACGCCGGTACTGATCAAAATTGCCAAAAACGAAGGCCAGAATAGATTGGGGATGCCACTGCCACGTCCAGCAGCGTTACGGGCAGCATTGAAAATAATGATTAAAACCATGGCGCCGGTAACCCAGACGTTATCCAGGGCAAAGATGTACTTTAGAATATAGCCGACAATCGTTAGCTGTACGATTGCCCGGACAACGCTGATGATCATGTCACGATTCAATCCCAGCTTTTGGCGATACGAGATAAGCAGGGCGATTAACACCAGTCCGGCTGCATAAAGCAGGCTGACGTTATTGACGTGAACGCTATTCATGAATTTGACCTCCCTTGATCGTAACGATTTTTTCAGCTTGTGCCAGTTCTTCTTGATCGTGCGTGATCGCCAGAATAGTTCCTTTTTGGCGATAATTATCAATTAATCGATGGACGATCTGCTTGTTTTCGGCATCCAAGCCAGTTGTTACCTCATCCAAAAGCAAGACGTCTGGTTCAAACATCAAATTGCGAATCAAGGCAATCCGCTGTTTTTCACCGCCAGACAGGCTGGCTATATTTTTTGAAAGGTAGTCGGCAGGCAGGTTGACCTGATCTAAAAGTGCGTGTTGCCTTTCTTGATCAGGTACTTGATTGCGAATCTGGAAAGGAAAATTCAAATTATCAGCAACCGTTTCGCCAAATAAGACCGGTTGCTGAAAACAATAGGAAACGTGGCGTCGATAATCCTGGGGTGGAATTAAAAAGGCATCGCGTTCGTTGTATAAGAGCTTGCCGCTGCTGGGCGTCAAAAGGCGAGCACAGATTTTAAGAATAGTACTTTTCCCTGCACCAGATGGTCCGGCCAAAGTGATGAAGGATCCCTTAGGAATGCTGAGATTAATATCCTTTAACAGTGTTTTTCCCCGGATGATCAGACTGATCTGATGCAGCGTTAAAACATCGGTCATTATAGTTCACCTCAACTGTTAATTAAGTATGGTTTCATTTTAACGGTTCGCACTTAGCCGCTCAATAAATTGAACCTGTAGGCGCTGTCAGTTTTCTGATATAATGAAAGACAAACGACAGATAAAGCTTTGGGGGAGAATCATGCGAAAAACAATCAATAAGAGTACCGGCGAAATGCCGATCAGTCTCAATCAAAAGCCTTTGGGACCATTGCAGGAGCTGGACCATGATCCTAGCGGCTATGATCATGTCTACGTGCGGGCATTTTCTGGTATCGAATTTGTTATTTTAATCAGCGTCATTATCTTATGCCTGTTTTATCGCTTTGGGCTGGCGCTGGCCGTATTGCTTGGTGGCTTGCTGTTTTATCAAAAGGTCGGCATTCGCGATCCCAAAACCGGTCAGTCATGGGTGGTTTCGCGTCGGCAGTGGCACCAGTACTGTCAATATAATGGCATCGACTGGAAAAGATGGCGTGAACAGAGCCAGGCTGCGTCGGTTGCCAAACATATTAAGCAACGTCAATCAGAGCAGCAATAGTGAGATGAGGTGTTAGAATGCTGCAGTCAATGAACGTAATGGTTTATGTTGATGATGTCGAAAAAGTAGCGGCCTTTTTTGAACAAGCTGCTGGGACACCACGGGCTGATGAAAAAACGCTGATTGATGGTTCAAAGACGATCACGGTCCCAATTCTGCCGGAAGCCAGCCTCCAGTTTTACAGTCGCGCCTTCATTCAAAAATACTCGCCAGAAGTGATGCTCAATTCGCCTTCTATCATGTTTTATGTTGATGATCTGGCCTCAGCCCATGCAAGGTTGCTGCAGATGGGGGCTACGGTCAATGAAATCGTTTTGGTCGGTAATCAGCAAACGTTTAATTTTGCTGATCCAGAAGGCAACTGGTATGCTGTCGCCGAAAAAAACGTCTAGTGGGCTGTCGAAAAATTGATGGCAGTTTTTCAGAAAGCGGACTTTGCTAGACAGAATTGATGGTCAGCAGATTTAATCAAGCAATGCAGTTTCATTTTTTAAAACAATTCATCCGTACAAATATTTATCCGCTGCGTTATAATTAAAGTACTAATTAATATAGGGGATGGAGACATGGGAAAAAATAAGCTGCCGCTGCAAAGCGAGGCTACAATGGAATATGATCGAGTATTTGAACGCTTGATACCAGTTGGGTAGTTCTTCTTTTTAATGCTGGCGATTGCATTTGCACTGTTCATGCAGTTTGCATTAGCCGCCGTACTGTTGGTGCTGGGATTATTATGTGGCATTCGCATTTCAATTCGCGATCCTAAGACAGGCAGATCATGGAGCGTACCGCGCCAAAATTGGCAGCATTATTGTGAATATAATCAAATCGGTCACAGTCTCAAACAACAAATGAATATATCGGCAATTGCTGCAGCGATTAAGCAGCGTCAAACACGTTAAGTAAAAAATCGCATCGACTAATAGCCGGTGCGATTTTATTTTATCCGTATCTATTTAATCAAGAATGCCTATGGGACTGCTTTTTGGGTGGCAGCAGCCAGCAGATCAGATTCATCACGACAATGATTGCTAATACGATAATCAGACCAATCCAAAATGCCTTGGCCGGGTGAAATGCACTTAACAGAATCGTCAGCATGATAATCACCTTCCTTAAAGCAGCTCGCCAAAGTGACGAATATAAGCTTTTTTAATACTGGTAGCCAGAATCATATAGCACAGCACGCATGGAATCAGATACCAGAAATAGCTGCCTGGTAAAGCAACAAATCCCAATGCCCGACCAATCGCAGTAAATGGAATCAAGGTAGCTAAGGCGATGCCGATCGTAGAGAGCAAAATCAGCTCAGCTGAGGCGCGACTCTGAATAAATGGAATCTTGGGTGTCCGAATCATATGGATAACCATGGTCTGACTCCACATCGATTCAACGAACCAGCCGGCCTGAAACATTCCCACGTATTTAAGCTGCATGGCTGCCAGAGCCGCACCGGTAAAGTGGGCGGGCAGATCGGTATATAAAATGCCATGTGAAACAAATAATGGACAAAAGACAAAGTACATAAACAGATAAGTCGTCAAGTCAAAGACAGAGCTGGTTGGTCCCATCCAGATCATGAAGCTGCCGATTGAAGAAGCATCCCATTCACGCGGTACTTTTAGATAGTCGGCATCAACATTGTCCCATGGGATCGCCGTGCAGCAGCAGATGAATGCTTTTCATCGGTAAGAATGGCAGGAGGGCTGCAGCAATTAAAACGGAGAAGATGTTCCCAAAGTTGGAAGAAGCAGTCATCTTGATGTATTTAATCATGTTGGCATACGTCTTGCGACCTTCTACGATTCCGCGTTCCAAAATCATCAAGTCTTTTTGCAGCAAGATGACATCAGCTGATTCCTTGGCCACGTCAACGGCATTGTCGACCGAGATACCAATATCGGCGGCTTTCATGGCTTCAGCGTCATTGATACCATCGCCCATGTAGGCAACAGTATGCCCCTTAGCACGTAAAGTAGAAACAATGCGCGACTTCTGATCGGGAGTCAGCTTGGCAAAAACCTGTGTTTGTTCAACTTGATCAGCCAGTTCTTGATCCGACATTTTGACTAAATCCTCGCCCAACAATAGGTGTGATACGGACATGCCGACTTCTTGACAGACCGTGGCCGTAACCTTGTCGTTGTCACCAGTTAGAATTTTGGTTGTTACGCCATGTTCCAAAAGGGCTTTTAAGGCACGACCCGTTGATTCCTTAGGTGGATCGAGAAAGGCCAGATAGCCCATCAGTACCATGTCTTTTTCATCCTTGGCGCTCAAGACGTCGACCGGTGCCGGATCAGTCTTTTGGGCCAGAATCAAAACACGAAAGCCCTTGTTGTTCAGTCGATCTACCATGTCCATGACTTGTTTTTGCAACGCTGGCGTCAGTGGCTGAATACCGGCTTTGGTTTCGGCATAGCTGCAGATAGAAAGCATTTCTTCAACCGCGCCTTTGGTTACCATCTGGCGCTTGCCATTGGGATCTTTGACAACGATGCTGAGTCGGCGCCGCTTAAAATCAAACGGAATCTCATCGACCTTAACGTAGTCATCTTCCAGATCCTGCAGCTCGGGATGTGATTCGGTATCCTCAGCCTTGGCGATGATGGCTTTGTCCATGACGTTTTTATAACCGGTTTGAAAATAGCTGTTTAAAAAAGCATGTCTTAAAATACGATCATCGGATTGACCATCGATATTCCAGTAACAGTCCAAAACGATCTTATCCTGCGTCAACGTCCCAGTTTTATCGGTACAAAGAATATCGGCAGCCCCGAAATCTTGAATCGAATTGAGATTCTTGACGATCGTCTTCTTTTGGCTCATGGCAATTGCGCCCTTGGCCAGGCAGGTGGTAACGATCATTGGCAGCATTTCCGGCGTTAGACCGACTGCTGTCGAGATCCCAAACAAGAAAGCCTCCAGCCAGTCATGCTTGGTTAGACCGTTGATGAAAAATACCAATGGCACCATGACCAGCATGAAACGAATCAGTACCCAGCTGACGGAATTAACGCCTTTGGTAAAGTTGGTTTCGATCTTTTCTTTAGAAACGGCGCCAGCCATTGAGCCAAACATGGTATTAGAGCCGACCTCAATTACCAGCCCAAGACCGCTGCCGGAAATGACATTGCTGCCCATCAAGGCGATATTTTCATAATCGGTAATCTGCGGTTTTTTCACCTCATCGGCCGCGCTTTTTTCTACGGGACGACTCTCGCCAGTCAGCTCAGATCGATTAACGAATAAGTCGGTATTTTCCAAGATTCTTAAATCAGCCGGAATCATGTTGCCCGCGGAAAGATGGACGATATCGCCAACCACGACGTCATTGAGATCGATGTCTTTTTCTTGACCATTGCGCGTTACGGTGCAGGTAGTCTTGATCATTGCCAAAAGCTTGGCCGTTGCATTGCCGCTGCGGTATTCCTGAACAAAGCGCAGTATACCGGAGATCATGATCATCGTAACGATAATAACGACCGTCGCACAGCTGAAGTTGGCCGGCTTGCTCCCAAATAATGAAAAATAGGGAAAGATCATGTCGGTAAACGTTGAGACAATGGCCAAAATCAAGAGAATGGCCGTAAATGGATTGACAAAGGCGCTGATCAGCCGCTTGCCGATTGACTGCTGCTTTTGCTGCTGGACTTTGTTGGCACCAAATTGCTTACGGCTTTGGGTTACCTGTGAGTCGCTCAAGCCTTGCCTACTGGTGTTGAAATGTTTTAAAAGCTCAGCTGCCGAGTGCGTGGCGGCGTAGTCAACGCGGACCTGGCGAGCTTTTTGTGCCGCAGCTTGCTGTTGGTCAGCTACAGTCTGCTGTTTTTGACTGCTCATCATTAAAACCCCCTTGTTTAATGAAGATCCTGCACATCCCATTTCGTCTTCATTTTAGCGCAATTTTAGCAAGCGGTTTCAATCGAAAATGAATAAATAGACAGTTATGCCAGATTGTATCGCTTTATTCATGACTGCTGGTTGCTAGATAATTTGATTTTGTCAATCATGATCAAAAAAGCACAGCTGATGAATTTATGGCAGCGCTATATTTGCCAGTATGGGTCTGGTAAAATTAAAGAAAATCTTAAGAAAGCAGGGGAAGTCAATGAAAAAGCAGCTGACTTGGCTGATGGGAGTCATGGCCTTGATGATCATGATTTTGATACCGATCCAGGGGCTTGCGGACGGTGATTTTAACATTAAGCAGTATCAGGTCAACGTCGATGTGCTAAAAAATGGGGATGTGGATCTGACGCAAAAGATCACCTATGAGTTTAATGGCGACTTTCATGGTGTATATTACAACCAGGATCTAAAAGGAATCGGCAAGGCTGATCAGATTGCGGCTGCCGTTGAGCAAAACGGCCATTTAACCAAGCTGCCAATCAGTCAATCGGGGCAAAATGATACTGTAAAAACCACCCAAACCAATGATTGGCTCAAGCTTAAGGTCTATCATCAAATTAGTGATGCGGAGGCTACGTTTATTTATCATTATCGACTGCATAACGTGATTACCAGCTATCAAGATACGGCCGAATTAAATTGGAAAATTATTGGCACCGGCTGGGATGAGCCACTGCACAACGTTTCAATTGTGATCCAGCTGCCCGGCAAAAACGTTGACTCGCTCAAGGCCTTTACGCATGGTCCGCTGAATGGCAAGACGGTAGTTTTAAAAAAGCAGGGTCGCGTCAGGATGACAGTTGACCGCGTTTCTGCGCATCAGTTTGTTGAAAGTCATCTATTGTTTGACAATGCCGTTGTCCCCAATAATACCAATCACGTAGATAAAAAGGTATTGGCTGCTAAGCTTAAAGAGGAACAAGAACTGGCGAAAAAAGCCAATGCCAAACGGGCGCAACAACGGCATCGCTTGCGAATCATCAAGCTTGGCTACAGTGCCGTAAGTATTTTGGGGATCTTGGCATATGGCTGGTGGTTTATCAAAAAGCAGCCAACAATGTCTAAACAGCGCCCCTTGGTTCATTCATTTGAGATTCCGCCTTATCCCGTCGAGCAGGCCTTTGCAATCGATAAAAATCAGCAGCCCAATGCCCGCGTACTCAGCGGTTATTTGATGCAGCTAGCGGGTGAGTACAAGATCGAGATTCAAAAAACAACAGCTGATGATTATCGTTTTACCGTTAAAAAACCAGCCGTCCTGGCAGAAAATTCACTGCTGTCGATGATGTTTGAAAAATGTGGCGATGGTCAAAGTTTTACGCTCAGTCAGCTTAAAAAATGGAGCAAAAAGCGCCAGCATGCCAAAAAACTTGCTCAAGCCTTTGATCAATGGGCTCAGGACAGTCTTGAACAAGCGCGCCAGACCGGTTATTACGATGAAAATGCAGATCACTTTAAGCAGCTCAATGTTTTCTTGCTGATTATGGTGGCATTGCTGATTTTTGGGATGATCTTTGTTGTCGATGGTTTGATATTAAAGATCGTAATCGGCGTGCTGTTTGTACTGACACTGGGATGGGGCGCATGGTACAGCCATCGTCTTTTGCCGTACACACCTAAAGGACAGCAGATGAAATACGATCTGGACTGTTTTATTTTGATGCTCAAAGACATTGGCGACTTCAAGCTTAAAGAAGTCGGCGACATTATCTTATGGGAGCAGATTTTGCCTTATGCAACGGCATTTGGACTGGCCAAAAAAGTCATCAATGAACTACGGCTATCGTTTACTGATGCTGAGCTCAATGACAGCATTTTAATCAGCTATCCGTGGATCTTTGCCAGCGATCCTTGGACGGGGACGTTTGAGAGTACTTTTGAAAAAGCTCTTGATCTCGGTAATTCGTCTTCAACATCTGGCGGCTCAGGTGGCTTTTCAGCCGGCAGTTCAGGTGGTTTTGGCGGTGGCTCGGGCGGTGGCGCCTTTTAAGCGATATACAATTGGATGCATCAAAAAAGGTCCGTTTCAAACCTGTGGATCAGATCAAGTAATGTGCGACCGATAATAATTTGAGCCAACGAAACGATCTAAAGGTGCTAAAATGTAGCCATCGTAAAGTGGATTGACTAAGGAAGAAGGAATCATTTTGAAAAAGATCGAAGGACACATCCATTTGATTCGTGCCATGGCCGGTTCAAAGGGGCAGGGACGCTTGAGTCCGCTGGGTAACGGCTATGGCATCTGGGATGACGGCGAGATCATTCATTTGTTGCCAAAAGGTTGGGGCGATGATGATTTTTTGGCAGAGAAGTACCTACCGATCATGGATGCTGAAAATATTGAAAAAGCCGTTTTATTGCAGGGAACCCTGAATGGCTATCAAAACTACTATACGTATCAGGTCGTCAAAAAATATCCGGATCGCTTTATCGGTGCCTTTGCCGTTGATCCATACGTTGATCGGGCCATGGCAATCGTCAAGCGTCACGTTGAGCAGCTGGGTTTTCGTGCCATTAAGTTTGAAATCAGCCAAGGTGGCGGGCTGCATGGCTTCCATACGCCGTTTCGACTGGATGAGGATGCCAAAGTCAGCCAGATCATGCATTACCTGGCTGATTATCCCGGATTTGTCGTGACGGTAGACTATGGGGATTATACGCAGACCAGTTATCAGCCAGAGGCCATCGTAAACTTGGCGCAGCGTTATCCAACAATGGATTTTGTAGTCTGCCATCTATCATTTCCCAACGCTGATCACCTAGCTCGCCTTGACAACGTGCTGCAACAGTTTGCGCCGTTTGAAAATATTTATCTGGATATTTCGGCGATCCAGGATATTGATGGAGAAGGGACCCATGATTTTCCATATCCCCGCTGTCAAAAAACGGTTGCGCTGGCCAAGAAGATTGTGGGCGCCCAGCGCTTGATCTGGGGAACCGATTCGCCGTGGTCGGCTACATTCAATACCTATCATCAGCTGGCGACCTGGTTGGAGCATACCGATTTGTTTACGCCTGATGAATTGGCAGACGTCATGTACAATAATGCCAACCGCGTTTACTTTAAACCAGCCAACGTAGCCGCCGCTAAAGCTGCGGAAGATCCAGTCGTTGCTCGATTTAAAGAATCACACTAAAATAAAAACGCGTTATCAGGCTGTTAAGCTGATGGCGCGTTTCTTTTAGTTATGGATAATAAGCAGATTGCTGATTTTTGATTGTCAATTATTTAGTCAATGCTCTGGCTGATTGACGTTCCACTGCGGCTTTTGGCCATTCAGTACCCGCACGACTTCGCTGGCGGCGTCTACAGCCATGCGATCCATACATTCCTTAGTATTGCCAGCAAAATGCGGCGTCAATAAGACATTTGGCGTGCTCAGCCAAGGATCGTCTTTAGGTAGGGGTTCATCGTCAAAAACATCCACGGCGGCCGCAGCAATTGAGCCGGTCTTAAGAGCAGTTTGCATTGCTTCTTGATCAACCAGGGCAGCGCGCCCAAAATTAAGCAGGACGGCCGAATTTTTCATCATGTCGAATTCACGCTTGCCAACGCTTCTGGTGGTTTCAGGCGTTACCAGCATGTTCAATGAAATAATGTCGGCTTCTTTAAAGACGGTGTCACGATCGACCATCTCGGCATTGCCATCGGAACGATTTGATGGCGTATAGGCAATGATTTTCATATCAAATGCACTGGCCTTTTTGGCAATCATACGACCGATTCGTCCATAGCCGATGATGCCAAGTGTCTTGCCAGCTAAATCAAAGCCTGGGTGCGCAAACGTCCAGCCCCAGTCACCTTGACGCATATGTTCAGTAGCCGGCACTAGATTTTTAGAAATTGCCATCATGGCTGCTAGCGTGGTTTCGGCGACCGTTGAGGCATTGGCGTTTTTGGCAATGGTGACCCAGACGCCCTGCTTAGCCCAAAATTCAGTGTCAACGTTGTCATAGCCAACGCCATGACGAGCAATCACCTTTAGCTTAGGCAGCTGCTTGGCCAGACGGTTGGGAAATGGCTCAGTCATCAAGATGATGCCGTCTGCATCGGCTGCTTCTTTAGCCAAGACATCGGCACGCTGGCTCTTGGTTTCGATTAATTCAAAGCCGCGGCTGGTCAGATAATCCTTGCCAGCTTGCGACATAATGCTTGGTACGGCAACTTTCATAGTTTTTCACTCTTTTCGTGGTTTTAGGGCAATTGACGACCGTAAAAGACGATCAATGCTTGCGTAAATCTTAAGTAAGATCAAGTAAAAAGTCAATTGGTGGATTTTAGACAAACGGGTCGTTTAATAGCGAAAAACTTGGAAAAATTTACGTAAATGATACCAAAAAATGAGTGAACCTTTACAAAACATTGTTAATCTAAATAACGTTGAGAAAGCTTTTAGCGGTCTTAAAATCCATTCAGGTTCTCTCTAAACTGCAAAGTCTCGCCTTGGTCAGCGGGACTTTTTTAGTATCGATAATACAAAATCGTCGCTGTTTGGGCTGCAGCGGCGATTTTTTGATAGAGACATGGATTTATAGTGCAAGTGGCATGGCACTGTCTAATGCCATCACCGCATCATAAATTTTATCGCGATCGGATTTAGTGTAAGAGTGATTTTTCAGCTTTTCATCGACTAATTGGCGAAACAGCTTGGCTTGTTCTAAAAACTTTACGTACTGAGCGGCGTTTTCAACCTCACTGGTATGATACATAAATTCATTCATCGTATTGACGTTGCGCTGAAAAGCATCCAGATGAGCCCAGAGCCGTTCCTTAACGCCGGTTGACTTCATGGCATCAACGAACAGCCGCTGCACGTTGACGGCTTCTTGATAGGCCAAGCGCATGTAGTCGCGAATATAGTTTTCAGTCATGATCTGCCTCCGATAGATGATCTTATTTTTTATGATAGCAGTTTTTGGCGAATAATGGTCTAAATCGGATGGAAAAATGATTCAATTAGGCTCAAGATAGCTGCATTACAAGGTGAGCTTACGTTTGAACGTCAATTTGAATAGATTTTATCCGAGATATTTGCCGTCAACTATGTCAAGCCTGGCAGATTTCAGTTAAAATTGGTATATGTATATTTATTTTTAGTAAAAGGTCGGATCGGTTTGATGTATCAGAAAAGATATGTAGATAAAGCAATCTTAATGGCACTGCAAGATCTGGGAGGTTCAGCCAGTCGCGAGATGATTCGCAAAACGATTGCTGAAAATCAGTATGACGGGCTGCGCTATGAGGATGTTTACGCAGGTAAAGATGAGCATCGCCATACACCGTTTATGGAGGATTTTACCGCTGCAATTCAAGACCTGTATGAGTTTGGGTATATTGAGCAGCCCCGAGTCGGTGAAGATATCGTCACAACGGATCTGGGTAGACGTCAAAATCTGGCTGACTATGAAGCTAAGCATGATTTGAAACGGCATCCTCATCAGCAGCCGAAACAAATAACGATTACGCGAGCTTCTGAGGCACAGGACCTGCGAAACGCGGATTGGAAAGCGGATCTGCTTAAGTGTTTGATGCAATTTAGTCCAGCCAAGTTTGAAAGCTTTTCGCGACTGCTGATTTCTAAGATGGGCGTCAAACTGGATAAAGAGCGCGGCATCAAGCTAACTGGCGATCATGGTATTGACGGATTTGGCTATTTCATGGCGGATGATTTTCGTACCAGCCGTGTCGCTATCCAATGTAAACGCTATGGCAAACAGCCGGTTTCAGAACCAGAAATCGATAAGTTCAAAGGCGTGATGGCAAGTTTTAACGCGGATTACGGCATCTTTATCACGACCAGTCATTTTACCGCTCAGGCCGAGTTCAAAGCTTATCAAGGCAGTAATACGGTTACCTTGATTGATGGACAGCAGCTGGCAGAATTGGTCGAAAAATACCAACTGCATATTAAGCCGGTTAAGACATACGTACTTGACGATTACTATTATCAATTCAAATAAAAAAGGCACCTCATCGCTGAGACGCCTTGAAAAAATGATCCTTGCAGCCGGTTTAAACGCCGCCGTTAAAATCAGTCAACAAGAAAATTGAATAATAAAACTTGCTGACGCCTTGATTATAGCATTGCAAAAACAGTCTGGCTAAATCAGCTGCAATAAAAAGAATCGAGGGAATGAGTATGGGATTATTTTCTAGTCATAATCAACCAAAAATGAATCCTGATCAATGGTACTTCCCATATGGTCAAGATCTGCAGATGGAATCAGGATCCAATGCGTCTTTGGAAATGTTTCGCGACCAACCATTGGATTCATTGGCTCGCGAGATATGTCAAAACTCGCTTGATGCAGCAGCCGGCCAGGAGCCGGTAAAAGTTGCATTTCAATATTTCGATCTGCCTACTGAACAGCTGCCAAACGTTAAGCAACTACGTGACGATATCCTGCCAGCCGCGCAAAAAGAGTGGACTCAAGAGAAAAAGACGCAACAGATGCTTAAACGGATGGCAGAAACACTGAGTCAGCCAACGATTCCGGTATTAAAAATCAGTGACTACCAAACGACGGGGCTGTTGAATAAAAACTGGCAATCGCTGATTGAACAGGCGGGGTCGTCAATCAAAAAAGACGATTCTTCGGCTGGTTCATTTGGAATCGGTAAGGGAGCACCATTTGCCGTCAGTGATCTGCGAATGGTTGGCTATAACTCATTGGCAGCTGATGGGCATCGTTCAATCTGTGTGATGAAATTCGTTTCCTATAAGCTGCGGGAGGCCAAACAAAATATTACTCAGGGTACGGGTTATTTTGGCGCGTGCGGTAAACAGCCTTTTGATACCGATCTGCCATTTGATCAAAAACACCCTCGTCAAGAAACCGGTACGGACATCTACGTTCTTGGCTTTAACCGCAGTCTGCTGAGTGACTGGCAGACACAGATCAAGCGTTCGATCGTCGACAACTTCTTATTCTCGCTCTATAAGAATCGGCTGGTGGTTGAAGTTGATGGCGAAACGATTGACTATCCGGCTGCTAAGATGATTCTGGATGATCTGCAGCAAGATAAACGACTGGCTAAGAAGTATCGAGATGCCTTCTGTTATTTAAATGTTTTGGAAGATCCCGACCACTGTGAGTTTTCGCTTCAAGGATTGACAGACTACGGGGTACCGGATGGCGATGCGGTGCTGCTGACTTCGAACTGCTCGCAGGCTAACAATCGTCGAGTCTTGATGACGCGTGAAGTTGGGATGAAAATATATGAACAGAATCGAATCAGTTCCACGCTTCAATTTTCAGGTATATTTTGGGCCAATGGCGAAAAAATCAATCAGCTGTTGAAGGAATTGGAAAATCCTAATCACGACAAATGGTCCGAAAAGCGAGCCGCGGATCCAAAGAAAATGGGTAAGTTTTTAAGAAGTATTCGTCGTTTTATCAGTACCACGATTAAAAATCAATATGAGCAAAAGATCGAAGAACAGGTTGATGCGTTTGGTGTCAGCAGCTTTTTGCCGGATGATCTAAATGCTTTTAAAGGTGCCAAGGCGCAGCTGAAACAAAAAGGCAGCAATCGTCCCAAAGTTAAACTAGAAGCCCAGCCACAGACAAGCGATCAAAGTCCAGTGCGGGCCAGCGAGACTGAGTTTAGTGATGATCTGGATGAATTTGGTGCTACTGGCGTTCAGGATGGTGAAACCAGCGGCTCAGGATATGATGGCGGTGAAGGAGGCGGCATTGGCGGTTCAAACGATACCGCATTTGGCAATCGGCCCGGCAGTCATGCTCCTGATAAAGACAATGATCAGTATGCTAAAATCAATGTAAAACGGCAGCTGATCGGCAATGTTACCTATCGCTGTATTGAAGCAGACTATCATCAAGGTCGCTATAATCTGCTGATTAATCCTGGCCAGTCACTTGACCAGGTACGGATTGGGATCAATGTGGTGGGCGATTCAGGCAATAAAGACATTGTACGTGTAAAAGCCGCCACCTTAGCAGATGGCACACCGCTAGGAACCAGCTTTAACAGTGTTTATCTTGATCAGCTGGCAAAAGGGCAGTGGCACCGGATTGAAATGATTTTGAATCGGAATTCGCGCTTGAAACTGGAGGTGGAAGTCTATGCGCATTGTGAATAGCATCTATCCTTACCCAGTCTTGTCAATCAACGATCCAGACTACCAGGCTGATTCAAGCTTTATCGTGCACTACCGTCTTGAGGATGCAACACCTTTTAAAAATGCAGTCTTATATGCGGATTTTGAGCTGCATGATCAGGTGCTGAATGAGCAGATTGAACTGGATAAAGCCGGTTTTTATCTGCATATTGAAAATTCACGTGCGGCTTTTCGGCGGCTGATTCCGGTTGAGCCTGGCAAAACACAGATTGCATTTGAGATTGATCCGCGTTATTTGCGTCAAAAAGTGGAAATTACCGGATTTTTATTGGCTAAGGATACAATCATCGGCTTGCGGAATGCCAGCGTAAATCCTGATTTGTACGGGCCGGGCTATGTTTTTCCGGATTTGGAGCCGGGCGACCCATTGGCGGTATCATTTACGATCAACTTGGACGTATCTGATATTGACAGTTTCCAAAACATCTCTTCAATCATGAAGGTAACCTCGCATAAAGATAAAGAAATGAAAGTCAATAATGACGGGGATGTCGTTTATATCTATCTGCCAGAAAAGATCTACCAACAGTATGTTCGGGATCAGGATCTTCCCAATACCTCGCTGAGTATCGTGATTATGCCGGCATTGCTGCAGCTGCTGAACTTTATGGCCCAGCCGGGAGCTGAGGAATTGTCTGACAAGCGCTGGTATCAGGTGATTGAAAAAAAGATGCAGGCTAATGATTTTGAAGTCGAGGATCTGTACAAAGATCCCAGTCTATCGCTAAAAGTTGCGCAGGTGCTACTCGAAATGCCGTTGGATCGTGCGTTTGACGAAATAGAAAGGTTGACGACGGATGAAGACTAAGCTGCGAATGTGTACGAACGAATTTTTAGAAGCATTCAAACGCGATTTTGATGAAAAATACCTAGACCTTTATCGCAATTTTGATCGAGCAGCAATTCAAAAGCTGTTTGAAAATGATGAAGTATACGAGATCAACCATGAATTTGAATACCAGTTGTTAAAGCCAGGCGACGAGGTCCATAATACCATTGCCGTCTATAGTGCGCTGAATTGGCTGACGCCGGTTCAGGCCACCCAGGAAGAAATGTGGTTTACGATGCTTAACACGGTCTACCTTGATTACTTATTGGCCAGTCTTAAGCAGGTGGCCAATCATCAAAATTTTGATCAGCACATCAAAAATTATCTATTCTTTTATGGCAGTACCATTCGGGCGCAGCTTACACAACGACTTTCAAAATACTGGTGGGTAGGCAAGCGACTGTATGATGAGCAGAATGTGGATACTGATCCTTACTGGCTGATTCGTTTCTTTTGCGAGTTGGATATATCAGGCAAGGCAATTAGTTTCTTTGCCAGCAAGTTGACTAACAATCAAGATATCGCGTTGGGAATCGTGGAAGGCATCTATGCCCGACGCGATAGGGTAAAAAACGTTAAGGAGACCTATTCCTATATCAATAAGCACTTTAACATGATCGGCGGTGTCAAGGTGTTGGACATCATGACGCGTGCTCAAGTCAAGCAGGAGACGATGGACTTTATTGATTACTTCACTGCTAACCCTCACACTCTGCCGGCCAAGAATCGCCATATCCTAATTTAAGCTTTTTTGGTCTGTGATAACAGAGAGACATCGATACTGGAACCAGTAAACAGTCCAGTTTATGCTGCTGACAAATAAAACCCGTTGCCAAGCATTTTGCTTAGCAACGGGTTTTTGATTAGCGTGCCTTGGCCAGGCTTTGGCAAACCGTGGTCGTTTCTTTTTCAACCAGCGGCAGAATATCCATGGCCATGCAGTCGTCAATATGCAGCTTGACTTGGTAGTCGCGGTCGTTAGGGAAGAAAGCATGATCTTGAACGTAGACGATCGCGCTTTGTACGGAATCCAAATGCCGCCGCTCGATTACTTCCGACAGTTCAACTGCCAGACGTTCGATCATTTTTTGATTATGGTGATATTTGAAAAAGCTGCGCAAAGTCACGTTTCATGCCTCCTAAAATTTATTAAAGCGAAAGAAGCTTTTTTCGATTACTCACGAGATAGTATTTTATCTGAATAGATCTAAAAATCAAGCCTTTTAACACGAAAAAATTATTATATTTTGATGGGAAATCGAACTGTTGAAAAGCCTTGTTAAATCAAGGATTCTTTGACTTTCAAAGCAAATTTTAAAAATTAAATTGGGGATTTGAAGTCATTAGGTAAAATGTTATACTAGTTTTATTGATGAAAACGCTTTATTGGATATGGAAAGGCAGGAAAATTTATGACGAAAAAAATCATCCTTGATTGCGATCCTGGTCATGATGATGCTTTGGCAATGATGCTGGCGGTGGCCTCGCCTAAAATTGAGCTGCTGGCCGTTACTACCTCAGCTGGCAATCAAACGCCTGATAAGACACTCAATAACGCCATGCGGATGCTTAAGCTGTTAGGTCGAGAAGACATTCCGATTGCTGGCGGGAATCGGACGCCGTTGGTCAAGCCACTGGAAACTGCCGGTGAGGTGCATGGTGAAAGCGGTCTGGACGGCTATCCGCTGCCTGAGCCGGATTTTCAGCCAGTTGATCTAACTGCAATTGAATTGATTGCCAAAACGCTTAATGAAAGTTCAATGCCGGTGACACTGGTAGTCACGGGTCCAATGACCAACGCGGCGCTTTTTTTGCGAGTGTATCCTGAGTTGGCCAAGGCAAAGATTGATCAGATCGTCTACATGGGTGGAGCCATGGGGCTTGGAAACTGGCAGCCCAGCGTAGAATTCAACATTTTTGTTGATCCTGAGGCGGCCAAGATTGTCATGAATTTCGGGATTCCATTGGTGATGGCACCATTAAACGTTACGCACCAGGCACAGATTCTAAAACCAGAAATCGAGGCATTAAAACAGATTAAGAATCCGGTTGGCCAGGCATTTTATGGGCTGCTGAGCTTTTTTGAGCGCTATCATGAAAATCCGAAGTGGGGCTTTCAAGGCGCGCCGCTGCATGATCCTTGCACGATTGCCTGGTTGATTGAACCAGAAATGTTCCAAACCGAAAAAATGAACGTTGACGTTGAAACGACCGGTGAACTGACGCGCGGCGAAACGGTCTGCGACTACTATCAGCTGACCAGCAAACCGCAAAATACCGAGGTTATGCTGGGCATCAATCGACAGCGTTTTATTGAAATGATTATGGAAGCATTGCATAGTTTTGACTAATTAATAAAACTGACATCGGTTTTTGCCAATGTCAGTTTTATTTTTGGTTTTTTGGTTGACAACTTATTTTTAGTAAGTTATCATACAATTACTAACTTTTTCAAAGGAGAAATTGGCAATGGCAAATTTTAATTCACTGACCAACCATCTGTGTTGCAGCGGACCGCGCTTAGGCTGTCCGCTCTTTGTCGTTGCTCAGTTAATCGACTGAATGCGACTGGACCAGCATTTGCGCAGCCAGGAAAATCCCGACTGCGCTTTTTTAATAGACTGGTAGCAACATTTTTAAAATAATGACTCAAGGAGGAATAATATGTGGCATACGATTCAAGGTTCGCTGCCAGAACTATTGGCAGCTGGCTTTAAATATACGATTCCGTTGGCACTGGTGTCGTTTTTCTTTGGCTTGATCATCGCACTGCTGGTGGCATTGATTCGTCTATCCAGGCAAAAAGGCGCGTTTAAGATTCTCAAAGGGATCGCAGTCTTCTATGTCTGGCTGTTTCGCTCGACGCCTTTATTGGTGCAGTTGTTCATTGTTTTCTTCGGCTTGCCGCACCTGGTCATTCCAGGAGCCTTTCCAGATGGTATCCAGCTCAAGCCATTCACGGCCGGCGTAATTACGTTTTCGCTTAATACTGGTGCCTACGCATCTGAAACGATTCGGGCAGCGATTGCCTCCGTTCCCCAGGGTCAATGGGAGGCAGCGGAATCAATCGGCATGACACGCGTGCAGGTACTGTGGCGCATCATCTTGCCACAGGCATTACGGGTTGCCTTACCGCCACTGGCCAACTCGTTTATCAGTCTGGTTAAGGATACGTCGTTGGCTGCTTCAATCACGATTGCCGAAATGTTTTCCGTGGCGCAGCAGATTACGGCCGAAAACTATGAGCCACTTTTGATGTACATCATTGTGGCCCTGATCTATGCACTGTTTACGACCGTACTGTCTCAACTACAGGCCTGGATGGAAAAAACGCTGGCCAAAACGACCCCAGATCAATAGGAGGCATGTATGAAAATTGAAAAGATCAACAAGTGGTTTGGCGACAAGCATGTTTTAAAAGACATTGATCTGGAATTTCCGGCTGGACAGACAACGGTTTTGGTTGGCCCTTCTGGATCAGGCAAGTCAACGATTCTGCGCTCGCTGAATTTACTAGAGCAGCCTAACAGCGGAACCTATGATTTTGACGAGCTGCATCTTGATTTTGAAAGAAATGTCAGTCGCAAGCAAAAACTGGCGCTGCGGCAAAAAACGGGAATGGTCTTTCAAGACTACAATCTATTTCCGCACTTGACGGTTCTACAAAATATAACGGAAGGTCCTAGACAAGTATTAAAGCTGCCTAAAGAAACAGCTGAGCAGACAGCCATGGAATTATTGGCAAAAGTCGGCCTTAAAGATTTTGCCAATGCCTATCCAGCACAGCTCTCTGGCGGTCAGGCCCAGCGAGTCGCAATCGCTCGTGCCTTGGCAATGAAGCCGGCCTACGTTTTGTTGGATGAGCCAACCTCAGCACTTGACCCGGAACTGGAGCTGGAGGTTTTGCGGGTCTTGCTTAAGCTGGCACAAGAGAATCAGTCGCTGATCATCGTAACGCATAATATGGTCTTTGCCAGACGCGTTGCCGATAAGATTGTTTTTGTTGAAGATGGCACGATTAAATACGACGGTGATCCAGCAGGCTTTTTTGCGCCGAATAATCCAGATGAGCGGATCCGCCACTTTATTGCGGCGATGACGATGGAAGAATTGGAAGAATAACAAAAAGAAAGAGTAGGGATTTAATATGAAAATTTTGAAAAAGATTGCCTTAATGGCAGCTACTTTGGTATTCGGAACTGCAGTTGGAGCAACGATTGGCCATGCTGATTCAGTAAAATCAGAATTAAAAACGCCTGATACGCTGACGATTGGTCTGGAAGGTACCTATGCGCCGTTTTCATATCGTAAGGACGGCAAGCTGCAAGGATTTGAAGTAGAGATTGGCAAAGCCGTTGCCAAAGAAATGGGCTTAAAGGCCAAGTTCGTGCCAACCAAGTGGGATTCTTTGATTGCCGGTTTGGGGGCCAAGAAGTTTGACGTTGTAATGAACAACATTGCGCAAACGCCAGAACGTCAAAAGAAGTACCTTTTCTCGGATCCATATATCTCATCGCATTTTGTACTGATTGTAAAAAAAGACAGCTCACTTAAAAACCTCAAGTCAATCAAGGGCCACAAAATGGCTGCCGGGGTCGGTACCAACAACGCTACACTGGTTAAAAAGTTTGGCGGGACTACGGTTGACAGCAGCGACTTTACCAGCAGTCTGGATATGGTTAAACAAGGTCGTGTTGATGGAATGATCAACAGTCGTGAAGCTTGGTACGTCTACGCTAAAAAGCACAGCACCAAGGGATTGAAGATGATTGATGTGTCTGATGAGGCTAAGCCGGTTAAGGTTTCAGCCATGTTCAATAAGAAGTCAACGGCACTGCAGAAGCAATATAATAAGGCCTTAGAAAAGCTGCAAAAGGATGGCACGGTCAAGAAGCTTTCGCAAAAGTACTTTGGTGCTGACATTACCAAATAAACAACGCAAAAAGCATGATCTGGAATGTTCCGGGTCATGCTTTTTAGTTGGCAAATACTTTGAATGCCATCATAATTTAGACAGGACCGTTTAAAAATATCAATATTATGCGGATTTGAATTGGTTTAATCAAGCATAGATACATAGTAATAACAAATTCTTGTTAAGTCTATCACTAAGGATGTGGTATATTAAGTTACTGGATGAGCAAGATTTAAGGAGTGAATTTATGGGAGAACTAGCTTTTCTAACGGCTGAGCGTGTGGGACTGATTGTTCTGCTGGCCTTCATCCTGGTCAATATACGTCCCTTCCGCAAATTGCTGTTGGAATCGACACCCGCCGATCGCTTCAAGCTGACCTTGATCTTTTCGGCGTTTGCAATTATCTCAAACATGCTGGGTATCCAAATTGATCCCAATAATCATATTATGCGCGAAACCATTCTCTGGCACGTGATTCCAGGTTACTCAGTGGTCAACGTCCGTATTCTGGCGGTTACAGTCGCCGGTATCGTTGGTGGGCCAAGCGTTGGCGGCATCACGGGTCTGGTTGCGGGTGCGCACCGGACGATGATGGAAGGCTGGGCAAGTGATGCATGGTTTTACATTATCAGCTCGACTCTGATCGGGGTTTTGTCAGGGATGCTTTATCGCAAGGATCGGCGGCATTTTGTCGTGATGCCGCCTTGGCAAGGTTTCTTGATCAGTTTAATAATGGAGTCAATTCAGATGGTGTTTGTTGGTTTGTTTAGTCCAACACACTTGAAGCTGGTTAGTTTTATCGCCTTGCCAATGATCGTGATCAGCTCTGTTGGGACGGCATTTTTCTTGATGATCTTATCACTTTATTTTCGTCAAGAAGTCGACACGCGGGCTGTTCAGACACGTTCGGTGATGAAACTGGCCGTTAGAACCTTACCGGCATTTCGTCACGGTTTGCAGCCAGAGTCGGCCAAACAAGTGGCTAGATTAATTTTGGCATATACTGATTTTGATGCGGTCGGTATCGGCAACGGTGAAAAAACGCTCGCCTTTGCAGGAGCCGGCAGCGACCATCATCGCCAAGACATGCCGAAAGATAACGTACCGAATTTCGTTAAGCGAGCTTTACGAGAAAAACAGACGCAGCTGGTTTATAATACCGCTCAGATCGGCTGTCAAAATTTGCGCTGCCCATTACAGGCAGGAATGGCGATTCCGATGATGCTTGGTGGTCGAGTCTTAGGTGTTTTGACCTTGTACTTTACGGAAAACTGGAAATTAACGCCGGTTGAGATTCAAACCGGTGAGGGCCTGGGTGAAATTTTGGCCACTCAGATCGTTTTGGGCGAAAAAGAGCGCCAAGCCGGTTTGCTTAGGGATGCCGAGCTTAAATCATTACAAGCTCAGATCAGTCCACACTTTTTTTTCAATTCGATCAATACGATTATTGCAATTTCTCGGTTTGATAGTGAAAAGGCGCGCTTTTTGCTGCGTGAGCTGAGTACGTTTTTCCGCTCCAATCTGTTGGGTGCCAATCAGTCCAAAATTCCGCTCAAGCAAGAAGAAGCTCATGTTAAGGCCTATTTAAACCTGGAACAGACGCGCTTTCCCGATAAGTATGACGTGGAATTCTTTAGCAGCGTTGATGATCAGGTATTGGTACCGCCATTTGCAATTCAAGTACTGGTTGAAAATGCAATTCACCATGCATTCGGCAACCGCAAGACCGGTAACATCATCAATATTTGGATTACCAGGTCAGGCAGATATCTAGAGATTCGGGTGACCGATAATGGTGAGGGTATCGATCCTAACGTGATTGATAAGCTGGGTAAAGAAAAAATTAATTCCAAGCACGGCAGCGGTACGGCCTTGCAGAACCTAAACGCGCGGCTAAAAGGTCTGTATGGCGATAGTGCCAAAGTGCAGATCATTACCGGAAAAACGGGTACTTCAATCTCGCTTTTGATCCCTTATGCACAAACTGAACAAAAACCCAATCTGAAAGGAGTGGCGACCGATGAAAGTACTGATTGTTGACGATGAGCCGTTAGCCAGAAATGAACTGCATTATTTATTGAAGGAAAATGTGCTGATCAATGAGATTGACGAGGCCAATGGGGTAATGATGGCAGATCAAAAGGTCAATGCCAATCAGCCTGATCTGGTATTTTTGGATATCAAGCTGGATGACGGCAATGGGATGGCGCTGGCTAGACGTTGGAAAAAGCTGCCGCAGCCGCCAGCAATCGTTTTTGCAACCGCCTATGACAATTATGCGGTCGATGCCTTTAATGAGGCTGCCGTTGACTATATTCTCAAGCCGTTTGACCCCGAGCGCATCAACGAGGCCGTTGCCCGGGTTGCCAAGATTCGAGGAATCGCCGACCAAGCAGAAAATGTTGCTGAACAGGCAGCCTGGCAAAATCCAAGACTGTCGATCACGATTGATGACAAAACAATGGTGATCCAAAAACGTGACATCATGTACATCGAAACCCAGGGAGGCTATACGCATCTGCATCTTAGAAACGACAAGCTGTTGATCAGCCGCCAGACCTTGACGAGTATCGCCCAATTGCTGAATCCAAGGCATTTTATGCGGATACACCGGGGATTTATCGTCAATTTGGATGAAATTGATGAGATGCAGCCAAGTTTTAATCACACCTACGAATTAACGTTAAAAGACGGCAGCAAAATTCCAGTCAGTAGGTCATATGTGGCTAAAACCAAGAAGGCAATCGGACTGCAGTAACTCGAATTGTCTAATATTTGCACAAGCATTGAATGTTAAGATAATGCATTCAGTGCTTTTTATTTTGTCAAAAAAGAATCCTCAGGGCATCTCAGCGGCTGATAAAGGCATTTCACGGTGAAATTGGGTCAATCAATGTGAAATTTAACACAAAATCACCAAAGTTAACTACAATACATTGTGTAATCGATATCAAAGGTGGCCATCTTAAATAAGATTAACTGCAATTATTTTTTATGATATTTTCGGATTGATTTGAGGGAAGGAAAAGTAACATGGATAAGAAAGCAAAGCAGACTGCGACCAAGCAAGAAGAAAAAAAGGCCGCACCAATTTTGGTTCAAATGGGTATCTTTGGTACCATCCTGTTTGTGTCACAATTCATTTCGGATCTGTTTCCAGCCAGCTTCGTAGTACCAACGCCACTGATTGGGATGGTATTGCTCTACATTCTGTTGGCAGCTCATATCGTTAAACTGGAGCAGGTTGAAAAATTTGGTGACTTTATGATCAGCTTGATCGCATTCCTGTTCGTTCCATCTGGCGTTCAGCTGGCAGGCAGTCTGGGTCTGATGAGAAAAGAAGGTCTGCAAGACATCTGCGTGATCATCATCTCAACGATCATTTTGCTGGTCGTAATTGCTTACGTTGGTAACTTCTTCGTTAAGCTGCATGGACGCTTGAGTAAGAAATCAGATGCGCCAGTAAAAAACGCCTCACAAAAATTAGCTCACTAAACGCTATAAAATAGGAAAGGAAATGTTTTAAGCATGTTCACTCAATCACTAATGCTACCATATACTGGTATCTTTATTTCGCTTGTTGGCTATCTGCTGGGAATGTGGCTGTTTAAGATCAGTCATGGGTTCTTCTTGTTCACGCCGCTTTTGGTCGGCATGGTCTTTGGGATTGCGGTTTTGGCAATCTGGGCCAAGGGAATCGGTTCTACGACGGCTGCCGTTTACACGAAGTACTACCTGCCGGGTGGGAATATCATCTTCTGGTTCTTAAATCCTGCTACGGTGGCATTTGCCATTCCACTTTACCGGCGTAACGATATCTTTAAGAAGTACTGGCTCGATATCGTTTTGACGCTGTTTGTCGGTGGCTTCATCTCACTGTTTGGGATTCAAATGGTTTCCAAGCTGTTTGGTCTGTCACGAGTTTCAACGGCTGCAATGATGCCACAAGCTGCTACGACCGCCGTTGCCATGCCAATTGCTAAAGGTGTCGGTGGTGATCCTGCCATCACGGCCATGGCATGTATCATCAACGCCGTTATCATTTACGCTTTGGCCAACTTCTTAATCAAGGTCTTCCGCCTTAACAAGACGTCACGGGTCGGCAATGGTCTGGCACTGGGTTCAGCCGGTCACGCGGTTGGTACTGCCAAGGCTTTGCAACTGGGTTCGATTGAAGGTGCCATGGCTTCAGTTGCCGTCGTTGTCGTATCACTGGCAATGGACATCTTAGTGCCACTGTATGTCAACCTGTTCATGAAATAAGCAAAGGAGAATCACATTATGTCTTATCGACAACAAAAAGTCGTGCTGATTGGTGATGGCGCAGTCGGCTCTGCCTACGCGTTTGCCATGGTTCAACAAGGACTGGCTGAAGAGTTTGCCATTATCAACCACACCAAGAGCAAGGGTGAGGGTGACACGCTTGACCTTGAGGATGCCACGGTCTTTACATCGCCAAAAAAGGTTGAGTCAGCGGACTACTCGGTCTGCCGCGATGCTGATCTGGTTGTAATCTGTGCTGGGGCTGCCCAAAAACCTGGCGAAACCCGGCTGCAATTGATCAACAAGAACCTTAAGATCATGGCTGATGTTACGCAAAACGTGGTTAAGTCCGGCTTTAACGGCATCTTTTTAGTAGCTGCCAACCCAGTCGACATTCTGACCTATGCCGTCCAAAAGATCTCAGGATTCCCAACCAGTCGGGTTATCAGCTCCGGTACGCTGCTGGACACGGCACGGCTGCGGGTAGCATTGGCTAAGGAATTTAACGTCAGCCCAGCTGATGTATCCGCCAATGTTTTGGGCGAACATGGTGATTCTGAATTTGCGGCCTATTCTTCAGCCTCAATCGGTGGCAAGAATCTGCTTAAGATTGCCGAAGAGCAAAATATCTCTATTGAGCGGCTATTGGAAATCGAAAATGAAACTCGTCACAAAGCCTACGAAATTATCAATCGCAAAGGTGCAACCTACTATGGCGTTGCCACCGCTTTGATGCGGATTACCAAAGCTATCTTGCGCAATGAAAATGCGGTCTTACCAGTTGGTGCCTATGTCAATGGCGAATATGGCGTCCATGATCTTTACCTGGGTACGCCAGCCGTAATCAATGCGCATGGGGTTGAACAGGTGATTGACGTCCAATTGAATGAACGTGAGCAAAAAGCAATGGCTCATTCTGCTGCAGTCCTGCGTGAAGCTGTCGATCGCGGCATGAACGAAACCGGTCTGAACAAGGAGATCGTCTCGTTGGTAGCTGATGCATAATGTTTCACGAATTAATGAGCATTATTGCATAATGTTTCACAAAATCAACGAGGAAAACGTTTCCAGAAATGGAGAAAGTTTCCCTCGTTTTTTTCGAAAAAAGACTTGATTTTTAAATAAAATGGTTTAAAACTATATTTGTAAGCGTTTCATTGTTTATTAAAGGAGGTTGTTCTAGATGAAAAAGTTGGATTTTGAGGAATTGAAACACAATCCCGAAATCAAGCCGCTTCAAGTTCTGGACGAGGATGGCAAAGTTGTCAATTCTAATTTGATGCCTGACCTGAGTGATGATGAATTGGTTGAATTGTTTGAGCAAATGGTTTGGTCACGAGTTTTAGGCGACCGGACCATGAAGCTTTGTCGGCAAGGTCGGCTGGGCTTCTTTGCCCCAACTGCCGGTGAGGAAGCCAGTCAAATGGGCTCCAACTTTGCGATGAGCAAGGATGACTTTCTGCTGGGCGGCTATCGTGACGTGCCACAATTGGTTAAGCACGGTCTGCCAATGTGGAAAGGCTTCTTGTGGAGCAAGGGACATGTCAACGGCAACAAATACCCCGAAGAATTAAACGCGGTTCCACCTCAGATCATTATCGGTGCTCAATATGCGCAAACAGCTGGGGTTGCGCTCGGAATCAAGAAGAAGGGTGAAAAGAACGTTGCCTACACCTACACTGGTGATGGTGGTACTTCACAGGGTGACTTTTATGAAGGCGTCAACTTTGCCAGTGCCTTTAAAGCACCAGCCCTGTTCTTCGTACAAAACAATCTGTATGCTATTTCAGTTCCAAGAAAGGCGCAGACGGCGGCCCCAACCTTGGCACAAAAAGCCGTTGCCTGTGGGATTCCTGGACTGCAGGTTGATGGGATGGACGCCTTGGCAGTCTACAGCGTTGCCAAGCAGGCTCGTGACTGGATCACGGCCGGTAATGGTCCAGTGCTGATTGAAACGCTGTGCTACCGTTACGGACCACACACCACGGCCGGTGACGTACCTCGTCGTTACCGTTCTGAAGAAGAAGAAGATGTCTGGCTGAAGAAGGACCCACTGATTCGGATGCGTAAGTTCCTAGAGAGCAAGGGCCTTTGGGATGAAGACAAGGAAAAGGCTTGTGTTGAAGCAGCCAACAAAGAAGTCGATGACGCAATGCAGGAAGTTGAATCACAACCAACGCAGACCGTTACCGAACTGATGCAAAACGAATATGTGGTTACACCACCAGCTATTCAAAAAGAGTTGGATGCATATCAAGCAAAGGAGGCTAAGTAATCATGGCTAAGATGACAATGATCAAAGCAATTACAGCTGCCATGGACGAAGAGCTTGCTCATGACGATAAGGTAATGATCTTTGGTGAAGACGTTGGTAAAAACGGTGGGGTCTTTCGGGCAACTGATGGCCTGCAAGAAAAATTCGGTGAAGATCGAGTATTTGACACGCCACTGGCTGAATCAGGCATTATCGGCTTGGCCAATGGGATGGCGCTGAAAGGATTCCGTCCGGTACCTGAACTGCAGTTTATGGGCTTTATCTATGAAGCCTTTGATGAACTGGCCGGTCAAATGGCACGTTACCGCTTCCGGATGGGTGGCTCGCGCAAATTCCCAATTACGGTGCGTGCTCCGTTTGGTGGCGGTGTTCACACGCCAGAACTGCACTCGGACAGCTTTGAGGGCCTGCTGACTCAAGTTCCTGGCCTGCGCGTGGTTGCGCCAAGTGGTCCATATGATGCCAAGGGACTTTTGATCTCTGCTATTCGCTCCGACGATCCGGTCTTCTACTGTGAACACATGAAACTGTACCGTTCCATCAAGGAAGAAGTGCCTGATGAAGCCTACACCATTCCTTTGGACAAAGCGGCCGTCAAGCGTGAAGGCACTGATGTATCGATTATTACGTACGGCTACATGGTTCAAGAAAGTCTGGCTGCTGCTGAAGAACTGGCAAAAGACGGTATCAATGCGGAAGTCGTTGATCTACGGACGTTGGCACCGCTTGACGAAGACACGATTTTGGCATCCGTTAAGAAGACGGGTCGCGTTGTTTTAGTTCAAGAAGCCCAAAAACAAGCCGGCGTTGGTGGTCAAGTCGCCTCATTGATTGGTGAGAAGGGTGTTTTATACCTGGATGCGCCAATTGCACGGGTAGCTGCTCCTGACACGCCATACCCATTCAGTGATGCCGAAGAAGTATGGTTGCCTAACAAGCAAGATATCGTTGACAAAGTTAAGGAAACTGTCAACTTTTAATCGCGAGGTGGAAGATCAATGAGCAAATATGAATTCAAAATGCCAGAACTTGGTGAAGGGATGGCAGAAGGCACGATTGGTGAATGGCATGTTAAGGTTGGCGACACCATTCAAAAAGACGCCGATATGGTTGAAATCGAGAATGACAAGTCAACCTCTGAAATTCCATCACCAGTTGACGGCAAGGTAACTAAGATCAATTTTGAAAAGGGCGACGATGTTACCGTTGGCCAAGTCTTGATCGAATTTGAAGTTGCTGAAGGGCAAGGCAATGTTGATGGCAGTGCCGAAGCGAAAAACGACGCCAGTGATGCGTCAGAGGAAAGTTCCGCCCCTGAGACCAGTGCTGCTCCTGCTGCATCAAATCCTGCCCCAGCTGCTCCGGCTGGCGGTGCTGAAATCTATCAGTTCAAGATGCCAGAACTGGGCGAAGGGATGGCAGAAGGTACGATTGGCGAATGGCACGTCAAGGTCGGCGATACGATTGCCAAGGATGCTGACATGGTTGAAATTGAAAACGACAAATCAACTTCAGAAATTCCTTCTCCAGTTGACGGTACGGTTACTAAGATCAACTTTGAAAAGGGCGATGACGTCAAGGTTGGCCAAGTTCTGGTTGAACTGCAGGTTGCAGCCGGTCAAGGCAACGTTGAAGGCGACACGGCGCCTGCTCCTGCACAAGAACCTGTTCCGGCTCCTGCTAAAGCCGCTCCAGTTGCTACCGCTCCAGTTCCAGCAGCTGCAGACCATTCACTGCCAGTACTGGCAATGCCAGCCGTACGTCGTTATGCTCGTGAAAAGGGTGCTGACTTGACCAAGATTGCTGGTACCGGTCACCATGGCCAGATTCTTAAGGCGGACGTTGATGCCTTCTTGGCTGGTGGTGCCAAAGCTGCTCCAGCTGCTAGTGTTGCACCTGCCGCAGCCGCTGCTTCTGAAACGCCAAAGGCTAAACCAGCCGTTGCAGTTTCCGTAGAACAGCCGGCACTGCCTAAGGCTACGCCAGCATGGCCAGAGCATGAAGAAAAGATGACGCCGGTACGTCGTGCTACGGCTAAGGCCATGATTCGCTCCGTACAACAAGCCCCAATGATCACGGTCTTTGAAGACGTTGTAGTTGACAAGCTCTGGGATCACCGCAAGAAGTACAAGGAACTGGCTAAGGACCATGGTGTTCATCTGACGTTCATGGCTTACATGACCAAGGCACTGGCGGTTATCTTAAAGGAATTCCCAATCTTTAACTCTATGGTTGACATGGCTGATGAAAAGATCGTCTACCGTGACTACATCAACGTTGGGATTGCTACCGACACTGATCGCGGCCTGTTCGTACCAAACATCAAGCATGCTGATTCCATGAGCCTGTTTGACATTGCCAAGCAGATTTCTGCTAATACGGCAAAGGCCAAGGACGGCAAGCTGTCGGGTGACGACATGAGCCATACCAGCATGTCCATTACCAATATCGGCTCAATCGGCGGTGGCTTCTTTACCCCAATTGTTAACTGGCCAGAAGTAGCCATCCTGGGTATGGGCAAGATCGTTCAGGAACCGGTTGTTGAAGATGGCGAAATCAAGGTTGCTCGGGTTCTAAAGCTTTCGTTGACCTGCGACCACCGAGTAATTGATGGTGGGACGGCGCAACGGGCTATGAACCGTCTGCACGAGCTGTTGAGCGACCCAGAACTGCTTTTAATGGAAGGATGATCACGAATGGTTGTTGGAGATTTCCCAATTGATTTGGATACCATTGTCGTTGGTGCGGGCCCTGGCGGCTATGTGGCTGCCGTTCACGCTGCCGAAATGGGACAAAAGGTTGCAGTTGTCGAAAGTACCTATCTTGGCGGCGTCTGCTTAAACGTCGGTTGTATTCCATCAAAGGCTTTGATTCAAGTCGGTCATAACTATCAAACGGCCAAGAACTCAGCTGATCAAGGTATTGAGGTTACTGATGCCAAACTTGACTTTGAAAAGGTTCAAGCGTTTAAAAACAGTGTCGTTAAGCGGATGACCAATGGGGTTGGCTTCCTGTTTAAGGAGCACAAGATTGACGTGATCTGGGGCTCAGCTTATTTGAAGAACGACCACAGCCTGCGTGTTATCAATGATCAGCATGGTCAGACCTACACGTTCAAGCACTTAATTTTGGCGATGGGCAGTCATCCAATCGAGATTCCAGGCTTTAAGTTTGAGGGCCGCGTATTGGATTCCACGGGCGCTCTGGCCTTAAAGGAAGTACCAAAGGATCTGGTCATCATCGGTGGTGGCTACATCGGCAGTGAGCTGGCCAATGCCTTTGCCAACTTTGGCGCTCACGTAACGATTCTGGAAGGTACCAAGTCGATTCTGGGCAACTATGAGCCTGATCTGGTCAAGGTTGCTTTAAAGGACTTCAAGGCCAAGGGGATTGACGTAATTACCAATGCGATGGCCAAGAAGGCAGAACAGACTGAAAATGGTGTCAAGGTTACCTATGCTGTGGGCGATGAAGAACACACGCTGGATGCCGATTACGTCGTTGTCTCAGTTGGTCGTCGTCCCAACACCAAGGAAATGGGACTGGAACAAGCCGGGATCAAGCTTGATAAGCGTGGCTTGATTGAAGTTGATGCCCAGGGTCAGACCAGCGTTAAGAACATTTACGCAATCGGTGATATCGTGGCTGGAGCTGCCTTGGCACATAAAGCCAGCTACGAAGGCAAAGTAGCAGCTGAGGCGATCGCTGGTAAGCCAACAACCGTCGACTATCACGCAATGCCGGCTGTCTGCTACCTGGACAATGAGATTGCTACCACGGGACTGACCGAGGCACAAGCCAAGGAAAAGGGCCTGGACGTCAAAACCGCCAAGTTCCCATTCATGGCTAATGGCCGAGCCGTATCCATGAAGGCAACGGAAGGCTTTGTTCGGCTGGTATTCATGAAGGATACGCATGTCATGGTCGGTGCTCAGATCGTGGGGCCGGATGCTTCTGATCTGATCAGCGAGCTGACCTTGGCAATCGAATCAGGAAATGAGATTGATGACATTGCATTGACGATTCATCCGCACCCAACACTGTCAGAAACGCTGATGGATGCTGCAGATGTGGGTCTTGGAATGCCAACCAATATTTAAATTGGATGAAGGGAACAGTGGTGTCGAATGCAATATTTAGCAATGCCTAGTGAGGATATCCGTCGCAATCTGGCAACCGAGCAGTATCTGATGAACAGCGACAAGCTGAAGCTGCCATTCATGCTGTTTTATATCGAAAAGCCTTGCATTATCGTGGGACGCAATCAAAACACGATGGAAGAAATTAATGCCGAGTACTGTCGTGAACATAACATTACGATTACACGGCGTCTGTCGGGTGGCGGCGCGATGTATCAGGATCTGGGCAATATGTGCTTTAGCTTTGTCGTTCCTGCCGATGAGATTCGATTCGGCGACTTTAAGGACCTGGTTAAGCCGATTGTTGATGCACTGCATGACATGGGCGCAACTGGGGCTGAAACTACTGGTCGCAACGATATCGTGATTGATGGCAAGAAGTTCTCCGGCAATGCCATGTATACCCGTAATGGCCGCACCTTCTCGCATGGGACGTTGATGTATGACGTTGATACCAGCGCGGTTGCTTCTGCATTGCACGTCCCAAAAGATAAAATTGAGTCAAAAGGCATTAAATCAGTTCGGGCGCGCGTTACCAACGTTAAGCCATATTTGAAACCCGAATTCCAGAATCTGACGACGCAGCAGTTTAGAGATGAATTAATCAAACGTATCTGGCATGTCGATTCGATCGAGGAGGCCAAGCAGTTTGAATATCAGCTGACGCCTGAAGATGAAGCGGCGATTTCTGAATTGGAAAAACGCTATTATGACAATTGGGACTGGGTATATGGCAAGTCACCAAAGTTCTCAGTCAAAAAACGTCAGCATTTCGATGGCGGAACCATTGATGCTCGTTTCCTAGTTGAAGACGGCAAGATTAATGATGTTAAGATCTATGGCGACTTCTTTGGCACTGGTGACGTAAAAGACGTTCAAGATGCCTTAAAGGGTCAGCCATATGATCAGGAGGCCATGCAGCAGGCATTGGCAAAACTTGATCTGCAACGCTACTTTGTGGGGATTGATCCCAAAGACGTTGTCGATCTGCTGACCAAGCAGCATTAAAATTTCCAGCACCCAAACGACTGCTTCTCAACAGCTTTGAACGATAATTTAGCAGTCCTTGGTCAGCAGGTAGGGACCGGCGTGTTATAGCGTCGGCCCTTTTTTATGAAGAAAGGAGGCCAGCAAATGGGATGGCAGATTGCTTACAGCCGCTTACCACATGACTTCAGTGGGCTGCCTTTTAAAATGAAAAAACTGACGCAATTAATCAAGATTACACCCCAGGTCAGCGGCGGTGGATTGCGCTTGCAGCTACATAACCACTTTGGAGATGAGCCACTGGTTTTTGATCGACTTGAAGTCAGCGACAATGAAAAAATGCAAGGTGCCAAAATGATTACACGTGGCGGTCAAACACGAATCGTCATCGCCAGTCATGGTACGGCGCAAACCGATACCTTGCCGTTTCAGGTTACTGCTGGCCAGCCGCTTTATTTTAGGATGTGTGCAACGTGTAACCAGTCATATGTTGATTTTAGCTGTGTTTATGATGAGACGTTTTATAATGCCATCAATAGCAATTCGACAACGGCAACGCCTCGTCTCCCGCATAACTGGCAGGCACGCAAAGGCTGGTTTTGCATAAGCTGCCTAGAGGTCTGGACAGCTGAAAAAATGCCAATTATTGAGCTGACGGGTGATTCATTGGCCGAAACGGGGATGATTGAGACCGGACTGATTAAGCAGCTTTTAGGACAGGGCGTGGTAGTCAATACGGGAATCTCCGGCAATCGGCTGCTGCATGATGCTCCGCAAGACGGTCCGCTTTATCAAACGTTTGGTCAGGCCCTGGAAAAAAGAGCCAAGGAAATAGCCTATCAAGGTTCGCATCCAGTCATTGCCATGATTGGCAGTAATGATCTGGTATTGCCGTTAATTGACGCAGAGTCGACGCATGAGCTGATCACGCCCGCTGAGTATTTGGCGGGCGTCAAGCACTTGAAAGAAATTTTTGATGCGCAACATTGTCCATTGATTATGACCACGATTCCGCCATTCAATCCACGCGTCGCCAAGGAGCAAAATAGAATTCTGCAAGACGCGCAGGCTAAACGGTTGTTAATCAATCAAGAGTTGCGAAAATTTGACTGGGTGGCTGATCTGGATCCAGTACTGCTTGATCATCATGGTGGCTTAAAAGCGGAATATGATTTTGGTGATCATCTGCACTTTAATGCGGCTGGTGGGATGGTGGTTGCAAGCAAGATTCTGGAAAAACTAATGCCACAAAGCAAGCAGTCGGGATAAGTATAAATGGCGCCATATCAAGCTTTTACGCTTGATATGACGCCATTTTAGTTGTTTTTCAGTGGCTGCCATATTAGCAGTCATTGGTTTGGAAAGTAAGATTTCAGTATCAATTGCCAGTTGATCGGCATTGATATATGACTACGCTAAGTCAGCACAGCACCAAGGCTAAGGCATCGCCCGTGATAATTGTAAAGAACATAGATGATCAGCATCGCGATTGTATTCGCAATACTGATATTTGATTATCATTCCTCGGTTTCTGATGTATTCAGATAGTTTAAAGACATTTTATTTAAATCTGTCTATCTGATTTTAAATTACTCATTAATGATATGCAATCACAACTGTATAAATCAGATTTGAAAAAGCGATTACCTACTTTTCTTAAAAAGCAATGTATAGTAGGTAAAATAAAATGTATTGTGAAGTGCAAGACAAAATCCGGACAAACTTTTAAAATTAAGCTGCCAGTTGTTCATTCCGATATTCAACCGAACTCAGACCATCTGTTTTAAAAAAATACGAATCTTATTGAAGAAGTTGATATATCCGTTTACCAGGCGCTTGAATTCCTCAATGTTGCGAGTGAGCGGACGTCCATTAAGCAGTTCAGTCTTTAGGAGATGGAAGAAGCTTTCTACAGGAGCGTTGTCGAGGCAGTTAGCCTTTCGCGACATACTCTGGATAAAATGATGATCAGCTAGTTTTTGGGTACAGTAAGCAACTGGTAATGCCACCCTTGATCGGAATGAATGATAGGATGGGCATTATCAGGCAAATTCAGTACTGAATCTGTGCTTACCTTGTTGAGAGACGATTTTACCGCGCAGTCGATAGTCGCGAATCCAATCGCTAACCCGTCGAGGATCGATGTTGTGTTGTCTGCTTAGTTCACTGATACTGATTTCATCTTTTCGAGTAAGATACTCATTAATGATTTCTCGTTTCAATTCCGGACTGTATCTATTCATAAAATGACCCCTTATAATCATTAAACTTCTTGTCCGGAAATTATAGGTCACTTCAGCATGAGCCTGTTGCCAAACTGGACTGACAGATTCGATCGCTTCGTTTATTATCCAGTTGGTTTAATGCCACTTGTCACTTGCTAACTTTCTAATTATTACTACAAGGCAAAAGCAGGCTTTGATGGATTTAATTATAACCACGCTATCTTAAGTTTGAAGCGGCCCCTTAGTTGTTATCCGCCTTACTGATTCTCGTTCTATTATGATTTAAACTTCAGCCGGCATCTCAATCTGCAGGTCATCAGCGATTTCTCGCATCTGCTCGATCGTCTTGGCATCAATGTCAACGCCGCGCTTTTGATTTTCAGCCAGGTTCTTGTATTCGCGGTCGCCTGGTACCCAAATCGTCTTGCCTGGAACATGGTTAAGATGACGAATTCGGTCAAGCATGCTGGTAGCATTGGCCTTAAGCGTTTCAACGTCACCAAAGAAGGCTGGATCAAAAGCAAAGACAAACTGGCTAAAGTCGTGCTTGCCCGTGTTGGTATCAGCTGAAATGGAACCTTGGGCTAAAATACCGGTTAGAATCTCAACGACGATGGAGTTGCCCATGCCCTTGTAGTTGGAGTTGACCTCACTGCCGCCCAGTGTCAAGAGACCGCCGCCTTTTTGCTCTTCTTCAAAGGCCGCGGTTGCCAAGATGCTTTCAGCTTCTTTAGGATCCTTGACGACTTGACGATTTTTATCAACGACCCAGTTGCCTGGCAGCTCAATACCTTTTTTGTCTGCCAGCTGAATCTTGCCGCCAGCAACTACGGATGTAGCTCCATCAAAAACAAATGGATGTGGCGAGGCGGGGAAGCCGAAAGCAAAGGCGTTCGATCCTAGGAATGCTTCAGTGGCATTGGTTGGCACTACCAATGGCCGCGTGTTGGTCAAAGCAATTCCGGAAAGGCCAGCATCCAGTGCTTTACGAACGTAGTAGCCGGCAATTCCAAAGTGGTTGGAGTTGCGTACGACCCCAATACCGACTCCAATCTGCTTGGCTTTTTCAATTACTTTGTCCATAGCCAGGCTGGCTGCCAGATGCCCCATATTTTGATTGGCATCAACTAAAACGGCGCCAGGCAGTTCTTTTAAAATTTTGGCGTGGTTTTGTGGAACGATGATGCCATCATTGATCATACTGCGGTACCAGTAGAGTCGTTGGATCCCGTGTGAGGAGATTCCCCGCAGATCAGCATCAACCAGCGTATCAGCAATTAAGGCGCCATCCTCTTTTCTAAAGCCTAATTTATCAAAAACGGTTTGAATGTATTTACGTTCATCTTCAGCATTGATTCGCATTGTTATTTCATCCTTTCATAATAAAAAACGCCCCTGAGTTGAAAGCTCAAGGGCGTTTTAATGCGCTGTACCACCTTGGTTCGTCATTGAAAATCAATGACCTCCACGACTGATAACGGTGGTCAACCGGGAACGTAGCTTGCACCCGCTCCATTTAACAATGAGTTCATTTCGCCATATTTGCCAATGCGTGCTTGCACCAGATCACGCTCGCTAAAATTAGAAAAGACGGCTACTACTCTCACTAACTTTTCATTATTTTGATTAAGATCATTTTAGAAACAGATTGTTAATTTGTCAACCGGATCTGCTGAATAATTTTAAGTATTGCTGAGAGATGGGACGCATAAAAAGTAATACATCGGAATGTGCAAACGCTTGCTCAAAAACTGAAAGGGTTTTATAATAGAGCTAATCAAAATTCTGGAGGCACTAAAATGCAAAAATTTTCCGTACGACATCCTTTACTAGCTGGCTATATCGTAACCTTGATTACTGTTATGGTATTTTTAGCGCTGCGCAGTGTCGTTGGAACTGATCTGTTAAACCTGTTGGGGATGATCGCACTGGTCGGCCTGGCGTTTTATTGGAATACGATGAACTCATACGCCAAGCTGGCCTGTGAAAAATACGATCTGCATTTTAACCTTGGTCAAAAAGAGCGGCATAATCCCCACTGGCCGCTGTACTTTAATACGGTCCTGTTTGCCGTAGCTGCTGTAACGATTCTGTTTTTAAATATTTCGTTTTATGGTGCGCGGATCATCGGGGTCGTAATGGCCATTATTGCCGTTAATGCCTTTATTCCATTGCCAACGCGTAAACTAGCACAAAATCATGAAATCAGAGAACTGGTCAATCAACTGAACGCCAAACGTAAGGCAGAATTTTACGGTACGACCAAGGATCAGCAGACTATGCGGACGATTTCCAAGCTGGCTAAGTCTGAAAAATAGCAAGTTAAGATAATTGACTTAAAACGTCATCGGGTAATAATCCTGATGGCGTTTTCTTATTTTATTAGCCAACCAGCTTAACATAACAGTACAAATTTACCTTAACCAAAATCCCTAAACAAAAAACAAACAAATATCACGATCAAAAAAATTGTCAATAGAAAACCCCAACCGGATTTAATCCGATCAGGGCATCTCATACAGATGGTTACTTCAGCTCCAGAACCTCAGCAATCAGTTTTTCCATTTCATCAGGTACAACCAATGATTCCTTGCGTGGCTGATGATCAAACAGTTCCTTGACTCCAGCCGTTAATTCACCGCCCACCAGGTCATGCAGCTGTTTGATGGCAGGCATGCCTTGCTGGTCAGTATCGCGACCAGTCAGCGCATGGTAGACGGTTTCTGGGAACTTGTAGGGGCTGGCCGTTGAAACAATGATCATTGGCGTCTGATCACCAGTTTCTTTTTGATAGCTGCGCGCTACAAATGAGCCAACCGCAGTGTGCGGATCAATCAGATAGCCGCTGGTTTCATAGACATATTTGATTTCGCCCGCAACCTGAGTCTGCGTTGCAAAACCAGCTGCAAACGCTTGATCCAGCTTTTCTTTAGCAGAAGAAGCGACCTGGTAAAAGCCATCGTTTTGCAGTTGTTCCATCAAATTCTTAACGGCTGGCGCATCTTCATCATAAACATCAAACAAGAGTCGTTCCAGGTTGCTAGAAACCAGAATGTCCATGGCTGGTGCAGAGGTCAGGTGGAACTCCCGGCGCCGGTCGTATTTACCAGTTGTGAAGAAATCCGTCAAGACTTTGTTTTCATTTGAAGCACAGATCAGCTTATTGACAGGTAAGCCAAGCTTTTTAGCATACCAGCCGGCTAGAATATCACCGAAGTTCCCAGTTGGCACGGTGAAGTTGATTGCATCACCAAGTTTAATCTGGCCTTGTTCAACTAGCTGACCATAAGCGGCAAAGTAGTAGACAATCTGTGGGATCAGCCGGCCAATGTTCATTGAGTTGGCGGAAGAAAACTGGTAGCCATTGTCAATCAAGCGCTGGTTAAAGGCATGGTCGTTAAAGATATGCTTAACCTCAGTTTGGGCATCGTCAAAATTACCTTTAACGGCAACAGCAGTCAGATTTTGACCTGGTTGGCTGAGCATCTGCTTAAGCTGAACGGGGCTGACACCACCATCAGGATAAAAAACAATGACCTGGGTGCCATCAACATTGGAAAAGCCGCGCATTGAAGCCGTTCCAGTGTCACCAGACGTTGCAGTTAGGATTACGATATCACGATTAACCCCATTGAGCTTAACGGCCTTAGTCATTAATTGGGGCAGCATCTGCAGGGCAATATCCTTGAAGGCCAGGGTTGGACCATGATAAAGCTCCAGATAGTTAAAGCCGGCTTTTTCACGACTCAATGGCGCGATTGAATCGTCATCCCATTGACTGGCATAGGCCTTGGTTGTACCATCAGCCAGCTGGTCTTCAGGATAGTCATCAAAAAACCATTGCAGGATCGTCTTTGCCAGTTGCTGATAGGGCAGCTGGATTAATTTCTCCAAATCGTACGCTGGTTTGGGAAAGTCAACCGGAACGTACAATCCGCCATCTGGGGCCAGTCCTTGAACAACGGCGTCACTTGATTTTAATGCATCTTTAACATTACCACGCGTACTGCGATAGTTCATTGTGATCCTCCATTCTTAATACGGTAGTGGTTTGGTAGAATTCTTTTAAATATTGTAGCCTATGGATAGTCCATGTTACAATCATAAATATGAAGATTTAATTAAAAACTACAGAGAATGGAGTAGCGCTATGGAAACTGTCAAACTGGGAATACTGGGGCTGGGTACGGTCGGCTCTGGTGTTTTAGAAATGATTGAAAACAACGAGAGTAAGATTCGCAATATTATTGGTCGTGAACTATCAGTTAAAACAGTTGTGGTTCGTCATCCAGAAAAGCACCAAAATGCAGCTGCTGACATCAAACTAACAACTGAATTTGAAGAAGTGCTTAATGATAATGAGATTCAAATCGTCGTTGAGCTGATTGGGGGAATTCATCCTGCCAAAGAATATATCGAGCGTCTGTTAAAGGCACATAAAAGCGTTGTAACTGCAAACAAAGACTTGATTGCTTCATACGGTCCGGAACTAGCCGCTCTAGCTTACGAGAATCACTGTGACTTGATGTATGAAGCCAGTGTAGCTGGGGGGATTCCAATCCTGCGTACGATCGTCAACAGCTTTGCAGCCGACAACATTCTAGAGGTTAAAGGGATCGTTAATGGTACGACCAACTATATTTTGACCCAGATGAACCAAAAGCACTGGACATATGATGAGGCACTAAAGAAGGCGCAAGAGCTTGGTTTTGCTGAAGCAGATCCGACCAATGACGTCACTGGTAAAGACGCGGCCTACAAGATGATCATCTTGAGCTACTTTGCTTTTGGGACGCAGCTTAAGATTGATGACTTTAAGACTGAAGGAATCGACACTTTAAATGCTTTTGATGTCAGTCAAGCTGAATCGCTCGGCTATGTTATCAAGCTGGTCGGTTCAGCCAAGGTTATCAATGGTGGTGTTTTTGTTGATGTTGCGCCAACCTTGGTGCCGGAAGATCATCCATTGGCAACGATCAACAATGAGTTCAATGCCGTTATGGTTACCGGTAAGGCCGTTGGGGACACGCTGTTTTATGGGCCAGGTGCTGGTGGACTGCCAACTGCCAACAGTGTTTTGAGTGATATTACTTCAGAAGTCAAGAATCTGATCATGGGCACCAGCGGTCATGCGTTCAATACTTATCAAAATGAGTATGTACCGGCAGATCCGGACGATGTTTCCTACCCATACTATCTTTCGCTCACGATGCCGGATGTTTCTGGTCAGATGCTTAAATTTACTAAGATCATGGCGGATGTTAAAGCCAGCTTCAGTCAGATCGTACAGTCGCCAATCAAAGATGAAGGGATTGCTCATGTTGCCGTCATTACGCATGAGCTGTCGCAAAGTCAATTGACTGAGCTTAAACATCAGCTGCATAATGCCGACTCGATTAAGCTGAATGCGGCTTACAAGGTTTTGGAAAACTAGGGGGAATGATTATGCAGATTAAAGTGCCAGCTTCCAGTGCCAATCTGGGTCCAGGATTTGATTCAATCGGCATGGCAGTGTCACTTTATTTAACGCTGGATGTGTTGGAACCAAGCGATAAGTGGGTGATTGATCATGATTTTAAAGATCTGCCGCATGATGAATCCAATATGATCATTGATACTGCCTTAAAAATCAAACCGGATCTGACACCGCATCACTTGAAAATGCAGTCGGCAATTCCAGTTGCTCATGGTTTGGGCAGCAGTTCCAGTGCTATCGTAGCCGGAATTGAATTAGCCAATACGCTTGGTCAGCTGCAAATGAGTAATGATGAAAAAGTAGCAATTGCCTGTGAGATTGAAGGGCATCCAGATAACGTAGCACCAGCAATTTTGGGGGGATTGGTGATTGGTACCAATGTCAATGGCCATTTTGACGCCATTAAAGCGCCATTACTGCCTTACGCGCTGGCAGTCTACATTCCTTCGTATAATCTAAAAACCGCCGATGCTCGAGCCGTACTGCCAGACAGCATGACGCTCAAACAGGCAACGCATGGCAGCGCGATTGCTAACGTCTTGGTAGCCGGACTGTTTGCCAATCGCTATGATCTGGTTGGTGAATTGATGGAGGCCGACGAGTTTCATGAGCAGCCGCGCGCCAAACTGGTACCGGAGCTAGCCAAGATTCGCGAAATTGGACACGAAGCTGGGGCGCTGGCAACCTATTTAAGCGGTGCTGGACCAACTGTTATGACGATTATTGACAAACAAGGAATTCCACGATTTAAGCAGCTGCTCTTACAGGCAGGCCTTAGTGATCCATTATTGGAAATCGAACCTGATACGGAAGGTGTTCAGGTAATTGATTAGTTAAAAATGAGAATTGAACTATCATTTTTTGTGCAAAAAAGCTAAAACATCAGGGGATTAAAAATAATTAATCTTTTTTATAATTAAAGGTTGACGAGATAAGATTAGAGTGTTTTAATGTTAGCAACCAATTATTGAAAGGGGAAGCAATTATGGAACTTCAATGCCAAAATCGACAAGCGTTTTATTTCGACTTTGCTTATTATGCTTTCGTTTAGCGTTCGTGCTGCTCAAGCACGAACGCAAGACGTTCAGCGCTTGAGCAGAGTCGCATTTTGGCGCGTCTTTGCCGGGCATCTCTAAATCCAGCAAAGACGAAGTTCACTTCTTCTTTAAATAACCAACCTTAAGTACATCCCTTCATAAAAGTATTGTGCAGAAGGTCAGCTGGATTGATGAGGCAGGCGTCTCGAAACTGGCTGACTTTTTTAATACCTAACTAAGGGGGATTACTTATGGACATTGCAAAAAATCAAGTCGATACAGTGGCTAAACAACGACTTTCCGTTAGCCTATACCTTAACTACCTGATTCATGGAATGGGGATGATCATTTTAGCCCAAAACATGAATAGCTTAGGAGCTGCTTGGCATCAGCCAATTAAAATCGTTTCCTTCGTAATTTCAGGAATCGGCATTGGACGCTTGATCTCATACTTGATAACTGGGTTTCTGTCGGATAAGATCAGTCGTAAGTTTTTCGTTGAGGTAGGGATGTTTTGTTACGCGGCGTTTGCCCTTGGCATGCCGCTTACCAAAAACATTGGTCTGGCTTACGCCTTTGCGATTCTGGCAGGGGTTGCCAATTCATCATTGGATGCCGGTACTTACACGACTTTCGTGGAAATGAACGGCGGCAACGGAGCCTACACGATTTTAATCAAGGCCTTCGTTTCCGTTGGTGAATTCATCTTGCCAATTCTGGTTACGATTCTGGCTAATCAAGGAATGTGGTTTGGCTGGAGTTTCATGGTGATGGTTGTTATGTTGGCAATCAACTTCTGCTTGATTCTGCCACTCAAGTTCCCAGCCGCTAATCAGGCCAGTGGTGACGCCGTTAATGAGCAGGACCCAGAAATCAAAGGGGTCGCTAAAAAAGTCATGACCGGCGCGTTGGTTGTCTACGGCTACTCATCGATGGCTTTGATGATCTGGTTTACGCAGTGGATCACGATGTTTGCGCAACAAACGCTGCACATGTCAAATGGTGCTGCTCACTTCTTACTTTCACTATACAGTATCGGTTCAATTACCGGCGTCTTGGTGCTGTTTGCCTTACTGGGACACAATGTCAAGGAATCGCATCTGCTATTGGTCGTTAATATGATTGCCTTGGTATCATTGCTGGTGATCATGCAAAGCGAACAGTCGCTTTTGATGCAGATTGCTTCATTTACTTTTGGACTTAGCGCCGCTAGCGGGATTATGCAGACTGGCCTGACGATTTTTATGAAACTTTACCCAACCCACCGTGGTATGATTACCGGTGTCTTCTACTTCTTTGGCAGCATTGCTTCATTCACGGTGCCAATTATTACTGGGATGCTTTCCGATATTAACATGGCAGCTGTTATGGCTGGGGATCTGGTAATGGCTGGAATTGGAATTTTAGTTGCTGCAATTGTGATGGCTGCTGAAAAGAAAGGATAACCAATGGAAAATCCACAATTAAACGCACTGCGCGATCAGATCAATGCCGTTGACGAAAAGCTGGTGCAATTGCTTGAGCAGCGTTTCGCCATTGTTAAAGAAGTCGGGGTAGTCAAGCAGGCTGCCAAGCTGCCAATAAGAGACGAGAAACGAGAACAGGCGGTTTTGGACTGGCTAAAAGCAAAAGTCGATGATGAAGCGTTGCAGCCGGCAATACAAGCCATTTTCCAAACGATTATGGACGAAGCTAAAAAGCTGGAGTAATGATGCTGAATACGGAACGGGAAAATTAGAAAAGAGGAACATTTATGAACTACTTGACTGCCGGTGAATCGCATGGACCACAGCTGACCGGAATCTTAGAAGGTATCCCAGCAGGCCTGCACTTGGATGTGGAGCAAATCAACCAGGCGCTGGCTGCTCGCCAGGGAGGCTATGGACGCGGCAACCGCCAAAAAATTGAACATGATACGGTTGAAATTGTTGGTGGCGTCCGTCATGGCGTAACATTGGGCTCACCAATTGCATTGACAGTCAAAAACCGCGATCATGCACATTGGTCGGAAATCATGAATCCAACATCACCAGCTACGCCAGAAAATACCGTACGCAAGGTGAACCATCCACGACCTGGGCACGCGGATCTGGTTGGCGGCATGAAGTACCGGCATCGTGACCTGCGCAACGTCCTAGAACGTTCATCAGCTCGGGAGACGGCGATGCGCGTGGCCGTTGGTAACATCTGTGAACAGTTGCTGGCCGCATTGGATATTTCGATTATTGGCTATGTACAGCAGGTTGGCTTTATCGATGCTCGCGGCAAACAACCTGATAACGTCAAGGCAATTGAAATGCTGATTGCCCAAAATGACTTAAGAATCATTGACAACACCAAAGTTGAGGCGATTCATCAATTGATTGACCAAACCAAGCGCAATGGCGACACGTTAGGCGGGATTATCCGCGTGGTTGCGGAAAACGTACCTGCTGGCTTAGGCAGTCACGTCAGTTGGGACACCAAATTAGATGGCAAGCTGGCAGCTGCAGTAATGGGAGTCAATGCCATGAAGGGAGTCTCGATTGGTGACGGATTTGAAAATGCAGTCCGGCTGGGCAGTCAGGTAATGGATGAAATCAGTTGGAATCAAGAAACCGGCTACTCACGTTTGAGTAATCACTTGGGCGGTTTTGAAGGCGGGATGACCAATGGCATGCCAATTATCATCAACGCGGCCATGAAGCCAATTCCAACTTTATACAAACCACTGCAGACAGTTGACGTAACCAATCATGAACCAGTTAAGGCCAATGTTGAGCGTTCTGATACGACCGCGATCGTGCCGGCATCTTTGGTCGTTGAAAATGTCGTTGCCATCGAGCTGGCCAAGGCAATTGCGGATGCGTTTGAAGCTTCCAGCCTGGAACGTCTGCAGGCTGAAGTGGCCGCTTGGCGTCAGGAAATGCGCGAATACTAAAGGAGGAAACGTCATGAAAGAACTTGCCACGGCCCCACACGGGCTTCATGGATCATTGACGGTACCTGGCGATAAAAGTATTTCACATCGCGCGGTCATGCTGGGAGCAATCAGTAAGGGAGAAACGGTAATTCATCATTTTTTGGATGGCGATGATTGTCTGTCGACTTTAAAGGCTTTTAATGATATGGGCGTTAAAAGCGAACGTGATGGGGGGACCGTTGTTATTCACGGCAATGGAATCGATGCACTAAACAAGCCGGCACAGCCTCTGGATATGGGGAATTCTGGCACGACTACGCGCTTGTTGATGGGGATTTTAGCAGGCCGTGACTTTGAGACGCGACTTTTTGGAGATGCCTCATTGCAAAAACGCCCGATGAAACGGGTCAGTGAGCCATTAAGCCATTTTGGGGCCCAGGTTGAGCTAACGGACAACGGGACGCTGCCGGCAGTGATTTATGGTCAAAAGCTGCATGGTACCGACTGCCAAATGCAAGTGGCCAGCGCGCAGGTCAAAAGCGCATTGATTTTTGCCGCATTACAGGCCGATACGCCATCAACGATTATTGAAAAACTGCCAACCAGAAATCATACCGAAATCATGCTACGGCAATTTGGCGCCGAAATTGAAACGGAAGCTGATCAAAAAACGATTCATGTTATGCCACAGCCGGAGTTGACAGGGCAAACGGTCGAGGTGCCAGGTGACGTTTCTTCGGCTGCCTTTTTCTTGACAGCCGGGGCAATCGTTCCTGATTCAAAGATTAAGTTGGAACGGGTGAATCTAAATCCAACTCGAACTGGAATTATCGATGTGTTGCAGAAAATGGGCGCTGACCTACAGATCGAAGCACTACCAACTAAGGGCGAGCCATTGGGCAATATTACGATTGCCACAAGTCAGCTTAAGCCGATTCAAATCGAGGCTGAAGATATTCCGGCAGTGATCGATGAATTGCCGCTAGTCGCGCTGTTGGCTGCTTGTGCTGATGGAACCAGTTCGATTCGTGGAGCTGAAGAGCTGCGGGTAAAAGAAACGGATCGAATTCAAACCGTAGTTGCTGAGCTGCGTAAATTAGGCGTTCAAGTTGAAGAGCTCGCAGACGGTATGATCATTGAGGGAAGAAATGAATGGGCAATTAACAACGATCAGCTTGATAGCTATGGTGATCATCGCATTGGTATGATGGACGCGATTGCGGCATTAAAGGCTCCCCAACCGCTGCGGCTCGCGCATGCGGATGCGGTCAGTGTTTCATACCCTAAGTTTTTCCAAGATCTGCAAAAGCTTTTAGGAGGCGGTCTGGCATGACGACGGTGTTTGTCAAAGGATTGGGTTTAATCGGCAGCACGCTGATTCGGGCAATTCGCCAAAAACATCCTCAATATCGTATCGTGGGCAGCGATATCTCCACGGCAACGCTGGATTTTGCCATTGAGCAGGGATTGATTGATGATGCGGGGACCAATCTATACCAAGCTGATCAGGCTGATTTTATTATTCTTGCCGGGCCCGTATCGGCAATTGTCAAAGACCTGCATGACTTAGCGCAATTGGAACTAAAGCCGGGAGTGATCATTACCGATGTCGGCAGTACCAAGCAGACAATTATTGATGCTGCTCAGCCGCTGATTGAGCGTGGTGATGTCTTTATCGGGGGGCATCCAATGGCTGGATCGCATGAATCAGGCATTCAAGCTGGGCGAATCGATCTTTTCAAAGACGCTTACTACTTTTTGATTCCAACCAGCGGCTCAAGAGGAATTGCCGAACTCAAAGATCTTTTAAGCGGGCTGAACGTCAATTGGTACTTGATTCATGCGCGTCAGCACGATAAAATCGTTGCCCAACTCAGTCATGTTCCACACGTGATTGCGACAGCTTTGGTTGCCCAATCGGCAGCCACTTTTAAAGATCATCCTGAACTTTTGACTTTGGCCGCGGGTGGATTTAAGTCAACGACCAGAATTGCCAAATCGGATCCGACAATGTGGAGCGCGATCATGCACAACAACCGCGAGCTGATCGTTCATCAGCTTGACGAATGCCTAAATGAACTGCAGTTACTACGCCAGGCAATTGCTGACGATGACCAAGAAAAGCTCTTTGCCATCTTTTCAAAAGCCAAGGCCGATCGTGAACGAATCGATCATTAGGAGGAAGCAAGATGGAACTGATTTTGATAGGATTTATGGGGAGTGGCAAAACTACGGTCAGTCGAATGCTGGGCAAGATGTTGAATGCTCCCGTTACTGATTTGGATGATGAAATCGTTCGTCGTACTGGTATGACGATTCCTGATATTTTTGCCCAAAATGGCGAGGAATACTTTCGTCAATTAGAACATGATACACTAGCTGACATTATCAAATCTGATCAGGGCATTTTGGCAACTGGCGGCGGCACGCCAATGCGTCCTGACAATCTGACCATACTTAAAGACACGTCGACGCCGGTAGTGCTTTTGAAGGCTAGCGCGACTGAAACGCTGCGACGGATTGGCGGTGACAGTGGCCGGCCATTGGCTAAGTCTTTAGACGAAAAAGGGATTGCCAATCTGCAAGCCCAGCGTCAGGTTAATTACGACGCCTGTGCCGATTTGACAATCAAAACGGATGGGTTGAGTCCAGCGGCGATTGCTGAAGAGATTGTTAGTTTTTTGAACTTGCCGATATCAGCAAACTAAGTCAGCACGTCAAAGTTGTTTTGTGAAAACTCCTTGCTTCAAGAATGGAGCGAGGAGTTTTAACATTTTTGCGAACGTCTGTTTGACAAAAATGTTTGGATGCGTTAAGATACTGTTTGAAGCTTTGGTGAATTCTCTTGATGCCGCAAAATGCTAAAAGCATCGGCAGATAATTCTTGAATTTACAAATTTGCGGAGTGCCGGTCTAAACGCTGTTATTGGCAATGCTCCCAGCAGTGAGGTTCGATTCCTCACCTCCGCGATTGCCAAGCTCAATTGTTTGGCAGGGGCAAGCTAGCCCTCAGTGGTTAAGGAATCTCATGTCAGCAGGCATGGGATTTTTAAAACCAGCTTCAATAAACCGCTTACAAAGGCTTGCTAAAGTGATATCCTTTAGTTGACCTAATTCAGAGGGGGGATCTAACTTATGAAGAAAAAAGACATCCGTAAACGACTGGAAGCTCGTTTTGAAGAATTGAAGGACGACTCCTATGACTCTTACCAGGCAATGCATAAATTAACCAATGACCTGGGCGAGAAAATCGGTCAAGACAACCTTGATTTCTTTGCCCGTCATGTCAAGGGCGGTCTGACTAAAAAGAAGATGACGAATCTGATTTATGCTGCCGCGCACCAAAAGTCATTGGAAGAAGCCGTTAAATTAGATCCGGCTGCCAAGCTAGCCTATCGCATCATCAAATTGCGCCAAGCTAAGGGATGGACCCGCGAAACTTTAAGTCATGCAGCCGGTGTCCCATTGGCTGAACTTAATGCTTTGGAAGATGCCAAGGCTGAAACCGTCAGCTTGGTTGATCTGCAAAAGCTTAGCAATACACTGGGTGGTAAGATCAAGCTGTCGTTTAAGCCTAAGCCAGAAAAAGAATAGCTTAACTGAGCAAAATAAAAAAAGAGATCAATTATTTCGTTGATCTCTTTTTTTATAGTCAGTTGAAAATCATGCAGTCTTATCAATGCTTACAATTTAATCAGTAGTTGTAGATTCGGTCATTTCTTCATCAATCAACGACCCTGGTTTGAGTACGAAGGCGTAGACTAATAATGAAATAAATACCGCGCCGGATACATACCAGAAGAAAGCAGATTCGAGGTGAATGGAACGAAGCCATAAAGCAATATAGTTAACGGTACCACCAAACAGGGCGACGGTAAGTCCATAAGGCATGCCCACGCCCAATGCCCGAATCTCAGATGGGAAAAGCTCAGCCTTGACAATGGCGTTGATCGATGTATAACCAGAAACAATGACGATCCCAATAATCATCAATAATAGTGCTTCCCAAGCAGTTGACGCGCCAGCCAGCAGCGTAAATAGTGGAACCGTGCACAGCGTACCGCCAATCCCAAAGAAAATCAGTAATGGCTTGCGGCCAATCCGATCTGACAGGTGACCAAATAAAGGCTGCAGTATAACCATGACCAGCAATGCCAAGAAGTTGATCATAGCCGCTGTTTTTTTGGAAAGGCCGGTCGTGTTGATCATAAACTGTTGCAGATAGGTCGTGTAGGTATAGAAACTGATCGTGCCACCAAGCGTCATCCCGACGACCGTCAGCACTTGTTTTGGATAGTGAGCTAAGAGTCGCAGCGTGCCAGCTTGACGATTGTTACGGTTGCTGTTCTTAAACTGATCGGATTCTTCCATTGAAAGCCGCAGCCATAATACAACCATGGCACCAGCCGCGCCAATGGCAAATGGAATTCGCCAGCCAAACGCGTACAGCTGTTGGCTAGTATAGACAGCTTGCAGAACAATCTGTACGAGCAATGCGCTCAATTGACCACCAATCAGCGTGACGTATTGAAAAGATGAGTAAAAGCCGCGCCGATTCGGGGATGCCATTTCTGACATATAGGTTGCCGAAGTGCCATACTCGCCGCCAAGCGACAGACCTTGGATCAGACGGGTGGCAATCAAAATAATCGGCGACCAGATGCCAATCTGTGCGTAGGTTGGTACCAAAGCGATAATCAATGAACCCGCTGCCATGATCGAAACGGAAAGTGTCAATGCAGCTCGACGTCCCCTGCGATCTGCAAAACGGCCCATCACGAATGATCCTAGCGGCCGCATGAAAAAGCCAATTGCAAAAACACCAGCAGTTGCCAAAAGTTCCGCTGTTTGGTTATTGGCTGGGAAAAAGGCCCCTGAGAAATAAATGGCGAACGAGGCATAGACATACCAGTCAAACCATTCAATCATATTGCCCAAAGATCCTTTTAAAATGTTGCTGGCAATCTGGCGTTCACTGCGTTGCTCCGTTGGAATAGTTGCTTGCATATAAATTACCTCGCTTTCAAATTGATTTTTAAGATTGGGCATAGCTTAACGCATTAAAAAGCATAAGTTAATAGTCTTAAACCAATAACAATGATAATTAAGCATTTAGCGAACCAGAATGATCAATTGCTCGTAATGGCAACGCTTGCAGCTGATGATTTTGAAGTAGTAGAATTTAAGAATTTTGAGTACCTGCAAAGAATAAAACGTCTTGACCAAGCCAGGCAGCCTAGTCAAGACGTTTTTGGAAATTGATTATAAGTTAAGGCATTATGGATAGCTAACACCTTGCTTAATCTTATCTTTGAGCATCAAAATATTTTTTTCAATTTGGTTGATGACTTTGATAAACTCTTCATCGGCTTGGCCAGTTGGATCGTTTAGTCCCCAATCGACCCGCCATTTAGCCGGCAAATAGGGACATTTTACACCACAACCCATGGTAACGATACCGTCAACCGTTGGCAGTGCGTCAAGCGTCTTGTTATATTGTCTTGATGCTTCCATATCAATGCCATAGATTTTTTTCATCAAGCGGATGGCATCTGGATTGATTTGATCTTTAATCTGTGTACCTGCCGAATAACTTTCAAAAATATCCCCGGCAAGTTTTTTTCCTAGCGCCTCGGCAATCTGACTGCGACAAGCATTATGCGTGCAAATAAACGCGATTTTAGGTTTAGTCAATGGAACATCCTCATTTTCGTTTTTGTTTAATTTTAATAAGGTGCTTCGTTTTTGACAACCAGCTGTGAGATTTTTGGAATATTTCGCTATGCTTTTTTGCTAAATCTACCAATGTAACCCCTACCATATTAATTCGGTAAATGTTATGCTTGTGTTGTAAAAAGGAAGTATCAAATACAGAGAGGGGTTTAACGTCTATGAAAGACCAATTTTATCGTCAAACCACCTTGCAGGTTTTGGAACGACTTAAGGCAACGCCACAAGGGCTGCTGACAACTGAGGCCATGGAGCGGCTGCAGAAAAATGGTCCCAATGAATTGCCGCAAGGAAAAAAGGTTACGCTTTGGCAAAGAATCATCGCTCAGTTTAAAGATCTGATGATTTTGATTTTAATTGTTGCGGCAATTGTCGCAGCTTTTGCTGGTGAACTTTCGGATACGATTATTATTTTGCTAGTTGTGGTTTTAAATGCTGCATTTGGAGTCTTTCAGGAAACTAAGGCCGAGAATGCCATTGATGCGCTGCAAAAAATGAGCACACCAACCACTCGCGTCAGACGAGATGGCCAGATTGCCCAGCTTTCCAGCAAGGAGCTGGTCGTTGGCGACGTGATTCTTTTGGAAGCCGGTGACATTATTCCCGCTGACGTTCGCTTCTTAAAGACGCAAAACGTCAAAGTCGAAGAAGCAGCGCTGACTGGTGAATCAGTTGCCGTAACCAAAGATGAGGCGGTAATTGATGCTGAATCGGCTGCTCTAGGGGATCAGCATAACATGGGCTTTATGAATACCAGTATGACGGCGGGCACAGCCGAGGCAGTCGTAGTTGCTACTGGTAAGGATACCGAAGTTGGCAAGATCGCCCAGATGCTGAACAGTGCCGAACAGACTGTAACGCCATTGCAGCGCAACATTACCCATCTCAGCAAAATTCTTAGTGTGCTGGTTTTGGCAATCGCCGTCATTATTTTCGCGCTGGGAATGCTGACTAAGCGCGAGTCGCCGCTGGATATGCTGCTGACCGCCATCTCACTGGCCGTTGCAGCAATTCCGGAAGGGCTGCCAGCCATCGTTACCATTACGCTGGCTTTAGGGACCCAAGCGATGGCTAAACGGCACGCGCTGATTCGTAAGCTGCAGGCCGTTGAAACGCTGGGAGCTACTGAAATCATTGCTTCCGATAAAACTGGAACCCTGACCAAAAATCAGATGACGATCGAACAGCTGATGCTGAACGGTCAAGTTACGGCTGCACCTGATTTTAAAGTTGACGCTGACTCGCCGTTGACCAAGGCAATGATTCTGGCTAATGATGCTGAGCGGGGCAGTCAAAAAGAATTATTGGGCGATCCGACCGAAACGGCGCTGTGGCAATTTTATATCGATAAAGGGCTTGATATCGATGAGTTTAGGCAGCGCTATCCACGCCTTAATTCATGGCCATTCGATTCGGAACGTAAATTGATGTCAGTAGCCGTTAATGATAAGCAGCCGACGCTCTACCTAAAAGGGGCGGTCGATGAACTGCTGACACGGGCAAATCGCATTTTGGATGGCGAACAGGTGCGAGAACTGACCAATGACGATCGTGAACGCATTCTTAAAACCAATCACCATTTAGCTAAGCAGGCATTGCGGGTGCTTGGCTATGCATACCGGCCACTGACTGAAAAAGAATGTCAAAGTACTGATCCGGCGTTGGTTGAACAATCACTGATCTTTATTGGGCTGTCAGGGATGATTGATCCACCGCGTCCTGAAGTCAAGGCTGCCATTCAAGAGGCTAAGGAAGCTGGAATTCGGCCATTAATGATTACTGGTGATCATAAGACAACGGCACGGGCAATTGCTGAACGTCTGGGAATCATTGAGCCTGGTGATGAAACCGGTGCGATTACTGGTCAGGAACTTAACGCGCTCAGTGATCAGGAATTAAAGGATCAGGTAGCACAGTACTCGGTTTATGCACGAGTTGCGCCTGAGCATAAGGTTCGGATTGTCAAAGCTTGGCAGTCGCATGACAAGGTCGTTGCCATGACTGGTGATGGCGTGAATGACGCCCCGGCTCTAAAGACTGCTGATATCGGCGTTGGTATGGGAATTACCGGGACCGAGGTTTCTAAAAACGCGGCTGACGTCGTATTAGCTGATGATAATTTTGCTACGATCATTGCCGCGGTCAAGGAAGGGCGCAAAGTCTTTGCCAATATTCAAAAAGCGATCCAGTATCTGCTTTCAGCCAACCTTGGCGAAGTCTTGACGCTTTTAATCATGACGATCATGAACTGGTCAATTCTGGCACCGGTGCAAATTTTATGGATCAATCTGGTAACTGATACATTCCCTGCTATTGCGTTAGGGGTTGAACCTGCTGAAGGCGATGTTATGAAACATCAGCCGCGGGGCAATCAAGGCAGCTTCTTGGCTCATGGCGTCGGCTTTAATATTATCTACCAAGGAATCTTGGAAGGGTTGCTGACACTGGGCGTTTATGCATTAGGCATTTTATACCCAGTTCATCAAGGAGCCGCGCTGATTCATGCCGATGCACTGACGATGGCATACATTACCTTAGGATTGATTCAGTTGCTGCACGCCTGCAACTGTAAGTCGTTGCAAGGAACGATCTTTAAGACGGGGGAATTTAAGAATCGCTACTTTAACTGGGCAATCCTAAGTTCAACGCTGCTTTTAGCCGGCACGATTTTCATTCCAACTTTAAATCCGATTTTCCATACCACGGAATTAGATCTTGCTCAATGGGGTATCGTAATTGGAGCTGGCCTTTTGATGGTTTTGATTGTTGAAATCGTTAAGGCAATTCAGCGTCATCAAAAAAATTAAACGTAAAAAAGTCTCAAGCTCTGATTAAATTCAGAACTTGAGGCTTTTATTGGTTTGTCAGTCGTTTTTAACGATCAACGTGCTGCCATTTAGCTGTTTTATCTTCATTGTTGACAATGCGCTTCATGTTAAATAAGCAGCGCATCAGCGAGATCCAGTCAACGATATTGATCACGTATAGAATCAGGTAGGCTAGTGGCGCGACCATCATCAGTCGGATCCGTTCCCAGAATTTAAGCTCTTCTGGTATGAATGTTGCCATTGCAAAGAGATAGTAGAGGCCCAAAATCGCGAAGATCGTTGAGAAATCGGCAAAGTGATGAATAATACCGATAATCCAAAGCAGCAGCAGTGGTTCAATCAGCATTAAGAATTCTTCAAAGAAAACTTTTGGCAGTTTCCAAAAGGCGAGTGAGAAAGTGTACTTGGCATCACGATTAAAAATTACGCGACGATGCTTGAACAAAGCCTTAAAACGACCTTGTTTCCATCGGTAGCGCTGTTTAAGCAGCTGAGAAAAGCGGCTGACTGGCGGCGTATAGGCGATAACGTCATCGGCATAGCCAAATTGCCGATTGCTGTTGCCAAAATGAGCGATCATCTTCATCGTAAAATCGATGTCTTCAGTGATCGAATCAGTGTCATAGCCACCGACTTCCAGCATGGCTGACTTGCGAAAAGTTGAGCCAACACCGCCAATGATATACTCGATTCCCAAAAGCTCCTCAGATCCCTTTAGCCGATAACCAAGCAGGTATTCGACTTTTTGGACGTATTCCAATAGATTATGGGGATGCGTAATACGAACGTTCGCACTGGCTCCCAATAGTCTGGGATCATCAAAACGCAGGGCCATGTTTGTCAGCGCGGTTGGTGTTAAATATGAGTCGGCATCAAGTACCATGATCAGATCACCAGTCGCAAATTTTTTTAAGGCATGATTGATTGCAACCGACTTGCCTTGATTATGTTGATGGATGACACGCAGCTGAGGATGCTGTCTGGCTAATCGATCCAAAATCATCCCTGTCTTATCACTGGAGCCATCATCAACCGCGATCACCTCAAAATTAGGGTAAGTCTGCTTTAAGACAGACTCAACGCCCCGACGAATAAACTTTTCTTCGTTAAACGCGGGAATTATCACAGAGAAACGGTGATCAGCTGGCTTTTGGCTGATCTGCTGTCGATCAAGGCTGTTGATCTGATGCAGATTTGATACAATCAAGCCAATTAAGATGCGGCCGACTGCCAAAATACTGAGCGCAAATATCGTAATGGCAATGATCAATGCCGGGCTGAATTTCATGATGATCCTCCTTTTTTAAAGATTAAGAGGATCGCTTCTTGATCTCAACCACAATCAGCGTTATGGCCAGGATCGTCATCAAAATACCAATGGCAGCGGCAAAAATCGTGCTCACGGTATTACCTGTCTGTGGTAAAACGGCGGCTAATGGAGTAGCCATCAAACCTTTAGATAAGTTAGAGTACATAGATTAAACCTCCTTGTCATTGCTGTTTCGACTATGACTAAAGTATAGCGAGAATGTTTGAACTATTTTTGAACTAAAACTTAAATATGTCTTAATAGTGATCTAAATCACATTATGGATTAAAAAATTAAATTGACAAATTCGGCATTTATTGGAAACTACTGATTGATATTTGTTGAATAAAGATGTCTTTGCACAAGCGAGCGCTTTTACGATATTTCATAGATAAACTTAAAAAAACGTATAGATTAGTATACAGAATAAATATTTTAACTTCGCAGTCCTTAGCATTATACTAAAAGTAAGTAAGATGAAAGGGGCTGACTATTTTGAGCAAAAGTATCGTATTTTATTTTTCGGCTACCAATACAACCAAGCAGCGCGCGGAAAAAGTTGCACAAAAGCTTGGGGCGGATTTATTTGAGATTCACGCTGCAAAGCCATATTCAGTAGCCGATCTGGACTGGCATGATCCCCAATCACGCACGTCAATTGAACAGCATCAGCATGCCAGCCGTGTTGCGATTAAAGATGACCTGCCTGACATTAGCAGTTATGATACGGTCTTGATTGGCTTTCCAATCTGGTGGGGGATTCCACCGCGTCTGATTGCCGACCTGATTGATCATCTACCGCTTGATGGCAAGCAACTGGCTGGTTTCGCAACTTCCGGCAGTTCTGGTTTTGATCGCGCGCAAAGCTATCTGGAACGAACCGTTAAGGAAAATAATGCTGCCGTTCAAGTTTTGCCAGGAGCCGTTTTAAACAATGACGCGCAGATGGATGCCTGGTTAAAGCAGCTTAATCTCAATTGATTGGTTCTCTTAAAATGGTGCTGAGCCACTCTTTAATAAGAGTCTGGTCCGGCATCTTTTTTTGGTCATTTTTGAGCAGATTGATTGCTTTTTGATATTCACTTATTTATAGTAAGCAGAAACATCAATTATTTTGAATTGGCGAAAGGATGATCGACAATGGAAAAATTTAAAAACGTGGTAATTGGCTTTGGCAAGGCTGGTAAGACGCTGGCTAAGTTCTTGGCGCAGCATGATGAAGAAGTGCTGCTGATTGAGCGCTCGAATCAGATGTATGGTGGGACCTGCATCAACGTTGGCTGCTTGCCGTCTAAAAATATGATTATCAATGGCCAGCGTCATCTTGAGTTTGCTGACGCGGTTGCCAAACGAGGAACGATGACCAAGCAGCTGCGGAACAAAAACTATCACATGGTTGCGGATGAGCCGTTGGCAACGGTATGGAATGGCCAGGCCAGTTTTGTCGGCAACCATGAGCTAAAAGTCGCCATGGCTGATGGTACTACGCGACAAGTTGCTGCCGAGCGCGTCTTTGTCAATACTGGTGCCACGCCGGTCTGGCCAAAAGTTCCGGGACTGATTCCCAGCGAGCGCATCGTCAGTTCTAAAGAAGCCATGGAACTTGCCAAAAAGCCGGCACGCTTGGCAATTATTGGCGGTGGCTATATTGGTCTGGAATTTGCCGAAATGTTTAATTCATATGGCAGCGAGGTAACTATTCTTGATCATCATGCTCAGCTTTTGGGTCGCGAAGATGCAGATGTCGCGGCAGAGGTAACGAACGACCTTGCCAATCTCGGCATCAAGATTGAGCTGAATGCTGAGTTAACCAGCGCGACAGATAACAGGCAGCAGGTCTTATTAACCTATCAACAAGCTGGCCAAAAACGGCAGGCCGAGTTTGATGCCGTGCTAGTAGCTGCTGGGCGACGTCCTAACATCGATGGACTGGGACTAGAAAATACCGACATTGCTCTGACCAAGCGCGATGCCATTCAAGTTGATGAGCGGCTTCGGACTACGGTACCCAACGTCTGGGCTTTAGGTGACGTCAATGGTGGGCCAATGTTTACTTATATTTCGCTTGACGATTTCCGGATTGTTAAAGACCAGCTGTTTGGTGAAGGTAAGCGAACGACTGCCGATCGTAACGTCGTGCCGACCGCATCGTTTTTGACGCCGCCATTGGCAAACGTAGGGATCAACGAGCGACAGGCTCAAGCTGCCGGTAAGGACTATCTGGTCTTCAAACTGCCGGTCAAGGCCATCCCTAAGGCGCGCGTGTTAGAGGACCAGCGGGGAATCTACAAGGCAATCGTTGAGCGCGACACGCATCGGATTCTGGGCGCGACGCTTTATGCTGCTGAATCCCATGAAACGATCAATCTGATTGCGCTAGCGATGAAGGCGGGGCTACCATATGAAACGTTGCGCGACATGATCTTTACGCATCCTACCATGTCTGAGGCGCTGAACGATCTTTTCAAGGCTCCAGTAAAATAAGCAGGATAATTTTTTGACGATCAGCCCGCGCAAATGGCCGAACTTTGCTACAATAAAAGAAAAAAGCGAGGTTGATGTCATGCCGACTAAAGACGAATATATTGAAAAGCTCAACCTGACGCCACATCCAGAAGGTGGTTGGTATCGTCAAGTTTATCATAGTGCCAAGACGCGTTATGATGAAACATCCCTGGCCAGCCGTTACGAGTACACTTCAATCTATTTTATTCTGGACGGGGGCTCGCCATCGCATCTGCACCGGCTGCTTCATGATGAATTATGGTATTTCCATGATGGCTCATCAATTGTCGTTCACTGCTTTTATCCAGATGGCACTTATGAAACCGTACGCCTAGGCCGCGATATTGAACACGGCGAACAGCTGCAGTTTCGGGTACCAGCGGGAACGATTTTTGGTTCTGAGGTCTTGGACGATTCGTCGTTTGGGCTGGTCAGTTGTGCCGTAGCACCGGGCTTTGACTATCACGACTTTGAATTGTTTACTCAAGACCAGCTGTTGGCTAAGTATCCGAAGCAAGCTGAGGTAATCAAACGGGTGGCGTACCAAAAACTACCAACTGAATAGTACCAAACAGCGCCGTAGCAAGTTTGCTGCGGCACTATTTGGTTTCGAGGCCAGCCACTGACAACTGGAATCTTATGAAAAAGCACTATAATTAGATTAAAAACACTCAGCAGTTTTTGGACTGACTGAGTGTTTTTTTATATATCGAATAGGTTGGTGCTGTTTGCAGCATGCGCGCAGTAAAACGATTGGAAAAATCAAGCTGTCAATCAGCGTTGGTAGTTTTGCTGCAAGAACTGATCCATCGGCATGGGCTCATGACCAGTGATGTGTTGGAAATCATCAGTGACGGCATTCATCAACCCCATTGCAGCAGCATGATACATTGATGCCAGTTCATCACCATCGCCTTCAGCACGATAGATGTCGGCAAACTTCTGCAAAGAGACTGGGGCATAGCCAATCTCCTGGCTCGTCGCCTCTGTCATGATGCGACTGAGTTCAACCATATTATAATTCTGCTTTTGCGTCAGCAGATAGACTTGCCGGTGATCACGCAGATAAGGCTTGAAGGCGATATTGGCAATTGCTTCGGCACTGTCATTGCGAGTGATAAAACTCATGGCTTGATCGCCTACTGGATAGATTATGTTTTTCCGTTCGATTAATTCTGGCAAGTAGGGTACCAGTGGATCGGCATATAATGAGTTTTTGACGACCGCGTAGTTCAGTTTGGTCCCAGCGAGCCGAGCGGGCAGGTAGGCATAATATCCCGCCATCTGGAAAGGATTATTGGGCTGGTCGGCAATGAAACTGACATCAACCAGATTTTTAACGCCCGCCTTCTGCATTGCTTTTAGCGCGTTTTCAAATTCCAGCACGCGGTTGGCAACGTCATAGGTGATGCTTGGAATATAGATCAAGACGTCGGTATCGGCAAATGCTTTGGTCATTGAATCAACATCATAGTAATCGCTTTTTACGACTTCATAGCCTTGATCCAAAAAGTTCTGGGCCTTGCTAGGCGTATGGACAGCCAGGCGAATCTCCCTAACGTCAACTAAACGACTCATTTGTTCAACTACTTTGCGGCCTAGATGTCCAGTAGCTCCGGTAATGGTATATTTCATGATTGATCTTCCTTTTCTGCTTGTTTAACCAAAATCGTATCAATAACGTCTTGAAGCGTAACCTGCTGCAGCTTAGCTTTGGCGGCTGTTTCGGCATGACGATAATAATCTTCTAGTGTTGGTTGAATATTGCCGCCTACGATACATTGTGGATTGGTATTGTGATCAATGGTAAAAAGCGGCGTTTCTCCCTCGGTTGCTAGGTAGACATCCAAAAGCGTGATTTTTTTAGGGTCCACCAGCAGCTCGGGGTCGGGGGTGCCATGCTGAGTTTTGATGAGTCCAGCTTCCTTAAGGGATGCCATTAAACGGCGAACGACCACCGGCGAAGTTTCCAGCGAACTGGCGATATTAGTACTGGAAAGCTTGATTTTTCCTTGATAGATGCAGATAAAAGCCAAGATATGAATGCTGTCACTGAATCGAGTGGAAACCTTCAAATAATCATCTCCCGTTGTAACTATATTAGTCATATCTAATATAGCTGATTCAACTTGAGAAAGCAATAAAAATAAGCAGTGCGTTCCGAATTGTGCCCACAAATAACTTAGATTAGAACTTATTGATTTACAAAGCTTCCAAGATCGAGTAGAATGCAAAAAGAAACTTTAATGGTTACATCAAATGAAGATGGTGATTAGATTGATTAAATACGAAGCGATCGGCATGCAATACGGCCAAGATGTTATCTTGAAAAACATTAACTTAACGATCAACGATGGTGAGCTGTTCGTCTTAGTTGGTCCTAGCGGCAGCGGCAAAACCACGCTGCTTAGAATGATCAACCGGCTGACAGCGCCGACTACTGGCAATGTCTATTTGAATGAAAAACGCGTCAAAGACTATGACTTGCGCGAGCTGCGTCTGCATATGGGGTACGTATTACAGAGCAGCAGTCTGTTTCCTAATCTAACGGTTGGCGAAAACATTGCCATTCAGCTTGAGCAGCAGGGCGTCAATAAAAAAGATCGGCGCAAACGTTCGATGGAGCTGCTTGATCAAGTTGGCCTACCAGCTAGTGATTTTATCGATCGGCATCCCGATGAGCTTTCGGGTGGTCAGCAGCAGCGCGTAGCCATCGCCCGCTCAATGGCCACGCAGCCCCAGCTTATCTTAATGGATGAATCGTTCAGCGCGCTTGATCCGGTTTTACGTACTCAACAGCAAGATTTGTTGTTAAAGCTGCATCGTCAGTCAAAGACAACTGTTGTTTTTGTTACCCATGACATGCAAGAGGCACTGCGGTTGGGCGATCGGATTGCCGTGATCAATGATGGTCAACTGCAGCAGGTTGGCACGCCAAATGAGATTTTGGAACGGCCAGCCAATCGGTTTGTCGGTACCTTTTTTGCAACGGCGCGGCCAAGATTGGGCACCATGACCGCGCTCTTATCGTCCAAACTAGTGCAAAAAACACCAGCTGCTGATCAATCTGCCGTCGTCACTACGGTAGCTGAACTGGCAAGTCTTACGCCTGACACGGCTGGCTGGCTTTGCTTTCAATACCAGGGGCAGGGTTTTAGAATTCAGACAACTGATCTGCTGCATTATTTAGGGCAAAGAGAGGATCGATAAGATGACTGAATTGCTTAATACGATCGCAACGCAAAAAAGTCAGATTGAGCAGGCACTGTGGGAACATCTTTCGTTATCGTTTTGGGCGCTGGTGATTGCCATGCTGATTGCGATTCCATTGGCAGTGTTGCTGAAAAACAGTCGACATGCCGGCGAGATTGTTTTGCAGCTGGCCGGAGTGATGCAGACGATTCCTAGTTTGGCACTATTGGGACTGTTGATTCCGCTAGTTGGGATCGGCAGCGTGCCAGCTTTGATTGCCCTGGTCGTTTACGGCATTATGCCGATCTATCAAAATACCTATTCTGGCCTGCGCAGCGTTGACCCAAATCTCGAAGAAGCCGCGACGGCATTTGGCCTTTCGCGCTGGAAAAAGCTGACGCGACTTGAATTGCCCATGGCGCTGCCCGTGATCTTATCCGGAATTCGCATCTCCTTAGTCATGATTATCGGGACGGCAACCCTCGCCGCTTTAATTGGTGCCGGTGGGCTAGGGACCTACATTATGCTGGGAATCAATCAAAACAACAACGCCTACCTGATTATTGGAGCAGGGCTTTCGGCAATGTTGGCGCTTTTGATGTCGGCACTGCTAAAATATGTCGGTGCTTCCCAAAAACATCTCAAGCAGGGAATCATCGTGGCCGTGCTTGCTTTGGTTGGGTTTGGCGGTTGGCGAGCCTGGAGCAGCACTCAAAGCGAATCAGAGCCAATCGTGATTGCCGGTAAACTAGGGAGCGAACCTAATATTTTAATCCACATGTACAAAGATCTGATTGTAAATGACGATCCGCATGCCAAGGTCGAGTTAAAGGCTAACTTTGGCGGTACCAGCTTTTTATTCCGTGCGCTGCGCAATGATCAGATCGATATCTATCCTGAGTTTACCGGAACCGTTTTACAGTCGCTGGTTCATGACCAACGAGCGACGCCACGTGATCCGGTTAAGACATACCAACGGGCGCGACGTCTGTTGAAGCAGGAATACAACCTGACGTATCTGAAGCCGATGAAGTATCAAAATGGCTACGACCTGGCTGTCAGCGCTGATTTTGCCAAGGAACATCAGCTTACCAAGCTCAGCGATTTGACTAAAATCAACGATCAGATCACAGCCGGCTTTGATCCAGACTTTGCCAATCAAAAAGACGGCTATCTAGGTCTAAAAACGGCGTATAACCTAGACTTCAAACAGGTAAAGACGATGGAGCCCGCGCTGCGTTACCAGGCAATTGCTGCTGGTCGTGTCAATCTGGTCGATGGCTATACGACAGATCCGCAAGTGCGACAGTATCATCTCAAGGTGCTTAAAGATGATCAGCATTTCTTCCCACCTTATCAAGGAGCACCTTTGATGAAGGCCTCGTTTGCCAAAAAGCATCCCCAGGTCGTTAAAAGTCTGAACAAGTTGGCTGGCAAGATCAGCGAAAAAGACATGCAGGAAATGAACTATCAAGTAACGGTTCAGCATCGAAAAGCCAGTCAGGTTGCTCATGAATATCTAGTCAAGCATCATTTAATTAAAGGCAACAACTAAATCTTATCGTTACCCAGGATCTCCAAAAGCCAACCTGCAGCTCGCGGAGATCTTTTTAGTTGCTTAAAATTACTGCTAGTTAAGATATTTTATTTTGTTATGTGATATTTTATTTTGTTATATAATGAACGCAAAGTAAGTGGAATTGAAAGCGTTTTTGTTTATTTGGAGCTTGTACTCATTGATTTAGCAATGTTTTTGAAGTGTTATTGATCAACTCAATTCCACCTAGCTTAACCATTTAGAAGATATATTGGGGTGATTCGGATGGTATCAAAAAACAACGTTCAAGAACGACAAAGAAAAGACAGCGACCAAAAGCCGCACTACGCAATTAAAAAACTAACGATTGGCGTTGTTTCGGTATTGGTCGGCACGACTTTTGCTGCTTATAACAGTCAGGTCAGCGCGGATACGACCGCCAGCCCGGCCAACTTAACCGCGCAGACGAATGATGTCACGCCGACCGGCAACTCGCTAACCGCGGGAACCGCCACGGCTGGTGATGATAATGCAAGCGCTGCAGCTAGTCCCGCTAGTCAATCAACCGCGACTGCTTCAAATAGCAGTGGGGCATCAGCTGGTGAAAGTCAATCCGGTACACCAACGTCTCAGACAACCAGTAGCACAACACCGGTAAGCACCGTTCCAACGGCGGATTCAGCTGCCAGTGGTAACACCACGACGGAAAGCGCGGTGAGCCGCCAACTGACGATTTCGGTTTCTTATGAAGGAGCAGCTAATAATCCGCTACAAGAAACGCGCCAACTGACTTTTAATGGCATCCAGCACCAGACAATCAACGATGGTACCACAACGACTACTTATACATGGCAGCAGAACCATGCCAGCATCCAAACCACGACACCAGTAGTTGAAGGATATGTAGCTGATGCATCAGCCGTGGATCAAGAAGTCAGTTTGGATGAGCAGGGAAATCTGGTCGTTGAGGTTAATGGCCAGAAGCATCTTTTGTCTGCTTTGAATCCAAGTTTTAACACCGATGTCAAATATCAAAAGGTTGGCAAGGTAATTCCAGTTGCTGAAGATGGTACGGTGATCCAAACCGATGCCAATGGTGCCTATGTCGACTCGCAAGCTTATCAAAATGACGCAGCGGACGCGACCAAAGTAACCTATACCGTGCCCACGATTGCTGGTTATATAACGATGCAAGCCAGCGATGAAGGTATCCATACGCCAAACAGCGCGACTGATGACACTAAGATTTATTACGTGCCATTAAAATCGACTAAAACCGTTACCAGAACGATTACATATTCCGGCGCGGGGACGCATACCCCAGCTAATGCTACATATTCAATCGTCTTTACGCAGACCAACGCGCGTGACGAGCAAACTGGCGGCCTGACCAGAACCTGGGATAAGGAGCGTGATTCGTGGCCGAGCGTAATCGTGCCAGCAATTGACGGCTATACGCCAAACGTCACGGAAATTGCGGCTGACGACAATGTCACTTATCAGACTGCTGATCAAAATATCAGTGTTATCTATTCACCGAATCAGCAAAACGGCCAAGTTGATTTTATTGATTGCGATGATCAAAATCAGACCATCAAAACAGTCGCTATCAGCGGTGTTTCTGAAGGACAGATTGATTTTACGACGGCCGCGACCGCGCTGAGCGATTTAGAACAGGCGGGGTACGCGCTGGCTACGATCAATGACTGGGTTGATGCCGATGGAACCTTTAAGACAGCTGAATTTGATACGGATGACAATACTACTCAAACCTTCAAAGTTTACCTGGTTCATCAGCAGGCGACCACGACGACTGACAAAACGATTACCCGGAAGATCACGTATACCGGTGCTAAAGACAATCCGGAATCAGTTTCCCAAACGGCCGTCTTTACAGAGACAATTGTTAAGGATCTGCAAAACGGCAAAACGCTGCAAGACACCTGGAAACTGAAGAACAATGGGTTTACCGCGGTTGATACACCGACAATAAAGGGCTACACGCCAAATCTCAAAACCGTCGCCGCTGAAGATGACAGCAGTATTTCGCATACCGATAGTGACCAGACAATTGAAGTGGTCTATACGCCAGACGATCAAAAAGCCACGGTCGCGTTTTACGTTGACCAGCAAAATGTCTACTCCTTGCCACTGCTAGGCAAGACTGATCAAAAAATTGATCTGACCGCGGCACAGACGATGCTGAATAATTTTGAACAAGCCGGCTATACAGTCTTGGATGGTGACCTCAACGCGGACTATACATATGATGATGAAGACGATCAAGATCAAACGATTACGGTTAAGCTGCAGCAGCCAACTACTTCTAAGACCGTTCATTTGACGGTTAACTATAGCGGCGCGGGGGATGCTACCCCAGCAGCTGCTGAACGTGATGTCGTCTTTATTGGCACGATCAGCTATGACCCAGCAACCAGTACGACCAAAACTGACTGGGTCCCGCAGACGACTGATGCAGCGGTAATTGCCACGCCGGTCGTTGATGGCTTGATTGCCAGCCAAGCTCAGATAACTGCTTCACCTGATCATGAAAATCAGACGGCAACCGTTAGCTATGCCAAGATCGGCGTCCTGCAAGCCGTTGACGAAGCTGGCAACGTATTAGCAACGATAAATTATCAAAACGATCCCAATGATGCCACTAAGGTCGGACAAACTGCTTTGCCGGCAGTCAGCGGCTACGTGCCAAAAGATGGGCAGCAGTTTATTACGCCGACTGATGCCATCCGTGATATCCAGGTCGTTTACCTGCCAATCAAGGCCCAGTTTACCCAAACCATTACTTTTACCGGGGCGGGTGCAAAGACGCCGACACCTCAAACCCAAACGATTGCATTAACCGACAGCCAAACCAGCGGCACGTTTACTTTTGTGGTTCCTAAACTGGCCGGCTACGACGTTCAGATTACCGGCGCCACTCAAACCGTGGATCAAAGCAATAATATCCTCGTTACCGGGGCAACGGTAGCTGCTGATAGTTCTAATCCAGCGTCGATTACCGTTACCTACACGCCTCGGCAGCAAACAGGCGAAGTCTTGTTTGTCGATGACACTGATCAGGGAAAGCAGTTAGTCAAGGCTGAATTGACTGGCATTACCGATCAGTCAATCGATTTTAGCCAAGCCGCCGACCAACTGGCAGCCTATCTGAAAGCTGGCTATGCCTTGGCTGCGACTGGCAATGACTGTCTGGATGAAAACGGCAGCTTCAAAGCGGCAGTATATGGTGAAAACAATAATTTCACCGTGCATTTGATTCATCAAACAGCGGTGATCAATTCGGCTGCTGACGCGCAAAAGCTGGTCTTGCCAAGCGGAGTCAGCTTAAGTGCTGCGGATCAGCAGGCACTGTTAAGCGAAAACAGCTATCTGGATACCACTACCGCCAGCCGCGTCGTTAAATATGCTTTTAGCAGCAATGATGCAACGAGCCAAGTGCCAACCGCGACCGACCAAACGCAAACCGTAACGTTTAACCGGACCAACAGCTATACGGTGGATCTGGCAACGGGAGCGGTAACTAAAAACAATGGTGATTGGCAGATTGCTGCCACGCCAGCCAGTGATGGCAGCGCGCGGTTGGATGCGATCACGCCATTAACGTTTGCCGGCTGGTATCTGGCAATCAGTGCCGTCACTGACTCGCTTGATGCCGCGGCGACGGCTGATGACATCTTAAAAGCCCACGCGGTTAAGCCTGGGCAGACGCAGACCCTAACTCTGACCTATCAGAAACTGGCCGCAGCCACCATTTCAATTTTGGATGAAGGCATCAATTCTGGTCAGTCTGACAAGGCAAGCCTGCTAAACACCTATACTGTCAAAGGACAGCAGGGAGCAGATATTGACTGTGATCAGGTTACGGAAATCGTCAGCGTCACGACCAAGGATCCCGATGGCAAGGAAAATACCGTGACTGCCGAATCCGCCGCAAACGCCAACGCGCAGCTGAATGCCTATCTAAAGGCTGGCTATCAGCTGGATCAGTCACTGGCTGCCATTCAAGATGATAATGGCACTACCACCTATACGTTTAAGAATGGGGCGGTGGTCACCGAAAAAGACGGGGTCTACTCGTTTGCCAATCAATATGACGCTGATGACGCGACCGTCCAAAATTATCAAGTCTACTTAGTTCACGGCACGACGACCGCCACTAAAAACAAGACAATTACACGGACAATCTACCTGCATAACGTGGATCAGACCACTACGAAAACGGTGCAGAGCTGTGCCTTAACGGAGACGATCATAACCGACAACGTAACTGGCGATACCGTCAGCGACACCTGGAATAGCGGCGCCTGGGAAGCATTTGAGATTCCAGCTGTTGACGGCTATGTTGCCAGTGAAAACGATCTTGCACAAACCTCTGTCTATAACACGACCTCTGATCAGGTTGTCAACGTAATCTACGTGCCAAATTCAGCAACGGCAACCATTAAGATTATTGATGACGATGCCGGCAATGCTGAATTAAACGAATATCAGGTGTCGGGGACAACGGCTGGGCAGGTCAACTTTAACCAGGCGATCACGCAGCTGAAAAAATACTTAACCGGCAACTATACCTTCAATACGGCCAATAAGAACAACTCTGCCAAGTTTACGATTGCCTATCGCAATGGCAAGTTAGACAGTCTGTCGGCGGCTGATATTTATGGTGCGACTGCCCAGGAATATGAGATTCATCTGCAGCATCAGAAGTCAATCAGCAAAGAATATGCCGACATGACGCGGACTATTAATCTGGAACTGCCAAGCGGAACCAAGATCGTGACTCAAACAGTACAAATCTCGCGAGCAGCCACGACTGATCTGGTAACGGGCAGCCGAAGCTATGGTGATTGGACAATCACGGCAGCCTGGCCGGAGTACGCCGTTCCTGCTGTACCTGGCTATCAAGCAAGCCGGGACGTAATCGTCAGCGAGACGGTAACCAATACCACTCCTGATAAGAGCATTAACGTAGTCTACACGCCAATCGTGCAGCATGCTAACATCACGATTATTGACGATACGCAAAATACAACGCTGGCCCAAGCTGACCTGACGGGGACGTATGGTCAAGCAGTTGATTTTGACAAGCCAGCAATCTCATTGGACAATGTCAGCCCGAATGGTAAGCTGCAAGAGTTTATCAAAAACGGCTATGTTTTGGCCAGTCAAGACAATGTTGCCAGCGATAATCAGCATTTTGCCACGACAGTCTATGGCTTAGAACCGTTAAGTATTACCGTTCATTTAAAAGAGGGCACGCAGGCAACTGAAGAAACTAAAAAGCTGACGCGGACCATTAACTATATTGTGAATGGCAACGTGTTTAAGACCGTTTCGCAGTCAGCAGTTTTAATGCGGACCAAAACCGTTAATCTGGTCACTGGCGCCACGACTTATAGCAAGTGGACGACTGGTCAGTGGGATAAGGCTGTTTCGCCCACCCATGAAACGGATCCAACACACATCCCAGATGGCTACTATCCTGATAAAGAAATTGTTTCCGAACAAACTGTTTTGCACGCGACAGGAAATCAGATCGTTTTGGTATACTACAGCCGGCCAAGCGACTATCGCAGCGCGATGATCAACATTATCGATGAAGAAGATGATGGCAAAGTTACGCTTTGGACTCAGGAAACGGCTGGGAAAACCGGTGATCCAGTTGATTTTACGTCTGCTAATGCGGCCTTATCTGACTATCTAAACCAGGGCTTTGTGGCCGATTCAAATCGTTCGCTTGAACACCAGGCAGTCAATGATGATTTAAAGACGTTTGCGCAGCGAACCTTTGCCAATGACAGTACTCAAAACGTCTTTACGGTTTATTTAAAACATGGCACCCAAAATCTAGGGGATGAAAAGCGCGAAGTAACGCGAACGATCAACTATGTCTTTCCTGATGGCACGACGCGTACCTATGTCCAGGCCGTTGATTTCAAGCGGACGGTTACTGAAGATTTGGTTGATGAGCGAAACATTTATGGCGACTGGACTTTTGATAGCGCTCAGACGACACTGAGTACCACGGCCAACGGAAAGACGACTGACAGTAAGCTAAGCAACGTTAACCAAGTAGCTGCTTTTGGCAAGCTCGATACCGCACAGGTGGCAAAAGATGCCAAGCAAGACATCACTGGTTACGTGCCAAGTCAAGCAGTCGTTGATGAGCTGACCGGGATTACGGAACAGACTGCCAGTCAGGTTGTTAATATAACGTTTAGTCCGAAAGTCGAATCAGCAGTGATCGGGATGATTGATACGACGGTTGCTGCTGATCCTAAGACCGGCACGAATGATTTTGACTTTCAATCGATTTATACCAACACGGCGAGCGGTTATTTTGGCAAGTCGATTAATGTCGACCTGGTCAACCAGTACTTAAATCAATTCCTCAATCAAAATGGCTATCGCCTAGGGGTGGATACGCAGACCGGCACTGCCAAGCTCATCAATGACACTACGACTGACAACGCGGATCGCAGTCAAACTGAAACCCTGACCTATACTTATACTGCCGGCAACACCACGGCTGGTCAGATTACGGAAACGATCACGACTGAACCTGCGACCGTTGACAATGACGGCAATACCATAACCGTTAAGCACTATCATTTCGTCATGGACAGCGCAGCGTCTGATGTCACGGCAACAACGACCACGACGGCAGCTGGAAATTCCAGCACTGTCTACCAGCTTGATGTCAAACCTTTTCTTGATTCCATGCAGACATTGGTAGTTCCAATGCTGCACTATCGGACAACCGCTAATTACTCAACCAGCAATCCACCCGCCGGAACGTATAAAGATGTGGTTCGAACGATTATCTATCATTTGCCAGATGGCACGACGGAAACGAAAACCCAGATTGTGCGCTTTACGCGTTCCATCACGACGGATCATGTAACAGGGATGCAGACCGCCAGCAGCTGGTCAACCGGTAATGCCAACTATGCCTGGATTGAAACTCAGTTGCCTGATAAAACCACGACGCAGAGCGAGGTTACACGCAGCTCGATTTGGAGCAGTCAATCGACCCCAATCGTCAAAGGCTATACGCCAACGACGCCAACGCAAAAAGTAGTAGCTGTTACTGCCGCTACCCCTGATTCAGTGATTGAAATCAGCTATCAGGCCGACAAGCAGGCAGCCACGATTCAGATTATTGATTCTACTACCGGTGATGTTTTGAGCAATTACAACGTTCATGGCGTTACTAATGAAGCAATCAATTTTTATGATGCCAATGCTCAGTTGAATTACTATCTGACCCATGGCTATCTGTTGGCCAACGATACTGCTGATCATCACAATAACGATGTTCAGATAAGCGATGGTCAAACCAGTTTCAAAGCGGTCAATTATGATAATGAAGATGCTCAGGATCAAGCGTTCAAGGTTTACCTGATTCATGATGAAGCCAAAACAGACCAGGCAGTTGATCCCAACCTAACCTCAATTACAGACACCAGCGGCAAGCAGATTGATTACGTTGATAACGTGAAGAGCAATCCGAAAGTTACCAATCCGGCCAGCTACGTCCAGACGGTTACTTCGAAACGCACTGCCAAATTCGTCTTTGACGGCGACTCGACAACCAAGCCAAACATCAGCGACTGCGTTCAGACGGTTACCTGGACGCGAACGGTTAGCTATACCATCGACCTGGTAACGGGGAAAGAAACGCCGACTTATGGAGAATGGAAGTTTGTTGCCAGCACTCCAAGTGGCAAGCAGGTTCGGACAGCGGTTAATGGCGGCCAAGCTGAAACAACTGCTACGATGGTCACCGCTGATGAGCAAGAAGCCGGCTATGTTGCGGCCGTCAGTGGTAGTTTCGCGGGTTGGTATCAAGTCAACTCTGATTCGGCAACTGGCAAACAAACCCTCCCGGCATTAGCTAACGGGCAAGGATTGAATCAAACGGTCATTTTAGAATACAAAGAATACGCCAAGGCCAGGATTCAAATTATCGATGCCAACCCAACGGAAAATCAAGGCACGCTTTATGATGAAACAAAAGCTGATGGGCAATACAAGCAGGGGACATCGATTGACTTTGCAAAGGCCAACTCCACACTGGCTGAACTGCTTAGTCACGGTTATGTCTTTGATCATGCCAGCACGAATGGCAACGGGACAGCAGTTGGCACCGCTGATGGTTTTGCAGCTGATACCTATGACGCCAAAGACAATGAGGATCAGAATTTTATCATCTATCTGCGGCATGATACGGCCCAGACATCAACACAGCTGACGAACGATTCGCGCTTAACGGCCGCATCTGGGCGTACGGCTTATTTGGATAGCGCATTGAAAAACACTACGCTGACCAACGTCAACAGCTATCAAGAAAGCGCCACGTCAACCAGAACCGTAACTTTTGCGTTCACTAGCAATACCGCCTTGCCGTCAGCAATCGCCAAAGTAAACGGCCAAAAGGTGACGCAGGTCGTGACCTATACGCGCCCAATCAGTTATAAGATTGATCTGGTTACAGGAACCGCGACTCGTGATTATCAAACCTGGCAAATAGATCCAAAAGTCATGGGAACCACCAGCCAAGGGACGACGACCACGATTGACCAGAATGGCCAGACGACTTTAAGCGCGGCCACTAACTTTAATGACGATATTTTCCCAACGGTTAGTGGTCAGATTGACGGCTGGTATCTGGCCAGCGGGGATGCCAGCGCGGCTCAGGCTCCATCGCCACGGACTGATCAAGCTGGGGCAAATGTCGCTTCTTCAATCACGTTGACTTTTAAAAAGCTGCAGAATGCCTACATCAAGATCGTGGATGAAGATGCCAATAACATTTTGCTTTATGATGAAGAAAATACCAAAGATGCCAATGCGGCTAACGTGGCTCAAAAGCAAGACACGGCAATCGACTTCAAGACCGCGCAAGACAAGCTGAATGATCTCTTAAAGAGCGGCTACGTTGTCGATACGGAGAAGACATCAGCGCTGACTGGAAGCACGTTCACGGCCACGAACTTTGATAGTGACGATACCGGAGACCAAATGATCACGGTCTACCTTAAACATGGGACAGCGATAATTGGCGTTAATACCGATACCAAGACCAGTCAAGCAACCATTGGCGAAAAAATTAATCCTGATTCTGACAATACGGTTGTCTGGCCAGATGCCGTTAGCTATGAAAATTTGACGCGCCAGGCCACCCAGACTATCGAATATCTGTATCAAGGCGGCGGCCAAGCACATGAAAGCAATGTGCAGACGGCGGTGTTGACGCGAACGGTAACAATTGACAAGGTCACGGGCAAGGTTATTAAGTACTCGAACTTTACCACTCATAAATTTGCTGACGTTATCTCGCCAACCATTGATTATTACAGTTATGTGAACTTTAAGGATAGGGTCGTGGCCGGTCAGACTGCCTCAGCAACGTTTGATGAAAAAGGTAATGAGACCGATAGTAACTTGGATGTTACATATCAAGTCAAATACAAAACAAACGGTACTTGGAAAAAGATTAATGAGCCGGTTTATGATCAAGATGGTCAAGTTAGCTACCGGACGGATGCAACTGGGACCAGTTATCTTACCGAAGATGATGATGCCAGCACCGTAACGGCTACGGTACCAACCTACCAAGGCTATACCGCGGTGTTTGAAACCAATCAGGACAGTAAGACCGATCAGACGCTAATCCCCAACAAGCAAACCAGCATTCAGAATCAGGTTATCAAACTACAAAATGATCGAGCCGGTCAAGATTCGACGGTTACCTACACGCCGGATCGACAGCTGATCGTCTACCAAATCTATGACCAGACGTTGGGTAAAAATATTTCTGTAGCTAAGGAAGATCAACTGAATAACGATGCAACGACTGGGCGTTTGGCCGTGGGAGTCAGTGACGCCAGTGCAGCATCTCAAACAACAGCTGATAAATACCAAGCTTTAAAGGATGACTTGGTTAAACGTGGCTACAAGCTGGTTCCCGCTGATTCCTTGCCAGCCTTCTTTGATCATGACGATGATAATAATCAAACCGTGACAATTAAGGTTGTTCATGACTACGCGGAGTTTAAGGATGCGCAAACCGCGCTAAATGCAGAAAATAACGGAACAGTTACTGATACAGATAATCAGCAGGCCGTTTACTTGTGGAAAAATAGCGACTATAGCAAGCGAAGTTATACTGACACCACCACGGCTACGCGAACGATCAATTTTGAGTTTAAGGGTAATGCCCAAAGCAAGCCTCAGGTAGGTGAGGTTGATCAGACTGTGACCTACACGCGGCCAATTGTTTACACGATCGACTTGGTGGACGGTACCATAACGCGCGACCACGCAGCATGGAAATTTGCCAGTGCCAAAACTGGACCAACGAAAATAACCATGGACAGCGATGGCAAGATCACGACTGAAGGTGCCAACGATAACCTGGGAAACGCAACAATGCCAGCAGTAACTGGTAGTTTTGCCGGCTGGTACCTAAGTTCGACATTGAACGCTGACGATGCCTTCTTGCAGCCGGACACGTCAAAGGAAGGTCAAGCTGCCAACCAGTCAACAACCGTAATGCTAACGTATCTGCATTATCAGAAAGCAACGATTCAAATCATTGATGATGATCAAAACGATAAGCAGACTTTGGTCAATGGTTATCTGACGACTGGTGATGGCAATCTTTACATGCAGGTTGATCTGGAAGGGCAGCAAGGTGCTGAGATTGACTTTACTGCTGCCAATGCATTGCTTGAAAAATTGCTGGAGGCAGGATATCAATATGAAGCTGGCATGGATAAATTTGCTCAAGCCAATTTTGACAACGATGACACTGTTGATCAGAACTTTGTCGTTAAGCTGATTCACGAAAGCATTACGCTTGATGGTAAGAATCAGGATCAACTGCCAACAGTCGGTAATGAGATGTCTCCGGGCTCGCCTTCTCAGGCAACCTGGCCAAAAGACGTCAGCTCCAGTAATCTAACCCGCCAAGCCGTGCGCAGTATCATCTATCAATATGCCGATGGATCCAGTGCCGATAACGAACAGGTTAAAGACGTTCATAATCAAGCCGTATTAACGCGGACGGTAACCATCGATAAAGTTACTGGAAAAGTGTTAAAAACTGGCGAATTCAGTACGCATGTTTTTGAAGACAAGCAGAATCCGGTGATTGCCGGTTATCACACTAAAAAACCAAGTACTGCGGGCTTTACTGCCAAAGCAGAAAATAATCTGAAAAATGAAACTACGGTTTACTACTATGCAAATGGCAAATATCTTGATCAAAGAAATGGTCAGCAGACGGCCTATACAACTGGTAAAGATAACGCGGCTATATCCGGAACAATTTCAGTTGATCCGGGATACACGGCTCATATTGAACAAAAGCAGGGAACGATTGATGTACCAAATAGCGGTACGGAGCTGATTACCTACACGTTTACTCCAGATGATCCGGCAACTGATACCACGGTTACCTATACCGCCAATCCACAAACCGCGATTGTACAGATCATTGACGATGACGTGGATCCGAAGACACCATTATGGACTTCAGCACCGGATGATCTAAATGGTTATACTGATATGCTAATTAACTTTAGCAGCAGTCAAAAACAGTTAGACTACTACCTGAGTCATGGCTACCAGCTTGCCGCTAATGGCAATGACGACCTTAATGACAAGCGATTTAAGTCTGCCGTCTATGACAATGTCGATGATATTGAGCAAACATTTGTTGCACATCTGGTTCATGGCAAACGAACCTTTAACTTTGGTGATTCACAGCCAACCGGTAAGATGTATTCTGATGAAAAGAGTCCAGTTTGGCCAACAATGACTTTGAGTGAAGATGCTACTCAAACCATTAAATACGCCGGCGCAGGAACTGATACGCCGGGCAATAAGACGCAGACCGCCAAAGATGCCTTTACGCGGACCGCTACGGTTGATTTGGTTACTGGTAAAGTTGAATATTCTGCCTTTAGCGGTAACAATGTGAAGTTTAATCCCGAAACCACTGATGTCTTGCCTGGTTACCACGTTGCCGAAAACGCTAAGACAGTTGATGGATTAACGGCAACGGCTGAAAAGCCAAATCGTGATACCACCGTAACCTATCTGCCAAATGGATCATTGCGGTTCACGGATCAAAGCCAGACGCTGAGTTCCGCGCAGCTGCAAAGCATTCAGTACACTACTGATGCCAAGGACCCAAGCAGAGTTACGGTAACGATTCCGCTTTATTCAGGCTACACGGCCAAAATTGGCGATCAAATTATCACGAGCACTAACAATCAGCGGGAAATGACCGCGACAACCGGTGCCGGCTCTGATATGGAAGTTGTCTACACGGCTGATGCTCAAAAAGCTCAAGTACAGATCTTTGACGATGACGTGGACTCGAAGACACCATTATGGACTTCGGCATCGGATGATCTAAATGGTTATACTGATGCGCTAATTGACTTTAGCAGCAGTCAAAAACAGTTAGACTACTATCTGAGTCATGGCTACCAGCTTGCCGCTAATGGCAATAACGACCTTGATGGCAAGCGATTTAAGACTGCTTATTATGACAATGTCGATGATGCTGAGCAAACATTTGTCGCACATCTGGTTCATGGCAAACGAACCTTTAACTTTGGTGATTCACAGCCAACCGGTAAGATGTATTCTGATGAAAAGAGTCCAGTTTGGCCAACAATGACTTTGAGTGAAGATGCTACTCAGACCGTTAAATATACCGGGGCAGGAAATGATACGCCGGGTAATAAGACGCAGACCGCCAAAGATGCCTTTATGCGGACCGCCACGGTGGATTTGGTTACTGGTAAAGTTGAATATTCTGCCTTTAGCGGTAACAATGTGACGTTTAATCCCGAAACCACTGATGCCGTACCTGGTTACCACGTTGCTGAAAGTAATAAGACAGCTGGTGGTTTTATGGCAACGGCTGAAAAGCCAAATCGTGATACCACCGTAACCTATCTGCCAAATGGATCATTGCGGTTCACGGATCAAAGTCAGACGCTGAGTTCCGCGCAGCTGCAAAGCATTCAGTACACTACTGATGCCAACGACCCAAGCAGAGTTACGGTAACGATTCCGCTTTATTCAGGCTACACGGCCAAAATTGGCGATCAAATCATCACAAGCACCAACAATCAGCGGGAAATGACCGCAACAACCGGTGCCGGCTCTGATATGGAAGTTGTCTACACGGCTGATGCTCAAAAGGCACAAGTGCAGATCTTCGACGATGACGCTAAAGATTCCGCATTACCGATTTGGCAAACCGAGCTGTCAGGCACGACTGCTGGAAACATTGAATTTGTTGCTGGCAATGATCAGCTAAAATACTACCTGAGTCATGGCTACCAACTTGCCGCTAATGGCAATGACGACCTTGATGGTACGCAATTTAAGACTGCTTATTATGACAATGTTGATGATGTTGAGCAAACGTTTGTCGTTCATCTCGCTCACCGCTTGGAGACGGTTGGCGTAACCGACTCATACCAAGCTGGTCAAAAGATCTATGCTGACACGGACGTTACTTGGCCAGCATTAACGTTAACCAAAAATGCCAGCCAGACGATTCATTACCAGGGAATCGATGGGCAAAATCCTGCTGACCATGTTGATCAAGCAGCTGCTGTCTTTAAGCGGACGGCGACGATTGATTTAGCAACTGGTACGGTAGTGTCATATTCCGAATTCACTGGTCAGAAAATCTTTGAAAAGGACGTTTTGACTCCGGCTATGCCTGGTTATCATGTTGCCGAAAATGATCGGCTGGCTGGTGGGTTAACGGCCAATCCCAATGATCCAAACCCTGAGATGACGGTAACCTATCTGCCAAATGGGTCATTGCGGTTCACGGATCAAAGTCAGACGTTGAGTTCCGCGCAGCTGCAAAGCATTCAGTACACTACTGATGCCAACGACCCAAGCAGAGTTACGGTAACGATTCCGCTTTATTCAGGCTATACGGCCAAAATTGGCGATCAAATTATCACGAGTGCTAACAATCAGCGGGAAATGACCGCGACAACCGGTGCCGGCTCTGATATGGAAGTTGTCTACACGGCTGATGCTCAAAAGGCACAAGTGCAGATCTTCGACGATGATGCTAAGGATTCCGCATTACCGATTTGGCAAACCGAGCTGTCAGGCACGACTGCTGGAAACATTGAATTTGTTGCTGGCAATGATCAGCTAAAATACTACCTGAGTCATGGCTACCAGCTTGCCGCTAATGGCAATGACGACCTTAATGACAAGCGATTTAAGTCTGCCGTCTATGACAATGTCGATGATGTTGAGCAAACATTTGTTGCGCATCTGGTTCATGGCAAACGAACCTTTAACTTTGGTGATTCACAGCCAACCGGTAAGATGTATTCCGATGAAAAGAGTCCAGTTTGGCCAACAATGACTTTGAGTGAAGATGCTGCTCAAACCATTAAATACGCCGGCGCAGGAACTGATACGCCGGGCAATAAGATGCAGACCGCCAAAGATGCCTTTACGCGGACCGCTACGGTTGATTTGGTTACTGGTAAAGTTGAATATTCTGCCTTTAGCGGTAACAATGTGAAGTTTAATCCCGAAACCACTGATGTCTTGCCTGGTTACCACGTTGCCGAAAACGCTAAGACAGTTGATGGATTAACGGCAACGGCTGAAAAGCCAAATCGTGATACCACCGTAACCTATCTACCAAATGGATCATTACGGTTTACGGATCAAAGCCAGACGCTGAGTTCCGCACAGCTGCAAAGCATTCAGTACACTACTGATGCCAACGACCCAAGCGGAGTTACGGTAACGATTCCGCTTTATTCAGGCTACACAGCTAAAATTGACGATCAAATCATCACGAGCGCCAATAATAAACGGGAAATGACCGCAGCTACCGGTGCCGGCTCTGATATGGAAGTTGTCTACACGGCTGATGCTCAAAAAGCACAAGTGCAGATCTTCGACGATGATGCTAAGGATTCCGCATTACCGATTTGGCAAACTGAGCTGTCAGGCACAACTGCTGGAAAGATTGAATTTACTGCTGGCAATGATCAGCTAAAATACTACCTGAATCATGGCTACCAGCTTGCCGCTAATGGCAATGACGACCTTAATGACAAGCGATTTAAGTCTGCCGTCTATGACAATGTCGATGGTGTTGAGCAAACGTTTGTCGTTCATCTGATTCATGGCAAACGAACCTTTAACTTTGGTGATTCACAGCCAACCGGTAAGATGTATTCCGACGTTGAAAACAGTCCAGTTTGGCCAACAATGACTTTGAGTGAAGATGCTACTCAAACCATTAAATACGCCGGCGCAGGAACTGATACGCCGGGCAATAAGACGCAGACCGCCAAAGATGCCTTTACACGGACCGCTACGGTTGATTTGGTTACTGGTAAAGTTGAATATTCTGCCTTTAGCGGTAACAATGTGACGTTCAATCCCGAAACCACTGATGCCATACCTGGTTACCACGTTGCTGAAAGTAATAAGACAGCTGGTGGTTTTATGGCAACGGCTGAAAAGCCAAATCGTGATACCACCGTAACCTATCTGCCAAATGGTTCATTGCGGTTCACGGATCAAAGCCAGACGCTGAGTTCCGCACAGCTGCAAAGTATTCAGTACACTACTGATGCCAACGACCCAAGCAGAGTTACGGTAACAATTCCGCTTTATTCAGGCTATACGGCCAAAATTGGCGATCAAATTATCACGAGCGCTAACAATCAACTGGAAATGACCGCAACAACCGGTGCCGGCTCTAATATGGAAGTTGTCTACACGGCTGATGCTCAAGAGGCGCAAATACAGATTTTCGATGATGACGCTAAGGATTCCGCATTACCAATTTGGCAAACTGAGCTGTCAGGCACGACTGCTGGAAAGATTGAATTTACTGCTGGCAATAATCAGCTAAAATACTACCTGAATCATGGCTACCAGCTTGCCGCCAATGGCAATGACGACCTTGATGACACGCGATTTAAGACTGCTTATTATGACAATGTCGATGATGTTGACCAAACGTTTGTCGTTCATCTGGTTCATGGCAAACGAACCTTTAACTTTGGTGATTCACAGCCAACCGGTAAGATATATTCCGACGTTGAAAACAGTCCAGTTTGGCCAACAATGACTTTGAGTGAAGATGCTACTCAAACCATTAAATACGCCGGCGCAGGAACTGATACGCCGGGCAATAAGACGCAGACCGCCAAAGATGCCTTTACGCGGACCGCTACGGTTGATTTGGTTACTGGTAAAGTTGAATATTCTGCCTTTAGCGGTAACAATGTGACGTTCAATCCCGAAACCACTGATGCCGTGCCTGGTTATCACGTTGCCGAAAACGCTAAGACAGTTGATGGATTAACGGCAACAGCTGAAAAGCCAAATCGTGATACCACAGTAACCTATCTACCAAATGGGTCATTGCGGTTCACGGATCAAAGCCAGACGCTGAGTTCCGCACAGCTGCAAAGTATTCAGTACACTACTGATGCCAAGGACCCAAGCAGAGTTACGGTAACGATTCCGCTTTATTCAGGCTATACGGCCAAAATTGGCGATCAAATTATCACGAGCACTAACAATCAGCGGGAAATGACCGCGACAACCGGTGCCGGCTCTGATATGGAAGTTGTCTACACGGCTGATGCTCAAAAGGCTCAAGTACAGATCTTTGACGATGACGTGGACTCGAAGACACCATTATGGACTTCGGCATCGGATGATCTAAATGGTTATACTGATGCGCTAATTGACTTTAGCAGCAGTCAAAAACAGTTAGACTACTACCTAAATCATGGTTATCAGCTTGCCGCTAATGGCAATGACGACCTTGATGGTACGCAGTTTAAGACTGCTTATTATGACAATGTTGATGATGTTGAGCAAACGTTTGTCGTTCATCTGGTTCACCGTTTAAAGACGGTTGGCGTAACCGACTCATACCAAGCCGGTCAAAAGATCTATGCTGATACGGACATTACCTGGCCAGAATTAACGTTAACCAAAAATGCCAGCCAGACGATTCATTACCAGGGAATCAATGGGCAAAATCCCGCTGACCATGTTGATCAAGTGGCTGACGTCTTTACGCGAACGGCAACGCTTGATCTGGTAACCGGCACAGTAACTTCATATTCTGAATTTACCGGCCAGCAAACCTTTGAAAAGAACGTTGCGACCCCGGTTGTACCTGGCTATCACGTTGATGAAAAGGATCAGTTGGCTGGTGGGTTAACGGCTACCCCTGATGATCCAACCCCTGAGACCACAGTAACCTATCTACCAAACGGCTTTTTGAAGGCTTTGGATGCCTCGGGTCAGGCAATGAAGGGCTTTGTTCCAGTTCAATACACGACTGATCAGACTAATCCAAGCCAGGTCACAGTCATCATTCCAACTTTTGCTGGCTATACGGCCACAATTAATGGAGCTGCCGTTGATCAAGGAATCCAGTATCAGATTGTTAATGCTGATCGGGATACGGAAGTCGTTTATACTGCCAATCCACAAAAGCTGACGGTGGAATTTATCGATCAGACTGATCATCGCGATCTCGCTAAGGTTGACCTGACCGGTAAAACAGAGCAGGCCGTTGACTTTAGCGAAGCAGCGAAGAAACTGTCGGCTTATTTGACTAAGTATGTACTTAGCGACAATAATCCAGGTCTTGACCAAGGAAAGTTTAAAGCTGTCGCCTATGATGCGATTGATACCCAAGATCAGATTATCAAAGTCTATCTTGAGCATGGTCATGAGCAAGTCAACGAAACCAAATACATTTCCGAAAATATCACCTATGTCTACCAAAATGCCGATCAGCAAATTACTTTTGGTAACGATAAACAAACTGAACAGGCAGTTAGAACCGGTATTCGTGATTTAGTAACCGATCAGATCGTCTGGTCAGACAAGATTGAACCAATCATCTTTAATTCGGTTGATTCGCCATTGCTTATCGGCTATCAAGCTCAGATCAAGCAGGTGCCAGTTACTAATGTTACGGTTACCAACGATAATTGGGCCGCCGACTTGGACCAAAATATCAAGGTGGTTTACGAACCAATCGCGCAGACGGCCATTGTCTCGTTTGTCGATCAGGATGACTTAAAGCAGACTTTCCCAACCATTACGATTAACGGATTGTCTGATCAGCTAATTGATTTCAAAGCTGTCCAGGCACAGTTGCAAAACTATTTGACAGCTGGTTACGTCTTGGCTTCTGATACAGATTTAGCTGACGCGAAATTTGATCGGACTGATGATCCTCAATTCTTTACGATCTATTTAAAGCATGGTCAACAGCCTGATCAGCGGACCAAGCAGGTTACTGAAACGATCAAGTATGTTTATGCCGACCAGACTCAAGCCGCCTTACCAGTTGTCGAAACGATCACGGCAACCCAGTCTGGCATTAAGGATCTGGTTACTCAGCAGACTGACTGGAACGGTAAAATCACGTTCTCGGCTGATTTTACCGCGGTAACCTCACCACTAATCGAAGGCTACACACCAGATCAGGCCGTCATTGAACCGAGTCATCCCGACGATCCTGATTGGAATCAGCTGGATATCATTAAAATCGTAACCTATGCTGCTGACCCGCAGAAATTGACCTTTACTATATTTGATCGGACGGCCAATACAAACCTGTCCATGCCAAATGACCTGCTGACCTCAATTGGCATCAGTGATCACGTTTTGGCAACCGGAACCAGTGATGCCAAACTTGATCAGGCAGCCGTGGCTCGCTATCAGCAACTGATCAAGACCGTGACTGAATATTTCGCGGCACAAGCATACGGTGACGTTCAGTCTGAGCAACTGCCCGCGATGTTTGATCATGATGACATGACTGATCAGAACGTGGTCATTTCTTTGGCCCACGAAACAGGAACGGTCAGTCACATGGTTGATCAACAAAAACCAACTGACGATCAAGGCCATCAGCTGCCAGACTCGCTTGATCCGCTTCTCTACAAGGAAGAAAGCTTCTGGGACTACCCGACGTCAACGCGAAAGATCAGCTACAATTTCCAAACCAACGATGCCACTAACGTACCCCAAGTACAGCAGGCGGTCCAAACCGTTACGTACCGGCGAACCGTCAGCTACACAGTTGATCTGGTTACTGGCCAGCTTGTCGGCGAGCCAATCTATGGTGAGCCAGCCTACTATGCCAGCTCAACGACCGCGGTTTTTGCCAAGCAGGATTATGATTCAGATGCGGTTCAGACCAGCGGCGCCAATGACTCGCTTGGCACCAACCAAATTCCTGGCGTTACGGGTGAATTTAACGGTTGGTATGAAGAACTCGCTGATAATAACGGTACTGAAACGGTCCTCTTTGACGGCAGTCGCTGGTATGTGGAAGTCGCTGGTCAAAAACAGTTCGTGCCAGCTAACCAGCTCGGCAAGATCGTCTTTAAGCGTTATCAAAAAGCGCGGACCGAAATCATTGATGATGATGATAATGGCAAGCAGCTTTTTATCGAAGACTTGATCGGCAAACAGCAGGCAGCGGTTGATTTTCAAACGGCCGCGGCTAAGCTGGATGAGCTGCTTAGTGATGGCTATCAGCTTGCCAACCAAGCAGCTGCAGCGCCAGTTTCATCAAAACTGTTGCAGCGCTTTGGATTGATGCTTTTTGCCAGTTTGCGGGTTAAGACGTCCAGCATGGGACAAAAAGCATTTGGCAGTGCCGCGTATGACACGGATGATACCAACGTTCAAGTATTTACGGTGCATGTCACGCATCAAAAAGAAACTCGGCAGGAAGCAAAGACGATTACCAGAACCATCAATTACCATCAGCCAGACGGGACCGTGATCACGGTTACTCAACCGGCAACGATTACGCGCACCGTTTTGTTTGACAAGGTAACCAAACAAGCCACGCCAACTACGGCTTGGACCATGACTGCACATGCGGAGCAGGCAACGCCAAAAATTAACGGTTATACGCCGGATAAGACTAAAGTAGACGTTGCATCGGTTGATGGCACCTCGCAAAATTCCAGTGTCGATGTGGTTTACTACCGCGACAAGCAAAAGGCGATCATTGATTTTGTTGATGATGATCGTGGACAAACATTATCAACTGTAACCGTGGATGGCAAACTGAATGATTCGATTGACTTCAGCCTGGCCAACCAAGCCCTCGAAAGCTATCGCAACCACGGCTATCAATTGGCTTTCAGCGGTAATGATGACTTAAATGACGCTCAGACGGTCTTTAAAGCTGCTAAGTATCATGCAGTAAATGGGGTTCAAAACTATGTCGTTCACCTAACGCATGTTTGGCAAGATGCTACGGAAGACAAAACCATCATTCGTACAATCAACTACCATCTGCCTGACGGTACCTTGAAGACGATTACCCAACCAGCCACAATCAACCGTTCTGTAAAGATCGACAAAGCGGTTGGTACCAAAATTTGCGGAAAGTGGTCACAAGCTTCTTGGCCAGCGATTGAAGTGCCTAGTCTAGCCGGATATTCACCGAGTCAAGCCGCAATTGTTGCTGAAACGGTTGATGGGGCGACTGCTGATAAGACTGTGGATGTCTTCTACCAAGGCCATGAACAGGCTGCCAGCGTACGGATTATTGATCTGACGACTGGCAAGCCGTTAACTGAAGAAAAGCTGCATGGCTTATCCGGTGAACCGCTTGATTTTGCCAAGATTAACGCTGAATTAACTGCTTATCTGAGCGCCGGCTATACTTTAGCGTCAAATAATCAAGCTATTGACGATCTCGCGATGAAATCAGCTGATTTTGACAGCGATGATCAATCAGACCAAGTATTTGTCGTTTATTTGACGCATCGAATCAATGAAGTGCCAGAAACTCAAACCGTTACACGCGTTATTAAATATCGTCAGCCAGATGGGAGCGTTAAGACGGTTCAAGAAACCCAGCTCAGCAAGCGGCTCTTACGGATTGACGCGGTAACTGGGCAGAAAGTTGCAAGCGGCGACTGGACCCCAATCAGTTGGCCTGAGATTGTGCCGCCGATTTTTAAGGGCTACACAGCCACGGTCAGCCAGAATATCCCGCAAAATGACGGTACGGTGCTGGTTGAGGTTAGTTATCAAGCAGAACTAAATGATGATCATAACCATGAACAAGATGATCACAATCAGGATGCTGATAAACACGACAGTCAAACCATTCACCAGCTTGATCAGTCTGACTCGCACTCTGTTGATTCGGCAGCAGTCAGTCCAAGTATCCCACGCACGGATAAACCGGCTGGGATGGCAAACAAGCCAACTGGTAAGCAAACAGACCACTCAAACAACCAGCGCCTGGTGCAAACAGGTAATCAAGGTACTGGCAAACAAACCGTCTTAGGGGGCCTGCTGCTTGGCTTGGCAGGGATGTTGAGCGGCTTAGGACTTAAAAGAAAGAAACGAGGGGATAAATAAATAATTTCACTATCAAAAGCGACCATTCTCCATCCAAGGAAATGGTCGCTTTTTTGTTTTGAAATAACTTTACATAATATAGATAAGGTAATGTTTTATGACGAAGAACTGGCTGATATCATCAAGAGCATAATTGATCGCAAATGATTGTCTTAACTAGATTAGATTTCATGCCAACGAAAAGCCTTCTTGCAGCAGGTTGCCTTGATTAAGAATTTCAATCTTGTGATTACTGAAAAATAAGAAATAGAGCGGTAAAGCTATCCATTTAGAACTCTAAGGCCACGAATTGCCAATAAGAAACTTTGAAAGATATATCTTAAATCAGACCAATTCCCATATATCAAGCGAGAAAATCGACCTTAGTGAAGCAGATTTGATGATTAAAGGTTTGGTTGAAAACGCTTGAATGATACATTAATGTTAAAATAATTAAAGAAAACCGTTACGTAGTTTGAAAAAGATGAAATTTTAGTTATAATAAACCAAATTTATTTAATCGACGCTGGGAGGCGAGTTAATGTTTAGCAAAATTGGACAGATTATATTTGACAATGAGGCCGTTTTAGAGGCATCCGACTTTAAAATGGGTTTGGAAATCGAAATGCAGCGCGTCGATGAGACTGGCCATCTAAGTTAGGAACCATATCCGGACACGATTGGCGATGAAAAGGTCAACCCTTGGATTACCAATGATTTTTTGGAGACCATGTCAGAGATCGTAACGCCTGCTACTGATAACGCTACTGATGCCATTCATTATCTATACAGCATCAATACCGTCTTACGGACCGCGCTGTCACCGGGAGAATTGCTCTGGCCATTATCGATGCCACCGATTCTGCCTAAGGATCGTTCCAAGATTCAAATCGCGCACGCTGGTCCCAAAAAAGAGGCCTACTTTAAAGAATGGCTTAAGCACCATAGCATTTCAGAAGGGGCTCCATCGGGCGCGCATATCAACATGAGTATTAATAATGATCTGGTCGAGTTAGTTTATAAGCAGCTGCCGCAACGTTTTGAAAACAAAGTGGCCGCGCAAAACTATCTTTATCAGATTATCGTCCAGGGTTTCATGCGCTATCGTTGGTTTTTGACCTATTTGTTTGGCGCCAGCCCGATTGCTGAAGCCAATTTTTTCGAAAATGGTGAACAGCCGCTGAAACGACCAGTTCGCAGTATTCGCCAGAGTCAAAAATATGGTTTTGAAAACAAGTTTCCCGGTGACTACTCTTCAGTTCAAAACTATGCCAAAAAAGTTATGGATGCCGTTAAAAGCGGCAAACTGCAGTCATCGGCCGAGTTTCATGGTCAGGTTCGTTTTAAAGGTGACAATGACCTGAACAAAATGGTTAAAGAGGGCGTCAACTACATTGAACTGCGCATGCTCGATCTGGATCCGACCAGTTCTGTTGGTATTCGTACCGGGACGCTACGCTTTATTCGGCTGTTGGCAGGCTACTTTATCATGAGCCCTTCGCTAAAAGAGAGTGAGGCGGGGCGGGTGATTGCCAGAGCCGATGAGATGAACGAGCATGTTGCTTTGGAAAGTCCCACTTCGCAATGTGAATACGCGCCAACTGCTAAAGCCTTTATTCGTCATCTGCAGCTGTTTGTCAACCAGATTCAAGCAGGTCCTGAATATCAAGAAATTTTGGATGATCTGGAATATCGGATCAACCATCCTGAAACCACGCCAAGCGGTCAATTAGTTGAAAAGATTAAAAATGATTCATTGGTTGACTACGCACTGCATCAGGCCCGCAAATACCAAGATGGCGCCATTCAAGCCCTGCGTCCATTCCGCGGCTTTGAGGAAAACAATGGCAACATCAGTGCTGATGAGCTAGCCAAGGAACTCTTTGAAGGAACTTGGCGTCTAAATAAGTCATAAATAAAGATAAAGGCGGTTTGGAAATCATGTGATCTTCAAACCGACTTTTTTTATATCTTTTTAAATTGTTGTTCATTGAATCCAGTCACTGCGCATGGTTGAAAAACAGGATAAATCGTCAATAAGCGTTCGATCAAGACTGAACTTGAGTGGTAAAAAATTAATCAGGAAGTCAGCAAGCCATGCTAAAATAAAGCGCGAAGAAACGGATTAGGAGGGATGAGATGACCCCAATTGAGCAACAAGTATGGGACGCGTTAACCGCTGTAATTGACCCTGAGCTTAGCGTCAGCATCGTTGACCTTGGCTTGATATATGAAGTTGAGGTTGATGACCAAGGCTGCTGCAGTATCAAGATGAGTTTAACGACACCTGGCTGTCCCTTAAGCAGTTTTTTACAAAATGACATCGAAAGGGCCGCTAAAAAAGTGCCAGCCATTCGTGATGCTCGCGTTCAGCTGGTCTGGTATCCAGTCTGGAGCATTGCCAGAATGTCATCGAAAGCACGCCGTCAGTTAGGGATTGGAGGAAGCCTGCATGACCAGCAAAACCGTTGATTTTAGCCAGCCAGTATATGATCTTGCCCAACAGGATCCTGATTTTGTCGCTATTATGGTCGAAGCCGGCTTTGATAAAATCAAAATTCCAGGGATGCTTGACACTGTTGGCCGTTTCGTCAATATCAATCGGGGCTGTCTAGCGATGAATATTGATAAGCACCTTGTAATCGACACTTTTAAACGACATGGGTATGAGGTGATTAACCATGACTGAACAGCATAATCTCCATCAGCGTCAGCAGCAGCTGGTTAAGATTCTGACTTTTTTAAGCAATGGTGGCGACTTTAAGCAGGCCCAACAATTGTTTGATCAAGAATTTGCCAACGTTGACGTAGCTGAGATTACGGCAGCTGAAAGACAGCTGATCGCCAATGGTTTGGATCCGCGTGAGATTCAAAAATTATGCAACGTACATGTGGCACTGTTTAAGGATGCCATCACGCCAGGCAAACCGAATGCTGCTTTTGAAACTCCTGGGCATCCTGTCTACACGCTGAAACTGGAAAACAAGATTATTGAGTCCTTGATCAACGACGAGTTGCTGCCTTGTCTTAAAAAGTGGCAGCAAGACGGCAGTGACAATGATTATCTCCAACGAATGCGGCATGCTCTAAAAGATCTGCTGACCATCGACCGGCATTATGCCAGAAAAGAAAATACCTTGTTTCCATTAATGGATAAATATGGCATTACGGCACCGCCTAAGGTTATGTGGGGCGTTGATGACGGCATTCGCGGATATATTAAAAAGGCCAACCAGCTGGTCAATCAGCAGCCACTGCCTGATAAATACGCCATTGAGGCCGCCGTAGAACAAGCCGCTCAGGAAGTATTGGCCATGATCGTTAAAGAAGAAGACATCATGCTGCCCATGTTGGCTGAGGTTGCCACACCTGCTGACTGGGCCCGTGTCAGAGAAGATGAGGACGCAATCGGCTATACGCTGATCTCAACGCCAATCAATTGGCAGCCGACCAAGCAGGAACTTGCTGACGCGGCAAACAAGCCCACCGACTCCACACTGGGTCAGCAGTTTAATGAAATCGCCAAACAACTGGCTACCACTGACGCGCAAGTCAATCGAACCACTCAGCCAAGTGAGCAGGGGACTTCAACAATGACGCTGCCCGTTGATCCGCAAGCCAGAATTGACCTGGCAACTGGGCAGCTGAGTCCAGAAGAATTGATCGCGATCTTTAAACTGCTCCCGGTTGATCTGACCTTTGTCGACGCGGCTGATCAAGTACGCTGGTATTCAGATATTCCCGATCGCATCTTTCCCCGCGCTAAAAGCGTAATCGGACGGTCCGTCTATAATTGTCATCCTCCTAAGGCACAGCCTAAGGTAAAAAAGATTTTAACCAGTTTTCATGCAGGAATCAGTGATCGAGAAGAATTCTGGTTCAACCTGCATGGCGAGCGTTTCATTCATCTGCAATACATTGCCGTTCGCCGTGAAGATGGCACCTATTTGGGATGTCTAGAGATTGGCCAGGATGCCACCTACCTGCGCAGCCTCAAAGATGAAAAACGCCGCTAGGATCTAGTCGACAGCTAAGCCAGAAAACACAGCTATAGAATATCTTTTAAATATTTTACATAATATATAAAAGGTAAAAATAAAAGCGAATCCTGCTCACAATCCCATTATTTTACGGGCATTGAGATTAGGGTTCGCTTTTTTTAGTACTTAGAAAAGGCTTGCCGAATCTTGGCGATATCTTTAGTCTGGGTCAGACAAAGCATCAGCAGAATTCTGGCTTTATAAGAGGTGAGGGTGTTGACCCCAATGAAGTGATCGTTCGGGTCAAAAATCGGTTCGTCAAAAACGATTGAATTTGATACCCGTGAGCTGCGCACGACGACCACGCCCTGTTCAGCCAACGCGTCCAGTTTCTGGCGCCAGGCTTGAGAATAGTTGCCGCTCCCGGTTCCAATTACTACCAATCCATCGCAGTCTTGTCCCAGTCGTTCTAAAATCTCAGCCGGGGCCCCAGCGTAATAGACTGCCACGCCAACCTTAGGTAATGCTGAATATTCAAGCTGCGAAAACTTGGAGTGAATCGTGTGTTTTGATACCGGCCGACTGGTAATAAAGACCTCGGCGTCACGCATGTATCCCAACGCGGCATGATCGTTCAGACTGCTGAAGGCATCGATTTTATAGTTGTTGATCTTGGCAATATCGCGCGCCGAGTAGATCGTACTGGAAAACAGGCAGACCACGCCGCAGTCATAGGTCTGATCATCTGCTGCCAGCGCAACGGCTTGGTAGATGTTGAAAGGACCATCAGCACTGGTAGCAGTTGCCGGCCGCATTGCTCCCGTCAAAACGACTGGCTTGGCAGTATTGACCGTTAAGTTTAGAAAATAGGCGGTTTCTTCAATCGTATCGGTACCGTGTGTAACCACGATGCCATCTACATCATCACGAGCGGCCTGCTGATTGATGGCCTCACGCAACTGCAGCCATTTTTGCTCGTTCATTTCATTGGAATCAACGCTCATTAAAGAAATCATTTCAATGTTGGCCAATTTTCTCAGTTGGGGCACGCTCTTTAAGATATCAGCCACCGCTACCGTTCCTGCCCGATATTCAGTAGTCCGGCCAGCTTCACCACTGCCGGCAATCGTACCACCAGTTGCAATAATCATGATATTCTTCAAAATCTCACATCCTTGAATTGATTGATGGTTTTAATGATACAAGAAAGGCGTGAAAATTAAAAGTCTTTAATTTTTACATAATATTATAGACGTTAATTATTTTGCATTAACCAGCTGTAACTCCTTAAATCTGCCTGATGAACAGCTAAAAATCAACAAGCCGATTTTTCAAAATAATCATATAACAGTCTTACGTGTTTTTCTGTCAATCAAAAACCTTGATTTAACGGCATTTATGGCGGTTTTGTGTAAGATTCTTTTATCAAAAGTGTCTTACAATTATCGTTTTAACACTAAAAATCAGCCCAAAACAGGGTAAATGCAGAATTCGGCTCTCAGACGCACTGAAATTAATCTGCGTGGGTAGTTGGTCATTTGAATGCGGCTGAGTGGCGATTATCGGATGAGCGTTTCGCGAGTCCTTTGGCTAACTGTCTTAAACGCGTCCAAGCAAGAATAAGTTGCAAATTTGTAATTTTGGGAGACCAACTTTAATTGCTAACAGATGGCTACAATCCGACTGCAGGATTTTAAGGAATGGTGAGGTAGCCATCTTCACGTCTAAATTATGTACCTGCTGAATAAAATAGGTATCTCGGCGAAATATTACGTTCTATATATTATGTAAAGTTACTAATAATAAAAATTCTGCCTAGCCATGGCCAGACAGAAGCTTACTTAATTAACTTTGTGGAGCTTGGTTTGCCTGCTCGCTGATTTCCCTTAGCGCTGCTTTTTGTTCTTTCTGATCAACGTGCGTATAGAGGTCGGTAGCTGAGGTGCCTTTTTGTCCTAATTGCTGAGAGACCAAAACCTGATCCTTGGTTACGTCATACAGCTCTGAAGCCAAAGTGTGGCGCAGTTTATGCGGGGTCAAGGGATGGCCGAATGCGGTTGAATATTTTTTAACCATTCGTTCAATGGCATTGGCCGTGATTCGCCGCGTTTTTCCTTGGTAAACCGTCAAAAAGAAGGCTTGATCCTTTTTGGTGGCCCCATAGCGCTGAGCTCGCAGATCACGGTAATCTTGAACATATTTGACTGCCCATGGAGCAATCGGCACACTGTCTTTTTGACCACCTTTGCGCGTGACATCAAGCATCTGCTGTTGCCAGTTGATATCATTGACATTGACGTTGGCCGTTTCTGAAACGCGGATTCCGGTTCCCAAAATCAAGGCTACGATGGCGATATCGCGTTCCTTGTTACGTCGATAGGCCGGCAGCGAACGCTTGTCACAAATCTGTGGGTAGCGGTTTTCGATAAAATCAATGAAGTCAAACTTCATCTGACCACGATACATATGCGCGGCCAAAGCGTGAGCACGATAGTTCAAGGTTTTGGTATCATTGAGTGAACTGATTTTTAACATTACGTTGCGCTCAAAGTAAGGCTCCCCATCATTGTTATCAGCCGTCACCGTCAAAAACTTAAACAGACTGCGTAAGGCATTGATGGAGCGGTTGATCGAAGTAGGGGAGTTGACACGTCCTTGCGCATTGGTGGTGTGACGTAGATGATCAATGTAGAGCATGATATCATCACGACGCAAGTGTTCCAAAACCGTGGTGGGAATTTCTTGGTTAGACTTGGCGTCAACCAGGCCGCTGGCACGCAGCCAGTCCATGAATCGGCGAATCTCAGTCAGATACTGATAAGTCGTCGTAATGGCATGATTGGTTCCAAGGCGGTATTCATTAACGTAATCTGGGAGCCGCGACAGTTCCTCATCGATCAGTTTCAAATACTTATCGGCTTCCATTTGTTTCCTCTTTTCTATTTGTTTCTACTATATATAGTATCAGATTTGCCAGAAAGATTCTTGCTAACTTTTGAGCATGGTTTGACATAAAATACGGAAATCGGTAAAGTAAATATTGAGATTGGTTTGACCACCAACTTGTTTGATAAGGGAGTAATCTAAGATGGAGAATAAACATTTAAAACAATCAGTCTTAACGGCAGGGGTGATCGCTGGCGCGGCTGTTTTTGGCGGTGGCTGGCAGGAGGCTCATGCCGACACCGTCAACAATTCAACTGCGCAAATTATGACGGCTAATCCGAATACTACGGTTTCAACCACCGATGCGCAATGTGCCGTTGCCAGCGCGCAGGCCGCCGTTTCTCAAGCTCAGCAAAGAGTCAATTCAGCTTCTGCCGCCGTGGTCTCGGCTTCAGCAGCTGTTAATTCGGCTTCAGCAGTTCAAAACAGCGCGGCCAGTGCAGCTAATGCCGCGCAGAGCAATTATGCTATTGCCAGTGCGGCAGCTCAATCACAAATGCCGTCCAGTGCTGAACAGGCAGCCACTTTAAACGGCAGTACGATTGACATCAAAAATGCCAATTTAAGCATGTTTGACAATTCATCATCTGATGCGTCAGCCAATGTTAAGAATCAGATTGGCGAGGACAACGTTACCGAAAACTGGCATTTCAATCAAGCAACGCAGAAATACGAAATGGATCCTAGTCTCAAGGATGCCTTAACCGTTGTACCAACACTGGATGATGAAAGCATGACGCTTGATCCAACCAAACTTACGCTGGCTCAGCAAAGCGAGATCAACAATTATGTGGCCGCTTTGATCAATCAGATTCGGGCTAAATTTGGGCTGACTGCTTGGATTTACAACGATATGACGCTGGCCCAGGCATTAGCGATCGTTAATTACGCCTATAATGATCCAAAATGGAATACCAATATAACTCGTGATCATAATCGTGAAATGGTATTTAACACCGTCAATTATGAATACGGTGAGGGAATTGACTCCGTAAAGGCTGATTGGGAAAATATTGGTCTGATGAGTGCTAATGAAAAACAACCTGATGTTATCAGCCGAATCGTTAAGACCATGGGCGATTTAAAGCGGGCTACCACGGTCTCAATTTGGGACATGCTGTTTAACGATGCCCATTCGCAAAACAGTCATGCCAGAATGCTGCTGAGCTCCAACACTGAATACGTTGGCGTCGCAATGGACAACTATGGAGTCTTACATATCTACGGACTGATTCCATCGGCACTGCAAAAGGTCAATGAAACACAGACGGCTTTAGCCAATGCCAATAAAGACGTTGAAACGCAAAAAGGAAACCTGAGCAATGCGGAGAAAGAATTAAACGATGCCGTCGATGGCTTGAACAAAGCACAAGATGCCTTAGAGAAAGCCAATCTGCTGATGGCGATTGAAGCCGTTGCCAAGGATACGACCCAGACATCATCTTCGCAAGACGCCAATTCCAGCACCAAGACGTCAACCAGCAAGTCACAAAAGCAGAACAGCCTTAAAGACGTTACGGTCAAGGCAACCAGTGAGCCAACAAAGGTCAGTCAGGCTAAGCACGGCAACAGCCAGCTTTTAAGCACCTCTAACGCCATTACGACTGCTGAGCCATCGATTCTGGAACGGCTCCTGCCACAGACCGGCAATCGCAATGGTTTTGGCCTGACGATTCTGGGAATGCTGATGGGGATGCTGAGTTTTGGTTTCTTAGGTCTGCGCAAGCGCCGCTACTAATCGGGATATTAAACTATTCTCAACCAAATTGGAAAAGGAGATCGTCATGTATCGCTATATCGCAACTGATGTCGATGGTACCATGCTTGACAATCAGCATCAGCTAAATTCCGTCGCTTTGAATATGGCGTTAAGTAAGCTGCAGCAGCAGAACGTTTCTTGGATCGTGGCTAGTGGTGACAGCTATCGATTTTTAAAGAAGTGTTTTGCGCCTTGTCCATTGATTGACACGTTTATCTCAATCAATGGCGCACTGATCGTTAAACAGGGGAAGGTTGTTTTTGAAAAAACGCACTCCAAGTCGCAGGTCAATGAGCTGATCAAGGCTGTCAACGCATTGCCAGTCGCGCCAGATGTGATCCTGCTGACGGGTTGGAACCATACCTGGGGCACTAGAATCTCTGATCTGAACGCCTGGCCATTTGGCATCAATATCGATTTCATTGATGATCTGACTCAGGTTGACGATAAGATCTATAATGTTAATCCAATCTGGCTGAACGATCAAGTCACGCCAGACCAGATCCGCGGTTTTGCGCAAGACATGATCAGCCGCTACCCAGTTTATGCGACCTATAGCGGTTTTGGCTGTATGGATGTCTTACCATTAGGCGTTAATAAAGCTGCTGGATTAAAAGAGCTGATTATCAATGACGATCATGATCAGCTAAAGAGTGTCGTAGCCTTTGGCGATTCATCAAACGACCGTCAAATGCTGCAAGAAGCCGGTCTGGGCGTAGCCATGAAAAATGCCAGCCCTGATATTTTAAAGCTTGCCAACCGCGTCACCAGTTATGATAACGATCATGACGGCGTATTACGCGAAGTTCAGTCCATCTTCAATCTATAGTGATCACTAAATCAAACAGGCCCAGCGTTGCTGCTGAGCCTGTTTTTCATTAAGACGTTATTTAACAAAGAACGCGGTTGGCGCCAAGGCTTGATCCAATTCAGCCGTTGTTAGACGATCACCAACCAGTTCACGAACCGGACGTTGTTCTTTTAAGGCTTTTTTAACCAAATGACTGACAGTTTCATAGCCTAAAAGCGGGGAAAGGGCAGTTGCGGCTTCCGCGGAAGATTCAACCATCTGCCGACAATGATCCACGTTTACGGTAATTCCCATTAAGCAGTTCTCGTTAAGCGTTTGCAAGGCACCATTTAACAAGCGGGCATCAGCAAACAAGTCAAAGAACATCACCGGTTCAAAGGCGTTGAGTTCCAATTGTCCGGCTTCGGCAGCCATAGTGATAGTCGCGTCATGACCGATCACCTGGTAGGCAGTCTGGGTTACGAATTCAGGGATGACAGGATTGACCTTACCCGGCATAATTGAAGAACCGGCTTGACGCTGTGGTAGATTTAGTTCACCAAGACCGTTTTGTGGACCCGATCCCAGCAGACGCAGATCATTGCACATTTTAGAAAGATCAACGGCCAATGACTTGTAGGCACTTGAAAGCTGAACGTATTCATCAGTGTTCTGCACGCCATCAATCAAATCTTCACAGCCTTTTACCGGCAACAGCGTAGCATTCTGCAGCTCCGCGATTACGTTTTCGAGATACTCATGCGTGGCAGTCAAACTGGTCCCAATTGCCGTTCCGCCCAATGGCACTGTCAACAGCTGATCACGGGCAGCTTTAAGGCGTTTGAGGTCACGTTCCAACAGTGAGGCATAGGCATGAAACGAACGGCCAAACGTAGTTGGAATTGCATCTTCTAATTGAGTACGCCCCATTTTAAGCGTGGTTTGGTATTTTTGGGCCAGTTGTTTGAGCGTCGCAATTACTTTTTTCAGCGTTAGCGACAGACGATCCGTGAGCTGAATCATCGTTAGGTGGCCCGCGGTTGGGTAGGTGTCGTTGGTTGATTGTGACTTGTTGACGTCATCGTTGGGGTTGACCAGTTGGTAGTCGCCTTTTTGTCCATCCAGCATCTCAATCGCCCGGTTGGCAACGACTTCGTTAACGTTCATGTTGGTACTCGTGCCAGCACCGCCTTGAATCGCGGGGATGGCGAATTCATCTTCATACTCCTCAAAGTGTGCCAACAGATCCTGGCAGGCTTTGACAATTGCCAGTGGAACACGCTCATCATCCCAGCGGCCTGCTTTTTGATTAGCTCGTGCACAGGCCAGCTTAACGCGCAGAAAGTTCTTGATCAGTTCCCGATCATTGATGCTGCTGACGGCTGGAAAGTTGCCGCGAGCTCGGACGGTATGAATGCCATAATAGGCAGTTTGAGGGACGCTTTGAATGCCAAGTGAATCGTGCTCTTTTCTCATTATTAACACACCTTTCAAAAATCAATCTGCTTTCTCTTTATGGTTTAAGACTTTATCACCAGCCATCTGACATGTAAACCAATTTAGGAAACAAACGAATAATTGCAAGTTTTATTCGATTTTAGTTGTTAAAAAAAGAAAAATCAGCTTATTTTTATGATTATTTTAATTATTCTTTGAATTCTATACTTGATTTATCGACTTGAATTAAACTAGACCAATTAAAAACAGCACCGTCTTAAAGCCCAGACGATGCTGTTTTGATCTGCATTATTTTCCCCATAAGAAATTGATCAGCAGAGAATCAACCTGTGAGTTGCTGTGTAATTTGCTGTGCTGAGCCCGAGAACCTTTAATTTCATGCTCGGTATACGATTGGGCAACTGGCGACACCAGGTAGCGCAGCGATTTAGATGAGTTGTTTGGTACCGTACCATCAGAATTCGAGCCATCCTGCAGATTACCATAGATATTTAAGATATTGACGCCAGTTGGATACGTCGTTCGCAGCTTGGTCAGCTCACGATAGAAACGATTGGTCACGGTCGGCTTGCCATCCGCAGTCAGTTTTGACGATGCCTCGTCCTCGCCATTCAAGCCATTGAAGTGTCCGGCAATGTCAACCTGTTTTTGCAGTTTAGGCAGCTGTTTGCTGTGGGGATGATCCAAGAGGCAGTACATAATGTCCATATTGCCCATTGAATGACCAACCAGATTCATCTTTTTAAAACCCCATTTTTGCTTGGCCGCGCTCAAAACATTGAAGGCCCACTGACCGTCAGTATGATAGTTGGTTTCCCGCGAGTTTTCATAGTTGACCTCAATAATCGGATTGATGGCGTTGGCCTTGATCTGACCATGAAAAGTAACCTTGCCAGACCGATCGACATTCGCCCAGATAATCGTATTGGTCGCTCCAACTCGTTTTGCCGCGTTAGCCATATGTTCTTCAGCATGGCGGCTGCTGCCATAACCATGAAAAAAGAAGGTTGGCGTCTTGGATTGAATAAACTGCTGAGCTGCCTGGGCTCGCTGCCACCAGCAAATTCCACTGCCAATTATCGCCAATCCTAAAATCGCCAGCAGCAGCCACCGCCACTTTTTAAAAAGAAATCCGTGCATTTTTAAGTCTCCCAATTTGAATTTCTTCTAGCATAGTGGTTTTTAGACACTAAGTAAAATATCTTTTACTGTTGATAGGATACAGATTTAAGCAAAAAAGATGATCATTGCTGTTTATGACCCTTGACAAAACCAATCATCAGACCGCCTTGCTCGGCATAAAAAGTGCACAGTCCACGGCATTTGCTAATTACTACGCTAGCGTTGGGATACTCAGCCAACAGCAGCTGTCGGAACCGTTCGGCAGCCTCTTGATTTTGTACGTGATCGATTCTAACCGCGCCACCTTGATAGCCTTTTTGTTCCATCTGAGTGATCAAAGCCTGAAAGCATTTCTTTGGGCCACGTGCCTTGGTCAGCATTTTGAAGCTACCCTGATCAGCCGTACCGATCACGCGCAGATTCATCAAGTGCGCGACCTTAGCCAAGACGGGGCTGATTCGACCGTTTGCCGCCAGATTATCCAGTGAGCCCAGCGCAAAGATCAACTCAACTTGCGATCTAAATTCATTTAAGGACATCACGACCCGCTCAAATGACTGACCACTATTGATCAGCTCGGCCAGTTTTTCGGCCATCAAATGCATTGCCGGTCCAGCCGAAAGCGAGTCAAAAACATGAACCCTAGCACTAGGATGAGCTTCAAGATAAATTGCCGCGGCCTGCTGAGCGGTGTTATAGCTGCCCGACATTTTGCCAGTAATCGTCAAGACGTAGATTTCATCAGCATCTCCATAGGCGGCCAGCCACTGAGCCAGATTGGGACATGAAGAGGTGGATGGCTGACTCGTTTGCTGCAGAGCCGCCGTAAAAGCAGGCAGGTCAAGGGCTTCATCATCAGACCAGACTTGACCTTCAATTGTCAGGGTAAGCGGAACATTAACGCATTCAACGTTTTTGATTGATTTTTCCAGCAGATTGGCGCCGGAGTCAACTACGATCTTTTTCATTGATAGTTACCTCGATTACATTACCGGTTTTTCAAAAACTCTTTACTTGAAGTTTAGTTGATCCGATTTCCAACGTCAAGTTTTTTAAAAACCGCAAAGAGAATTTAAGATACTATTAGTTTAATTATCAAAATTTTAAGCTATAATATTTTTTGACTGAATTATGAAAGGAAAACACAATGACTCGGAGAGAACAAAAAATGGCCCAAGAGCTAAACAATTTTAGCCTGCCACGCTACCAAGAACTACCAGATGTTGGCCTTTATCTGGAGCAGACGACTAATTACCTGAATCAGTGTCTTTGTCCATTAGGCGATGTTAAGCTGACCAGCTCCATGATCAGCAACTATGTCAAGCATGGTTTGATCTCACGGCCGCAAAAGAAGCTTTATCAAACAGAGCAGCTGGCTGAGCTGATGTTTATCGCTGTGGCTAAAAACGTCCTGCAACTGGACAATCTAAAACTTGCCATTCAGATTCAGCGACAAAGCTACGATACGCAGACGGCCTATGACTATTTCTGTGAAGAGCTGGAAAACGTCTTAAGATACGTATTCGGGTTGCAGGATGAGCTGGCAGTAGTGGGCCATGATGATACCGAACAAAAACACATGCTGCGCAATCTGATTATGACGGTCAGCCACAAGGTTTATCTCGACAAGTATTTTGAAACCTTGTCTGACAGCGAATCAACGCTCCGAGTGCCAAAACAGCCACATCAATCACGACCATGACAATGAAAGAAGCGTTCGGTCAGCAATCATAACATTTAAAACTTTCTCAAGCAGGACTATCATGCAAAAACTCCTGCATAAAAATATAACAAAAAGCAATACCTAGTTAACGAGCTGGCAATCAAGAAGCAGCCAGCTAGACGTGCCAATCAGCAGTTCAGGCAATCGTCAAGAAATCACAAATGCTGGATCGGGTCCAGTTTGGATGATCAAACCCAGCCGTTATCATTAAAAAAGCGCTGAATCGTCCTTGAGAGGAGTGATTCAGCGCTTTGATCTATTTCCATAAAAAACTGATTACCGCGTTCTGTACTTGAGGGTTGTGCATCAGCTGATCATGATCAGTGCGCGTACCCTTGACTTCCTGTTCTTGATAACTCTTGGCTCGCGGCGTTACCAAATATCTTAGCGCGCGCGATGAATTGTTGGCAACGGTTCCATCCGAATGATTACTTTGGTTACCGTAAATATTTAAGACGGCGCTTGACTTGGGATAGGTCTTTTTTAAGCCAAGCAGCTCTTGATAAAGCATGTTCATGTGGTAGGGGCGGCCGTTTTTCATCAGCTTTGAATCGGCGTTTGGCTGAATATGAGTACCATTAAAAGGGCCAGCGACTGCAACCTGTTTGGCAAGGCTTGGCAGCTGACCAGTATCAGCATATTTTGTCAGACAGTTTAACAGGCCCATATTACCAGTACCGATTCCCACCAGGTTCATGGTCTTAAAATGCCACTTAGCCCGTGCTTGTTTAATAACTTGATATGACCATTGTGCCGTTTTGGAATAGCTGCCTTCATGCTTGACAAACTCGACTTCGATTACGGGTGCCGCTTCTTTTGTCAATTGTCCGCTTAGCTTAACTCTTCCTTGAGCACTGACCTTGGCATGCAAAATGCTTAGCTTCACTCCATCTTTTTGCGCGGCTATAATCAATGGTGCCTCGTCACGCTGACTACCGGTTCGATCATGAAAGATAAACGTTGCTGAAGTCGAGGCCGCACGTGCTTGAATCGTCAGCATCAACATTCCCAATATGATTCCTAATAACAGACGCCATTTCTTTTTCTGCATCCCATTGCCTCCCAATTTGATTGCTTTCTATTATAGCGTTAAACAGCGTAATTTGACTAATCAGCGTGTTTGCGCCTAGAATTTAGTTATTTAAGCGGCTGCCTAACGAGAGAAGCAGAATTGATCGAGCATGAATTAAGAAAGGCGGGTGATGCAATGCTCAAGCAGGCATCAACAAATAAAGTAAGGCTGTTGGATCTGCTGATGATCACGATCGGATGTGGTATTTATGCACTGGGATTCGTTAAGATCAACATTGCTAATCGATTAGCGGAAGGCGGAGTTACTGGGATTTCTTTGATCATCTACCATCTCTTTCACGTTGATCCATCTATTTCGACGCTTTGCATCAACATTCCGCTGATTATCATCGGCTATCGGCTGTTGGGACGGCGCGCTTTGATCTATACCGTCTATGGCACGATTTGGTTATCAGTGTGGATCTGGATTTGGCAGCGCGTCCCATTCACCCTGGATATTCAGCATGATCTGTTTATTTCTGGGGTCTTGGCAGGTCTGATCGGCGGCTTTGGCTCAGGGATCGTCTACCGTTTTGATGGTACGACGGGTGGATCGGATGTCGTCGCGCGGATGTTTGAAAGGCATCGCGGCGTTCCCATGGGTCGTTCGCTTTTTGTCTGCGACGCGATCGTTTTAACGGCCTCGCTTTCCTATATTGATATCCGGAAAATGATGTACACGCTTTTAGCATCCTATGTCTTTTCCAAGGTGGTCAATTTTACGCAGGCCGGCTCTTATCCAGCACAAGGTTTCATCATCATCTCGACCCAAACTGAGGAAATCAGCAATCAGATCATGTGGCAATTGGAGCGGGGCGTGACGCTGCTGAAAAGCGAAGGTGCCTATTCTCATCAGCCAGGCCAAGCCCTCTATTGCGTAGTAGCCTCTGAAGAAGTTGTCACCTTAAAACGCCTGATTAATGATATCGATCCGCATGCCTTTATTACCACGTTTGACATTGCCAGCGTGGAAGGCGAGGGATTTACCTATGATCTGCCCAACCAGCCGCATTAACCATATTCTCCTAGAACTGGCGCGAGTTTTAGGAGATTTTTTTGTTTTGGTTTATACTGATCATATCAACAATAAAGAAGGCGTTAAATTATGCAGACGATTAAAATTGGCGCAACAAATTGGGAAGTCTCAAACGTTGCCTTAGGGATCATGCGGATGGGAACACTGCCCGTTGCTGATGCTGTTAAGACGCTTCAGGCCGCACATGAAGCCGGCATCAACTTTATCGATTCAGCTGACATCTATGGTCGTGATCCCAAGCTTGGCCGCGGCTCATCCGAAATTCATTTTGGCCAGGCACTCAAGCAAAGCGGACTGCGACGGGGTGATTTCTACATTCAATCCAAGGCTGGGCTGTTTGCTGATGAAACGGGCCGCATTACGCGCTATGACTCTTCTAAAAAGCATCTGCTGACTGCCATAGATGGCATCTTAGCGCGGATGGGCATTGACTATCTGGACTCGTTCTTGATTCATCGGCCTGATCCATTGATGGAACCTGAAGAAGTAGCCGCGGCTTTTGATGAGCTGCAAAAAGCCGGCAAAGTAAGGCACTTTGGCGTTTCCAACTTCAACCCGCAACAGATTGAATTGCTGCAGCATGCCTGCTCACAGCGGCTGTTGGTTGACCAGCTACAGTTTTCGATCATGCACACAGGGATGATTGATTTTGGCCTGCATACCAATATGACTGATCAAGCCTCGCTCAATCATGATGGGGGACTGTTGGAATACGCGCGGCGCAAGCAAATGACGATTCAAACCTGGTCGCCGTTTCAATATGGTACATTTGCGGGAACCTTTATCGACAATGAGGAGTTCCATGAATTAAATGTGGTGTTAAAGCGTCTGGCCGATAAGTATCATGTTTCTAAAAATGCGATCGCGGTTGCTTGGATTCTCAAACATCCCGCAAAAATGCAAGTGCTTTTGGGGACGATGAATCCGCAGCATATTATTGATAGTGTTCAAGGCAGCGAGATAACCTTGACCAACCAGGAATGGTACGATATCTATCTGGCAGCTGGCAACTCACTACCATAAAGGAGGATTGAATTGAGCAAACAGATTACGATTGGTATGATCGCGCATGTTGATGCCGGTAAAACAACGCTGTCTGAGGCCCTGCTTTATCAGACGGGAATCATTCGCCGTATGGGACGTGTTGACAATGGGGATGCATTCCTGGATTCCGATCAGCTTGAAAAAAAGCGTGGCATTACGATTTTTTCCCACCAGGCCAAGCTTGAGTATGACGACCTGTCCATCACGCTGCTGGATACCCCTGGCCACGTTGATTTTGCTGCGCAGACTGAACAGGCGCTACGGGTTTTGGACTATGCGATTTTGGTGATTTCGGCAACCGATGGCGTTGAAGGCTATACCAGAACGCTTTGGCAGCTGTTGGCTGAAAACCGCGTGCCAACTTTTATCTTTGTCAATAAAATGGATGCTGATACGGCTGATGGTAAGAAGATCCTCAGTCAGCTGCAGACCGAGCTTGCGTCAGGCTGTTTTGCGCTGACGGACTTTAATGGTGAGCTTAAATTATTTGACCATGAAGAACTGGCCATGCAAGATGACGATGCACTGTTAGAATACCTGGATCAAGGTCAGCTTTCAGATGAGCGTATTCGGCAGATGATTCAGCAACGGCAGCTTTTTCCCTGCTGTTTTGGCTCAGCATTAAAGCTGCAAGGGATTAATGCCTTGCTGGCTTCACTTACCCAGTGGACGCAGCCTCGTGAATTTCCCAGCGAGTTTGCGGCCCGTGTGTTTAAGATCTCGCATGATGAACGAGGCGAGCGCTTAACCTGGGTGCGGGTACTGGGCGGCAGTCTCAAGGCAAAGACCGCTATTTTACCGGATCAAAAGGCCAATCAGCTGCGTGTATACAACGGCAGTAAGTTTACCATCGTCAATCAGGTCTCAGCAGGCGCTGTCTGTGCCATTGCCGGGCCGATGACAACCTATCCAGGACAAGGGCTAGGGAACCTTAAAGACGATACGCAGACACTCATGCAGCCCGTTTTGAGTTATGCGGTTGATCCGAAAGAAAATGACGTTCATCAATGCTTAAAGGCCATGCAGACGCTGGCTGATGAGGATCCGCTGCTGCATGTGGTTTGGGATGAACAGCTGCAGGAGATTCGCGTTCAGATCATGGGAACCGTGCAGCTAGAAATTTTGCAGCAGCTGCTCTTAGAACGATTTGGCATGGATGTTGACTTCATTAAAGGCGGTATTTTGTATCGTGAGACCATAACCGCGCCAATTGAGGGAGTCGGTCACTTTGAGCCATTGCGGCACTATGCTGAAGCGCATCTCTTATTAGAGCCGGCCAAGCGGGGAACCGGGATCCGCTATACCAGTCAATGCAGTGTCGATGTGCTGAATAAAAATTGGCAGCATCAGATCATTACCAGTCTGGAGCAGACCAGTCCCAAGGGCGTTTTGATTGGCGCCCCGCTGACCGATGTCAAGGTAACGCTGGTTGGTGGCCGCGCGCACGTCAAACATACTGAGGGTGGGGACTTCCGTCAAGCTGCCAGTCGCGCGCTACGGCAAGGATTGATGACTTTAAAAGCCCAGCATCAATGTCAGCTTTTGGAGCCGTGGTATCGTTTCCAGCTGATGGTCCCAAGTACGCAGGTTGGTCGTGCGCTTAACGACTTGCAGCGCATGCATAGCGAGGTTGACCCGCTTGATGATCAGACGACTGACAGCGTTTTACTGACTGGTCTGGCGCCAGTTGCCCAAATGAGCGACTATGCCACGGTGCTGCGCGGTTATACGCATGGACAAGGACAGCTGGAGTGCCTGCCGGCTGGCTATCGACCATGTCATAATGCTGACGAGATCATTCAGCAGGCGGACTATCTGCCGACTGCCGATCTGGCCAATACGCCGGATTCGGTTTTCTGCGCGCATGGTGCCGGCTACCCGGTCAAATGGGATCAGGTCCCGCAAACCATGCATTGCGACTATTACTGCGACTTTATGCATGGTTGATTGAGCTATTATCTTAAAAAAGGCCTCAGCAATTACGCCGGGGCCTTTCTGCTTATTTATGATAATGATACTTTAGTTGGATGATTTGAATAGCCGTTTCAGTTACTGCGTATACCATGCGATGCTCGTCATTAATTTTTTTAGACCAAAGTCTTGCAGGTCATGTTGTAAAGGCTCTGGCTTTCCCAATCCAGAAAAGGGATGCCTAATTGTATCGCTAATCAGCTTGTCAATACGTTTAACCATTGATCGATTGGCCTTTTTCCATTCCAAATATTCTTCCCAAGCATCTGCTGTAAAGACAATATTCAGCTTATTCATGACTGTTTAAGCGCTCAAATTCTTCTGGCGTTAAAAAATGTTCTTGCTTGCCGAGCTGGTCAATCGAATGCTTCAAAGCATCCCTGTTCGCCTTGCTTTTTAGCAGATAGTTAGTTTCTTGCCAAGAGTTGTACTCTTTTTCAGAAATCATTACAACATTTTATAATCATTATCATAGTTTTCAGCGACCACTGTAGCTAAGCCATCAATCTTCAACGATTTCATTTTAACTATCAAAAAGATCTCCTATATGGGTTTCCTCAAGTATAGGAGGTCCGCGTGGTGGTTGGAATACGTGTTTGTAGTGTGCTTACATAGAAACGACAACCACTGATAAATAAAAAGCTCTCTGCCTGGGCCATTTGCCTGAGCAGGGAGCTTTGTCATCTTTGAAACGTAGAAACGTACCATCATGTGGCGGTCTGCCTGCTTGAACTGGTTTAGTCGTGCTGATCCAGCCAATCCTGCAGTACTGCTTGATATTCCAAAGGCTTTTCGACAAACGACATATGTCGCGTGCCGTCAAACAGATGCCATTGCGAATTGGGCAGGGCATCGGCCATCGTCTTGGCAACCAATGGCGTACAAAGATCGTTAGTGCCACTGGTAATTAAGGTTGGCACGTATAGATTGCGCAGCTTGTCGGTATAGTTATAGTCTTTGAGATTGCCGGTTGGCGTAAACTCATTGGGTCCCCAGGCAGTTTGATAGGCCAGTTCGCCAACGTTTTTCTCACGCCACAGATATTCAGGAGCATTCTCATCAGGTGCTGCTGCCGCGTGCAGTTCCATAAACCGGGCATTGACCCGCTGGTAGGCATCACCAGTGAAATCGTTGGCAGCTTCGGCTTGAGCAATGACTTCCTGATCTTCCTTACTCATAAAACTGATCAAACGGTGCTGTTCTTGTCCCCATAATTGGGCATCAGAAAGGGTGCTTGAAAGAATCAGACTCTTAATTCCAGCTGGCATTTCATCACAAAGATACATGATTGCCAGCATACCGCCCCAAGACTGACCCAGTAGATGGATCTGATCCAGATGCAGCCGTTCCCGCAGATTTTTTAATTCCCGCAGCCAGGTTTCAGCCTGATAGACCCGGGGATGATCAGGCATCGAGGAAAGACCGCAGCCAATCTGATCGTACATGATCAATTGCCGCTGATCACGCTCCGCCAGCTCATCCAAAGCCTCAAAGTAGTTGTGCGTCGAGCCCGGCCCGCCATGCAGCAGCAGTAAAGGTGCTTTGTTGCTGGGCTTGCCAACGATCCGATAATAAGTTCGATAAGGTCCAAATGGGATAAAGCCGTCTTTAATCATTAAGATCACTCTCCAAAGCAAATTAACTGTTATTATTCTAAGATTCAATTTCTCCAGTGACAAGCCACAGTTAAGGTTGAACATGTTGAAATACTAGATGCTGTTGCTGGGTAAAAGCTTGGTCATGTTGTATCAAACTTTGCCGGCAAGCGCTGAAGCCACGACGCCTTGATTGACGTAGCCGTTTTTCTAATAAAAAGGCACACAATCTAATAAATAGATCAGCATGATGTGATGCCACTGGTTTTGGCGAGTCTTCAATGAACCACAGCAGACTGGAGCCATCACGATAGTCTGGATCAACAGCAAGCGTTGCCTGATACTGGGCAGTGGCGGTCCCGGGCATCGTTAAAGCCAAGTCGTTCGAAGTGTAGGATGGTTGGCAGATCTTGGGGATCAACGACAGTAGTTTCAATCATAGCAAAATCCGCAGCTTGGATTAGAAGTCAAATAAACATAGGAAAATAGGACTCTTTAAAACATAAACGCATTAAAACTAAAATTTTAATGCTACTTTCAAAAAACAGGGAGAACCAACTGCTTTAAAAATGCCCGCCAAGTTTTAAACAGCTTGACGAGCATTTTTTAGCTAATCATCGGTCTCGACACTGATCACCTTTTTGTTGACGGCATTGATTTTAACTTCGGTTTTTTGATGACCGTCAACCACGTCAACTTGCCAGATCGTTTGACCATCATCGGTTTCCAGCGTCCATTCACGGCCTTGACCGGATTTAGCGGCTTTTTCAGCTAATTGATTGGCTTTTTGGCGGCTGATGACCTGATTAAGCTTAATGGCTGTTTCATGATCATCGGCATCAAGCTTTTCGGTTTTGGCAGCTGACAATTTGCCAGTCTGTGCATCGATCTTAGCTGAGTATTCTTTTTGCGAATCAAATCCGGAAATCTCGTACTGGTAGTGATTCAGATGTTTTTCTAGACTGATTTCGCTAATTTTAGCCTTGGCATACTTTTGCTTGAATTTAGCAACGGCCTGTTTTTCATTCAATTTAATATTCTGAGCAGCAGCTTGGACCGTTGGCGACCATTCCGCTGTCGTGGCAAACGTGCCGCTTGACACCGTGGCAGCTAATAAAACCGCTGCGGTGAGCCGGATCAATTTGTGAGTTGTCATGATTTTCCTCCTTTGATATATTATGTAATTGGCTATCTTTAAGTGGATGACCAACATTTCTAACTTAATTATACAAAATAGCAAAGCGTTTTCAACTAATTGAACGATTGTCAGTTAGTTGACTAGTGATATCAAGCCATTAATGCTAAAATGACGTTGAAATTCATGAAAAGGCGTTGATAGCATGTGCACGGCAATCAGTTTTACAACCAGACAGCAGCATCATTTTTTAGGCCGCACGATGGATTTTCCGCTTCGTTCCACACCTTGGCAGCAAGGTTATCTGCCAATTGATTATCATTGGCAGAGCCTGCCTAAATTCAATTCTTTTACTAATGATTATGCTATTTTGGGGGGCATGCGAGAAATCAATGGTCATTATTTAATTGGCGATGGCTTAAATTCAGCGGGGCTTTGGGTAGCCGAGCTTTATTTTCCTGGTCCGCAGCTTTATTATGATCATCCCCAAGCGCATTGTCTAAATCTGTCGCCCCAAGACATGATTGGCTGGCTGCTGGGCATGCACGCGTCAGTTGCTGAAATCGCTGCGGAATTGGACTCAGTTGCGTTAAATGGCGTAATCTGGCATGACCATGACATCGTTCATCCCTTCCACTGGCTCTTAAATGACGATACGGGCACCTATCTGATTGAACCCACGCAATATCATTTGACGCTTCAAGCCTTGCCGTTGGGGGTCTTGACCAATAGTCCCCGCTACGCAAAGCAGCGTCAAAAACTAACCAGTTATCTAGGAATCGATCCAAAGACCAGTGATGCTGAAGTAATGATGGCGATTCGCAGTTCCAAGGCTCCCCTGCCCTCACAAAGGACGCCGACTTCACGCTTTATCAATGCTGCGGTGAGTCTTTGGCAGGCATCCCCGTTCGACGATAGTGATCAAGAGGCATTTAGGCTGTCATCTAAAATTTTAAAGCAAGTCGAAATGAACCAGCTTCCCGGACATGACGTTTATACTCATTATCGAGAAATAGTCGACGCGCATGCACAAACCAGTTATTTTTATGATCTAACCACGCGACAAAAACTGGTTCATCGTTTGCCTGATCTGATGGCGCGTTTCGATCAGCCATCCCTTTTTAAAAGCTAAAAAAGCGTCTGGCCTATCCTGCCAGACGCTTTTATATTGACAATGATAAGTTTTTAGATCTGCTTAGAACTTAGATGCTGTATTGGCCCATGATTGCCATCTCATCCAAAACCTCGCCAATCGTAGCCTCATGTAGCTTGGCATATCTGGGTGCTCCCATCAGCCCATCGTCTAGATAGTAATCGATAATATTGCGATAGCCCTTTCCCGGTTGAACCAATGGATTACGCTCAATCTGAATGCGTGATTTCCGGGTTAGTGGCGGATACTGCCCGCGATAGTTTTCATCAAAGATTGCCCGATTCAAATCGTTGATCATCACGTGGTAATTGCAGATCAAGCGGTGTTGATTCATTTTGGCCAGGTCTTTTTTGTAAATATGCTTTTCTAGATACTGCAAAGTCTGAAAGGCCACTTTTGGATCCCATTCTCTTACAAAAGACTGGCCTTTGCGTACCTGCTTAATGGCTTTCTTAGTTGCGTCGGTATGCTTACACACTTTTTTGATTTTCTTCTTTGGCAAGACAACGATGATTGATTCCAAAAGCTGCCAATCTGCTCCAGTAAGCGTCACGTAGATCCCTTCTTTACTTGATTTCAATCTAATCGGTCTTTTAAAACTTCAAGTATTATACCATGATCAATATCAAATTCACGCATAAAGGGTTGAATATTTTTAGTAGTCAAAAATTTTGAACCTTATGGCTACTGTCATTCTGGCTGTAAAAAAGCATAATATCGAAATGCAAAACAGTTTATCAATCAGCAAATAAAAATGAATTTACTGGCTGCTAATCAATGCTGACCTAAGCAGAAGGGTTTTTACATAATATAAATTATCGTTAATAAATTTACGGGATAATAGCAAGGATTGCCCTATTATTGCCAACCGTTTATCAGTTATAATTAAATAAAATGATTTGGGAGGAATCTTATGACCACTGTCTATATTGTTGGCTTGCTTTTAATCACCGTCGTAGCAGCCAACATTGTTCATTTGCTCTGGCCGATTCTGCCATTAGCGATTTATCAGATACTAGCTGGAATCATGCTGAGCATTTTACCGATTGATACGCATGCAATTGTCTTAAAGCCGGAGCTATTTATGCTGTTGATCATTGCCCCATTGATGTTCAATGATGGCCAAAACGTATCTTTTCGCCAACTTGCTCAAAACGTGCGCCAGATTTTATCAATGGCGGTAGGGTTGGCTATTGTAACGGTAATCTTGGTTGGTGGCGGCTTAAAACTGGCTCTGCCGCAGCATTTCACTTATGCTTTGGCATTTATGCTGGCAGCTATCATCACACCGACTGATGCCGTGGCGGTTAAGTCATTGACAAACAATGTTGAGATGCCTAAAAACGTCAACGAGACCCTGGAATACGAGTCACTGTTCAATGATGCTTCAGGGCTGGTTTTGTTCAGTCTGGCAACCAGCACACTGACTTCAGGTGAGTTTTCAATTGGCCATGGCGTTTTAGTTTTCCTATACGTCTTTTTTGGCGGAATTCTTTTTGGCGCTTTGATGGGCTGGATGCTGATTGCTTTAAGAACCACACTGATGCGAACCCACGTTGATATTGGCTCAATTGTCATCCCGATTAACGTCATGACTCCATTTGCCGTCTACTGGCTGGCTGAGGAAATACACCTGTCTGGAATCCTGGCAGTCGTAGCAGCCGGAATCGTCCATAGTATCCTGTATGATCAGCTGCGCTTGACTTCCTCGCGAGTTCAAAATGCCACGACAACCCTTTGGAGCATCATCGCGAGCCTGTTGAATGGATTTGTTTTTGTCCTTTTGGGGGTAATGCTGCCAGAAGTCGTCAGCCAGACGCTAGCCGCAACCATCCTTAAGCTGGCCTTGCTGGGGTTGGGACTGTACCTGGCTTTGGGGCTGATTCGCTATCTATGGGCGCGCTTCAAGCTGGTTGATATGCATTCAGACAACATTAACCGCGACAGTCTCTTGCTGGCTTTAGGTGGGGTTCACGGTACGATTACGCTGGCGATGGCATTTTCTATCCCCGTTCTGACAGAAAGCGCGCAGCTGGCAACCCGTAATCAATTGATCCTGCTGGCAGCGATTGTGATCCTGATCAGTCTGACGGTTGGAACGCTGGCCTTCCCGCGTCTCTTACCAGCCAAAACCAAGAACTACACTAACGATGAGTTCCAAGATCAGCTGATTCATACCGTTCAATATGCAATCGATGAGCTCAGTGAGTCGCCTGATCATAAAAAAGAACAGGCCCTGGTGATTGATCAGCTAAGCAGTCAGATGACGCTGACGTTTAAGATCAACCGCAATGTCTATGATCGTCTAGCCAGTCAGGCACGGGGCGTTGAAATGCAGACGTTGGCTGAGCTGCGTGAAAATGGTGTCGTAACTGCTAGAGAAGAGCAGGTCTATGACCGAATGATTGGCCGCGATGCCTTAATGCACAGTCAGCATGGCCTATTTGCCTTTTTGCGAATCTGGCACTACCGGCTGAAATGGAAACGACTGAGTCACAAGTTGCATAAACACCATCCCCAAACGTTTAACGAAATGCAAAAGCTATATAGCAACAAGGCTTTGCAAGATAAGCCCAAAGCGGTTCGGCAACAGTATTTTGACCGTCTAGAATCAATCTTTAGCATGACCATGGCCGATGTCAACGAGTTTTTAGATGAGGTACAGACACCGGACAACGTGCATGAGGTTGCCATGGTACGGCGGATGTATCTGAATCGGCAGCAGACACTGGATCGTTTCCATTCTCGTGGCGAGATGGATACCAATATCTTGCGTACGCTGGCCATCAAGGCATTTCAAGATGAGCACAGCTACGTTCAGCAACAGGCCGCTGCTGGCGTAATCTCAAGTGAATTAGCCAATGCCTTAAACGAGCACATTTCAAACGATCAGCTGGTCTGCATCCAATCGTTTGAAGACTAGTTGATTTGACGACGTTTGGATATTGCGCTGCAAATATCGATTGCATCCCCTGTTACTCCCCTTTTAAAAAATCAGCCCTACTCAATAATCTACTGGGCGGGGCTGTTGTATCATGTTCAATTATAGATAGCATAAATTGACATATGCTGATAAAGCTGGGTATAGCTGGTGCTTTCAGCTAGCAAGCCAGCTAGGACCATCTTCTTTTAGCTGAAATTGCAAAACATTTTAAAACCAGTTATAATTATACCGTAAACAAAAAGGCTAACGTGCTGGAACACGTTAGCCCATGTCCTTGAAAATCGACAGTGTTTCGCTTTATTTACAGATAAAACTACTTCACCATCTTAGAGCTGCCACTCATAAAGATGGTTTTTCTTTTGGTCAGATGTGAAAATGACTGACCATCCAGCAGCCAGCAATCAGAGAGGCAATCACAATAATTACCACCACTGCTAGAGCTGCATACTGAACACCGATCGGCAGGCCGTGCAGTTCATGTAGAACCGCAGCAAGCCCTTTCAGATCGACGCCATCTTGATGTCGGTTTGACACTTTGAATCCCTTTCATAATGTTGGGAAGTGTCGCCCTCATTGTTTCAACTCCTTCATTGGCATCACTTCCTTTGTAGCGAAGCACTGCCAATGTTCTTAGACCAAAATATTATATCATAACCAAAAACGTCGCTTCAGCATCCTATGTTGATTCGGCGTTTTTTAGGTAGGAACGTTATTGATAGTTTCTAACCAGATGGATCAGTGAGGCATCTTTTTGTACTTGACCATCAATAACCAAAGACATACTTGCCATTTGGTAATGATCGGTCTTCAAGATTGCAATCGGCTGTTTTTGACTGGTCTGATGGGCAACCCTGATCTGATAGTTGTCTGCTTTTAAGGATCGAAATAGTCGATATGAACGCCACGTCGCTTTAAATACCAGGTCTGACCATTCTGCTGATCATGCAGCGAAACCTTCAGCGAGCTGTCTTGATGAATCTGAACTGACAAATATTGTCCCTCACCGTTAAGCTTAATCTGCTGTGAAACAATCTGACCCGGTTTTAAATATGTCGGCCGGGCATGGTACTGAGTCGAAAGCTGTGAGCACTGGGCACCGCCGATAAACCAAAGTGAAGGCATCAATGAAGACCAGCCTGATACAGTAGTATACCTTCCCTGTCTGAAAGAACAAATTGCGTTCCGAGTACTTCAATAAAGCATGCACTACCCGATTGTTCATCAGCCGAAAATCAGCACTGTCGGGAATCATGGTCACACCCATCTGATTCATCAATTTATAGAAGCCCTCAGCAGTGTTGCGCTTGAATCAAGAGTCAGTCTGGCGATCACTGCGCACCCCGTAGACGATCTCACAGCCATTTTTATATTATTCAATCATTTCTGGAATCTTGTCGGGATCATCTTGCAGATCAGCATCAACCGTAATCATCACGTCCGCATCCCAGACCGCCGTCGTCATCCCTGCCAACAAAGCTGATTGATGGCCAAGGTTGCGTTATAATCTGGCTTAAATGATCAAGACTAAGCATTATCTCACTCCTTCTCGTTTTTTATTATCATACGTGGATCGTACTTGGTCTGATATAGGATTAAAATGAAACAATTCTGAAGAATCTTCAGAAAGCAAAATATTTAATAAGGAGTATTTAGCATGACCACTTATCTTTTGGCACCAGATTCATTTAAAGAAAGCATGACATCACGCCAGGTTTGTGAAGCAATGGCTTTCGGCATCAAGCAGGCCGATCCAAATGCCAGCATTATCAGCGTTCCCTTGGCTGATGGCGGTGAAGGAACAACTGATGCTTTAGTCAGTGCAACGCATGGTACTTTTAGACATCTGACGGTCACTGGACCACTAGGCAAATCAACTGCTGCTACTTATGGCATCCTAGGTGATTCACGAACCGCCGTAATTGAAATGGCAATGGCCAGCGGTTTGGAAATGGTACCGATTGATCAACGCAACCCGTGGCTGACAACGACCTATGGCACCGGCGAATTAATTAAGGATGCGCTTGGTCAGGACATCGACTGCATCATCATTGGGCTGGGCGGTTCCAGTACCAATGATGCCGGTGCGGGGATGGCACAAGCATTGGGCGCGCACCTTTTGGATAGCAATGGTCAGGAACTGCCGGTTGGGGGCGGCGCATTAAAAGATCTTGCCAGGATTGGTGTCAGCGAATTAGATCCGCGGCTAAAACAAGTTGAGATCATCTTAGCCAGTGATGTGACAAATCCTCTGACTGGTCCACAAGGGGCTTCATATGTCTTTGGCCGGCAAAAAGGCGCTGATTCTGCCATGATCAAAAGACTGGACCAGAATTTGCATCATTTTGCTCAAATCATCAAGCGAGATCTGGGGAAAGATGTTGAAAATCAACCTGGAGCTGGGGCTGCTGGGGGATTAGGTGCCGGATTGATGGCATTTGCTGATGGCAAGATGCAGCGCGGCATTGAGCTTGTCATCAAACTTACTAATTTAGAAGCTAAGGTGCAGCAGGCCAACTATATTTTTACGGGCGAAGGCGGCACGGACTTTCAAACTCACTTTGGTAAAGCTCCTTTTGGCGTAGCGCAGTTAGGCAAAAAGTATCATAAGCCAGTCATCTCGTTTGCTGGTTATCTTGGCAACGGTATCGAAAAGCTGTATCCGGATGGCTTTACTGCCTTTTTCAGCATTATGCAAGGTGCCAGCGATCGACAGTCCGCACTGGCTAAGGGACCTGAGAATATGACCAGAACCGTTGCCAACGTGGTGCGATTGTTAAAACGATAAATCTTTAACCCGACTTCATCTAGATGTGGTCGGATTTTTTAATACGTAAAAACCCTTAATTTATGTTTATTAATGCATTATTCTGAATATAAAACAATAATATTATTTGAATTTAAATCAGAAAAATACGCATAAAAGCATTCAATTAAAGCTATATATTTATTTTTATTCAGTATGTTGACATAAAAATGATTATCTATTAAGATTTTATTAACGAATAATTCAACGAGAGGTGCATAATATGAATAAGCAGCAAGAAATTGATATATTATCACATTTGATCAGCATCAAATCGGTTAATGATCATGAGGCCGCCGTGGCTGACTACATTGAATCCCTGTTTAAGCCTTACGAAGACCAAGGCGTCAAGATTGAGCGCGTAAGCTATGCACCGGATCGCGACAATTTGATCGTTACAATTGGTGAAGGTGAGCGCATGCTGGGCTTTAGCGGCCATGAAGACGTCGTCGCCCCAAGTGATCTTAGTCAATGGAACTCGGATCCGTTTAAAGCCACGATTAAAGACAATATGCTTTATGGGCGCGGTGCTTCTGACATGAAGAGTGGCCTGGCAGCTTTAATTGCCGCCATGTTGGATATGTTGGAAAACCATCACGTTCCTGGCAAGATTCGTCTGCTGTGCACGGTTGGTGAAGAAACCGGCGAATATGGTGCCGCTCAATTAACCAAGCTGGGCTATGCCGACAATCTAGCTGGATTGGTAATTGCTGAGCCGGGTAACGATATGCACGAAATCGGCTACACGTCTAAAGGCATTATCGATTACATTGTTACCTCCAAGGGCAAAGGTGCACACAGCTCCCAGCCACAAAAAGGCATCAACGCCATCGACCATCTGATTGACTTTGCCGTTCAGGTTAAGCCGCTGATGGCTAAATTCGACAAGGTCAATCCCGTGCTGGGGCCTCTCACTCATGTACAAAGCGTCTTTAATGGTGGCGAACAGATCAACAGCGTGCCTGCCAAAGCAGTTATGAAAGGCAATATTCGAACGATTCCCGAATATCCAAACCAAGTCGTCTTTGACGCACTCAATGGCTTGGTTGATCAACTGAATCAAAAGCCGGGCTATGATCTGACAATTGAATACAGCTTCCCTGAAGACGCAATGCCTGGAGACAAGGATGCCCCGTTGATCAAGCTTATTGAACATGTTCACGATGAACTGTTTGATGGACCAATTGAACCCAAGGGCCAGGCTGGCGCCAGTGATGGCTCTGAGTTCTTGCATGCTAAGGGCGACTTTGCCATTGCCTTGATTGGTCCCGGCAACAATACGCAACACCAGAGCAATGAATATGTTGATTTAGACGTTTATCATCAATCGATCAAATTCTACCAGCAGCTGGCTGAAGAATTTTTCGCTCAACCATAGAAAGGAGCCTGCTTATGCAACAACAACCAACCCCTACTAAGAAAAAGCACAAGCTTCCTTCCGCGTTTACGATCCTATTTTTACTGATTGCCTTGATGGCAGTTTTGACATGGATCATTCCGGCAGGGACATATAAAAGCGACAGTGCCGGCAACCTGATCAGCGGCACGTATCACACAGTTGCTCATCACTACCAAGGAATCTGGGATGTCTTTATGGCACCCGTCACGGGGATGATCGGCAATAAGGCAACAACCGGCGCAATCGGGATCGCCCTTTTCATTCTCGTGATTGGTGGATTCTTGGGCGTCGTTAACCAAACCGGCGCCTTAAATGATGGTATCCGGGCCGTCGTTCACAACTCCAAGGGTCATGAAAAACGAATGATCGTAATTTTAACGATTATCTTTGCGCTTGGCGGCTCGACTTACGGTATGGGTGAAGAAACGATCGCCTTTTTCCCGCTGCTGGTACCGGTTATGATGGCCGTTGGGTATGATTCACTGGTGGCAGCTGGTGTGATATTGCTAGGCACGCGGGTTGGGGATCTGGCTTCAACGGTTAACCCCTTCTCGACCGGTGTTGCTTCAGCTATGATCAAGATCTCCCCTGGTGAAGGACTGGGATCACGGATCATCTTGCTGGTTATCGTCACGGTGATGACAATCTTCTTTATTCTGCACTATGCCGATAAAATCAAAAAAGATCCAACCAAGTCACTGGTCTACAATCAACGCAAGGCCGACATGGAATACTTTAACGTTGCTGACCGTAGCGAAGCGCCAACGCCTTTGACCAAAGTCCAAAAACGCGTCTTGTGGATCTTTGCAATTACTTTTTTGATTATGATTATCGGTCTGGTGCCATGGACCAGCATCAATGCCAAATGGACGTTCTTTAATGATTTCAATGATTGGCTGGTCAGCGTGCCGGTATTGGGCGTATTGATCGGTCAAGACATGGCACCACTGGGCAGCTGGTACTTTAACGAAATTACGCTCTTATTCTTATTTATGTCCATGGTAGTTATGTTTGTGGCCCACATTAAGGAACAAGACTTCATTGACGCCTTCATGAAGGGTATGAGCGATTTATTAAGCGTTGCCATTATCGTTGCCGTAGCTCGCGGGATTCAAGTGATCATGAACGAAGGGATGATTACGGGGACAATTCTGCACTGGGGCGAAGTTGGCTTAAGCGGCATGCCAAAAGCTGCCTTTGCAATTCTGGCCTTTATCTTCTTTGTGATTTTATCTTTCCTGATCCCATCCAGTTCCGGTCTGGCAGCGGCAACCATGGGCATCATGGGGTCACTGGCTCACTTTGCCAAGGTTGACGGCAGCGTTGTCGTAACCGCCTACCAGGCTGCGACCGGTTTGATTACTGCCGTTACGCCAACCGCGGGGATGCTGGTTGGGGCCTTGGCATTGTGCCGGATTCCATTTACGGTTTGGTGGAAGTGGATTGCCAAACTGATTGCCGCCCTGTTTATCGTAGTCTGCATCTTCTTAGGGATTATTGCGGTGATGTAAAAATTTAAAAAAACCTCAGGTGTGACCCGTACCCCCAAAGTTGGAAATACAACTTTGGGGGTATTTTTATGACCAAAATCAGCATAGAGACTAAGATCA
>NZ_JABAFO010000040.1 GCF_012843675.1 Lactobacillus sp. MRS-253-APC-2B
GCGTTTTACTGAAAAGTGGGAGCAAGTAGAGCTAAATGATATTGCTCCTGTTACAATGGGACAATCACCAAATAGTAAAAACTATACCGAAAATCCGAATAATTATATCTTAGTTCAAGGAAATGCAGATCTATTTAACGGACAAGTTCTTCCTCGTATATATACTACTCAGGTTACTAAAGTTGCTCATGTCGGTGATATTTTGATGAGTGTTCGTGCACCCGTTGGAAACATTGCTCAAACTCAGTACGATGTTGTTATTGGACGAGGGGTAGCTGCCATTTCTGGAAATTTATTTATTAAACAACTCCTTAATAAAATGGATAAAGCAGGTTATTGGAATAAATATATTGCTGGATCCACATTTGAGTCAGTTAATTCGAATGATATTAAAAGTGCCAATATTAAAGTCCCAAAACTAGAAGAGCAAAAAAAAATTGGTCAGCTTTTTCAGTCTCTCGACAAAACTATCACTTTGCATGACAAGAAAATCCAATATCTTAAACAACTTAAACGAGGGTTATTGCAAAAAATGTTTGTCTAATTCAAAAAGGATAGCGGCATGAAACCGTTATCCTTTTTGTTATAGTGATGCTAAATGCTGCATGATTTTTGAATTGTCCTTATTCTCTAACTCCTGAATAATATGGAGATAAGTTTGCTGAGTAGTCGTCATATCAGCATGTCCCAAACGCTTGGCAACACTTGCAATCGATACGCCCGCAAAAAGCAGCAAAGAAGCGTGAGTGTGTCTTAAACCGTGCACTGAGATTACTGGAATATCAAGTTCTTCACAATACCGCTGTAAAAGATTATTGATGGTTGAATTAAATACACGTTTCTGGACAAATAAAGGCTGATTTTCAGGGAAGTCTTGAGTAACTCGGTTAAGTTGCATTGCTAATTTCCAGTCAATCGAAACCTTGCGAATCGATGAAACATTTTTAGTCGGTTTAAAGCCACCAGCATAATTTTTATAGTCCCAAGTTTTGTCAACGTTAATAGTCTGTCCTTCTAAATCAATATCTTTCTTGGTTAATCCCAAAGCTTCACCGAAACGCAGACCAGTTTTGGCAATGATTAAAATGAGCCAATCAAAGCTGGGAAACTGTGATAAATCAAGGTGGCGCAACAGTAATTTTAGCTCAAACTCATTTAAATATTTAGTTTTCTTCTCGGTTGGCGTTTTACCTTTGACAACAATTTTACGGGTTGGGTCTCGTTTTAAATAGCCTTCATCATACGCATCAAGCAACATAGCTTTTAATTGATGGTGGAAGTCCATCGTAGTTGCTTTCTCATGTGTTTTGGCAAATTCATTTAAGATCTGCTGATACTCTAGTCGTGATACATCAACTAATTTAAGTTCTGGTGCAATCTGTTTTAAGTGCCGATATGATAACCAGTACTTCTCTAATGTTCGCTCTCGGACTGCTCCATCCTTATACACCTCAATCCATTGAGCAAAGTAGTCATATAACAAAATTTGTTTTCTTCGCATAAAAAATCTCCTTAGCAAATATCTTGCTAGGGAGATTTTAAATTAGACGAACATCTTTTGTAGTAATGCGCGCTTGAGAAGCTTTAGATTATCAATTTTATGCTGGTGAAGGGTGATGAGAGCATCTAATTTTTCAAATTGCTGACTGACTTTCTTTTGTTCTCTTAATGATGGATATTTCAACATAATTTGTACCAAATCTGCATTGTGTAAATGTACAATTGATTTACCTTGAGCACGTTTAGCCATTTCCTTATGTGGCGTACCATTTGAAATGTTTAACGCTAAAAATGTTGGATCAATATTTTTAGTGGGGGTAATAATATTTAAGTCACTACCTAGTGCAACTCCTTTTTTACTGACTACAGAAGCCCTAGCAATATCTTCAGCAGTTTCACCAGAAGCTGGAACAATAACATCTCTTCCTGTGCTATATACAGAGCTTTTTTCCTTCTGCGAAAAAGTATCAATACTTTTGATAATTGTTTCGTAACCTGTATACAAGCGTCCATAAAGTATCACAGGAATACCTTCTGATGTTAAATCCTTTTTGGAGTATCCTGACCCTTTTGAAAAAGAAGCAAGATCCCCTAACTTACGCTGTTGCCAAGTAATGGTAAAGCCT
>NZ_JABAFO010000041.1 GCF_012843675.1 Lactobacillus sp. MRS-253-APC-2B
GAGTAGCGAAGTGGTTAAACGCGACGGTCTGTAAAACCGTTCCTTCGGGTTCGGCGGTTCGAATCCACCCTCCTCCATTTTTATAGGGATATAGTTAAACGGTATAACTACGGTCTCCAAAACCGTCATTGTGGGTTCGATTCCTACTATCCCTGCTCAACTGAATATTTTGGCGGTATTGGTGAAGTTTGGTTAACACATCGGTTTGTGGGTCCGACATGCGTGGGTTCGAATCCCACATACCGCCCTTTTCTCTGACAACTTACCAATTGTCAGATAGTTTGAACAGAAACGTTCGGACACTATTTGGTGGTATAGCCAAGTGGTAAGGCACAGGTCTGCAAAACCTTGATCACCGGTTCAAATCCGGTTACCACCTTTTAGTAAAGACTAATGCCTCTGTGGCGGAATTGGCAGACGCGCTGGACTCAAAATCCAGTTCCCGTTGAGGGAGTGTGGGTTCGACCCCCACCGGAGGCATAAAATATTCAGTTATATCTTTACTAAGCAGTCATCAGTTTTACTGATGGCTGTCTTTTGTTTTAATGAAAATCTGGCATTGGCAATCACCAATACAGAGTGGATCCAAAATAAGTAGCAATTGATTGCTCAGAAATACGTAGACCGACTGCTGCCGTTTACATTTATTTTTAACAGCTATTTGGTCAGCCAAAACATCTTCACAGCCTATCTGCACCGGAAACAGCGGAACTATAAGCTCTGGTCAGACGCGGTGTTGAGTAATTCAATACGGTTGAAATCTCAAGTTAATGCAACAGCCTCACTGCGGAAATTACCGCAATGAGGCTGCCTAAACTAAATTTTTATTTTTTCGTAGGTTGTCTTAACAGAGTATCGTGCCATACTTTAATCATAGATACTAATTTTTCATTTTATCAATATCAAGCTAATTCGCAAAGTACGCACTCTTTTGAATCGTAGTAGCCAACTATTGCAGTAAGATCTTCAAAAGTCGGTTCAGCTCAGAATATGAGAGCTGCAGGCGTTTTTTTAGGGTTTCCGTTGCTGGCATGGCATCACTATGTACGTTCAAATAGGTAGTATATTGATGAAGCCCCGTCAGCTCGTGGGCCTTCATATAATCAACCACCAAAAACATCAGATCGGCATTGGAATACTTGCTCCAACGACTGGTTTTACGGATACTTTCCCCATATTTGGCTGTATAGCGTTTTTTTAGCTCCTCAAACGAAAAACCATAGCGCATCAGCGAATCATAACTAACGCCCAACACCGGCTTGCAGCGTAGGCGAAAGTCCTTAACATTGAACAGCTTTTCGCGGCGCATCAGCTCCAAGGCATTATTGACGACCTGTTCACAAGTTTTGGGATCGGCTAGACGAATGGACTGCTTGGTTCCCAAATGCTTACTGGCGCCCTTTTTGCCATTTTGAGCAATATTTTTCTTGGCATCATAGTTAAAGCCAAGGTCATGTACCAGATCACTCCAAGACATTTTGGTAATTTGCATGGCACTGTTTGGTGAAGGTGCCTCGCCTCGGTGATAGCGTTCTTGATAAACGGTTCGGCTAGGATTGTTTTGAATGCCCAGTCGAATAATTTCTTGCTTCAGCAGAACCTTGATGATTTCTGGATCGGCAGCTTTATGCGGCATGTCATAACCTTCCTTCTCAAAGGCTTTAGTGTAATGATACCGTAATTTAGGTTAAAAATCTGCTAATCATCTCAAACAGATGATCGCATTTTTATCTTTTCGCATGGTTTTAGGGATTCAATGGTCTTGTTTGCTGATAGTATTTCCAACCATCAAAATATTTGCCAAAAAAAATTCATCGTTCTACCTGTCAACCACCATCGGCTAAAGTCAATGGCTTGTGGGCAAACACCCCAGTATTGAGTATCTGAACCACAATTTGCATAGATACGGACGATTTACTCAAACAGCCGCAGTTGCTTGAGCAGTGATCATCTAATTAC
>NZ_JABAFO010000042.1 GCF_012843675.1 Lactobacillus sp. MRS-253-APC-2B
GATCTTAGTCTCTATGCTGATTTTGGTCATAAAAATACCCCCAAAGTTGTATTTCCAACTTTGGGGGTACGGGTCACTGTCGAATTTTCGACTGCGGATTTTTCCGCAATCAAAACATTTTTAATAATGGTGTCCTTTTGCGTGCTGCCGTCTACCCAATTAGCATTACAAAAAGGATTTGATCATTATGAAAAAAGCAAAGAATGAATTACCGATCAAGGTTTATCAGACTAAGCATGGAACGCGGTACATGTTCAGCTTTTACGCTGGTCAGAATACCGATAAAGATTATTCGCGTACGATTCAAAAGCGGGGTTTTAAAGATTACGATTCAGCTGTTGCGGCTTATCTCGATACAAAAAAAGCGTTTGAAAGCGGCCAATTAAAGCCACGTTCAAAACGCTATACATTCAAAGATATTTATGATCAATGGTTTAAGCAGCATAAGCAGAATATTAAGCCGTCAACTGCTTTTGTCATTCAAGGCTGGTTTAATAAGCATATTCTACCAGAGTTAGGCAGCCTTTACATTGATAAAATAACGCCCGCTATCTGCCAGCGCGCTGTTAATCGTTGGGCTGACAAGCGCCCTCATTCTTACAAAGATTTAATAAGCCGTGCCGGTCAAGTATTGGATTATGCTTATCGTTTGGAACTGATCGACAATAACCCAATTAAACGCGTTATCGTGCCACGATTAAAGCAGCAGACCACAAAAGATAATTTCTATACTAAGCAAGAATTAAGCAAGTTTCTAGAATGTTGTAAAAAGCAATGCGACTTAAAATATTATGCTGCCTTTCGCTTGCTTGCTTATTCTGGTATGCGTAAGAGTGAACTACGCGCCTTAACTTGGTCTGATGTCGATTTCAATAAGAATACAATCAGCATTAATAAGACTATTGCAATGAATGAAAACGGCAAAAACGTTGTTCAACTCCCAAAAACTCATAATTCAATGCGGGTTATCTCAATGGATCAACAGACAATGTCAATCCTTAGAGAATGGCAAATAAAGCAGCGTAAAGACTTGCTCAGACTTGGTTATAATGCCATGAATGGCCGGCAGATTGTTTTTAATGGTAAAGGTAATAAATACCTATCTCATATTACTTTAAATACAAAATTAAAAAATATACAAGCCAAAAACGGGCTTAAAGCTATAACTGTTCATGGCTTGCGTCATACTCACTGTTCTTTACTGCTGGCGGCTGGCGTGCCGGTTAATGATGTTAAAGACCGGTTAGGCCATAACGATATTCAGACCACGTTAAACATTTATGCTCATGTAACTAAGCAGCAGCAAAAAGATACCGCTGATATATTCAGCCGGTTCATGCAAGCGTGATCTGTTGACCTTTTCTGTTGACCGTTTATTGTGGCACTTCAAAAACGCTATATATAGGCTTTTGGCTAAACGGATTATAATCAACTTACATTTATAACTAGACGCATTTGGTGGTTCATGCATAATTTTAATTATTGCAAACAATTTTATATTTTGCAAAACGAACCACCGATTTTTTTGAAACCGTTTTGCCGGTACTAATGCGTATTCTGTCACCATTTTAGTTTTAGGATAAATTTGTAAATTAACGCATAAACTGTCTTTAGCTTTTCTAAGTCGATCTTGCCTGAGATTGATCCGTCTTTTTTACCGATACTTTAAAGTCAACCACCATCGGCTAAAGTCGATGGCTTGTGGGCAAACACCCCAGTATTGAATGTCCGAACCACAATTTGCATAGATACGGACGATTTACTCAAACAGCCGCAGTTGCTTGAGCAGTGATCATCTAATTAC
>NZ_JABAFO010000043.1 GCF_012843675.1 Lactobacillus sp. MRS-253-APC-2B
GCATACGGAGTAAAGTCAGGTTGGTCCCGTGAGGGGCCATCGGAAACTCTCCCATCTTTGATGGGGAGTATGTCATCCAAACCATAATGGTGAGACGGTGAAGACGATCTGTCAGCAGCATTGGATAGTTGGGTTGTGACTGGCTGATAAAGCTTGATGGCAAGGAACAGCGATGGCTTTGGTAGTTTGGCAATAGTAAGATGGTTAAGGTAAGCCGCGCCGATTTTTGTCAATTGCCAGCTGAATTTACAATAAAAAGTAATTTTGATCTGATTAAAAAAGCGCTCCAGCAAGCAGGCTTGTTGGGGCGCTATTGTTTTGATCGCGGTACCGTGGCTGATTATCAAAGTCACGGCCACAGCAATCTACTGTGTTTTATTTAGCTGTTTTGACGTACTGCGAGTGGACTGCTTGAGACTTTTGAAGCTGACGGTAAAATAGATATTGCCGTCTTTCCAATCGACGCTTAGGCTGCCCTTGAAGTTTTTGACCAGGTTTTGAGCGATTGAAAGACCAATCCCAAAACCAGATTTTTTTTCATTGTTATGTGAGGTGTCATTGCGGTAGAATCGCTCAAAGAATTTATTGTAGTCAACGTTTTTGCCCTCGGCATAGCTGTTGCCGACTTTGAGCAGCACGTTTTTGCCATGCTTGTCGGCACCGACGTTAACGAAGATCGTACCATTAGGATCACAGTATTTATTGGCATTATCCAATAGAATGCTGATCAGTTCATAGTAATAATTGGGATCAGCTTTAATTTTGAGGCCAGGCTGCAGCTGATATTTAATTATGCCTAGCCGAAAATCCCGTGACTTTAGTCATGGGATGGATAGGCTCACTCAATGTCCATTTGGACGCTTTTTCTTTTGGAGTGCATTGTATTTTTGATTGTTGATATAGTTTTCCACTACATCTTTACTCATATTGCCAAGCGTACTCATATAGTAGCTGGGAGACCATAAATGACCACCCCAATATTGTGATTGTCGAATTTCTGGATGTCGTTTGAGAAAAATAAATGCACTACGCCCCTTTAGTGCTTTGATAGCGCTGGTTGGCGCCTTGCTAGGTGGAAAACTGATCAATACATGAACATGATCTGGCATTACTTCCATCTTTTCGATTACAATTTCGTTATCTTTTGCAGCCATTCGCAATATGTCTTTCATTTCGTCTACCAGTTCCTTAGTTGAAAAAGTCTGGTGACGATACTTAGTTACCCAGATTAAATGGTAATGGAAATTATAGACATAACGGCGAGTATAAACTGCGTCTTGAATCTTTTCTTTTGCCATTAAGAACACCTTAATCGTTATAGTCATTAGCTGATGATATAATCCAGTTAAAGGAGGTGAAAAAATGAAGTCAATGGCACAGTTAGAATATCATTATGGATTGAAAGTTCGTATTTATCCAAGTGATCATCAGAAACAAATAATCAAGGTCAATAGTGATGCCAGTCGTTTCGTCTATAATGAGATGGTTGCGATCGGTAAAGAACTCTGGCAATTAAGCCGAGTCAAACTACCAATTGATACGGTACAAGATCGCATCCAACAGCTAAAGTTTCGTCAAAACGC
>NZ_JABAFO010000044.1 GCF_012843675.1 Lactobacillus sp. MRS-253-APC-2B
TGACCCGTACCCCCAAAGTTGGAAATACAACTTTGGGGGTATTTTTATGACCAAAATCAGCATAGAGACTAAGATCAAGGCAATTGAAGAGTACTGTACAACGGCAAGTTCTCTGCTGGGGATCGCTCGCAAATACGGGATTGCAAAGCTTGACTTTCAAATCTGCGTGGGTATTTATGCACGTTTCGGCAAGGAAAAACTATTGAATCCACCAACCGTAACTGGGGATTTCCGCTTAAATCTGGTAAAGTGGAAGCAACAAAACCTAGCTTCCATTCCAGAGACCTGTATCCACTTTGGCTTTCGTTCATCAGGCTCTGTCTATCAATGGGAGCGTCAGTACAACGAACATGGAGCACCGGCCCTCTTAAAACTACGACCAGGAAGGAAATCAAAACATGATCTCAAATCACGAGAAAGAGATTCAACGTTTAAAGAAACAGAATCAACTTCTCCAAAAAGAGAACTTATCCTTAAAGATTCAACTCGACGCCTCAAAAAAATTGGCAGCCTTGAGAAAGCATCCAAACAAGAACTTGCCCAAGTAATTTATGACCTCAAGGCAAAATATCGTTTGAAAGACCTTATTGAAGCACTGCCAATCTCCATGTCGACTTACCAGTATTGGCAGGCTAAATTTGAACACCCTGATGAAGCTGAAGAAGAGCTTAAATCCGTCATCAAGGGCTTGTTCGAATATTTTGAGGGTGACTATGGCGTTCGGCGGCTGAGCGCGCAAGTACGTGACTACTACCGAATTATCAGTCGTCCACTGCCCAATCACAAACGAATTTACCGCTTGATGCGTGAGATGGGCCTTAAGTGTACGAAATACAGCAAACGCCGCCGCAAGTACGATTCTTCCAAGGGTCCATTGGGTAAGAAGGCTAAAAACGTAATCCGTCGTCGCTTTATGAGTAATCGCAAATATCAAAAGATGGTCTGCGACATTACTGAATTGAAGGCTAAGGACGGTAGTAAGGTTTATCTGGAAATTATCAAGGATTTGGCAACCAACCAGATTCTGACTTGGGAAATCGAGACGCATCCAACTCTCGAATTCAGCCTTAAGCCGCTGCACAAGCTAATCGATCTTTTACCGCACACTGGGTATCAATTAACTCTGCACACAGATCAAGGCTGGCAGTACCAGCATCGTGCCTGGCGAGTCTTATTAAAGCATGGCCGGATTCGTCAAAGCATGTCCCATCGAGCAACGTGTCTGGATAACGCCGCCTGTGAGACCGTCTTTAGCAAACTTAAAGCAGAAATCAAGCCGGACACTGACTATGCCAATCAAGAAGACTTAATTCAAGCCATTAAAGATTGGATTGACTACTACAACCACCGCCGAATACAAACAAAATTAGGCAACCTAACCCCACTCCAATATGAAGCACGGCTGGCTGCCTAATAAAAATTTTTATTCAGTTTACAAGTAATTAATATTCAATTCCAGCTTTTTGGGTACACACCA
>NZ_JABAFO010000045.1 GCF_012843675.1 Lactobacillus sp. MRS-253-APC-2B
GGGGAGCGAAATTATAGTAGCGAAGTCGTTGATGTCACGCTGCCGAGAAAAGCTTCTAGCGAATAATCAACTGCCCGTACCGCAAACCGACACAGGTAGTCGAGGAGAGTATCCTAAGGTGAGCGAGCGAACTCTCGTTAAGGAACTCGGCAAAATGACCCCGTAACTTCGGGAGAAGGGGTGCTGATCGCAAGATCAGCCGCAGTGAAAAGGCCCAGGCGACTGTTTATCAAAAACACAGGTTTCTGCAAAATCGTAAGATGAAGTATAGGGGCTGACGCCTGCCCGGTGCTGGAAGGTTAAAAGGAAGAGTTAGCTTCGGCGAAGCCCTGAATTGAAGCCCCAGTAAACGGCGGCCGTAACTATAACGGTCCTAAGGTAGCGAAATTCCTTGTCGGGTAAGTTCCGACCCGCACGAAAGGCGTAACGATCTGGGCACTGTCTCAACGAGAGACTCGGTGAAATTGAATTGCCTGTGAAGATGCAGGCTACCCGCGACAGGACGGAAAGACCCCATGGAGCTTTACTGTAGCTTGATATTGAGTGCTTGTACTGCTTGTACAGGATAGGTAGGAGCCATAGAAGCCAGGACGCTAGTTTTGGCAGAGGCGTTGGTGGGATACTACCCTTGCATTATGATCACTCTAACCCGCACCTCTGATCGAGGTGGGAGACAGTGTCAGGTGGGCAGTTTGACTGGGGCGGTCGCCTCCCAAAAGATAACGGAGGCGCCCAAAGGTTCGCTCAGAATGGTTGGAAATCATTCGCAGAGTGTAAAGGCACAAGCGAGCTTGACTGCGAGACAGACAGGTCGAGCAGGGACGAAAGTCGGGCTTAGTGATCCGGTGGTTCCGCATGGAAGGGCCATCGCTCAACGGATAAAAGCTACCCTGGGGATAACAGGCTTATCTCCCCCAAGAGTCCACATCGACGGGGAGGTTTGGCACCTCGATGTCGGCTCATCGCATCCTGGGGCTGTAGTCGGTCCCAAGGGTTGGGCTGTTCGCCCATTAAAGCGGTACGCGAGCTGGGTTCAGAACGTCGTGAGACAGTTCGGTCCCTATCCGTCGCGGGCGTAGGAAATTTGAGAGGACCTGTCCTTAGTACGAGAGGACCGGGATGGACATACCGCTGGTGTACCAGTTGTTCCGCCAGGAGCATCGCTGGGTAGCTATGTATGGATGAGATAAACGCTGAAAGCATCTAAGCGTGAAACTCGCCTCAAGATGAGATTTCCCATTCCTTATGGAAGTAAGACCCCTCAGAGATGATGAGGTAGATAGGATGGAAGTGGAAGTGCCGCGAGGCATGGAGCGGACCATTACTAATCGGTCGAGGACTTAACCAAGTTTTGG
>NZ_JABAFO010000046.1 GCF_012843675.1 Lactobacillus sp. MRS-253-APC-2B
GCTTGTACTTTGAAAACTAAATAATATTTATTTCTTTATTCACAATTAAACCGAGAACACCGCGTTATTTGAGTTTTATTAACGAAATTAATCGCATACTCAATAACTGAGGTGATCGTAAGATCATCAAGGTTAAGTTATGAAGGGCGCATGGTGAATGCCTTGGTACTAGGAGCCGATGAAGGACGGGACTAACACCGATATGCTTCGGGGAGCGGTAAGTACGCTTTGATCCGGAGATTTCCGAATGGGGAAACCCAATCATCTTAGTCGATGATTGCCTGAGCAGTGAATACATAGCTGTCAGGCGGTAGACGCAGTGAACTGAAACATCTAAGTAGCTGCAGGAAGAGAAAGAAAATTCGATTCCCTGAGTAGCGGCGAGCGAAACGGGAAGAGCCCAAACCAACGAGCTTGCTTGTTGGGGTTGTAGGACTGAACATTTGAGTTACCAAAGTGCGACGTAGTTGAAGTCGTTGGGAAGCGACGCCAAAGATGGTGATAGCCCAGTAAACGAAACGTCACACTCTCAGTTCAGGATCCTGAGTACGGCGGGACACGTGAAACCCCGTCGGAATCCGCGAGGACCATCTCGCAAGGCTAAATACTCCCTAGTGACCGATAGTGAACCAGTACCGTGAGGGAAAGGTGAAAAGCACCCCGGGAGGGGAGTGAAACAGTTCCTGAAACCATGTGCCTACAAGCTGTCGGAGCACATTTACGTGTGACGGCGTGCCTCTTGCAGAATGAACCGGCGAGTCATGATTGCGTGCAAGGTTAAGGTGGAAAAACCGGAGCCGCAGCGAAAGCGAGTCTGAAATGGGCGTACGAAGTACGCAGTTATGTACCCGAAACCAGGTGACCTACCCATGTCCAGGTTGAAGGTGCGGTAAAACGCACTGGAGGACCGAACCCGTATCAGTTGAAAATGGTTGGGATGAGGTGTGGGTAGCGGTGAAATTCCAAACGAACTTGGAGATAGCTGGTTCTCTCCGAAATCTCTTTAGGGGGAGCCTCGAGGTTTAGAATCATGGAGGTAGAGCACTGTTTGGACTAGGGGCCCGTCATGGGTTACTGACTTCAGATAAACTCCGAATGCCATTGATTTTTACTCGGGAGTCACACGGTGAGTGATAAGATCCATCGTGGAAAGGGGAACAGCCCAGATCATCAGCTAAGGTCCCTAAATATATGCTAAGTGGAAAAGGATGTGGAATTGCACAGACAACTAGGATGTTGGCTCAGAAGCAGCCATCATTTAAAGAGTGCGTAATAGCTCACTAGTCGAGTGACTCTGCGCCGAAAATGTACCGGGGCTAAGCATATTACCGAAGCTATGGATGCATCC
>NZ_JABAFO010000047.1 GCF_012843675.1 Lactobacillus sp. MRS-253-APC-2B
CAGTTTCAACGAATGTGCAGGTTTCCGATTAATTCCTTAGAAAGGAGGTGATCCAGCCGCAGGTTCTCCTACGGCTACCTTGTTACGACTTCACCCTAATCATCTGCCCCACCTTAGGCGGCTAGCTCCCCGAAGGGTTACCCCACCGACTTTGGGTGTTGCAAACTCTCATGGTGTGACGGGCGGTGTGTACAAGGCCCGGGAACGTATTCACCGCGGCATGCTGATCCGCGATTACTAGCGATTCCGACTTCGTGCAGGCGAGTTGCAGCCTGCAGTCCGAACTGAGAACGGTTTTAAGAGATTAGCTTGCCCTCGCGAGTTCGCGACTCGTTGTACCGTCCATTGTAGCACGTGTGTAGCCCAGGTCATAAGGGGCATGATGATCTGACGTCGTCCCCACCTTCCTCCGGTTTGTCACCGGCAGTCTCACTAGAGTGCCCAACTGAATGCTGGCAACTAGTAACAAGGGTTGCGCTCGTTGCGGGACTTAACCCAACATCTCACGACACGAGCTGACGACGACCATGCACCACCTGTCATTGCGTTCCCGAAGGAAACGCCCTATCTCTAGGGTTGGCGCAAGATGTCAAGACCTGGTAAGGTTCTTCGCGTAGCTTCGAATTAAACCACATGCTCCACCGCTTGTGCGGGCCCCCGTCAATTCCTTTGAGTTTCAACCTTGCGGTCGTACTCCCCAGGCGGAGTGCTTAATGCGTTAGCTGCGGCACTGAAGGGCGGAAACCCTCCAACACCTAGCACTCATCGTTTACGGCATGGACTACCAGGGTATCTAATCCTGTTCGCTACCCATGCTTTCGAGCCTCAGCGTCAGTTGCAGACCAGGCAGCCGCCTTCGCCACTGGTGTTCTTCCATATATCTACGCATTCCACCGCTACACATGGAGTTCCACTGCCCTCTTCTGCACTCAAGTCTGACAGTTTCCGATGCACTTCTTTGGTTAAGCCAAAGGCTTTCACATCAGACTTATCAAACCGCCTGCGCTCGCTTTACGCCCAATAAATCCGGATAACGCTTGCCACCTACGTATTACCGCGGCTGCTGGCACGTAGTTAGCCGTGACTTTCTGGTTAGATACCGTCACTGC
>NZ_JABAFO010000048.1 GCF_012843675.1 Lactobacillus sp. MRS-253-APC-2B
CTGTTCTTCAAATTTAGTTACAACTTGTAGTTCATAGTCATGTTCACGACGTTTAATGATCTTAGCTTCAACGATTTTCTTATGCTTAAAAGCCGTTAAGGATTCTTCACTCTTAATCTTGCCGAAATAAGGTACTTTAAGGCAGTAATTATTCATCAAAGCGATTCGATCATGATTCTGCTTAAAAGTAACACTGTGAACATCATCGTAGCTATGTTTATAACTAATACGCCCATAACCACTAAGACCGCATTTGTGAGTTGCTAAATACTTTTGGGTGTCCTTTTCACTCCAGTAATGGATTCGTTTATATTGCCCTTTGCGATAACGATCAAAGTTTACATACAGCCCTTCTAACATTTTGTCGATGGACTGCACACTATAATCCATTTTCTTGAGGTCAAAGCCTTTATGTTTAGCTGCTTGCTTGCGAGCAAATTTAACTAATTTGAGGATAAAATACTTTTTTTGGTCACCGGTAGGTAGCCGAACGTCTAAATGCTTAACACCATAATGTTGATACATGTACTTTAGCGCATAGTTGAAATAATGTGCTTGAACTTCTTGAACGTGAGGAAATTTAACATCTACATCATCCGGGTTAGTAATGCGGAACCGGTAGGTTCGGGTCCCCTTGACCTTTTTAATTCGTTCTTTTTTGAGAATCATTTAAATGGTCGCTCCTTTTGAGTTTCGATGTAACGCCTAATAATGCTTTCTGTCGTCTGTCCAACACTACCAACATAGTAGGAATGAGACCAAATATGGCCGTGCCAAAAGTGTTGTTTCATTTCTCTAGGAAATGCCTGGAATAACCATTTTCCGGTTATTCCTTTAAGTTTTTTAACCATGATTGTTACACTCATCTTTGGCTTGGCTGATACCAAAAGGTGAACATGATTAGGCATAATTTCCATGGCTTCAATCGTTATTTCATTCTCATCAGCGATTTCAAGCAACTTGTTTTTTAGCGCATTGATAATTTCGTCTGAGTTAAAGGCTTTTTCACGGTACTTGGTTACCCAAACCAAGTGGTAGTGCAAATCATATACATATGAACGTCCTTTAATTGGTTCTGACACTTCATCTTGGAATTTAAA
>NZ_JABAFO010000049.1 GCF_012843675.1 Lactobacillus sp. MRS-253-APC-2B
GGCAGATTGTAAAATTTAAGTTGAACATTTAAGTGGACAGAAAAACCCATCAAGGTCTTTAATGGTGTTACCGTACAATCCATTAGAAAGAAGGACCTTGATGAGCACCACTATTTTATCATTCCAGAACCGTGTTGTCATTGAAACGCTTCATAGTGAAGGACGTTCCTTGCGATACATCGCTAACTACTTAGGCTTTAGTAAGACCACCATCTTTAACGAACTTCACCGGCTAAATAGTGAGTACCAGGCTGAGCTAGCGCAAACTGACTTTGAACAAAAGGTTAGTCAACGGGGGCGGAAGTCTTCGCTCACTAAAAACCTTAAACACTTGGTCGAGGAAAAGATTCAAGTCCAGAAGTGGTCCCCTGAACAAGTTGCCCATGTGGTTGGGATTGCCTACAAGACGGTCTATAACTGGATTGAGCAAGGCTGGCTTGATGTACAGCTACCCGATTTGCCTGATCATGGAATTCGTCGTCATCGTGCTAAAGAAAAGCGTGGTACGTTCAGTCACGGCCGCTCCATTGAGGAGCGTCCTCATAAAGTCGAAACTCGCCAGGAGTTCGGCCACTTTGAAGCTGATACAGTACTTTCTGGCAAACGTAAAGGTCAAGCTGTGGCGACTTTTGTGGAGCGTAAGAGTCGCCTGACAATTGTTAAACGGCTCCATGGCCGCGACAGTCAGTCCATGACTCAAGCCGTACTTGAACTAGCTAGTCAACTTCAAGACAAGCTCAAGACGCTGACCGTGGATCATGGTAAAGAGTTCGCTAACTATCAGACAATTGAACGGCAAACTGGTACTCCGGTTTATTTTGCCCATGCTTATTCACCACATGAACGCGGTAGTAATGAGAACCGTAACCGAGTTTTGCGACGATTTATTCCCAAGGGACAAGCTATTGAAGAGCTGAGCGATCGCCAGCTGGTTCAAATCAATTGGTATCTGAATTCCCGGCCACTTAAATGTCTTAACTGGCGCACACCAATCGAGATCTTCCTGCTTAATTTACGTCATTAAATTCGTTCAAGTTATTTCTTGCAATCTGCC
>NZ_JABAFO010000005.1 GCF_012843675.1 Lactobacillus sp. MRS-253-APC-2B
TTTGCATCAATCGTAATGATTGATGACCCTGCACATTTGTGTTCGTCGAAACTGTATTCAGTTTTCAAAGGTCTACCGTTGTTCGCTTATTTCAAGCAAGCAACTTAATCAGTTTAACAAATTGTCAACTACCTGTCAAGAACTTTTTTATTTAATTTATCTTGATAGTTAAGCGAGAAGTAGTCAACCTCAAGTGATCAACAACTCATCGCCGCGACAACGTTATCTAATATAACGAGATTCCAAGCAAATGTCAACGACAAATTCAAACTTTTTAAAAAAAGTCAATGAAGCAGAACAACTTTGCCGCCTCACCAGCAAAACGTTGCTCAATTGCCGAAGATTGTAATCGTTATCCATTTTTAACCATCGCTAGCTTTCGTGGTCATGAACCAGTACATTTTAAACCAGCTGCTGCCTTTTTAGTCAAACAAATTAAATTCTTGGCAAATCAAAAACGTGCCACCGTTATCAATGACACGTTTTTGATTATTTTTGATTTTCAACAATTGGTTCGCTATCGTCAACTGCCACTGACTCATCAGCAGCATCGTCATAAGCCTCGCCAGTCAATGCCTCAACTGGCTTGAAGGTCTTAACGAAAGCATCCTCAACCGAGATTGGCGATTGCGGCTTGCTTTGTTCATAAAATTGAGCCGTTGCCAGGTAGACAACCGGAGCATAAGCGCAAAAGCCCAGCAGCATAATGATCAAGCCAGCATACATGATAAAGTAGATTGCCGTGTAGTTGCCGTAATAGGCTACTCCACCAAAAATCGCGCCCCAGACCAGCATCGGCAGAAAGCTAACGACAAATTCAATCGTGAAAAACGACAGCTTCTTGCCACCCATAAAGCGGCGACTGGCCGTTAGAGCATGACGCATTGACTGACCCAAAAAGGCTGGCTGTTGATCGCGATATAGCAATGGTGCCTGTGAGTATTCCAAAGTCTTCCAGAACGTAATCAAGAAGTTAACGATCCGAACCGCAATTACCAGCGCTTGATTCTTAGCTGCCAAGGCTGCCACGATATCCAACGGCAGCGTCCACAAGAAGATGAACAGACTGCTGTAAAGCGTCAGCCGCAACAGCTGGTTTTTATTCAGATGCTTAAAGTGCTTCCAGATCGTCGTTGCACTGACTTTTAGGTTCGGGTTCTTGATTTGATCCTGGTAGCTGTACAGGATACTCATGTTGACAAAGTACATGCCAAACGTTACCAAGAACCACAGAATCAAGATACCTAATGCCTCAACCACGGCAAGCAGCACTTGGCTGATCATGCCGTACATAATCAGCATCGTGGCATATCCCAGCATCATGGCGCTGCGCGTGAACAGCAGTGCCAAAAGGGCCGTCAACGCCAGGTAAAGCAGCGTGATGCCGGCAATTGGCCAAACCGCAGCGTTATATTTGCCCTTCAGCGTACTCTTTAATTGGTTGATGAATTCTTTGAGAGGCAAGTGATTGCGTTTCATTAATTCAATTCTCCTCTTTTGCTTAATATCTTTAAAAATGTTCTTCGTGTATCTTAACACATCTTGAAAATTGTACCACTGTCACCGCCTATGCTTTACAAAGTCTTCACAAAATCACGAATCCATTCCTTAAATAACAAGTTTTCCACGAAGCCGACAGCTGATCACCATTACTGAACCAAAACGTGCAAATCAAGCGCGATTGCCGATGTCAAGCACAACCGCCCCGCTTACCTACTGATCTGTAAAGTAAAAAAAGACCCGCGAGCGATTCGCGAGTCTTTAAAGAACGTTTAAGAAATTATTAGTACTTTTCCTTGCTCAAAACGTTCAGCTTTTCGTCGAAGTCGTAAACAACTGGTTGGCCGGTAGCCATTTCCAGGTTCATGATATCTTCGTCAGAAATGTTTTCGATGTACTTGGAAAGAGCACGCAGGGAGTTACCGTGGGCAGCAATGATTACGTTCTTGTTGTCCAACAGCTTTGGTGCAATTTCGTCTTGCCACAATGGAATAACCCGTTCCAGCGTAACTTTCAGGTTTTCACCACCAGGAATGGCACGTGGGTCCAGGTTAGCGTAACGACGATCCTTAGCTGCAGAGCCTTCGTCATCGGCACTCAGCAGTGGAGGCAGTACGTCATAGGAACGACGCCAAATGTGCACTTGTTCGTCACCGTACTTTTCGGCAGCCTTCTTCTTGTTCTTGCCTTGCAAAGCGCCGTAGTGACGTTCGTTCAGACGCCAAGTCTTGAATTCAGGAATCCAGAGTTGGTCGCATTCTTCCAGTGCGTAGTGCAGCGTCTTGATGGCACGCTTCAGAACGGAAGTGTAGGCGTAGTCAAATTCCAGACCGTGTTCCTTCAGTGCCTTACCGGCAGCCTTTGCTTGTTCAACACCTTCCGGAGCCAAGTCAACGTCTACCCAGCCAGTAAATTGGTTGGACTTGTTCCATTCACTTTTACCGTGACGAATCAGTACTAATTTAGCCATTGTTCGTTTGACCTCTTTCTTCTTTATGGTAAGCCGTATATAAAATACACAACAATTCAAGATATATTTTAAATCAGATTTTCGTTTGTGCCAATAGCAAGCACTTATTTATTGTGATGTTGTTCGCGATTGTTTTGCCAGTGCATCAAAATCTCACCCACAATCAAGGCCAAAATTGCCAAGCACGTCAGCACGTTTTGCAATGGCGCTTCATGCTCGGCAATCAATCCCCGCAGCAAGGCCGTGATTCCTAAGCTGATCAAAAAGTCAGCTGCCAGGTGACCATGATTCTGCATAGCGGCAGCTGCCATCGCCAAAAACTCAAGCAGCAAAAAGAAATTGATCAAGCTGCCTAATATCGAGTCGATCGATATCTTAGCACCACTCAGAAACGGTGTCAGTTCAACCAAGTGCCATAATTCTACAAAAATAAAGCAGATCAGACACAGCCCTAGAATTGCCATCGCTGCTTCCATAAAGCCTTCAAAAAAATTGCCAACACGCTTTGCCAGACGATCGAATTTTTCCATTGTCACCGCTCCATTTTCATTTTGTTGACCTTATCGTATCAAAAATTCAACGACCGTGGCAGGTTTTTAATAGCTTTCGCTGACGGGCGATCAGCTGCCTAAAGACCACACTTTTAGTTAATATGGCGCAGTGTGCCGCTTATTTTGCAAGGTCACCAATGTATAGTTGACCTTTTTTACCTAATTCCAGCATTCTTTTAATTCGTCATGATTTTAAAATCAACTCAACCGCCTAAACCCAGCTGGCTACTGCCTAAACGATTTTAGGACTCGCCAAAAAAATCCTTGGCAATCTGCAGATAGACTTGATCCGCCTGCAGATACTCCGCGACTGACAGCCTTTCATCAACCTGATGCGACATTTCTTCTTTGCCCGGTCCCCATTCAATGATTGGAAAACGGTGTTCATCCAGTATGTAGCGCGAAGCATCCGAGGCACCGTGTGAAACGGCAAGCGGCAGCGATTGCTTAGCAACAGTTTGATATGATTGCTGCACCAGCGAAACGAATGGATCAGCTGGATCAGTCGCCATTGGCATAAAGCTGGCTACGACCTCTAATTCAAACCGACCGTCCGTTTCAGCGTTCAAACGGTCAACGATAGTCTGCAGCCGGTTCTGCACTGCCGTATTATCAAATTCCAGAATCGTGCGGACATTACCTTCCAAATAAGCGTAATCGGGAATGGAATTGAGCTGACGACCGCCGTGAAAGACCGTAACGCTGTGAATCAAGTGGCCCAAACTAGGGCTTTTTTCAACATCATCAAACGCGTGACGCTCATATTCAAAAAACTCCGCCAAATTGGCCACAGCATTAACGCCTAAGCTGGGATCTGAACTGTGAGCCAGATGACCATATGATTTGATGCGATAGTCAAACGAGCCGCTGTGTGCATACTCCAGCCGGTTGGTCGTGGCCTCGCCAACGATCATTGCATCAACATCGTGCACCAATCTTTGCCGCGTCAATTCCAATGAACCCAGACCGCCAATCTCTTCATCAACCGTCGCCAACAAGCGAACCTTGCCATGCTTAGGCAGACCGGCTTCCTTAAGCTCAATCAAGGTATTGACCATTGCTGCCAAGCCGCCCTTCATGTCAACGCTACCACGACCGTAAATAGCATCATCGATTACCTGACCACAAAATGGATTATGCTGCCATTTTTTGTCGTCACCAACATCAACTGTATCAAGATGGCCGGCCAACGCCAGTACTGGTCCATTCTCTGTGCCGACTTCGGCCACCAGGTTCGTACGCCCCGCTGCCAGCGCAACCAGATTGGCCTCAATACCATGATCACTCAATACCTGTTTAAGATATTCGGCAGCTGGCTGTTCATGACCATTAACCGTATTGATCTGGATCAGTTCCTGCAAAATGCTGAGCTTGACGCTATCTTCCATTTTTTCACGTCCTTTTACTCTCATTTCATTTTAATCTTATTTTAATTTTAACACATGGAGCCAAAATCGCCAATGATTAAACATCGTTATTGCCAAACTTCAGCAAACAGCAAATCCTAAAAAAGCCTAATCAATCTGGCAGTTTAATCGTAGGTTGTACCGCGCCAATAACGTTTTGCCATCAACAGCCAATCCATTTATTCAGATGCCACAATTGGCACCATGCTTACCAACTTTTTTGCCGACAATAAAACGGTCGCCAATTCAAATTGAATCGCCGACCGTTTTAATTATTCACTTTAGTTAGTTTTTCAAAGCCTTGTCACCAATATCATGACGATAGAAGCATTCTGGTTCATCCAATTTGGCCAGGTAGTCATAAACCTTGTCTTGAGCTTTTTGCAGATCAGCATCCTCACCAATCACCATTAAAAGCCGACCGCCATCACCGTGCAGATTATCAAGATGTCCCTTGACGTTGGCATAGTCAATGGCAATGTCTTTAGCTGCCGGGAACGAACCAAGCGCCTGACCATGTACCGGCTTTTTAGGATAGCCCTTGGACGCCAGAATCACGCCCAAAACGGCCATATCGCGTTCCTCAATTGCCGGCATTTCTTGATCATTAACATTGGCATCGATCAGTTCGACCAGGTCCGTTTTCAGCCGTGGCAAGACGACCTGCGTTTCCGGATCGCCCAGCCGCACGTTATATTCAATGACTTTAGGGCCATCCGCCGTCAGCATTAGGCCAATGTAAATAATGCCATGGTAGTTGTAGCCGGCTTGATGCAAACCGCTAACCGTTGGCTCCACAACCTCATCAATCATGCGCTGACGTTCGGCATCGCTCAGCTGTGGCAGTGGACTGTAGGCACCCATACCACCCGTGTTAGGACCTTTATCGCCATCGTAGGCCCGCTTATGATCCTGCGCCATTGGTAAAATCCGGTACTGATCATCCTGCACTACGACAAACATTGAGTATTCAGGTCCCACCAGACATTCTTCCAAGACCAGCTTTTCTTCCCCTAACTCAAACATTTCCGTAATCGTGTCCTCAGCTTCTGGTGTTGTCTGAGCGATCACGACTCCCTTGCCGCCTTGCAGACCATTGGCTTTAATGACTACCGGCCGAGCAAAGTCGTTTAGCCCCGCCAATGCCGACTTCAGGTCCGTAAACGTCTCGTGCTTGGCAGTTGGCACGTGGTACTTGTTCATAAAGTTCAGCGCGTAGTCCTTAGAGCCTTCCAACTGAGCAGCTTCTTGATTGGGCCCAAAAATCTTCAGCCCGGCTTTTTGGAATGCATCCACGATCCCCGCACATAAAGCATCCTCAGGGCCAACAAACGTCCAGGCAATGGCTTGGTCCTTGGCAAACTGAATCAGCGCCTCAAAATCGTCTTCTTCAATGTTTAAAGGCACGATTCCCGCCGTTACCATGCCGATATTGCCTGGTGCACAATAAACCGTATCGACATGGGGACTTTCGTTGAGCTTTTTGGCAATGGCAAATTCCCGACCACCAGCACCAATTACCAGTAATTTCATCTTTTCCATATTTGTAAAACCTCTTTACCCAAAAAAGTCCGCGAAAATCAATCCGCGGACCTGCAAATGCAATTAGTGGCGGAAGTGACGAACACCCGTCATTACCATGGCAATGCCCATTTCATTGGCCATGTCGATCGATTCTTGATCCCGTACCGAGCCGCCTGGTTGAACAATGGCCTTAATCCCGTGTTCACCGGCAAACTTGACACAGTCATTGAATGGGAAGAAGGCATCAGATGCCATTACCGTTCGACCATCAATGGCATCACCAGCATGCTTAACCGCAATCTTCAGTGAGTCGATTCGGTTAGGCTGACCAGAGCCCACGCCCAGCGTCCGTTCGTCGTTGGCAACCACGATAGCATTGGACTTGGTGTGCTTAACGGCCTTCCAAGCAAACATCATCGTTTTAAGCTGTTCTTCAGTTGGCTTGACGTCCGTAACGCATTCCCAGTCGTGCCAGTCTTCTTTAAGCGTATCCTGTTCCTGCATCAGCACCCCGCCCATGACAGAAACGACTTCATGACGCGTTGGCTCGTCTTTGGCTGAGAAGTCAACCTTGAGCAAACGAATGTTTTTCTTCTTGGCCAAAACAGCATAAGCATCGTCGTCAAAGTCAGGCGCAATGATGATTTCCAAGAAGATCTTGTGCATTTTTTCTGCCGTTGCCAGATCAACCGGCCGATTCAAGGCAATCACCCCACCGAAAATAGAAACTGGGTCAGCTTCATAAGCACGATCCCAAGCCTGTTCCAGGGTTTCACCGCGGCCAATGCCACAAGGATTCATGTGCTTCATGGCAACAACGGTTGGTTCATCAAACTCGCGCACGCTGCGCAATGCCTCATCAGCGTCCTTGATGTTGTTGTAGGAAAGCTTCTTGCCGTGGAGCTGTTTGGCTTCAAGAATCGAGAACTTCTTAGGAATTGGATCCTCGTACAGCCAAGCCTTTTGATGACTGTTTTCGCCGTAGCGCATCGTATCCTTCAAATCGTAGGTCAGCGTAAGCTTTTCTGGGTCTTCCAAATCCAGCCGCTTCGTCAGGTACTGTGAGATCAACGCGTCATAGGCAGCCGTGGTCCGGAATGCCTTGGCCCCCAGCATCGTCCGCGTTTCCAGCGTCGTGTTGCCATTGGCCTTGATTTCATTGAGAACCGTTTCGTAATCGTTGATGTCGGTTACGATCGTCACGTCACGATAGTTCTTGGCTGCTGAACGAACCATCGAAGGGCCACCAATATCAATGTTTTCAATAGCATCGGCCAGCGTAACGTCTGGTTTTTCGATGGTTTCCTTGAATGGGTACAGGTTGACACAGACCAGGTCGATTGGCGTGATGTTTAATTTATCCAGGGTGTCCATGTGCTCAGCAACGTCACGACGCGCCAACAGCCCACCGTGAACATACGGATTCAGCGTCTTGACCCGACCATCCAGAATCTCTGGAAAGTGGGTTACTTCTTCAATACTGATGGTCTTGATGCCAGCTTCATCCAAGGTCTTCTTGGTCCCACCAGTCGAAACGATTTCAAAACCATTTTCACTCAAGCCCTTAACGAAAGGCACCAGGTTGGTCTTATCAGATACGCTAACTAATGCACGTTTCATTGGTTGTTTTTCTCCTTTGCAATTCGTTCAGTCAAAATCTTCTTAACGGTTTCTGGATATAATTCGTGTTCAGTTTCATGAACCCGCGTTTCCAACGTGTCGACCGTGTCATCAGGATAGATTGGCACGTGCCGCTGGGCAATAATCGTCCCCGCATCCAGATTTGAATCAATGTAGTGAACCGTAACGCCGGTTTCTTTGCGATGATCGGCAAAGGCCCGCTCAATCGAATGCAGTCCTGGATATTCCGGCAGCCAAGCAGGATGCAGGTTGACGATGTTGCCTTCATACTTATCCAGAATCGTTGGCCCGATAATCCGCAGATAACCAGCCAGCACGATAAAGTCAATGTCGTATTTTTCCAACACCGTCATAATCTTTTCTTCGTAGGCCTGCTTGGATCCGCAAGACTTCACGGTAAAAGTTTCATATGGAACGCCCAGTCTTTGAGCACGTTTAATTACATAAGCATCGGGGTGGTCGCAAAAAAGTAAAGCCTCTTTGCCAGGAATATCGCCATTTTGAAAATGCTCAGTCAGCACTTCAAAATTGGTCCCGTTCCCCGAGGCAAAAATTGCCACGTTCATGTTCTTGCCTCTTTTATTTAATAATCAGTTTTTCTTCATCAGCTGGTCGAGCCTGCAGTTGACCAATCTGCCATGAGTCTTCGCCAGCCTGCTTTAAAGCATCTTGAACGGCAGCAGCGTTTTCTGGCGCCACGGCTAAAATCATCCCCAGCCCCATATTAAACGTGCCGTACAGATCATCTGCATCCAAATCGCCCATCTTTTGCAGATAGCTAAAGATCGGCAACTTAGGCCAGGCACTGGAATCAACCACGGCCTGCAGGGAATCAGCAAACATCCGCGGCAAATTTTCCGGCAGACCGCCACCGGTAATGTGGCTGACCCCGTGAATCAAGCCCTTTTTGATCAATGGCAACACCGGTTTGACATAGATACGCGTAGGCGTCAACAGTGCCTCACCAACCGTTTGGCCATTCAGTTCGGCCGGCTGATCACTGAGCTTAACGTCATGATCCTTAAACAGCACTTGGCGCACCAGCGAATAGCCATTAGAGTGAATCCCTGATGAGGCCAGACCAATCAAAACATCGCCAGCTTTTGGCAAGGCCGTCGTCAGCATCTTGTCTTGGTCAACAACGCCGGTCGCATAGCCGGCCAGATCGTACTCATCTTGACTGTACATATCAGGCATCTCGGCGGTTTCCCCGCCAACCAGAGCTGCGCCAGCTTGCCGACAGCCTTCTGCCACGCCAGAAACGATCTGAGCCATCTTATCTGGTGTGTTGTGTCCCGTTGCGATATAGTCCAGGAAAAACAGTGGTTCCGCGCCCTGTGCCAAAATGTCGTTGATGCACATCGCCACGCAGTCGATGCCGATCGTGTCATGCCGATTCAGCTTTTGGGCAATCAAAAGCTTGGTGCCAACGCCATCCGTACCCGAAACCAGGATCGGATGCGTCAAGCCGGCAACCGCGGTCAGGTCAAACATCCCGCCGAAGCTGCCGATCCCGCCGACAACGCCGGGACGGTCGGTTGAAGCAACGGCATCCTTGATTTTTTTTACCATTTCATAGCCGGCATTGACGTTGACGCCGGCTTCTTCATAACGTTTCCGCTTCATTTGGACAGTCGTTCCTTTCGCGCGCGCTTTTCTTGTTCATTCAATGACTTGAGATAGCCTTCTTCAAAATCATACAGTGGCGTTGGGTAGTCACCATTAAAGTAGGCCACCGTCAGACCGCCATATGGTGCATCACCGGCATCCGGAACGTTGATCGCCTTAACGACACCATCAACGCTTAAGAATCCTAACGAGTCGGCTTCCATCAATTTACACATCTCAGGGACGGAATAATGAGCCGCCATCAGTTCAGCTCGGTTGGAGACATCGATTCCATAAAAACATGGGAAACGGAATGGCGGTGAGGCGATCCGCATATGAACCGACTTGGCGCCGGCTTCTTTCAGCATCCGCACGATCTGCTTGGAAGTCGTTCCCCGCACGATCGAATCATCGACTACGACCACGTTCTTGCCGGCAACGACCCCGCGTACAGCCGAAAGCTTCATCTTAACGCCTTGTTCCCGCAATGCCTGCGTGGGCTGGATAAAAGTCCGAGCAACGTATTGGTTCTTGATCAGCCCCATTTCATAAGGCAGACCAGCTGCTTCCGCATAACCAGACGCCGCGGAAAGCGAAGAGTTTGGCACCCCAATGACCATGTCGGCATCAGGGGCTGGCTGTTCCTTGGCCAGCAGCCGCCCCATCTGCTTGCGGGCACTATGCACTGTTACACCATGAATAATGGAATCAGGACGGGCAAAGTAGATGTATTCCATTGAACAGATGGCCAGCTTGGTGTCATCAGTATAACGATCTTCATGCAGACCATCCTTGTCGATCACCAGCAGCTCACCTGGCTGGACATCACGAATCAGCTTAGCGCCCACGATATCCAAGGCACAGCTCTCACTGGTCACGACATAGGCTCCATTTGGCATCTGCCCTAAGCAAAGCGGTCGAATGCCATTGGGATCCAAAGCTGCAATCAGGCGATCCTTTTGCAGGAACAAGAAGGCAAAGCCCCCCTTAACCATATTCAGTGTCTTTTTTAAGGCCGGAATAAAGCCCATGTGAATGTTTTGCCGAATCAAATGAATCAAGATCTCGGTATCTGAATCCGATTGAAAAACGGCGCCGTTGTCTTCCAGTTTGCGACGCAGCGTGACGGCATTGGTCAGCTGGCCATTGTGCGCCATCGCAATGTCGCCATCATGAAAATGGAACAAAAATGGCTGCACGTTGTTGATCGAGTTGTGGCCACTGGTACCGTAGCGAACGTGACCAATCGCGGCATCCCCGACCAGGCGCTCCATATCGCTTGGATCGGCAAAGACTTCCGAAAGCAGGCCACGATCCCGGTGCTGATAAAGATGTTCGCCGTCAGTCGTGACAATCCCGGCCCCTTCTTGTCCACGGTGCTGCAGGTTGTGCAGACCGAAGTAGGTGACTCGGTTGGCTTCTGGCACGCCAAATACGCCAAAAACCCCACACTCTTCATTTAGTCCTTTGATTTCATTGCGCATGGCAAAGCTTCCTCCCAAAGTTTTTGCATTTGAGCTACTGGCAAGTTGAGCTCAGCATCAGCCAGATGGACTTCCAGCCATTGCGTTGCTACGACCTCACCAGCTGGCATTGCATCGTCTTGCATGATTTCTTCAAAGGCCGCCACATTTTCTGGTGCCACACTGACCAGCATCCGGCCCGGCGTTTCACTGAAGAACTGCTTCTTATCCAGAGCGCGGAAATCAGCGTTTAAGCCCAGCTCCGTCTTAAAGACCGTTTCAGCAGCAGCTACGGCCAGACCACCCTCACTCAAGTCATGAGCGCTGGCTACCAGACCGCTTTGTTCAGCTTGCAGCAGGCGGCTCAGGTAGTCATGGACGTGCTCCAGATCAAAGTCAGCCAGCGTGCCGGCAATATCACCCGTCATCATCTTCTGCAGTTCGGAACCGGCATAGTCATCGCCAGTCTTGCCGACCAGATACAGCTTGTCGCCAGCATGCTGAACGCGGGATGGGATGACGTACTTAGCATCCTTAATCAAACCGACCATACCGACCATTGGCGTTGGGTAAATGGCCGAGCCGTTGTTTTCATTGTAAAGCGATACGTTACCGGAAATGACTGGCGTATCAAAGACGCGGCAAGCTTCAGCCATCCCTTCGATTGAATGGTGCAGTTCCCAGAAGATTTCAGGATCGGTTGGGTCACCATAGTTCAGGCAGTCCGTAATGGCTAATGGCAAAGCGCCAGAAGCAATAATGTTGGAGGCTGCTTCAACCAATGCAATCTTACCACCGACGTATGGGTTTAAGTAAACCAGGCGACCGTTGCCATCCGTCGTCATTGAAAGAGCCTTCTTGGTGCCGCGCACGCGAATAACACCGGCATCAGAACCAGGACCAACCACCGTTGAAGTCCGCACCTGTGAGTCATATTGACGCGTGATCCAAGACTTGTCGGCAATCGTTGGCTGCGTCAGTAATTTCTTGTAGACTTCAGCCACGTCATCGATCACTGGCGTCCAGTTGGCCTGTTTTTCAGCATCGATTAAGCGCTGTGGCTTTCGTTCTTCAGATTCAACTTCCAAAACGTCATCCGTCAACGTTGAAACCGGAATATCGCAGACTACCTGACCATCATGGTGCAGCACGTATTGGTGACCTTCCGTGATCCGGCCAATCGTTACGACTTCCAGATCATAGTAGTCAAAGATCTTTTTAACGTCTTCTTCATGACCCTTCTTAACACACAAAAGCATCCGTTCCTGAGACTCGCTCAGCATGATCTCATAAGCTGACATCCCAGGTTCACGCTGCGGTACCAAATCAAGATCCAGGTCCATACCTGAGTTACCTTCAGAGGCCATTTCGGCACTGGAAGAAACAATGCCAGCCGCACCCATGTCTTGGATGCCGACCAGCCATTCCGCATGGTCTTGAATCAGTTCCAGGCAGGCTTCCATCAGCAGTTTTTCCATGAATGGGTCGCCGACTTGAACGGCCGAGTGCTGTGACTCGTTGCCAGATCCAAAGTCAGCGGAGGCAAACGTTGCCCCGTGAATCCCGTCACGACCAGTCTTGGCCCCAACGTACATCACGGCGTTGCCAACCCCAGAAGCATTCCCTTCTTGTTGGTTCTTTTGGTCCATCAAGCCCACGCTCATGGCATTGACCAAAAGATTTCCCTTGTAGCAAGGATCAAAAGTCGTTTCACCAGCGACGGTTGGAATCCCCATACAGTTGCCGTAGTCGCCAATCCCGCGCACAACGCCATCAACCTTCATGCGGGTTTCAGCATCGCTTAATTCGCCAAAGTGCAGCGAGTCTAAAGAAGCGATTGGACGCGCGCCCATACTGAAGATGTCACGCAGAATCCCGCCGACCCCAGTAGCCGCGCCCTGGTATGGCTCAACCGTTGATGGGTGGTTGTGACTTTCGGCCTTGAAAACGACTGCCTGACCATCATCAATGTCAACGACACCAGCACCTTCGCCAGGGCCTTGCAAAACGCGATCATTTTTGTTGGGGAACAGACGCAGCACTGGCTTGGACTTTTTGTAGGAGCAGTGTTCCGACCACATTGCCGAATAAAGACCCGTTTCCGTGTAGTTTGGCAAACGGTGCAGCAGCTTTTCACTGATGTAGTCATATTCTTTTTCGGACAGACTCCAGTCGAGATATGGCTTCTTTTCCTTAATTTCTTCAGGGGTCATTGCTTGCTTCATTCTAATTATGCCTCCGTCTTAACCGTGCCGTTTTCCAATAAAGACTTGAACAGCCGCAAACCGTCCGTCGAACCCAGCAGTGCTTCTACGGCCCGCTCTGGGTGGGGCATCATGCCCAATACGTTGCCGCGCTTGTTGACGATCCCAGCAATGTTGCGCAAAGAGCCGTTGGGATTTTCACTTGCATAGCGGAACACGACTTGATGATTGGCTTCCAACTCATCCAAGGTTTTTTCATCCGCGTAGTAGCTGCCTTCACCGTGCGCGATTGGCAGGGCAATGCGTTCGTGAGCCTGGTACTGCGTGGTAAAAAGCGTATCGTTGTTAACGACTTCCAAAGGCACCGTTTCACAGACGAACTTTTGGCTGTCGTTTTTCTTTAGAGCACCTGGCAAAAGGCCCGCTTCCGTTAAGATCTGGAAGCCATTGCAGGTACCAAAAACCGGCTTGCCTTCATTAGCGAGCTTGATGACGGCCGGCATAACGTTGGCGAACCGAGCAATCGCGCCGGCCCGCAGATAGTCGCCATAGGAAAAGCCCCCTGGCAGCATAACCGCATCAAAGCCATCCAGACTCGTGGCCTTGTGTGAAACGTATTCGACATCAGCATTGCAGACATCGTGCAGGGCTGAATACAGGTCGATATCACAATTCGAGCCTGGGAATTGAATGACCGCAATCTTCATTTATTTCGCCTCCAGCACTTCAAACTTGTACGTTTCGATGTTGAAGTTGACCAGCAGTGATTCAGCCACTTCCTTAACCGTGTTTTCAACGGCTGCCTGATCGCCTTCAACCTGCAGATCAAAGAACTTGCCAACCGTCAGACCCTTGACTTCTTCATGCCCCAACTGGTGGATGGCATTTAAAACAGATTCGGCTTGGGGATCAAAAACAGATTGCTTGTAGGTAACGTAAATACGAACGGTAGTCATTTGATTAGTCCTCCTTAACGGCTTCTTGCAGGCGTGCGTAAACTTCATCATAGGTCGTAGTCAGGTCAGCCAGGTTCTTGCGGAATACGTCTTTATCCATGTGGGCGTTGGTCTTGATATCCCACAGACGGCAGTTGTCAGGCGAAAATTCATCAGCCAGTACCAACGAGCCGTCTGAAAGCTTACCGAATTCCAGCTTGAAGTCAACCAGCTTCATGCCGGCCTTCTTAAACAGGGGCGTCAAAAGCTTGTTGCAACGCCGTGCCAGTTCCCAGCATTGTTGGTATTCTTCATGCGTGCAGGCCTTAATGGCAACCGCGTCAGATTCATTGGCGAATGGGTCATCCAAAGCATCACTCTTGTAGAACGTTTCTTCAACTGGTTCGGCCAATTCCATGCCGTCTTCCAGACCAAAGCGAGAAGCAAAGTGACCAGCGCAGACGTTGCGCGTAACGAATTCCAGTGGGAACATGTGACACTTCTTAACCAATTCTTCCTTTTCCGAAAGGCGCTTGATGAAGTGGGTTGGAATGCCGTTATCAATCAGGTATTCAAAAACCAGCGTTGAAATATCGTTGGCTGCTTCACCCTTTCCGTCAAAGTGGTCCTTACGCTTACCATTAAGCATCGTTGCCTGATCCAGGTAAACTACCCGTAAAACGTCAGGATCTTCGGTTTGCCACATTTGCTTTGCTTTGCCGGTATATAACAGCTTTTCCATTTTTGATTGCCCTCCTTATAGGCTAAAAACGAATTGATGAATTGGTTAACGGAAAATTGTTCGTTAAATCCTGCTATTATCGTACGCATATTTTTAAAAATCGTCAAGCGTATAGCCGAACCTTTTTCGGTTTCTAATCATAAAATAATGGTTTTTATAAGTTTAACGTTTAACTAAATCGCTATTTGAATTAAATTGTTCGTGTTTTGGCGGTTGAAAAGTAAACAAAAAGCATCGACCCATCTGATCGATGCTTTTTTAGTTTAATGATGATTAATCGTCCAAGCCAACCCGCTTGAAGATGTCGTCAACATGACGCAGGTGCCAGTGGTAGTCAAAGGCATCATCCAAGTCTTCTTTGGTCAGCTGCTTTTGAATCGTTGGGTCAGCTTCCAGCAGTGGCCGGAATGGCACTTGTTCAGCCCAGCACTTAGCCGTGTATGGCTGAATCAGATCATAGGCGTTTTCCCGCGTCATGCCAGACTTAACCAGCTTGAGCAGGACCCGGCCAGAGTAAATCAGACCCAGCGTCTTATCCATGTTCTTCTTCATGGTTTCAGGGAAGACGTCCAGATTTGCCAGGATCCGACCAAAACGGTGCAGCATGTAGTCCAAAAGCGCCGTCGTGTCTGGTAAAATCATCCGTTCAGCACTGGAGTGAGAAATGTCGCGTTCATGCCACAGTGCCACGTTTTCATAAGCCGTAACAACATGACCGCGCAATACCCGCGCACAGCCGCAGATATTTTCGGAGCCGATCGGGTTGCGCTTGTGCGGCATTGCTGAAGAACCCTTTTGACCCTTGGCAAAGTGTTCTTCAACTTCATGGATTTCCGTCCGTTGCAGAGAACGAACCTCGGTAGCCATTTCTTCTAGGCTGGTCCCAATCAAAGCTAAAGCAGCGATGTATTCAGCATGCAGATCACGTGGCAGCACTTGGCTGGAAACTTCTTGCGCGCGCAGTCCCAGTTTTTCGCAGACATATTGTTCAACGCGTGGGTCAACTTCAGCAAACGTTCCCACGGCCCCAGAGATCTTACCGGCTTCAACGCCAGCGGCCGCGTGTTCGAAGCGCTCATAGTTGCGTTTCATTTCAGAGTACCAGCGGGCAACCTTGAGACCAAAAGTCGTTGGCTCAGCGTGAATCCCGTGCGTCCGCCCCATGCAGACCGTGTACTTGTATTCATTGGCCATCTTTTTCAGGATTTCCATAAAGTCCTTGATGTCTTGACGCAGAATCTCGTTGACCTGCTTAAGCTGGTAGCCTTGAGCCGTATCAACGACGTCAGTACTGGTCAGACCATAGTGTACCCACTTGCGTTCTGGGCCCAACGACTTGGAAACGTCACGCGTAAAGGCGATCACGTCATGGTGCGTGACGGCTTCGATTTCTTGAATGCCTTCCACGGTGAATTTGGCGTTTTGCTTAATTTTTTCAACATCTTCTGCTGGAATCTTGCCCAGCTTGCTCCAGGCTTCATCAGCCGCGATTTCTACGGCCAGCCAACATTGATAGCGGGTTTCATCGCTCCACAGCTTCTTCATTTCTGGACGGGTATAACGATCAATCATTAATCTTTTCTCCTATTCATCGTCCCAAACATGGGAATCTTTAATTTGCTTCAAGGTTTCTTCAATATCATCGGTCAAAATCGTGACATGGCCCATCTTCCGGTTATGCCGAATCTCAGCCTTGCCATAGTCATGAAAATGCCATTGCGGATATTCATGAATCAAACGGCGCGTGCCAGCTACGTGTTGGCCTAAAACGTTGACCATTACGACTGGACTCAGCAGCTTAATCTTAGGCAGCGGCCAGTTGCAGATCGCGCGATTGTGAACCGCAAACTGTGAAAAGTTGCAGGCTTCAATCGTGTAGTGACCAGAATTATGTGGTCGTGGTGCCAGTTCGTTGACATAGAGCTGTCCATCGGCACCGACAAACATCTCAACACCCAAGATGCCTTTTAGATCAATGGCCGTGGCAATCTTTTCGGCCATCCGCTGAGCGCGCTGCTGCCATTCAACCGGCATGCGGGCCGGCACGATACTCAAGTGCAGAATTTCATGAGCATGAATGTTTTCACTGACTGGAAAGACGGTAATATCACCATCCGTATTGCGCGCTACCATGACTGAACATTCCATCTTAAATGGTACCCAGCCTTCCAGAATGTCATCGCCATACTGCAGCACTTCTTCAGTAATCGGGTCATTCAGGTCTTGCGCACTCTTTAAAACCATTTGGCCATGACCATCATACCCGCCTTCGCAAGTCTTTAAGACACATGGATAGCCAAGTTTTGCTACGGCCGCGTTCAGATCAGCACGATTCTTGACCGCCGCGAATGGTGCCGTCTGCAGGCCTGCGTCGCGCAAAAACGTCTTTTCGCGAATCCGATTCTTGGTCGTGTATAAGAGATTGGTTCCCTGAGGAATGGCAACTTGATCAGCAACGTCTCTTAAGGCCTGCAGATCAACGTTTTCAAACTCATAGGTCAAAACGTCAGCTCGCCGTGCCAGTTCTTTGATTGCCGTCACGTCAGCATAAGGCGCCACAATTTGATCATCAGCAGCCTGGGCGGCAGGACATTGTGGCGTCGGATCCAAAATAATAACCTTCATCCCGGCTGCCTTAGCAGAAAAAGCCATCATCTGACCCAGCTGACCACCGCCAATAATCCCGATCGTCTTGCCTTGCTCAATATAGGCTTCTGGATGCTTAGTCAAGTTCGGCATTGCTGGCCACCGCCTTGTCATGCATTTCTTTACGGAAAGCCACAATCTTGTCTTGCAGGGCTTGGTCATTGATGCCTAAAATCTGAATGGCCAATAAGGCAGCGTTCTTAGCCCCAGCATTACCGATTGCCGTAGTGGCGACCGGAATTCCCGCTGGCATCTGCACGATGGAAAGCAGCGAGTCCATGCCGCCTAACGCCTTAGTCTGCCCCGGAATCCCAATCACCGGCAATGGCGTGTTGGCAGCAATCATCCCTGGCAGATGAGCGGCCCCGCCTGCACAGGCAATAATAACCTTAACGCCATTTTCTGCCGCGTGCTGGGCAAAATCGAACATTTCATTTGGCATCCGGTGCGCTGAGATAACCTGCTTATCGTACTTGACGCCAAACTGATCCAAAATATCACATGCTTGCTTAACTGTTGGCCAATCGGACTTACTGCCCATGACCACGCTGATTTCACTGCTCACAATGGCACCTCCTAAAAACTGTCTCTAGCATAGCAAAACTTTTCAGCAAAAACAAGATTTTTCACGAACCGGAATAAATAAGATAATTATAATGTTCGTCTTTAATACAATAGCTCCAACACAAAAAAGAGCGCCTGCCGCGCCCTTTTCTTTAGTGATCTTAGAATAAACCAGTAATGTTGCCTTCACCGTCAATGTGCATGTTAACGGCAGCTGGCTTCTTACCCAGACCAGGCATCGTCATCACGCTGCCGGACAGAGCTACGACAAAGCCCGCGCCCAGCTTAGGAACGAATTCACGAATATGGAACGTAAAGTCGGTTGGCGCACCCAGTTCCGTTTGATCATCGGTAAATGAGTACTGCGTCTTGGCAATGCAGACCGGCATGTTTTCCCAGCCCATTTCATGGAACTTCTTGAGCTGCTTTTGAGCCTTCTTGGAGAATTCAACATCCTTGGCGCCATAGATGGTCTTGGCAATCGTATTGACCTTGTCTTCAATCGAGTCGCCTTCAACATCGTAAAGTTCATGGAAATCGCTTGGCTGATCAGCCAGTTTGACAACTTCCTTAGCCAGGTCAACCGTACCTTCACCGCCTTTAGCCCAGGCATCGGCCAGAACCACGTTGACTCCTAGTTCATGACAGTTGTCTTCAATCGTCTTAATTTCGGCTTCAGTGTCAAAAGTAAAGTGGTTGATGGCAACAACGACAGGCAGGCCATAGCGCTGCATGTTCTTAATGTGACGGTTCAAGTTGGCCAGGCCCTTCTTAAGCGCTGGCAGCTGTTCTTCCTTAAGATCGGCAAGTGCCGCACCACCATTGTATTCCAGTGCCCGTACCGTAGCCACGATTACCAGCGCGTCTGGCGTCTTGCCCAACACTGGCCGCTTGATGTCCAGGAACTTTTCAGCCCCCAGGTCAGCACCGAAGCCAGCTTCCGTAACCGTGTAGTCCGCCAGCTGCAGAGCCGTCTTGGTAGCCAGAACTGAGTTGCAGCCATGGGCGATGTTGGCAAATGGGCCCCCATGAACGATTGCCGGCGTGTGCGCCAACGTTTGAACCAGGTTTGGCTTCAAAGCATCCTTAAGCAGAATCGTAATGGCATCGCTAAAGCCCAGTTCACCAACCGTAACTGGCTTTTGGTCATAGGTGTAGCCAACTACGATCTTGGAAATCCGCCGCTTCAAATCAGCCAGGTCCTTAGACAGACAAAGGATCGCCATCAGTTCGGAAGCCGCCGTAATGTCAAAACCGGTTTCACGCGGTACCCCCTGCATAATGCCGCCCAAACCAGTAACCACGTGTCGCAGCACCCGGTCGTTTACGTCAGCCACGCGCTTCCAGATAATGCGGCGTGGGTCCAGATTCAGTTCATTGTCCCGCATGATGTAGTTGTCGATCAGAGCAGCCAGCGTGTTGTTGGCGCTGGTCAAAGCATGCAGGTCCCCCGTAAAGTGCAGGTTGATGTCTTCCATTGGTACGACTTGGCTGTAGCCACCACCAGTTGCACCACCCTTGATGCCAAAAACAGGTCCCATGGATGGTTCACGCATTGCAATTACGGTTTGGTGACCAAGCAGGTTCAAAGCATCACCAAGGCCAACCAGAACCGTTGACTTACCTTCACCAGCCGGCGTTGGGTTGATTGAGGTAACCAGAATCAGTTTGTGCTTCTTGTCTGGTGCTTCCTTGACTGGCAGATCAATCTTAGCCTTGTACTTGCCGTATGGTTCAATTTCATCAGTACTTAAACCTAATTTTTCAGCAATCTTAGTAATAGGCTCCATTTCAGCAGCATTGGCAATTTCTAGATCAGTCATAGATGCGGTTCCTCCATTTCGTAAAAGCGAACATTATAGCTTATATCAAGTTAAATAGGCTTTAATTTAAGTACATTCATAACAACAACGGCTTTATTATGAAGTGTAAACCGTAAATTGTCAATATTATAAAAAAAGCTCCATCCTATTTGAATGGAACTTTTCTACTATTATATACCCATTATTAAAGCGCTTTTAAGCCGATTCGCCAAGATAGGCTCGTTTAACCTTTGGATCATTCAAAAGCGTCTGTCCGCTGCCGCTCAGCTGAATTTCTCCCGAGGCAATCACGTAGCCTCGATCAGCAATCGAAAGAGCCTGATGCGCGTTCTGCTCGATCAAAAGAATCGTGGTCCCTTGCGCGTTGATTTTTTGAATGATGTCGAAAACTTTCTGAATATAAATCGGTGCCAATCCCATGGATGGTTCATCCAAAAGCAGCAGCTCTGGGTTAGCCATCATTGCTCGCGCCATTACCAACATCTGCTGCTCACCACCGGAAAGGGTCGCCGCGTCTTGGTGCTGGCGCTCTTTTAAAATCGGAAACATTTCAAAGATTTCCTGCAGGTGTTGATCAATCTGGTCGCGATTCTTTTGCAGATATGAACCCAACTGCAGATTCTCCATCACGGTCATGGCTGGAAAGACGTGCCGCCCTTCTGGAACCTGAGAGATTCCCGCGGCCACGATTTGCGGCGCCTTTTTTCCAATCAGTGATTCATTTTGATATTCAATGGAGCCCGACTGCGGCTTAACAATTCCCGAAATCGTCTTAAGAATCGTTGATTTACCCGCGCCATTCGCTCCAATTAAGGTCACGATCTCACCTTTTTTAACTTCAAAATCAACGTGACGGACCGCTTGAATCGCACCATAGCTGATACTTAAGTCCTTAACCTGCAGCATTGGCATCACCTCCCAAATATGCTTTGACAACGGCTGGATTCTGACTCACTTCTTTTGGCGTGCCACTGGCCAAAACCTCGCCTTGATCTAAAACATAAATCCGTTCAGCCAGGCTCATCACCAATGACATATCATGTTCGATTAAAAGAACGGCCAGATTGTTCTCATCACGCAGCTGCCGAATCATCGTTGTCAGCTCCGCAGTTTCTTCAGGGTTCATCCCCGCGGCCGGCTCATCCAAAAAGATAATCTTCGGCTTGGTTGCCAAGGCCCGCACGATTTCAACGCGTCGCTGCATCCCGTATGGCAGCTTGTTGGCTGGACTGTCAGCAACCGCCGTCAAATGATAGCGGTCAATCAGCTTCTGAGCCGCGTCATTCATCTCGCGTTCAGTGCGGTAGTAGTGCGGCGTTCGAATAATCGTACCCCAAAAACTTTCCTTAAACTGATTGTTCAGCGCCGCCATGATGTTTTCCCGCACCGTCATGTCGCCAAACAGCCGAATGTTTTGAAACGTCCGTGAGATACCATGCTGCGCAACACTGGTAGCACCCTTGCCGCTGACCTTATAGAAGCGACCATCATGACGGATGGCAATCGTGCCGCTGGTGGCTGGCAAAAGACCGCTCAACATGTTGAACAAAGTCGTCTTGCCAGCACCATTGGGACCGATTAAAGCGACCAACTCATTATCATAGATCGTCATCGAAACGTCATTGACCGCTGTCAGTCCACCAAACTGCCGCGTAACGTTGCGAACGGTTAATAATTTCTCTGCCATAGTTGCTCCTTTCTATGATTCAGCGGCAGCCTGCTTTTTGGCCGTACGTTTCGCCAGCCATTTGCCAATTGAAAACTCGCGCCGGCCCATCAAACCACTTGGCTTAGCAATCATAATGACAATCAGCATGACCGCGTAGATAACCATCCGCAGCGAGCCGAAGTTTTGCAGAACCGTGTCGATTGCGCCTAAGACGACGGCAGCAATTACGGATCCAGTAATGCTGCCAATGCCGCCTAAAACCACGATAATCAGAATCGAAACCGACTCCATGATGTTGAAGTTGCTTGGGGCAATACTCTGCAAGTAGGAAGCATAGAGTGAGCCGCCTACAGCTGCCAGTGACGCGCCCATTACAAAGGCCATTAATTTGTACTTAGTTGCGTTGATGCCCATGGCCGTGGCCGCCAGCTCGTCATTGCGAACAGCGCGAATCGCCCGGCCCGTCTTGCTGTGAACAAAATTGGCAACGATAATAATCGTCAGACACATCATAATGTAAACGAGCGGCCAAGTGGCAAGCTGGGGAATGTTAAAGAGCCCAGCCGGTCCATTGGTGATCTTTAAGTTATTAGCAGTCAGCCGAATGATTTCAGCCGCTCCCATCGTTGCAATCGCTAAATAGTCACCTTTAAGCCGCAAGGTTGGAACCCCAACGATCAGAGCAATCACAATCGTAATCACAATGCCGGTAATCATGGAAAAGATCAGTCCTGCAAATGTTGATTCAGTTTGCGTCATAATTCCCGTTGCATAGGCGCCAATTGCCATAAAGCCGGCATGACCCAGCGAAAACTGACCAGAAAAGCCCACGATCAGGTTCAGACTGACGGCCAGGATGATGTTGATGCCCATCATGACCAACATGTTCTCGATAAACGTATCAACCACGCCAGTCATTTCACCAGCATAGATAATGCCATATCCGGCTGCCATGCAGACGAACCAGATGGCAATGGTCTGCCAACGTATTTTCATCTTCGCGCCTCCCTAAACCTTTTCTGGCTGCTTGTTGCCAAACAGACCTGCTGGCAAGAACAGCAACACGATAATTAAAACAACATAGACGGCTGCATCCTTGAAAGCTGAGAAGCCAATCGCCTGCATCAGTGATTCCAGACAGCCAATAATCACGGCCCCGACTGCCGCCCCTGGAATGGAGCCGACACCGCCAACGACTGCGGCGACAAAGGCTTTGATCCCTGGCGTCAGCCCCATCGTTGGTTCAATCGAGTTGTAGTACAGACCAATCAAAACGCCGGCCGCGCCAGCCATAGCCGAGCCAATTGCAAAGACAAATGAAATCGTACCGTTGATATTGATCCCCATCAGTTCAGCTGCCACGGGATCAGCCGCGGCCGCCCGCATTGCCCGTCCCATCTTGGTTTTCTTAACGATCAACTGCAAAATAATCATCAAAATAATCGTGGTTGCAAAGATCAACAACTGGATATTGGTTACCCGAATGCCGAACCATTCATAGTTAACCTGTTTGATCACCTGGGGAAAGTCACGAGTGTCGCCAGAGAACAGGACCGACATGCCGTTTTCCAAAAAGTAAGACACCCCAATCGCCGTAATCAAAACGGCAATCCGTGATGAATGACGCAGCGGCCGATATGCGACAAACTCGATCAGCATGCCCACCAGAGCGCAGAAGATCATTGAGCCGAACAGCGCCATGATAAAGTTGAAATGCCAAACGTTGATCGTATAGTAGCCGAAGAACGCCCCCAGCATATAGACGTCACCATGCGCGAAGTGAATAATCTTGATAATCCCATAGATCATCGTATATCCCAAAGCCAACAGCGCGTAGATGCTGCCGAGCGAGAGACCGTTGATCAGTTGCTGCATAAAGATTTGCACGGTTGGTGCCCCCTTTCTTTAATTACTTAACAGTGTAGCCGGCGACAACCTTGCCATTGGTCATTTGTTCAACCGACATCTTCATTTGTGGGTCGTGGTGCTTGTTAACTGAAATCGTACCAGTAACTCCCTTCATGTTCTTAGTCTTAGCCAAGGCTTCCGTAATCTTGTTGGAATTGGTTGAGTTGGCCTTCTTGATGGCATTGGCAACCATCATCGTCGCGTCGTAGCCCAATGCAGAGTAGGTTGGTGCGGTTTGACCGTACTTAGCCTTGTATTCCTTCATAAACTTACGAGCTTCGGCATTGTTCTTAGCAGTAATCGTGGAGAATGGCGTCGTGTAGTAAACGTTGGTTGCGTTTGAAGCACCGGCAATCTTGGCAAGCTTTGGATCTGCCATTCCACCAGAACCAATGATTGGGGCATTAATTCCGGCTTCACGAGCCTGCTTAATAATTACACCGACTTCAGAGTAGTAGCCCGGAACGTAGATGGCATCGATCTTCTTGTTCTTGATAGCCGTGATCAAAGAGCTAAAGTCCTTGTCGCCTTCTTGGAAATACTGCGTTGAAACGATCGTACCCTTAAAGTTCTTCTTAAATGCTTTGGCAAGTCCCGTCCCGTAGTCACTGGAGTTATCAGCCAAGATAGCTACGCGCTTAGCCTTCAGATGCGTGTTGGCGAAGTTGGCAGCCACTTGACCTTGGTAGTTGTTTTGTGCCTGGGCCCGGAAGACGTACTTTTGAACGCCACCCTTCTTAGTCCGCGTAAAGCTAGGATCAGCCGCGGTTGGTGAAACCAGTGGCACCTGCGCCTTAGTCTGGTTTGGAATAGCTGCCGTAGCCGCGTTGGTCGTTGCGGGGCCGACCGTAGCAACAACCTTGTCCTTGGTGGTTAATTGTGAAGCAACCGAAGCCGCCGTTGAAGTTGAGGTCTTGTTGTCGCGCGTGATGATCTTGATCTTCATCTTCTTGCCGTTAATCTTAATACCGCCGTTTTTGTTGATGTCGTGAACGGCAAGCTTGATCCCGTTTTCTTCTTGTTGACCATAGCCAGCGGCCGCGCCAGACAGTTCCATGTTGACCCCAACCTTAATCGTATTGCCTGAAGCTGAGTTGCCTTTTTGCGAACCAGTTGCGGAACATCCTGCTGCCATCATGGTCATGGCTGCCATCATTATGGCAATCCCCGTTTTCTTATTTTTAATCTTCATAAGCCTGACTCCCCTTGTTTAATTTTTCTCATCATTCAATCAATCAAATATTTTGCTGACTGCATTTGATCAAAGAAAAAAGCCCTCATCCGCAATGGAATGAGGGCTTTTCTCAACCGGTATCGATCGGCCCTCATGCCAACAGAAAGAAGGGCTCAATCGCTGATCAGCAAAAATGCTTAATCACGCAACCGGGTCCTTGACCTGCAGTAGCAGTAGGGCGTTCAATTGAAGAGCCATGTTGTTGAATTGTACGAATAATTGCTTTTTCATGATCCATGGCTCCTTTCTTTTGCCGTAGTAAATATTTGATGTGTCTTAGTCTACGAGTTGATCATTAGAAAGTCAACACGTTTTTTAATTCGTTTTTAATTTTGTCTTAATCAACAATTTAAAACGATTGCTTTTGAATGAGAATGACAATCCACAACTATCTCGCATTGCCCAACGCCGCCCTTCTCATATTGCCCACAATTTGCATAGATACGGATAATTTGCTCAAACAGCCGTAGTCGCTTGAGCAGTGATCATCTAATTACCAATTGGATAATTAAAAACCAGCACCGATTTCCATCAATCCTGGTCTTTAAAGCTATTCACTTTGTTTTTTGTCACCAATTGACTTTACGCCCATAATATCAAGCAGGAAAGTAAAGATCGGCACGCCAACGATCAAGCCCCAGGTACCAAACAGCTTTTCACTGACCATCAGCACTACGAACGTATAAAAGATCGGCAGTTCCGTGCGACTGGACATAAACTTGGGATTCAAGACGTACGACTCCAACGCATGAATTGCAATAATCATAATGATAATGTAGATCACATCGCGAATGCCGCCGACCGAATAACCAACCATGCTCAGCGGAATCAGTGAAATGATCACCCCAGCAACCGGCACCAGACTGAAAACAAAGACCATCAAAGCCAACGCCAGAATCTGCGGCATATGCATAAACATCAGACAGATCGTCGTCAGCGCCGTATTGCAGAGCGCGATGAAGAACTGGGCCTCTAAGACCACGCCGAACGTATTGACGAACTTCTTGCCAAAAAAGTAGATATCCTCAAACAGCCAGCTGAACAGCTCACTAGTCAAAAACAGTCGGCTGAACGAATACATCTGCCTGAGCTCAATCGTATAAAAGAAACTCAGAATAAAAGACATCAAGAACGTCACTGCCATCTTCGTCAAACTGGTCAAGGTCGAAAAGGCCAGGTTGATGCCATGCTTGATCTGAGCCGTTACGGTTTTGGCACTAATGTAGTGATTGAGCTGTTTGATCAGCCAAGAACCGTCCTGTGACTGATAGAATTTCAAGACTGAATTAACCATCTTGATAATCTGCGTAATCAGCAGTGGCAGGTATTTGGTCACCGCAAAATAAACCGCCGCGATCAAAACGGCATAGGTTACCAAGACTACCAGCAACGAGGGCAGTTTGGGAAGCCAGCGCTGCACGAAACGAACCCAATGCACTACAATGTATGTAAAGATAAACGTCAGCAGGATCGCGCTCAGCATTCCCCGCACCAAATAGAGCACCCAGATCAACAGCGCCAACACCGCAAACCGCCTTAATGGTACGTTATCGATGAATCGATGCCATGCATTGACCATCCAATCCCTCCTATTTTTAGACAATTTAGCCTAAGTATAGCATGCAATGATGCAAATTCCGCCTAATTTTACTGCCTGGTGTATAATAACCTGCATACGGATTGGAAAGAAGGAAAAGCACATGTTGGAAAAGACATTTTATAAAGTCTTGCTGAGCCGCTCATTTACCATCCCAGTCAAAATCGTATTCTGGGATGGCTCCTCAGTCGTTTACGGCAATGGCGAGCCGCAAGCAACAATTCGGTTCAACGAGAAGATCCCAGTGCGCGACCTGACCAAAAACGCTTCAATCGCTTTAGGCGAGGCCTTCATGGATAAGAAAATCGAAATTGACGGCAGCATTCAAAAAGTCATTGAATCGGCCTACGAAAGCAAAGACAGCTTTATGCGCAGCAGCAAGTTCCGCCATATGATGCCCAAACAGAGTCATGGTGAAAAGGAAAGCGCCAGTGACGTCCAAAGCCATTATGACGTCGGCAACGATTTTTATAAGCTGTGGCTGGATGACACGCTGACCTATTCATGTGCCTACTTTACCAATGGCAACCACGATGACCTGACAGCTGCTCAAATGGCCAAGGTGCACCACATCATCAACAAGCTCCATCCACAACCAGGCAAGACGCTGCTCGACATCGGCTGCGGCTGGGGCACCTTGATGCTGACGGCCGCGCGCGAATACGGGCTGAAGGTTACCGGCGTTACGCTGAGCAAAGAACAGTATCGTCTGGTCCAAAATAAGATTGAAGAAGAGCACCTGCAGGACGTCGCCGAGGTCTTATTGATGGACTACCGCGAATTAGGCGATCGAAAATGGGACTATATTGTTTCCGTGGGAATGTTTGAACACGTCGGTAAAGAAAACCTGGGTCTATACTTTAAAGATATCGCTCGCTATTTGACCAATAATGGCGTGGCTCTGATTCACGGGATTACGCGTCAACAAGGCGGCGCCTACAACGGTTGGATCAATAAGTACATCTTCCCTGGTGGTTATGTGCCGGGCTTGCAGGAAATGGTTGGCCACATCATTGAAAATAATCTGCAGATTGCCGACATTGAAATGCTGCGCCGCCACTATCAGCGAACGCTTGAAATCTGGGACATGAACTTCAATGCCCATCGCGCTCACATTCAAGATATGATGGGCGAACGGTTTACACGCATGTGGGATCTGTACTTGCAGGCGTGCGCGGCCTCATTTGAATCGGGCAACATCGACGTCATGCAATTCTTGATTACCAAGGGTGCATCCGGCAAGAACCTGCCAATGACCCGCGATTACATGAGCAATCAGCAATAAATAAAAAGATCCGTCACGTTTTCAGTATGGCGGATCTTTTTATTTTGAAGATAAAGCTAGCGATAAATCTAATGTCAATGCTAGTCGCAATGGCCACCAAGTCAGGCAACGCCGGCAACGCGTTTTAGCTCCGTCAATGCTAGCGGAAATTCCGTAAAGCCATCACTGGTTAAGAAATGCCCACCATCTGGACGTACGATCAATTTGGCACCCAATCGATTGGCCATGGCTACACCAAACTGATATGGCGCAATGGGATCGTTTTGCGCTGTGATCACGGTCGCACGGCTGATCTTGGGCCGCACTTGGCGATAGTCAACCCCGCCCTGCATGAATTCATCTAAACCCGCGTAGTCTGGCAGCGGCTGATCAAACGCCCCTACCAAAAGCAGGCCCACGTTCTTAACGTTATGCCGCGCCAGCCAGCGTACTGCCGTTATGCAGCCCAGACTATGCGCTACCAGCGTAATGCCATCTTCAGCTTTGATTTGATCATCAACCGCTTGATTCCACGCTGCCGGTTGCGGGGCAAACGGATCGGGCAGCCAGAGTCGATCCAGCTCAATTTCCGGTCGTGCCGCTTTTTCTAGCCATGGGAACCAGTCATCATCGCGGGTGGAGGTCCCATGAATCAAATATGCTTTTTTCATCAAATTGCTCCCCTCGTTTTATCAATACTTGGCTTAATTATAAGATGAATCGCCCCAGCTAGCTTAACGCAAAATGAAAAAGCGCCATTTTCAGCCGGCGCGGACAGTTCCGACGCAAGGCAGCCCATGATGATTGGCCTCAGAACCCAGCCATCATACGCTTGAAAATGACGCTTCAATTATTTGCAAATATTTTAAATCACCAAAGAAATCAGCCATACCGCGGCCAACCCGCCGATTACCGAAACGGCCATGGATCGCGTAAAGTAGGCCACGATCATTACGATAACGGCTGCCAGGATCTGACTGACATGACCAAATGGCACAAAGGTGTAGGTCTTACTCATAAAGATCGACTTAACAACCAATGCCGTAAACAGACTGACCGGCACGTACTTCATCCATTCGTTAAACCAGAGCGGAATCTTCCGGTTGGTAAAGAAACGCATTGGGAAGTAGCGCGGGATAAATGCCGCGAAGGCCGCGATCACGATGACGATCAAATGATAGGTCAGGTTGTGATGACTGGGCACCAATGATAGTACCGGCATACCAGTTAATAAATCACTCATGTCTATTTATCTCCACTCGATTTCTTGCTCTCCTGCTTGACTGCTGCCGAATCACTGGCTGCCTCATCGGTTTTGGCATCATTTTGCAGTTTTTCTTGCAACTCGGCTTTCAGCTCGGCCTCAACCTCAGCTTCTCGGTCCTTTTCTTGGCGGTCGCTGATCGTATCACGCGATGAAGCCGGTCGGAACAGTTTGCGCATGATCCAGGCATCATCGGGATGATCAGAACGTTGGCGAACCGTATTTTCGATCATGAAACCAATAAACGAAGCAATCAAAGTCGCGATGATGATTCCCAGCGTGCTCTTGGTCAGACTCAAGAAGATGACTGCCAGTACCGCGGAAACCAGACTGATCAACAATGACAGGTGATTGCGCACCTGCATCACGATCATGTATAAGAACAGCGCCGTCAAGGCAAAGTCAACGATTTCCAGATCGATGTGCACGGCACTACCGATCAGACCGCCGACCATATTGCCCCCTGCCCATGATAAAAGCGAGTAATGCTCAACCATTAAGGCATCTTTTGGCGTCCAGTTTTTGTCGGTCGCGAATTTCAGATAGTTGACGGCATAGTTTTCATCGTTCATCGAAACAGAAAACAGCCAGACGAAGCGCTGCGACTCGTTTTGCATATACTTGGAAAGACTTGATCCCAGCAATGCATAGCGAAGTTCCAAGAAAAACAGCGTCATAAAGATTGAGGAGATGGGTGCATCAAGCATCAACAGTGAAGCCAAGATGAATTGAGCCCCACCGGAGAAAACCATCACCGAAACAAGAAACGTCAGCAGGAAGTTCATCCCCGCGGCGTGTAACAAAATCCCACAGGCAACGCCAATTGGCACGTAACTCAGGCAAAGCGGCATCGAAACGCCTAAGACCTGCAGCCATCTGGCACCTTCTGGATTGATTTGCTGTGCTTTAGCCAAAAAGTATATCCCCCAGCATTTAATTTAATTGTTTTTCATCTTTTATCTCGTATTCCTTTGAACACGATGCAATTCCAGTCTAACATATTTAAATTTTAAAGAATACCAGAATAGCCCGATTTAGTTCGGTTTTTGCTGATCGTTAAGCAAGGGCAAGCTGCCAGCACGAACTGTTCATATGCAGCATTATCATGATCAGCCCATGCATACAATGCTGCCGACTCAAAAAATGCAGCACCGGCAGCCCGATCCTGCATTGATTTATGGCACCAAATTCGCTGGGCGCCAGTCAGTTAATTTCAGCTGACCGGAGCCATGGCCGATCTTAGCTGACTCAGCTATCAATAATCACTCAACTGCCGGCATTTTACAGCCAGTAGTCACAATGCTATTCGGCTGGCTGCGCTTTGGCAGAGTCCCCATTGACCGCTGCTTCTGATGGCGCGGTTTGACTGGCTGGCAGCACCACGGTAAAGGCGGTTTCCTTTTCATCAGAGGCTACCGAGACCTGACCATGGTGCCGGTCCACGACACCCTTGACGATTGCCAGGCCCAGCCCTGTCCCGCCAGTCGCTTTAGAGCGCGATGACTCAACACGGTAGAACCGGTCAAAGACGTGCTTCAGCGACTTTTGCGGAATCGGCTCCCCGTTGTTGGCAACCTTCACGATGATCATGTCATGGTAGCGCGCGGCCGAAAGTTTGATCCAGGTGGCCCCATGACCATACTTCAAGGCGTTTGCCACCAGATTGCTGAAGACCCGCCCCAGTTTTTCCGGATCAGCTTCAATCATTAACGGTTTAGGATCAACGTGCGTGGAAATCTCAATTCCTTTTTTTTCGGCTTCCAGCTCAAAACTGGCACTGACCTGTTCCAACAGCGGATCCAGATCGACTTTCATAAAATTAAGTGGAGCGCCATGCTGCTGTACCTTGGTAAATTCAAACAGATCATCGACCATCCCCTTCATCTGCACGGCTTTTTCGTAGGCGATGTGGTTGTATTGCAAAATGTCTTGCTCACTGTGATACTGTTTGTTTTCGATTAAACCCAGGTAGCCAATAATGCTGGTCAGCGGCGTGCGCAGGTCGTGGCTGACGTTGGTGATCAGCTCATCTTTGGACTTTTCTACCTGCCGCTCATCGTCCATTGACTGAACGACGCTGTCAACCAACGTATTAACGCTGGTAATGACGTCCTGCAGCGAACCATTGAGCTTAAAGGGAATGCGGTGATCCAGATGTCCCTGCGCGATGTAATGCAGTTCTCTGATAATGTGGTCCATTTGGTACTGCCGATAGCGCCGCATCAAGCGCCACCAGAGAACCCAGACATCAATTACCAGCATGATGCCGATCACGATGCGCTGATAGCTCCAGATACGAATCTCCATCGGGCCAAACGCCAAGGATTGTTTAATGATGAAGATCCCGCTGTTGACGCCGGGATTATGCCGCACGATCCATTGCAGAATCACGATGATGGCCAGATTGATCATCGCTAGCAAAATCACCGTCGAGACGCCCTCAAAAAATAGCGAGCTCTTTTCACGCGTAGTTAACTTCAAACTTTACCCCCTAACCGCCCACGTAAATACCGCGAGCCTGCCGACCAAACATGATAAAAGGCCCAATGCCCATTTATCTGAGCGCCGGACCTTATCTAACAAATCAAAACTAGTGGCTTTCAACCTTGTAGCCAACGCCCCACACCGTTTCGATGACCTTTTCGCCACCGGTAGCGGCTTCGATTTTATCGCGCAAGTGGCTGACGTGAACCATGACCGTCTTAGCCGAAACCACGGACTCCTGCTGCCAAACTCGTTCAAAAATATCATCCGCACTGAAAACACGGTTAGGATGACTGGCCAGCAGGTACAAAATTCCAAATTCCAGCGCCGTCAGCTGAATCGTATCACCCTTGAGCGTCTTGACCTCGTGGGAATCCTTGTTAATCACCAACGGGCCAACGTTCAAGACATCCGGCTCATCGTTGGTCAGATCGCCTTTACTCCGCCGCAGCAAGGACTTGACACGGGCCATGACCTCCAGGGGATTGAAAGGCTTGGTGACATAATCATCGGCCCCCGTGATCAAGCCTTGAATCTTATCCATGTCCGTTGTCTTGGCCGAAACCACCAAAATTGGAATTGATGAATCCTTGCGCACCTGCTTGATAACTTCCATCCCGTCCATTTCTGGCATCATGATGTCTAGGATTACCAGGCTAATATCTGGGTTGGTGTTTAATTTGGTTAGGGCTTCTTTGCCGTTGTAGGCAGTGATTGGCTCATATCCTTCATTGCGGACATAGATTTCTAATAATTGAACGATGTCTTTATCGTCATCAACAATCAAAATTTTCATAAGCCGTACTCCTCATTTTTTCGTAATTTAGCTTCTTTTATTATAACGAGCCTAAAAGAAAAAAGCTCGCATCAGGCGCGGGCTTTAGAAATGTTTAAATTACAGTCGTTCCAGCGCGTGGTACTTCAATTAAAACTTGGGCAGGAATCCTACGATTTTAATCGGGAGGGAAAATGCCCCTTTATTAGTATCGTAAGGCGCCATTTTCTTTTGAGAGGTGGTCACTTTTAGTCGTCTTTGGTTGGCAATATAGCGCTCTACAACCTCCTTGCTCATGTTCCCCAGTGTCCCCATGTAATAGCTACGTGACCACAAATTTATCATATAAAGTTTTAGCCGTTCTTCGATCAACGCCATATTGTCTGGCAATCTGACTAAAGTTTGGTTTGATATCCTCCTTCACGAAGAATCGCATCCTTTCAAAAAGGTACTGTGCCCTGTCAAGTTTACACATTAAATAATAAAAATTAGTTGGCCTTGCCAAAACGGTATTCCGCTGCAGTAAGGTCATTTCTCTTCGCTGAGATAAATTTTTCAGTGAAATAGGTAATTCCTTCTCTAACTTGTCCTTCTAGTTCTAATAATGTTTGTGCTTTAGGCAGGTGTGCGATCCAAATAGCCTTAAAATCTGCCCACCAATGTTCTATTACGGCATTGTCAGCCGGTGTCCCTGGTGCTGAATAACTGTGTTGGGCATTATTAACTACTAAATATTGATTAAATGCTTTGGAAGTATACGCCGCACCTCGATCAGTATGAATTAACGGAGCTAATGCTCCTTCCTTCATCCGTGCTTGCTCGAACACTTGAACTACTCCTTCAGCGGTTTCTGTAGGTGTAATTAACCAGCTTACTGGATATTGACCATATAAATCTAATACTACATGTAGACGAACTTTATTAAGCCGGATTCCGTAATTTAGTTCCGTCGTATCCGTAACCCAAACTTGGTTAGCTGCGGTTTGGTCAAATTGTCGGTTAAGAATATTTTCAGCTTCATAAGTTTGCTGGGCTTGAATACGTTTATGGGTTGGCTGGCGATAGTCAGCTTTGATACTATGGTCTTTCATAATGCGAATGACTCGTTTCTTATTGACGGTATAAGGAATCTGATGACTTAACTTGATTAACCTAGTCATTTTGTCATAGCCAACGCTTTGCTTGTGTTCATTTTCTAACTGTTTAATCAATTGGAGAATCTCCGATTCTTCAATCTCATATTTAGTCGGTTCATGTTTCAGCCATTTGTAGTAAGCCTATCTAGTAATTCCAGCGACCTTGGTCAATTCACTAATAGAATAACCTTCATTGTTCATTTCTTGAATCGCTTGATATCGTCCGGTCGTTTCACCTCCCGATTGCGTATTTCGACTAATTTTTTTGCAAAAGCGATTTGCAGCTCCCGTTCACGGTCACGAACTTCTAGCTCACGAACTCGTTTCCTTAGTCTTTCTAGTTCATTAGTGGGCTCTTTTCCTTTATTACGCCCATGGTTATCTTTTAGTACTTCCCAGTCGCTATTTACTCGGTACTTCCGTACCCAAGAATAAACTCGTTGGTAACTAATATCATACTTCTCTGCAGCCGCTTTATAGTTATTGTTATGTTCAATTGCCCATCGGACAATCTGCCTCTTTTCATCAAAGGTTACTTTTCGTCCCATTTTTCTGACTCGCTTTCTCGTTGTCTGATTAACTCGGAGTTTGTCATTATTGTAACTGATAACCCATTGATGTAGTTGAGAAATATTTCTAATTTGATACTGCTGGAGAATTGCTTGATTAGTATACTTGCCAGAAAGATAAGCTTTTACAGCAGTTAACTTAGTCTCTAATGAGTACTTCTGATTATGCTTAGGTCTAATTAATCCTGCCAATCCAGCGAGTAGGAATTGCTTAATCCACTTACTCATGTTTGCTGGTCGGACACCATGGTAATCGGAGTACACCGTTAAACCATAATCCGATTTCTGATAATCATGAAGTAATTTAAGCTTTTCAATAGTTGAATAACTTACAATGCAAAACACCCCCTAGGATTCACACTTTTATTATTTAAAGTGTCAACCCTAAGGGGTATTGTACGGGTTGCGCCTAACCCTTTTCTTATTAAATTCAAAATGGTCATTAATTTTCCGGCACGTATGTATACGCTTTCTTCGATAACTAATAAGCAACCTTCTATACACGTCATCTCATGTATAGAAGGTTGTTTCCAATTATTAATGATTGTCTTGAATCTGGCTCATAAATTCCTGTAAAGCAGTTTGCCACGTTGGGATGGCAAATCCAGTAGCTTCCGCTTTTTTCAGGCTCATAATGGAATGACGTGGTCGATATGCCTTTTGCGGATATTCCTCAGAGGTGACTGGAGCAACCTCCACGTCTTTATCTTTCAAAATTTCACAGGCAAATTCATACCAAGAGCAACTATCTTCATTCGACAATTGATAAACGCCATATTCACAATGATGGTCAACCAGATACGTCATAAATTCTGCCAACGTCCGAGTCCAGGTAGGGCGGCCAACTTGATCATCAACTACTGTCAAGCGATCATGATCCTTAGCCAGGCGCAGCATTGTGTAGACAAAGTTCTTGCCATATTCGCCAAAGACCCATGAAGTCCGAATAATGTAATAATCAGTCATAGCAGCTTGAATAGCCTTTTCTCCAGCCAGCTTGGCTTTGCCGTACTCATTTTTGGGATTGGTTGGATCGTCAACCTCGTATTCACTGGTTTTGGTACCATCAAATACATAATCCGTGCTAAGGTAAACCAACTTAGCACCAACTTTAGCTGCTACTTCAGCCAGGTTGCGAGTGCCATCTTCATTTACTCGCCAATTAATCTTCTTGCCTTCATCTTCAGCCTTGTCGACTGCCGTATAGGCCGCACAATGGTAGATTACTGCTGGCTTAAGAGCCGTTACCTGTTCTTCAACTGCTTGACGGTCCGTAATGTCCATATCCTTGGCATCACGGGCATCATAAGCAATTCCGCGTTCATCCAGTAAATGGCGCAATTCAGTCCCCAGTTGACCATTTGCGCCAATAATTAAGATTTTTGACATAATAAATTCCTCATCACAATATTTATAATATATTCCAAAATTTACATCAGTGTTGGATTCGATTACTTTTTATACTACATATTGAAAATTTAAATTAATTCTCTATAATCCGTAGCAGATAATATACCACAAACTAAAACTACGGCAGTACATACAATGGTTGATTTAGTAATAATATGTACATCGTGAAAAAATAAGACTGTAAATATAACTGCCCAAGCAGCATATGTAACATCTAAAGCCATTGCCTTTGATGGTCCAATTTTAGAAATGGCCTTGTAGTAAAAAAGATACGAAATTGTTGCAAATAATCCAGCCAAAGCAATAACTAATACTACTTCTTCTGTTTTTGGATTAGTAAAAAGAGATATTACCAATGGCCAACCATTGATAATGGGAAGAATTATTCCTCCGTATACTATAGCAGAAGTTGTTTGCCGAATCTGAAGAGCATAAGCATCCTTAACATCATCATTTTTTAATGATTTCGCAAGAATAACAGCTTCAATTCCCCAACCAAAAGTACACATTATAACGCCAATCAATCCCAATGATAGGTTTCGAACATTTAGAGCTGATGAGTTGCCAAGACCATAAACTCCTAAAAGAGTAATAAAAAGAAACATCCATTGATACCATTGCATCTTTTCTTTCAAAAAGAAATATGCTAATACAGCACCGACTGCTGGGAAAATGGCACTTGCTACAGCTCCAATAGACGGTCCAAGATTATTTACAGTTAAAACATATCCTGTCATTCCAACTGGTCCACCAATAATTGCAGCCAAAATTACAAATTTTCCGCTTGGTGTTTTTAGTATTTTCTTTACTTCTCCTTCATTGCCATGTAATGAATTATATAAAGTTGCCCAAATTGCCGAGAACCCATCATGAATAAACGTACTTACAAATGGTGCCAATGTGATTGCTTCTTGGGTACTTATAAAAGGCGTCATTTTTAATGCAATACCTAGTATTAGAGTTTCCAAAGCCCATGTAATTCCTGCAATAATTCCTGAAGTCATAATCTTCACCTCAAAAAATTAAAACAATCATTACTCATATTCTGAAACTTTCATTTCATAATGATTATCTTCTTTGGTTAATTCTAAATATGTATCAATTTCTTTTAAATCTGTTTCCTTAATTTTAATTCCACACAGGTTATAGTCTTTGGGATGTAAAAACATCGCAATGTCGTCCCAATAAACATCAGTTATCTTATTTTGAATAAACTCCTCTATTAATTGAGTTCTAAGCCTCAAAGCATCATTTTTTGTCCAATAAGAAATAGAATACAATCGCCAACCAGCAAATCCACCATTTCTTTTACAGCTTATTACTTGATTATCATTGTCTAAGGTTAATAACCATTCATCTGTTTTCTTAGTATAACTACATAAGTATCCTGATTGACGGAAACTTCTTTGTAAAATTTCTTGATTCTCAATAATTTGATCTCCATCAAGAATTATCAAGTCATCATTTAAAACATCTCTAGCAACATAAAGAGATGATATATTATTTGCCGTATCATAATAAGGATTTTCAATTAATGTAATATTGGAATATTTTTCTTTTAAAAAAAGAAATTTTTCTTTAAGGTAACCAACAACTATGTATATTTCAGTAATTCCGTTAACTTCTAATCCAGTAATTACTGACTCAATCATTCTTACTCCATTAACTTTAATAAGTGGTTTCGGTGTAGTTAATGTTAAAGGTTGTAAACGACTTCCGAAACCCGCTGCCATAATAATAGCTTTTTTTACTTTATGCATTTTTCTTCTCCAAAACATCTAATACAAGTTTACTATATTCTTTAGCATATCTATACTGCATAAAAGAGTATTCACCAAAATCTACCCCTAAAGTATTTTTATACTCACACCAATTGCTCCATAAAAGTCCACAAATTGCAACATATGCATATATCTTTAGGCGTGTGTCATCAGGACAATTACCTTTATAGTAGGTATCAATCAAATTATCTAATTGATCACGTTCATACATTGAATAGATAGCAAACATAGCAATATCAACATCAGGATCTTGCATTGCAGCATATTCCCAATCAATAAGTACAATATCACCATCTTTCTTTAATAAGAAATTATCAGCATTAGCATCTATATGGCAGAGCACAAATTGCTTATCTAAACTTTCAATATACTCTTTTAATTTCAGAATTCTGGCTTTGATTAGTAGGTAATCACGATAATTAGACGTTCCTTTCCTCAAGCCTTCGTAGAAATTAATTTTTTCAAACAAGTCAAAAGTAAAGTTAACTTTTAAACCTAAATGATGAAATTTGCGTAAATAATCCATGCACTTAGTCAAATCTTCTTGGCTATCACTGTTACAGGTTCTTGCACCTTCAATAAATTCACTAAGCTTATAACCGTTATCTGCATTAATATATAAGACTTTTTCACCAATATTATGTTGAGACAAAAGATGGTAAACTTTGGATTCTTTTTTTCTACTGATCAGTTCACCGGTTCCTTCACCTGGAATTCGCATAATATAGCGTTTATTTTGACAAGTAAATTTAAAAGAACGATTAGTCATTCCTTTTTTTAAGAGTTTAATCTGACCAATCTCTTTATTATCTACACATAAAACAGATGAAATAAGTTTTATGATTTGGTTATCTAATTGATTAGAATTTTCATCCAATTCACGTAATTCTTCATATGTATTGATTTCAGTTATTAAATTAGGAGAAACCACCAATCCATTAACAATATATCCTTCACTGTTTTCAAGAATCATTTCCCAATACTCATCATTGTTTTTGGGGTGTCCGACATAGTTTCTGAGCCTAGTTGTTAAAACATTCCCATCTTGTTCATTTAGATAGGCAATCCCTATCATTCTGTTTCCAAGATTTCCCTTCTTGACTTTCTTTAATTGAAGCTTTTTATTTAAAGTTATATTTGTGTTATAAACTTTTTCCTTGCTAACCATATACCAAGATTCAAGTTCATATTTACTAAAGGGATTAAGTTTAGCGTATATATCGCAAGGAATAACATATGTATTTGAAAGCCCACTATTTCTACAAGCCAATGAGAGCGAATAGAGATTATTCATATCAGAATAATGATTGTTAACAATCATTTTCACCCCATATTTGTCAATAAGATATTCGTATCTCTCCTTCATAAAGCCAACTACAATTGTTATATCTTTTATTCCTACTTCATGAAGTTGGTTAATTAACCTCTCAATTAAAAACTCTCCTTTAACTTCAATCAGTCCCTTAGGAAATTCTACATTCAAAGGTACCATGCGCATTCCATAACCGGCAGCCAGAATTATAGCTCGTTTTGGTTTTTGAAAAAGTGCTTTCTCAAAATTTAAGGTAAGATCTTTTTTTAAATACCCAATTTTTTCCAGAATACTTAAACTTTTATTTACTGTTCCTAATGAAAAAGACGTAGCTTGAGCTAACTTTCGCTGGGTCATCTTTCCATTATTATTGTTTGCTAAACATCGAAGGATCAAATTTTCTCTTGCGTTCATTTTATCAACCTTTACTGATTTTATGAACATATAATAGACCCTTCATAATTATTTGTAAAGTATAAGCACACCCTAGTAACACATATTTTAACAACCAAACTGACCTTCTATACTTAAGCAATCTCAAATTGTACATTTTCGTGCATTTTTTGTATACTCACTTAAAAAAATAGAGGTGACGTTATGTCTATAATTCCCTTAAGAGTGACACTTGAAATAATAAAAGTGTTATTCCTTAAAGGTTTTTTTATTTCAAGTTATTCGACAATGAATAGACTAGAGTTGCTTTATGGCTATCAAAAGACAGAATCCGGCCTCAAAGTATATGCCAATATGCATCATGTTAATCATGAATGCGATGACAATATGGATTCGACAGTTTCTCTTGCATGGTTTGGCGAGAGTTCGCCATCGTTCATTCAATCATCGCTATTCACTAAATACCAAGATTGAAACCGTCAAAGAGTATCAAGCCGGTTTCCCAGGTGAAAAAATCATTGAAAAGTATGATATTCGTAGCCTCTCTCAACTAAAACAGTGGTCGGTCCAGTACAATAATGATGAACTAAAGACTAAGTCAAGAAAGCGAGTCAGAAAAATGGGTCGAAAAGTTAGTTTTGAAGAGAAATGCAAAATCGTACAGTGGGTCTTGGATCATGACAATGACTACCAAGAAGCAACAATTCAGTTTAATGTAAGCTATCAGCGTGTCTACTCATAGGTTCGCAAATACCATGAGGCAGCTGACAGTTGGGAAGCCTTGAAAGATAATCGCGGGCATCGCAAGCCTCAAAAAACTTTAGAAGAGATGACTGAAAAAGAGCGACTTGAAGCTGAAATTAAAAGACTAAAGAAAATCAATCGAGAAATGGAGCTTGAGATCGCATTTGTAAAAAAATTAGTCGAAATACGCAATCGGGGGTGAAGCGACCGGACGATATCAAGCGGTTCAAGAATTAATCAACGAAACCGCAAGTCCCGTTAGCGAACTGACTAAAATTGCCAAGGTTTCACGCAAATCATACTATCAGTGGCTCAAAAGACAGCCAACACAAAGAGAAATTGAGAACCAGGCAATTTTGGAAGCAATCTATCAGATTGAAAAACGTCATCAGAACTGTGCTGGTTATAAAAAAGTAACCGCGATTTTGAACAATGAGAACGGGAAAAATCAAGAAATTCCAGAATACACCTTTTCGTTTGACTTTCGTATCAATATTAAGCGTGTGCGCCGAATCATGCGGAAGCACAGCATTAAAGCCGATGTCCGTCAGAAAAAGCGCAACCGCAAGCAGGAACAACAACAGTATCAAGAGGATAACTTATTGGAACGGAAATTTATTCAGGTAGCGCCGAATCTGGTTTGGGTGTCCGATACGACAGAACTAACCTATGGTCGCAACAACAAGGTTCGCTTATACGTAGTTTTGGACTTGTATGATCGTTATGCGCTCAGTTATCATATTTCGCCAACTGAGACAGCAGAAACCGCAATGGAAGTCTTTAAACGTGCCGCCAAGCAGGCTGGGACGTTCGCACCAATGATTCATACCGATCGTGGCGCTGCCTATGCTTCAAAAGACTTTAACAACTACTTAACCAGAATAGTAGGCACAGTCTCTCTGCGCCCGGCACTCCCGCAGATAACGCAGTGATTGAGCACTATTGGGGCGATTTTAAGTACATCTGGATGGCGCATCATTCACATCCGCAAACTTTGGTAGAACTGGAAGCTCTGGTTAAGCAAGGTGTCGAATACTTCAACACAGTCGAGATTTCCAGTACACGAAACAACCTCACCGCGGAGGACTTCCGCAATGAGGCCGTATAGACTAATTTTTTATTTTTTTAAGTGTTACCTTGACAGGTTACAGTACCCCTCACCAACACGATTTGACAAAGACCATTTAATTATCCAATGGCTTTATATGAGCCATTAGCATAGAAATAGTAATCTTTTCCGTTATTGTCTTTATAAACACCGTTTGCAGCCATTTCCCCACTATAGTCAAAGTAGTACCATTGACCATTAATGAGACACCACTTATTGCTTGCAATTACTCCATTTGACTGAGCATAGTACCATTCGCCTTGATGCTTAACCCATTTGCTTCTTAAATAAAGCCCATTTTGATCAAAATAGTATCTATTGCCATTTGAATCGGTTTCAAATCTTGCTGCAGCCATTTCCCCACCATAGTCAAAGTAGTACCATTGGCCACCGATGAGACACCATTTATTACTTGCAATCACTCCATTCGACTGAGCGTAGTACCAATTACCTTGATACTTAACCCATTTATTTCTTAGATATTTTCCATTTTGATCAAAATAGTATCTATTGCCATTTAAATCAGTTTCAAATCTTGCTGCAGCCATTTCTCCATAATAGTTAAAATAATACCATTGGCCACCGATGAAACTCCACTTGTTGCTTGCAATTACTCCATTTGACTGAGCATAGTACCACACGTCTTGATGCTTAACCCATTTGCTTCTTAGATAATGCCCATTTTGATCAAAATAGTATCTATTGCTATTCGAATCCGTTTCGAATCCTGCAACAGCCATTTCTCCATAATAGTTAAAATAATACCATTGCCCGTTTATACTGCACCATTCATTCTGCGCTAAGTTTCCATTCATCTTGGCATAGTACCATTCGTTATTTTTATGTATCCAAGAACTTCGTACATAACTACCATTGTTAAGAAAATGTTGTTCTCCATCAGAATCGATATAGAGAGAATAATGATTATTTGCATTTGAAGCAGACAATGTAGTAAACGACACATCTTCATTACTAATGTTGCCTCGACCAGAGTCCATTTTATTTTGAGTATTATTATTTTCCAAATTGTTAACTGATGCCTTTTCATCATTTTCAAGATTTTGTTTTGAATCAGAATTCATATCATCTTGACTATCTTTATTCTCTGAACTACTACGATTCAAATTGCCAACTGAATTTTTATCATCACTATTTGCCACGACAATGCTATTTGAATTACTTTTATTCGTATCTGATAATGTATCACTTTCACCAACATTTGGATTAGAAGTTAATGTATTATCGGCATAAGCTTCCACTTGCATTCCGAAGAAAAGCAATATAATACTACTTAAAACAAGAAAATATTTTTTCATTATTCAATCACTCCCCTATGAACTATATCTTCCTTAATAGACAATAACTTCAGATATTTCCCATATACTACGTTTTTAAAAGTTTGACAGCTTTCATTATAATTTATATCGCACCTTATACTAAGTAAAGATACGAATGTAAACTTTTACCTATGCCAAAGATGATTAATCAACTGCAGTGTTGCTTATTTCTATAGGGTACTAATACATCGTTATACAAGAAAAAAACACAATATGTTCTCATAGTTTTGCTATTTGCAAGAATACTTTTTACTTCACTAAAATAATACCTATTTTTTATAAGCATTATAATTATGATGACCAACTCTATCTTTTTCCTGAGGTAAAAGCATATAGTCTCCATATACATGTCTTAAAACAGCATCATAATTCTTAGGCACTCTAAAATTATAGTTTTCAAATGGTACAATTATATAATTATCAAACCATTTTCTTTCAAAAATATCCTTTATCCCCCCTGAAAGCCACACGATACAGCCAACATATTTACTGTAGTCATACTGTTTTTTTCGTGTTAGGCTCTCAAGTTTATCTTGAATTTTGTCTTTTCCAATAAGTTTTGAAAAAATAAAAAAAGGATACTTTATAATTTTTCTTATTGGTTTAGTTGTAGTACCTAAAGTAAAATACTTACGAGTAGCTTGATAACAAATTGAGGACAATCGATCGCCCTTTAGTCCATATTTCAATGCCTCCTTTTTATTATTTCCTAAACCGTCAAAAGGATATATATCTATAAATACACCTAATCCGTACGATGCTTCATTCTGTGAATATGTAACATACCTATTATCACTAATCCTCGTAATCATATAAGGATAATCTTTATTTGTATCATGATTAAACACTTCTAAGTTTGGATATTTGTTTATATTTTCATACAAATATTCCAATAAAGCATCATAGTCTGGCCTTGGCATCATTATATCTGTATCATCATCCCAAGGAATGTACCCTTTATGTCTAATAGCACCTATTAAAGTACCATACATTAGATAGTATCGTAGGCCCTTCATTTCACATATATCTGCAATAGTATGTAATAATTCTAAAGAGATCTTTTGTGTTTCTTTAACATTCAATTCTTCCATTGCTTTATCTTATTTCCTTTACTTTAATAATCAGTAGTCGACTTTTTTCAAAAAAATTTATTAACCAACTTTTTACCTGTATTTACAATCATATGCCTCAAATTACTATCAATAATCATTTGAATGAATAATATAGACATTGCAATTAAAAATACCAATATATCATCTTTAAAAATAAACAAAGTTAGATACGTTATGAAAAACAAAATATGTAATAATACAAATTTTATTACATTTAAGGAAATCTTCCCCATTTTCTTTATTTCCCTAAATCTTAAAAAAGATACTACAAAAAAAGATAATGCATTAGCAAGAGCTGCACCATTGGAACCAAGCAATTTAATTAAAATAATTGTTAATATGACATTAATAATTGCACCAATAATTGTCGTAACTAATATAGATACAGTCCTTTTACTTGCTGTATAAATAGTTCCCAAAAATGATGCGATACTAGTATATATAACCGCTAGAACAAGCAATGGTGTGAGTTTCCACCCGACAAAGTAACTAGAACTCAAAATTATTTTATATAAGGGTTTAATAATGGATAATATTCCAATCCCTGCAAAAAATAATATACTTATATACGATTCAAAAACTGTACTGATAAATTTTTTTCCATCTTTTTTTTCATATTCTTCAACAACTGACATTTGCCATGATTGAAAAAAAACTGTGTTAACTGTAGTTATAATACCTGGAACTTTTCCAGCCATTGCGTATATACCATTAGCACCAGATCCCAACATCCCTAAAATAAAGACTCTATCGGAAGCTGAATTAAGCCACCAAGCTAAATTATTAGGCGTTAATGGTATTCCGTATCTCATCATTTCTTTAAGTTTGTTTTTACTAAATAAACTCACCTTAAAAAATTTTATTATATCTATACTATACGTAATGAACAAAATAGCCGCTACCTGACCTAAAATTAGCGACAACATATACCCCGTCATACCAAGTTTTACAAAAATTAGCAGTATAACATTGCATATCCCCATAACAAAAGTATTTATAATACCAGCAATGGCAAACGATCGAACTTCGCCTATTGCTCTTGAAAAGTTTGAAATCAATGAAAAAAGTAATGAAACTATCATGTAAATAGTAGTGTACATGATAGGATAGCCTTTGATAAAAAAAGATAATATAAAGCCTATAAGGAAAAATAAACAACTAGATATAATCGACATAATCAACCCAGTGCTGAAAATTTCACTTTTATTTTCATTTTTATCTAGTGCAAATCTAAAGACAGAATCATATATTTCTAAACACGCAATGGGAAGTATTAACGATGTCAAGGTTGTTAACATATCTACCTTACCAAAATCATTAGTACTTAGCGTATAGGAATACACAGGCACCATAACAAATGACATTATTTTACTGCCAAAATTTCCTATAGCAAAAATAAGGGAATTCCCCATTAACTTCCTATATTTTTTTTCCATTCATTGCTCCTAATCATTCAAAATCAAATTTTTTTGGATAAATTATTCTCCTAATAATAATTTATCCAAATACATAAAATGCTTTTCAGAATTTTTTACCTGCTTTTCTACGTTAACAACATATTTATTAACTCTATTTCTATCAATTTCTTCTATTGTAAGCCTAGCAAAATCATTAATTTTAACCTTTAACCCTTCAAAATTAATATCTTTTAACAAATTATCAGTCTTATTACTATAGCTAATGGGTAAGCAAGGAACACCATATACTAGAGACATAACGATAGAATGAAACCTTGCTCCTATTAAATAATCAGCATTCTTTATATAAGTTAAAATCTCAGCAATGTTCCCATCATAATTAATAATTTTTATTTTTGATTTACTATTTTTAGCTATTTTTTCTGCAATGTTTAAATCACCTTCGTTTTCACATAGTGACATTAAAATAACTTCTAAATCTTTAGAATTATAATATTTTATTACTTCTAAATTTTTAGCTATATATTCATCCATGTTTTGGGTCTTTTCAATAACTTGCAAAATAACATAACCTTTTTTCGGTTCTTCAATTCCTTCAACATCTAGTTTTTTAATGCCAAATAAAATATCTGGAGCATAGTGGACATTATTTAGCTCACAAAAAAGGTTGTAAGATTCGTGATCTCTAAAAGAGATATAATCATATTTTTTAAATTCTTTTTTAAAAAAATCATAAAAGAAATCATCTTGATAAGGGCCAAAATTTGCACCTAAAATTAAATTTCTTTTATCAGGAACAAATAAATTTTTTTTCATGGTAAGATACTTTTTTATATGTTTATGATCAGGCTCAATAAATATTGATCCGCCAATTGTTACAATATAGTTAACTTTTCTTACCATCTGCTTATATAGAAAATCTCCATTATTCAATAATTTATCATCTAATTTAATTAGAATTCTTTGAAAAATACTTATTGAATGAATTTTGATATTCTGATTATTTTTAAAAGCTTTTAATTTGTTTATCTGACCTGCTATTATAAAATTTACATTGCGATACCTCTGAGCTAATAAACAGACAAAAGCATCATCGCCAAAATTTTTAGCAGCATAAAAATTCACAAAAACTTTTTTTGTCATGGTAATCCTCTACTATACTCGATATATCAACTATACTTTTAAAAACTTCACTAAAATTATGCATTTTTATTAATAATTAATAAAAGTATATGGTACTGTCATATCTATTCCAAGGAAGGCATAATGATACCACCAATAAAATGACATATAAATAATAAGCATAAGTAACAAACTATATTTATACCTTATTTTTTTAAATGCTTGCGCATAAGCCAGTATTTGAAACATTGAGAAATATAATGCTATTCTTCCTCCATATTGATTAGCTGATAGCACTGTAGATTCTGTATAAAACTGACTTGCTAAAATGGCACAAATAATCATAAGTATATAAAATTTATAATTATCTATATATTGCTTATATACTCTCCAGTTTATTATTAATACAAGCAATCCAGGTAAATAATACAAAATTTGATTAGGTAAGAAAGAAGCCTTACTCATATAATTAGCATATTGACCTAGGCCTATAAATTTAAGCAGGTAAGTTAAATATTGTGAGCTAAATACAACTAATGTACCAATTACACTAAAAATTATTAATCTATAACTACTTCCTTCTAATTTTAAATTTCTTAGCCTTTTTTTAGAGTATAAAAATTCATATAATCCTACCACTATAAATAGGATAACTGCTGATTTATGAAAAAAGAACGCTAATACTGTTAAAAATAAGAATTTAATTTTGTCATTATTAAACCAATAAAATACCGCAACCAAACCTACAGATACAGCCATTGATTGACGTATCATATTTAAAGATGCATTGAAAAACATTAACTCAAATGTCAACATTCCAATCCATACAGAAGCTTTTTTCAATCTTCTCAATACGAAATAAATTGGATATATAATAAATAATTCAACAACAAGCTGAGTCATTACAATGCTATGAAATACTTTAGTAACGATCCAAATAAGAAGTGTATATCCAAATTCAAATTGGGATATCTCCATAAGACGATACCCATTGGGAGGCATCCAAGAAGCATGCCAGTATTCCACAAAGTTATTAGCATACATCGCTGCATCTATTGATGGACGTAAATAGACACTTACATCTGTACCAACGCTAATTCCTCTAAAGCCTGCTACCATACATAGCAATAAAATCCCTAATGCATCAACTATCCATCGATTTTTTTCTTTAAAAAAATCTCCACATTTAAATAATATGGTAGATACTATAAAAGCAATTAAATATACATACATAATTCAAACCTTATTTATAATAAACGTTTAGTTTTTAAATACATAATACGTATGTGACCTATAGTATCTAGAATTCTCCAATCTTCATTATCGAGAATCTTTAATCTAATTTTTGTTTTAAGATCACTAAACTTATACACACTTTTTTTGTTTTTTATATTATCGATACTATTTTCGATTAACTTTTTATTTTCTTTTGTAAACAACCCAAAAATTCTAACCTCCGCAACAGTATTAAATAACTGCTTAATGAATCTTTCAGTTGCCTTAAGTTGTACTTTTTCTCCTTCTCCATCCTTAAAAATTTTGTTAATTAATTTAAACATTTCATTATATATACATTGATTATTCTTAATAATGATTTCCGGATTTTTCTTTAATCTATTATCTGATGTATTACTATCAATATAGTAAATATATGTAACTTTTGGAATGTAATAGATTCTAGGCAAACATTCAAGGATATTCATTAAAAATAATAAATCTTCACCTAAAACCATATATGTTTTAAATTCTATTCTATTTTCTTTTAAAAATTTATTCTTGATAAATTTACAACATGGGCCATTAACTTTACCATCTTGCGTGAGTCTCCAAACTATTTGCTCTACTTGTAATTTCCCTTTTACATTTGGTAAAACTGACCATACTTCTTTATTATTCCTATCCACAAATTCTAGATCTGTCATTATAAGATCAAAATTTTGGTCAAAAGGTATCCCCCTAAACGTATTAGCCGTAATCACATCATCAGAGTCAACAAAACAAATATAATCTCCATCAGCCTTTGCTATACCATAATTTCTAGCACTGCTAACCCCACCATTTTTCTTTTTATACAATTTAAAATTATTGTGATATTTTACATATTCAGAACACCAAGAAGTATATTTCTCTTCTGACCCATCATCAATTATTAAACATTCTATTTCTAAATTAGCTATACTTTTGTTTTGAGCCACACGAATCGAATCAAAACATCTCTGTAGTTTGCTAATCTCAGTATTAAATACTGGAACTATTACATTTACTTTCATAAAAAACCTTTAGTTAGATTCAAAACCATTATATTTTAGAGAAACTATACTATATATAAGAAATTTATGAATTCATAAGTTTCTTATAATAGGTATTGTCTATTTTACTTTTATTATTATCAAACTTATACGTCAACTTATGTATAGACGTTTGGCTTAATATACCCTTCCAAATATCTGGATCATATTCATCAAAAAGTCTAAGTAACAACATATGTGGTGTTGCATTATCTGAAGGAATTACTGCTTTCCACTCATCTGGACAAGCTTCTATAGTCAATTGAAAAAAATCATGAAGCAAGAAGTAATCTACTAAATCAGTATTTTCTTCCCAATATTTGTAAAGCAAGTCTCTTACCAAAATCAATATTTTATTATTTGAAAATGATGAAATAAACCAACTTGATATTACAGTTGAATGTCCATCTTTCCCTGGTTTTAGACACTGATACAAAAATAGCTTAGACTTCAAAATATAGTCGGGTACCTCATCACTATAATAGACAGTTGCATCTGTCCAAATACCACCATAATTTATAAGTAATTCTAATCTTATTAAGTCAGATAAATGAGTTTTGGTTATTAAACCATTATCGATTTTTTCCTGAATATAATCAGGAAATTTAATAAATGATTTATAATTTTTTTCTGTAATTAATACTACTTCTTTTTTTCCTTTATACGCCCTTTTCGCAGATTCATAGCACTTTTTAACTATTGGAGGTGCGCTCTCAATTCCTTGATACCAACAAAACCATACTTTATTACCCATCTCTTCTTTTTTCTTTTTGAAATTAGAAATTTCATATTCTAAAAAATGGCCATATTTTTTCTTAAGATTTTGTTGAGTTTTTAATTCCGTAGAAAGTCGTAAAATTTCTAAAGCCGTCCTACTTTTTCCTAATAAAAAAAATTCACATATCGCAGTAAATAAAGCACCATTTCTCCAATATTGCTTTATTAAATGAACTCCACCTTGCTTTTTAAAAGTTTCACTTAATTTCATAATTTCTGTTTCCTAAAAATGCTTGATTATATTCTTCAGTAATCAATTGCCAACTATAGGCATCTTTAATTCGTTGCTTAGCCTTGTTACCGAAACATTCAATCTGTTCAGGTGTCATTTGCTGAGTCTTATTCAATAACTCACTTAATGATCCTGAATCCTTAGTCCAATATAATGCTGCATCTTGGGCGACTTCGCGGTTAAAGCCGACGTCATACAATAAATTCAGCTTTGTACTGCCAAGAGCTTCTAACAAGGACGGATTGGTACCGCCAACTGAATGTCCATGTAAGTAGCCAAATGCATTTTCTCGAATATATTTCAGCAATTCACCATCATAAACCGTACCGACAAACTTGATTCGTGCATCTTGATCAAAATGAGTCTCTGCCTTAAGGTCATCATAGAATTGGTTATGTTCAACATTGGTAATCAATACTAAATCCTTGTCAACCTTACTCTTCATAAACTCTTTGATCATGGTTGCGTAATTGTTTTCGGGTACAAAACGACCAACTACTAAGAAATAGTTGTTTTCTTGAACATTATGTTGCTGATACCAAGCTCGCACTTTAGCATCATCTGTTTTTAAGCTGGTTGCCGTTACATCAGCTCCATAAGCGATAAACGTAGTCTTGGGATGATATTTGGCATAGGTAGTCTGGATATATTTTTCAATATTAACTGAGTCACAAATTAGCAGATCAGCATGCTTAACCATTCCAGCCTCGGAAACTTTCCAGTATTTCCGTACTGGCTTAGACCATTTAGCCCGCATCCATTCATGACCATCAGGATTAACAAAAACTTGTCCCCCAAGCTGATGCAGCTGCTTAACGTATTTATTTACAAACGGCCCAATTCGACAAGCCAAGACATAAACAATTGGATGCTTGATTTGTTGAAGTTTGATTTGTCGGATACATTCTTTAAATGCGGCAATATCATAGTAAATTGCTTGAGCTGATTTAAGCTTTTCCGAAACGTCAACCTTAAAACAATCGGCATTGTAATAGATAAAATGATGATCATCAATCGTCTTGGCGTTTGGCAGCTTGGTTTCGTCCATTGCTCCTTGGCCATTATATTTGCAGGCAATGTGATACTTAATCTGCTTATTGTTACGATCAGTTTCAATCAGCTTTTTTAAAAAGGTCTCATATCCGCCATAGTTACCAATTCCTTTGGCACCAATAATAAATACGTCTTGCATCCTTCGTTATCCATTCCCTTTTTCATATTAAAAATTTCTCCTACCCCAGTAACGAGACCTTCATAAGAGAAATTCAATTCATCTATGTGTTATCTGTTTTTATTGACCATTCTTAGCGTACTTGGCTTCCACGGCGGCTTTTTCCGCTTCCCACCAATCATGGTGTTCGGTATACCACTTGATCGTATCCTTCAAGCCTTCACGGAAGTCCGTGTACTTAGGCTCCCATCCCAGCTCGGTCCGCAGCTTAGTAGCGTCAATCGCATAGCGCAAGTCATGGCCAGGACGGTCCTTAACGTGATCATAGGCGTCTTTAGGCTGACCCATCAGTTCCAGAATCAATTCCAGGACCTCTTTATTGTTCTTTTCGCCATTGGCACCAATCAAGTAAGTCTCGCCAATCTTGCCCTTGGTCAAAATCGTCCAAACCGCTCGTGAATGATCATTGGTATGAATCCAGTCACGCACGTTCTTTCCTGAGCCGTAAAGCTTTGGCCGAATACCACTCAAGATATTGGTAATCTGGCGCGGAATGAACTTTTCAATGTGTTGGTAAGGACCATAGTTATTCGAACAGTTGGAAATCGTCGCCTTCAGTCCAAATGAACGAACCCATGCCCGTACCAGCAAGTCAGAGCTGGCCTTGGAGGATGAGTAGGGGCTGGATGGACGATATGGTGAATCTGGCGTGAATTTTTCACCCGGACCTTCACCGTGACCAGGCAAGTCTTCCCGCAATGGCAGATCACCATAGACCTCATCAGTCGAAACATGGTGGAAACGGACATCATACTTGTGGCAAGCTTGAATCAGCGTGTAAGTGCCGACAATATTGGTTTGAATAAATGGATCGGGATTCTGCAGTGAATTGTCATTATGACTTTCGGCCGCGTAGTGAACCACGGCATCAGCCTTTGAAACCAATTGATCAACCAGTTCTTTGTCACAGATGTCTCCGACTACCAGTTCCACCCGATCGGTTGGCAGTCCCGCCAGATTGGCCTTATTGCCAGCATAAGTCAGTTTGTCCAATACCGTAATGTGTTCTACTTCCGGATGGTTATTGACGACGTAGTGAACGAAGTTGGAACCAATAAAGCCGCAGCCACCCGTTACGATAATATTCTTAAATTCCGTCATACTTGTGTCTCCTAGATTTCACCGTAGACAAACGGATTGTCCTTTTCGAATTCCGTCAGGGTTGGCTGCTTGGCATCTTTTTCGGAAGTAATCGCCTTGTCAAATTCAATTGGCCAGTCAATGTTGAGTTCAGGCGTCTTAAACGAGATCCCGCCATCAGCTTCAGCATCATAGTAGTTGTCGCATTTGTAGACAAAGTTGACATTGTCAGTCAGCGTCAGAAAGCCATGAGCAAAACCGCGTGGTACCAACAGCTGACGATGGTTGCTGGCGGAAAGAATGTAGCCTTCCCACTGCTTGTACGTTGGTGAACCCTTCCGCAGATCAACAATGACATCCAAAACCGCGCCGGTAACCACGCGAATCAGTTTCGTTTGCGCGGCCTGACCACGCTGGAAATGCAAGCCGCGCAACACACCGGCTTGGGTGGACAACGACTGGTTGTCCTGGACAAAGTCAAAATCAATACCAGCAGCTTTAAAGTCACGATCAGAGTAGGTTTCCTCAAAGAAGCCACGATGATCGCCAAAGACAGCCGGTGTGATAATCTTAACGTCTTGTAGTTTTGTCGTTTGAACGTTTAATTTACCCATAGTCTATTTCTCCTCTGCCAAACGCAATAAGTACTGACCATAGTCGTTTTTCTTTAATGGCTGTGCCAGTCGAATCAGTTGTTCTTTATTAATGTATCCCATCCGGTAGGCAATTTCTTCAATTGCCGCAACCTTCAGATTTTGCCGTTTCTCAATCGTGGCGATAAAATTGGCTGCTTCCAGCATTGAGTCGTGCGTGCCAGTATCAAGCCAAGCATAGCCGCGACCCATCAACTGCACGTCCAGCTGGTCACGTTTTAAGTACTCTTTATTGACATCAGTGATTTCTAATTCTCCTCGTGCCGATGGTTGAATATGCTTAGCAATCTCAACGACATCATTATCATAGAAGTAAAGCCCAGTCACTGCATAATTGCTCTTAGGCTGTTTTGGTTTTTCTTCCAATGAGAGGGCATGCATATTTTCATCAAACTCAACGACGCCAAAACGTTTGGGGTCATTGACATGGTAGCCAAACACCGTTGCCCCACTCTCTTTTCGCGCGGCATTTTGAACCAGCTTGGAAAGTCCCGAGCCATAGTAGATGTTGTCGCCTAAAACCAATGCAACTGAATCATTGCCAATAAAATCTTCACCTAAAATAAATGCTTCGGCCAAGCCATTTGGATGTTCCTGTATTTGATAGGAAAAGCTCATTCCAATTTCTGAACCGTCCCCCAACAATTCTTCAAACAACGGCAAATATTCTGGCGTTGAAATTACCAAAACCTCACGAATCCCTGCCAACATCAAAGTTGACAATGGATAATAAATCATCGGCTTATCATAAACCGGAATCAATTGCTTAGAAATACCACGGGTAATTGGGTAGAGCCGTGTGCCGCTACCCCCGGCTAAAATAATACCTTTCATTATCTATGTATTCTCCTAACTCCTAATATGCACTATTAGGAAAGATCATAATTTTAACCGTCATAAAGATAATCCAGCCGTCATACCAAAAACTGGCTTTATTTATGTATTCAATATCTAAACTGACCATTTCATCAAAACTGGCCTTATTGCGAACCGTTGCCTGCCAAAGTCCCGTACAACCCGGCGTAACCAACAATCGCTGCTTATCATAATCAGTATATTCAGCGACCTCGCTTGGTAGCGGTGGTCGTGGCCCAACCAGACTCATATCCCCCACGAGGACGTTAACCAATTGTGGCAGTTCGTCTAAGCTGTATTTACGGATCCATTTGCCGGTTTTAGTAACCCGAGGATCTTCCTTCATCTTAAACATCGCACCTTCAACCTCATTCTGGTCGAGCAGCTGTTGTTTAATCTGATCGGCATTCTGTACCATTGACCGAAATTTGTACATCTTAAATGGCTTTTCGTTTTTGCCAAGCCGAGTCTGTGAATAAAATACTGGACCACCATCTTCAAGCTTGATCCGCAATGCAATCACTAAAAACAATGGCGAAAGTAGCACTAAGGCAAGCAAGCTGGCAATCAAATCAAAGCCGCGTTTACAGACTCGATAAAACAGCCGCTTTTTTACGCGCTGTTGATTGACATATGCTTTAGTTTTTGTTGCCATCATTACACGATTCCTCCTCCCTTAATCATCCTCTTTAGTCGAAAAGAGGGGCGAGGTTACCCCCCCCCCGCCTAATTTTCTTAACTAAAAGAACCAAAAACGTTTCTTTTTAGGCAGCGGCTGCCAATCTAAATTAACCTGATCCCCATTAATAATGTCGCGCGCGTTTTGTTCATATGTATCGGCCAGCTCAGCACCAAATTCGCCACGCAGTTTCTGCAACGCTTCGCTGAGCTCATATTCGCGATGACTCAAGGCATGCGCGTCGGAGGCAAAGATGGCTCCCTGCCCGGCCTTGATCATACTGGTCGTCACCTTTTCAATCTTTTTGCCGAACCGGCCCAGATAGCTGCTGGACGTCAATTGGGTCAGACATCCCTGTTCCAAAAACGGCTGCAGTCTTTCCGGATGTTCCAGCAGCTCGGCATTCCGTTCGGGGTGGACGATAATCGGCACGATACCTTGCTGCCGCAGCTTAAAAACCATTTCCTTCGCGTACTGCGGCACTTCTTGGCTGGGAAACTCCAGCAGCATGTAGCGCCCGCCTTCATCCGCGAACAAAATATCGTCTTTACGCAAGGCTTCCAATAGCTCGCCATTAATCCGAACTTCTTGACCCGGAAAAACCGTTAATGGAATATCCTTTTCCTTCAAGGCTTGTTGAAAATCTGCCGTCAGCTGCAGTACATCGGCTTTATGATTGAGATAGTGCCCATTCATATGATGCGGCGTCAATAATGCATGCGTTACGCCATCATTAACCGCGTCTTGAGCCAGTTTTAAAGAAGTCGCGAGGTCCGGTGAACCATCATCCACGCCTGGCAACAAGTGACAATGTAGATCGACTAAAACCATCCTGATTCACCCTTCCTGCTTTTAATACGACTAGTTTTCCGATTCCTTTTCATAGCCATAGCCATAACCGTAGCCATAGCCATAACCGTAGCCGGCGTCATCTTCTGGTACGACGTCATTCATAACGTAGCCTAATAGATGCGCTTGACTCATCTTCAATAACTCAACGGCCCGCCGCACACCGGCTTTTTGCGTGACACCTTGGCGAACGACTAGAACCACGCCGTCCACGCTGCCCGCGATCGTTTGCGTATCGGTAACTTCCAGCATTGGCGGCACGTCTAATACGACCAGGTCGTATTGGGCCTGCACGGCTTCCAAAAGCACCTTCATCCGTTGTGAGCTCAACAGTTCGGCTGGATTTGGCGGTACCGCCCCGCTTGGCAGCAGGTCTAGTCCTTCAATGCCGCTTTCCTGAATCACAGCGTTCAAGTTGACTTCTGCCTGATCACTGCTCAAGACCGTTGACAATCCTTCTTGACCGGTTAGATCAAAAGTCGAGTACAGCGTTGGGCGGCGCATGTCGGCGTCAATCAGCAGTACGCTCTTGCCTTCTTGTGCCCAGACAATCGCCAGGTTGGCCGCGACGGTACTTTTCCCTTCACTGATGTTAGCGGAGGTAAAAGCAATCGTCTTTAAGCTGCGGTCCACGGCCATGAAGTGAATGTTGGTTCGCACGGTCCGAAACTGTTCCGCGGCCACGCTCTTAGGCTTAGCCACCGTGATCAGCTTAGCGCCGTTTTTCATCGTACTATTGTCAACTCGCGACTTGCGTTTGAATATCCCCATCATAACCCTCCTTTAGACTCGACGCGTCTGCGTGTTTTGTGAACGCCGCTTGATTGAGAAACCGTCATCCAAGTTGATGTGCGTGATCGTTCCCAAATTCGTCAAGCCCAATTCATCAACCATAAAGTCGTTGTCTCGAACACTGGTATCCATCAGATCCCGCATCAAGACGATCATAAAGCTGAGCAGGAGGCCCAAAACAGCCCCCGCCAGCGTAAACAGCTTAACGTTAGGCGATGATGGCTTATTTGGCGTTGTGGCCCGTGCGACGATCGTGACATTGTTGACGTTCATGATCTTCTTGATTCTGTTTTTAAAGACCTGCGCAATCGTATTGGCGGCCGCTGCCGACTTCTTAGGATTATCGGTTTCCACGCTGACGGAGAATACCTGTGAGTTGGTCTGCGTCTTGATCGTGATTGCGTCTGACAGCTGGCTGGTCGTCATACTGTAGCCTTGACCAGTGTGTTCCACCTTCGCTGGTTTGGCCGCGCTAACCAGCCGCTTGGTCCCATCGGCCAGCGTCTTGTACTTAGCTGGCTGGGCCTTGCGAATGACCTTAACTGGGTTGGCCAGTTCTTTTTTGGTTTCTTTCAAGATCACTGGGCTGGTAATGATGTCCTTATAGGTGTTGATCATTTGAACGTCGGCCTGCTGGTTGGCATAGGCTTGACCATTGGCATCATTATCGTGTTTTTGATTAACCAATAATTGCGTAGTCGCCGTGTACTTCGGCGTCATAATAAATTTTGAAACGATAAAGCCGGCCAAAGCCAAAACAATCGTACAGGTAATCAAAAACTTCAGATGTTTACGGCACAGATTGAACAGGCGTCGCAAATCGATCGTATTGTTGCTGCTGTTTTCCACTTTTTTCCTCCTTTAATCAGTCACGCTGACGTGTTTAAGCTGCAGGGCATCGCGAATCTCATCCGACACGCGCTGCATTTCGCTGGTTGGCACGATTTCAAACGACTCGCCGCCTTCACTGTCGCCATGGCCCTGCGCGTGGTCAGAAACCACTTTGCCATTGGCCTTGCGATACTTCATGGCTAACGTTGCCATGTCGCTGAACGTCAGATTAGTCTTGGACTGATCAGCAATTGAATTTAAGAATTTTTGGTTGAGCACTGACTTATATGAGGCAGCTTCCTTCACTAAAGCCGTGATGACCAGGCGCTGGCGTTCTTGGCGGCCATAGTCGCCTTGCGGATCATCATAGCGCATCCGACTGAAGGCCAGGGCTTTGGCACCATTCATGTGGTACGTCTGGCCCTTTTTAAAGCTGTAGCCTTCATAGTCAAACGTCAATGGCGAAGTCACGCTGACGCCGCCAACTTGATTGATGGCTTTTTCCATGCCGCCCATATTGACCATTACATAGTAGTCAATTGGCACGTTAAAGTATTTTTGAACAGTATTGATGGTTTCTTTAACCCCACCATATGTATAGGCCGCGTTGATCTTAGCCGGTGAATATTCCGCGTAGCCAGGCAGATTAACCTTCATATCCCGTGGCAGGCTGACAATCGTAGTCGTCTTTTTTTGCGGATTGAGCGTCATCATCATGATCGTATCCGTTCGCCCTTTATAGTCGCGGCCCAATGCTCCCGTATCGGTACCCAAGAGCAGGATATTGATCGGCTTGCCCTGTTTGAGGACCTTGTCAGCATTTCGGTACGTCTTGGCGCCTGATTCGCTATACATATTATCTGTAGCAACGTGGACGTTTCGCCAGGCAACCCCCGCGAAAATCAAAGCGAGAATCACCAAAAGTCCAATAAATGACCACAAAATCTTCAAACCTAATCGTTTCCGACGATGGTGATGATGATGGTGGTGATGGTGGTGCGAATGGTGCACTGGTTGATTTTGATTCGATTCTTCATTCATATTTACATAGTCCCATTTTTAAAAAAATTTTTACATCTACATACCTTAAAATTATCTATGCTCAGCCCCCAAAAATCAAGGCGCCAACCCCCTTATATACTGCTATATCAGGGATTAACGCCTTATTTATTAAACTTTTCATTTATTGTTTTATATGCACAGATGCATTACATTACCGCTCCACGTACGGATTATTTATAATTTATAAATAATTTTATTAAATAAATTTATTGGATAAAATTTTCATAGATTATTGACTAATTCCACGCACTGTTAAGTCTTTATCAATGGTTTGGTCGCCGTTATGCGCAGTAACGTGGTACTTACCCGGCTTTTTAAAGTTATAGGTCTGATCAGCGCCTTGTGCGTTGCCGTTTAAGGTCGTCACCACGTTGTTATTACTGTCCTTGATTTCAAACTGGGTATTAGCTGGTGCCTTAAAGCTGACGGTCGCGTCTCCAGTCTTATTTAATGAAACATCGGTCGGAAAATCAACCTGTAGCTGACTGCTGGAACTCGATGAACTGGATGATGAAGATGATGAACCAGACTGTGAACTGCTGGCAGTCGAAGAAGCCGCCTTGGCAGTCGTAGAACTGGACTGAGCCTTGCTGATCTTGGTTGAGGCATGTTCGGTTGCTGATTGATGCTGCACCGTACCGGTTGTTTTGCCGTCTGGTGCTGTAAATGTGCCAACCAGGCCAATTACAAACAGAATGATCAGTCCCCAGTTCATCACTACCTGTCCTTTGCTGATTGATGCTTGGGCATTTCGTTTTAAGCGCCGGGTCTGGTAAATCCATACGGCAACAAAACAAATTGCGGCTAAAATCATCAACAAAATGAACAGTTTCTTCATTATTATATTCTTACTTTTTTGAAGTTTTACTAATTAATATCCTACCATATTATCAGATATTTTTTGACTGATTCAGATAACTGAAACAATCGGTATGTAAGTTAGGCCGCGTATTGCCAAAATTCTAAAGCAACCGTTCACCGCAAGCAATTATATCGTCCTGGCCTGCCACATCATCACTAAAGCATAGTATTTAAGACAGTAAAAAAAAGCGCCGGTTATCACTGACTCAGCGCTTTTTATAATCTGAACTGCTTATTTGTAGTTAGGAGCAGCCTTGGTAATTTGAACGTCGTGTGGGTGTGATTCACGCAGACCGGCGTTCGTGATTTGTACGAATTGAGCGTTGTCGATCAAGGTTTGGATGTCCTTGGCACCAACGTAGCCCATCCCAGAGCGCAGACCGCCGACCATTTGGAAGATCACGTCAGCAACGTCGCCCTTGTATTCAACTCGGGCTTCGATACCTTCTGGAACCAGCTTGTTGGCTTCGTTGACCCCACCTTGGAAGTAACGGTCAGAAGAGCCATGTGATTGAGCCATGGCAGCAACTGAGCCCATCCCACGGTAGCCCTTGTACTTCTTGCCGTTTTCTTCAAAGACTTGACCAGGGGCTTCCGTCGTACCAGCAAACATACTACCCAACATAACGGCGTTACCACCAGCAGCCAGGGCCTTTACGATGTCACCAGAGTACTTGATCCCACCATCGGCAATGATGGCCTTACCGTATTCATGAGCCACTGAAGCAGCGTCATAAATCGCCGTAATCTGTGGTACACCAACACCGGCAACCACCCGCGTCGTGCAGATAGAGCCAGGGCCGATGCCGACTTTAACAACGTCAACGCCGGCGTCAAACAGCGCCTTGGTACCTTCTCCAGTTGCTACGTTACCAGCAATCAGCGTTGCTTCTGGGAAGTGTTCGCGAATTTCGGCAATCTTGCGCAGCACCCCAGCCGAGTGACCATGGGCCGTGTCGATAACGATCGCGTCAGTACCAGCCTTCAGCAGCGCTTCAGCACGTTGGAAGGTGTCAGACGTAACTCCAACGGCAGCGGCGACCAGCAGATGACCTTTTTCGTCAACTGCGGCCCGGTTGAAGTTGGAGTTGGCAGGCAGTTCAACGCCTTTAACCGTGGCTACTTCGCCGGCTTGAGCATCGATGGACATATTCTTGTGAATAACACCCATCCCACCTTGCAAGGCCATCGCAATCGCCATTGAGCTTTCAGTAACGGTGTCCATCCCGGCACTGATAAATGGCAGGTTCAGTTTAATATTCTTTGCCAGCTGCGTACTCAAATCGACTTCATTTGGCAAGACATGACTTTCCGCTGGAATCAACAGCACATCATCAAACGTTAAGCCTTTCTTGGCAAACTTAGTATCCCAATTCGACATCAATCTGCACTTCCTTCTTTAAATATTAGCTACTACCTTACTAGGTTTTTAACGATTGGTCAACGAATAATCGTGATTCTAACATAATTCTAATAATATTTTTCAGATCGTTCGGATTTAACACCTTTTAATCACTGTTTTAGGACCAAATCACAAATCTGTCGACGATAAATTCTGACGATTTAAAAAAGCACCGCGTTTCACGTGGAACCGCGATGCTGATTTTTATTGCCGTTGCTGACGGCGTGGTGAAAAGGCACTGGTAATGTGGTAGCGACCCCGCAGCCAAATGTCGATTGCAAAGGCAGCCACACCCAAGATCAGGTAGAACCATTGATTCAGGCGTGGGTTGACGCTGTTTGGCATCATAGCCGTCAGAATGTAGATCAGAATCCACATTACCAGACCGCTGACTACCGTAACGATCCGGGCCCATAATGGCCGCTTGACGTACTTGCCCTCGGCGTTTTTGACCGGCAGCATGTACTTAGCAATCCAGCCAAACAGAATCCCACCGGTAATAGCCACCAGAATAATTGAGGTGATCCCCATGTTACCATTGTGGGCTACCTTCATTGCTTGTGGCGAGATCCAGTCCATCAGCCCGAACATAAAGGTAAAGATGGCAAAGAACATGATCCCGTTATCCAGGGCCATCAGCTTTAATGAGGTTTGCGTCTGTGCCTTTTCCGTTGGTTCTGGATGCAGCAGAGCGTGGGCCCGCTGCGTTGGCGTACCAAATAAGCCACGGGCGGTTTGACCAGACTTTTGGCCTTCTTGCAAAGCTTTGATCGTTTCTTCAAGCATGGCTGGCTTCTTGGCCGGGTCGGCTCCTTGAGCGTCCAGCTGCTTGTTTAGTTGAAACATAAATTCTTCGTTTTTGCGCGTCAGATTATATTGCGTAAAGGCCCGTGCTGTTTCTTGACGTTGGTCTTTGGCATATTCTTTTTGTCGCTGGCCGGCAGCGGCATTACGTGGTTGTTGTTCTTTTGATTCAGCCAAGATGTTCTTCCTCTCTAGTTTAATGATTCAATGATTAGACGTTGAAGCGGAACTCAACGATGTCGCCGTCCTGCATGACGTATTCCTTACCTTCCAAGCGCAATTTGCCGGCTTCCTTAACGGCCTGCGCACTGCCCAGCTCGTCTAAGTCGGCAAAGCTCATGACTTCGGCCCGAATAAAGCCGCGCTCAAAGTCAGAGTGAATGATACCGGCAGCCTGTGGAGCTTTGGTACCCTTCTTAAAGGTCCAAGCCCGCGTTTCGGGACCACCAGCCGTAAAGAAGGTTTCCAGTCCCAACAGCTTGTAGGCCGCGCGAATCAGCCGGTTTAAGCCGGGTTCTTCAACGCCTTCCATTTCCAGGAAGTCAGCCTTTTCTTCTTCATCCATTTCGGCGATCTGTTCTTCAGCTGCTGCCGCAACCCCGATAACCTCACCATCGCCTTTAACGTGTTCTTTGATGGCATCCATGTACTTGTTGGCATCCGGATCTGCCATGTCTTCTTCGGCAATGTTGGCTACGTAAAGCACTGGCTTGCTGGTTAACAAGAACAGCCCCTTAACGATTTTTTGTTCTTGATCGTTAAATTCGATCGAACGAACGCTTTGACCGTTTTCCAATACTGGCTTGATCTTGTTTAAGACTTCCAATTCAGCCAAGGCATCCTTGTCACGACCCTTGGCAGCCCGTTGAACCTTAGCCAAACGCTTGTTGACGGCATCCAAGTCAGCCATGACCAATTCCAGATTGATCGTATCGATATCTTCAATTGGATCAACCTTACCCGAGACACTGGTGATGTCCGTGTCGTCAAATGCCCGCACGACATGGACGATCGCATCGGTTTGGCGAATGTTTTCCAAAAATTGGTTACCCAGACCTTCACCCTTAGAGGCACCCTTGACGATCCCGGCAATGTCGGTGAACTCAAACGTGGTTGGCACGATCTTTTTTGCGGGAATCAGTTCTTGAATCCGTTCCAGGCGCTTGTCTGGCACTTCCACCATCCCCACGTTGGGTTCAATCGTGGCAAATGGGTAGTTGGCCATTTCGGCACCGGCCTTGGTAATAGCGTTAAACAGCGTGGACTTGCCGACGTTTGGCAATCCAACAATACCTGCAGTTAAAGACATGAAATTAATTGCTCCTTTTTACTTAGTCTTCGTTTTCGGCGTGTTCCAGCACCTTTTTTAGATGCTTTTCAAAGTTTTGCCGTGACATCATGACGATATGGCCACAGCCCGTACACTGCAGCTTAACGTCAATTCCCGTCCGGATAATCTGCCAGCGATTCGTGCCGCATGGGTGCTGTTTTTTCATCTGCACGATGTCGTTTAGCTCATAGGTCTTCATTCAAATCGCTCCTCTCTAGTCAAACTTGACTCCCAAAAGCTCCAAAATCCGCGTCAGGTCGTCATCCGAGGCATATGGAATCTCGACTTTGCCGCCTCGTTTATTAGCCGTCATTACAACCTTGGTGCCAAAGCGGCTCTGCAGCTGTTCTTCAGCTTCACGAACGTAGGCTGGCTTTTTGGCAGTCGCCTTTTTCTTCGCCGGCCTAGCAGGCTTGACGGTTTGATTTTGTTCGGCCACCAGCTGTTCAAGCTGCCGCACGGTCAGATTTTCCTTAACCGCGCGCTGCGCCAGCTTAACTAACGCCTGTTCATTTTTTAGCCCCAACAGCGTCCGGGCCTGCCCCATTGACAGACGGTGATCTTCCAACATGTCCTTGACCGGCTGAGGCAGCCCCAGCAGTCGCAGATAGTTGGCGATATAAGGCCGGCTCTTGCCCAGTTTTTCTGCTACCTGAGCCTGGGTCAGCTGCAGGCGATCCATCAGCGATTGATAGGCCTGAGCTTCTTCTAGCGGTGTTAGATCCTCGCGCTGCAAGTTCTCCAAAACGGCAACTTCCATCATCTGTGAGTCGCTCATCGTCCGGACTATGGCTGGAATCGTCGTCTTACCTGCCAGCTTGGAAGCCCGAAAGCGTCGCTCACCGGCAATAATCTCGTAGCGCGTTAGGTTTTCATCTGGCTGACGCAAAATAATCGGCTGAAAGACGCCTGATTCTTTAATCGAAGCGGCCAGTTCCTGCAAGGCGGCCTCATCAAAGGTACGCCGCGGCTGATATGGATTAGGCCGAATCGCCGTTAGTTCAATTTCTTCTACGCTTTGTTCTTGGCCTTGCTTGGCATCGTTATCGCCAAACAGCGCCGCGAGACTAAAGCTGTGTTTTTTTGCCATGTATCGCTAGTCCTCCCTTAGTGCTTCGGAATGCGAATGGTAATCTCGTATGAATCCTCAGTATCTTTTTCACTGACCTTGGCTGCCACGCCGCTGTCTTTAACCAGCTTGATGGAATGCTTGATGGTGTTGACGGCAATGCGTGGATCATTGACCTTGATCGATTTAGGCTGTTTTTTCTTGGCCCGCGTTTTTTTAGCTGGCGTCTTAGCAGTCTGCTTTGCCGGTTCAGATGAAGCTTGAGCCGGTTCAGCAGCATCACTAGCTTCAGCTGCCTGCTCAAGAGCCTGTTGAGCAGCTTTTTCGGCACTGGTTGGCTTACCCAAGAGTCTAGCCACGGCATCTTCGGTTTCACGAACGTTCCAGTGCTGGTTGACGATCTCCATCAAAAGCGTGCGCTGCTGATCTTCGTCTAATCCCAGCAAGGCGCGACCATGCCGTTCAGTGATGCGACCATCTAAAATTGCATTTTGGACGGGTTTGATCAGTTTTAAAAGCCGCAGCTTATTGGCCACGAACGATTGACTCTTACCCATTCCCTTGGCCAGGGCTGCTTGAGTCAGGTTGTTGAATTCCATCAATTGCTTATAGGCCTGGGCTTCTTCTACCGGACTCAATTGAGCGCGCTGCAGATTTTCGATCAGCGCCAAGGAAGCCGATTCAGCATCACTCATTTTTTCAACGATTGCCGGAATCTTTTCCCACTCCAGCAGCTTAACGGCTCTGAACCGCCGCTCGCCGGCAATAATCTCGTATTCGCCTGGGCGAAACTCGCGCACTACGATAGGCTGCAGCAGACCGTGCTCACTGATCGTCTGGGCCAGCTCCTGAATCTCGGTCTGATCAAAAACCTTGCGGGGCTGATACTGGTTGGGCACGATGGCAGCAACCGGAATCTCAACGACTTGATTTTTGGTTTCGCTGGCGGCTTGGTGCTTGCCAAGGCCAAACAGTGAAAATGCCATGTTTCAGTCCTCTTTTCTACTCATCTACTCAATTGGCTGCTTGTTGGGTAACCCTGGGCGCCGAGGGTATTTTTTCGGCGTGGCGGCAACTTTTTCAATTACGATCAAGTTGCGTTCCTCATCCGTACCAGGCAGCGTCAGCTTAGTCGTATGATCAACCTGACCGCCCAATGCTTTGACTGCCTTACCGCCCTTTTGCAGCTCGTCTTTAGCAGCACTGGCCTTATAAGCGATAAACTCGCCGCCGACCTTGACTGCTGGCAGGCACAGTTCGCTTAAAACCGACAGTCTGGCTACGGCCCGTGCCGTCACCACATCAAAACTTTCACGATATGGGCTCTTTTTGGCACTGAAGGTCTCAGCCCGATCATGAATCAAGTTGACGTCGTTTAGCCCCAGCTTATTGACTAAGTCGTCCAAGAATTTAATCCGCTTGTTCAATGAGTCCACGATCGTAATCTTTAACTGCGGAAAAGCAATTTTAAGCGGCAGCGATGGAAAGCCTGCTCCTGCGCCAATATCACACAGTGTCAAAGCCTCAGTCTGCAGCCGGGGTTCAGCTAAGGCTCCGGTCAGTGAGTCATAAAAGTGCTTGAGATAAACTTCTTTTTGATCCGTGATGGCCGTTAAATTGACATGTTCGTTGGTGGCCACCAGATCCTCGTAATAAGTCGCAAATTGAGCCATCTGAGAATCAGTCAGTTCAATGCCGTGATCCTGCAGTGCCCGTCGAAATTCTTCCGGTGTCATAAGTCCTCCTTTGTGAAACAGGAAGATGTTTCACATACTCCATTACTTTACCCCAAAAAAGCCATTGTTTCAAGCACTCCAACGATTTCCAGCGGATTTTTAAATGCCGTCGCGCTAGCTCGATAAACCCGCTGTCAGCCCCGTATCCAGCAACGGTAACGGACCATTTTCAACGTTGGTTCAAGATACACAAAAAGCCGGTTGAATCGCGGTTGGCGAATCAATCGGCTTTTGATCTGAAAACTGGTCAGCCTTCAGATGATTATTTGGTTTTAGCGCATCTTGCTGACTTCTTCAACAAACCACTTGTTAAAGGCAGCCGCGTCGATGTCAACACATACCTTGGCGTTAGTCTTGCCGTCATGGTAGGCACCACGAATGTCGCCAACCATGGCACCGATTGCAGGACCATCAGTTTGAATGTCAATCCAAACGTCCTTGGTCGTAAATGCTTCTGGGTGCAGCAGGTAGAAGATCGTGTTGACGTCGTGCATTGGGTGACCGCCAGTTTCAGCGCTGACGTCGTTGTAGTGGCTGATCAGACCGTAAAGCATCTTACCAGTTTCATTCATGTCCTTGATGGCGTTCAGACTGTCCTGCGTCAGCAAGGCCTTGAGCGTAACGTCCAGACCAACCGTTACGATTGGCACGCCAGACTTGTACATGATCTCAGCCGCGTGAGGATCAGTGAAGACGTTGAATTCGGCAACGCTGGTCATGTTACCGCCAGTCAGGGAACCACCCATCGCAACGATTTGCTTGATGTGGCTCTTAACTTCTGGGAATTCCTTGAACAGCAGCGCAATGTTGGTGTAGGAACCAGTTGGCACCAGCGTGATTTCGTCTTCGGCCATGATGGCATCGCGCAGGGCTTGCACGGCGCTCTTTTCAATTGGGGCACCGTAGTCATTACCAAAGTCGTAGCCTTCCATCCCAGACGCACCGTGGATCCGCGCTGCGTCTTCAAATGGCTTGATCAAAGGTTCCTTGGCCCCTTCTGCAACTGGAATCTCGCCTTGCTTGCCAAAGAAGTTAACGATCTTCAAGGCGTTGGCCGTCGTCTTATCAACTGAAACGTTACCAGCAACCGCCGTGATCAGCTTCAAGTCAAGTTCTGGGCTGTTGATTGCCATCGTCAAAGCAGCTGCGTCATCAATACCAGGATCAGTGTCCATAATAATCTTAGTCGTCATCAGGAATTCCTCCTTAAAATTACAATCAAGCGTCAGTAAGCGCTTTTACTTTTCTGGGAAACAAAAGGGCCAACCGGAATGGACGGCCAGCCCCCTTTTGACTGGCAAAACGCGTTAGGCGCATGCAGTCATAGATCTTACCAAACGAACAGACCAACAAAGGCTGCAGACAGCAGTGATACCAAGATACCAGACAGCAGCAGGTAGCCAATGTTTTGAGCGATGTAGTCGTTGGTTTCCTTGTCGGCGATACCCTTGAAACAACCAATGATCATACCAAGCGTACCGAAGTTGGCAAAGGAAGTAACGAACGTGGTCAGAACGGCTTGCAGGTGGTGTGGGTAGGAAGCAATCTTGCCCGTAACTTCACCCATAACAACGAATTCGTTCGTAACCAGCTTCATCCCCATGTCTTGTGACAGCATCCATGCTTGGTGAACAGGCAGACCCAGCAGCCAAGCAAATGGGAACATGATGACACCCAGGATGCTTTCCAAAGACAATTGCTTCCAGAACAGAGCCAGGATGGCATCGATCAAAGCAGCCAGAGCAACGAAGGCAACAACGTTAGCAACGATGATCAGGATCAGCTTACCGGCACCCAGGATGGAGTCGCCCAGGAAGCTGAAGAATGGTTCCTTCTTACCATCTTCAGAACTACCAACTTTTTCAATCGTGTCTTCTGCTTCAGTAACCGTAACTGGGTTCAGCAGGCTGGTAGCAATCAGTGAGTTAACGATGTTGATTGGAACGGCAGTCAGGATAAATTGACCAGGCATCATTTGGATGTAGGCACCCAGGATCGAAGCCGTAACACAGCTCATGGACATCATGGCGATGGTCAGGTTACGAGCCTTGGTCAGCTTACGGATTTGCATCCCGGAAACGGCCAGAACTTCCGTGTTACCCAGGAACATCATTTCAACGGCAAAGAATGATTCGAACTTTGGCTGACCCGTGATGAATGACAGACCTTTACCGATCCACTTGATGATCCATGGCAAGAAGCCGATGTAAGTCAAGATGTCGAACAGTGGAACGATCATCAGGATTGGCATCAACGCAGAACAGATGAAGTTCAGGTTCTTAACATTGTACCAGGCACCCAGGGCAAAAACAGTACCCTTAGCAGAAATGTTGACGATCCAAGCAAAACCGTCGGCAGCGGCCTTAACGCCGGCACGACCAGCAGCTGAACCAGTCAGGAACCAGGCCAGGACCAGGTTCAATACAATCATGATAGCAATTGCTTTCCAGTTGATCGCTTTTTTGTCCTTAGAGAACAGAAAACCGATACCCAAGAAGACAAGCAACCCAAGAATGTTAATTGCAAGATACATGGATATAACACCTTTCTTAAAAACTGAATCTAACTTTTTCTCAATCGCAATTTCTTGGCATCTCAGAATAGCGGAATAATTGCAGTCGAACCAAGAAATCTTGCGTGCCATAATAATATACCCATCTTTTGTAAAACTGTAAACCGCATACATTAGCCAACTTTGTGAAACTATGAAACCGTTACCAGCATTATTCGGAAGTAAAAGGTTTTAAATCAAGGCAAAACTTTAAAAAATGTTAAAGAAGTGTGATTTAAATTTCACAAACTTTTTTCTAATTTCCTCGGTAAAACGTTTAAAGTTTCATATGTTGTTTGCTAGACCATTTAACCAGCCAAAAGAAAAGCGAGGCTGTAACCACTTACAATTAAGTAGTGATCAGCCTCGCTGCCCCTGCCAAGGATCTTTAGTATACCACGTCAAAATATCCTGATTGGCAAAAAATCAAACACTTAGTGAAAAATGCAAACGTTTGAAATTGAACAAAGTCCGTTATCAGTCGTATTGATGCAAAGCAAGCGAAAGTCGTCTCAGCCCTTCTGTTAGCGTTGCCTGCGGCGCACAGTAGCCCAATCTGACGTGTCTCGGCGTATCAAACGCGTCCCCCGGCACCAGCAATACGCCCTGGTCAGCCAGTAGCTGCTCACAGAACTGGTGAATATCAACTGGTACGTCCAGCTTGGGAAATGATGTCGAGACTGCTTGTGGTATCACCACGCTGGCCCGTTCTTCATGTTCAATCCAGTCTTGATAGATCTTCAAATTACCTAAAACCAGCTTGCGATTGCGTGCCAACACCTGTTTTTTATGCCGCAGGACATAGGTGGCCATTAGATCGTTAAAGACCCCACCGCAGATCATCGTGTAGTCGCGATATTTACGAAAACGCTCGGCCAATGCGGCATTGGTAGCCGTCCAGCCGATTCTGATTCCCGGTACCGAATACGTCTTAGAAAGTGAGTTGGTAGCGATTCCTTTATCATACAGATCCACGATGGAAACGAACTTTTCGGGCTGATCCAATGGTAAATAGACCTCATCAACCAAAATGTAGGCGCCTACCTGGCTAGCCAAATCAACGACCTCTTGCAAAAAATCACGATCCAAAACGGTCCCGGTTGGATTGTTGGCATTATTTAGACAGATCAGCTTGGTATCTGGCCGTAGCAGTTTTTTTAGCTCATTGATGTCTGGATACCAATCAGCTTCTTCATGAATGTGCCAGTATTCAACCTCGGCCCCTAGCGACTTTGGAATGTCGTAAAGCTGCTGATAGGAAGGGTATTCGGCAATTACATGGTCACCAGGCTCTACCAGAGCATACAGTGCCAATAAATTGGCTCCCGTTGCGCCATTGGTCTGAAGAATATTGTGCGGATCTACGTGGCGATAGAGCTTGGCAACTTCGGTCTTAAAGCTGGGGGAGCCTTCAATCCAGCCGTAGTTCATCTTTTGGGCATTAAGCATCTCATAAAATTCTGCGCCGTGATGACCGTCCAGATTCATCAGCTCATCCATCGTCATTGATGCAATCGTGCTCTGCGAGATGTCATAGTGGGCGCTTTTTTCCCACTTGTTTAACCAGGCTTCTACGCCAAATGGTGCAATCTCAACCATAATCCTTCCTCCTATTCAATCGGAATCGTCTTGTTTAATATCAAAATCAATGAAACAACGGCCAGAATGCTGATTAAAGCCATTGTCAGCCACTCGCCTTTGGTTAATCGCTGCTTATGCAAACGGCGCGCCTGCCAATAGATCAAAAATCCTGGCAACAGACTCAACGACAATACCATCACTTGTCGCCAACCCGCCAAAGCTAGTGAAAGCAGCTCAAAAATCGTCAGCAAAATGCCAATCATCAATTGTCCGTAGTCATGCTCTTGCAGACTGTCTTTAATCTGATCCAGCCCCACGAAAAAGTAAACGATCAAGCCGGCTGCCGTACCCAGTGTATAGGCAAAACGATAGGCATAAGTCGTAAACAGCAGTGAGAACAAGAACAGACACTGTACGATGGCCGTGACCCAAAGCCCAAATGTTGGGGCACGATGCGAATTAAGCCTGCCAAACGCGCGCGGCAAGACCTGATCTTTTTCCATCATCAAAAATGCCTCGGCTGGCAGCATGGTCCAAGAAAGCCAGGCCACCAGCACTGAAATAATCAAACCAGTGCTGATTAAAGCCGCACCCCATGGTCCCACCAGCTGACTTAAAATCGTGCCCATAGCAGGTTGGGCAGCACCAGCCAACTGTGATCTTGTCATGACCCCATAAGGCAATAATGAAACCAACAGATAGACAACCAATAAAATCAGCCAGCCACCAAATGAAGCTGCTACGGCATCATGATGACGCTTGGCGCGGTGGGCCATGACCGAGGCACTCTCAACGCCCATAAACAGCCACATCATTACCATCAGTGAATTTTTAACTTGATGATAGATGCTCAGCGTCGGGTTGTCGTTTGATTGGGCAAGGCCCCAAAAGTTATGAATAAACGTCGGCCAGTGAAATGCCAAAATAGCGAAAACTACAAAAATCAAAAGCGGGATCAACTTGGCAATCGTCCCCAATAAATTAAGCAGTGCCGTAGTCTCAACGCCGTAGCTGACAATTACGGTGAAAATGATCGTTAATAAAATCGCCAGCAAAATTGACGGCAGATTCTGACCACCCTTAAAAACCGGCCAAAACGTCCCCAACGCACTCATTGCAATCGTAGCAAAGGCCAGGTTGCCCAGCCAAGAAGCCAGCCAGTATGCCCAACCCGAGATGAATTCGCCTAACGGACCAAAGACCAGCCCCGCATAGGCAAAAATGCCAGCATCTTGTTTAGGATGACGGACCAAAAGATGATTCAACGAGGCAATCAGACACCAGACACCCAATCCCACGATCAGCCAGCCTAAGATTGCCGGTCCTGGTGCGGCAGCATTGGCCAGATCGCTGCTGATGCCAAAGATTCCCGAGCCAATCGTAGCCCCAACAATCAACGCCGTCAGCTCAAAGCGGCCAATCGTCTTTGTATTTTCCATTGCGTCCCCCCCTTAGTACAGCTTTGCCTAGATTCTGCACAAATTATCAAATTTAGGCAAACAGCTGCTGATGATTGATGTCAGTTTACCGATTTCTGGGCTGAATCTCAAGCGCTTACACTTAAACAAAATAAAAGACCCAGTGATGATCACCAGGTCTTTTGGGAAGAAGCGCTTGCCGTTGCCATACTAAATATCAAAACTCGATTATTTACCTTGCTTACTTAATTCGGTCTCTTTATGCCAAGAGATCTTATGCAACTTCAATTGTCGACGTTCTCAAATAAGGTTGTACATTAGATACGGCCACTAGATTTAGTTAGTTAACAAGCTTTCTTCAGGAAATTCAATTTATATTGTGTGATGTGGGGTGTGTTATGCTGCTATCGCCCCAGTTACAGGCGATTGCTGGATACATTTACAATTTGCAACGGATGAGGTTTCTTCCATACTCTTATTATAAATTGTCCCTATCCTAAAGTCAACTCAAGCCGCGTCGTTATGGCAATGGAAGCGCTTTTCTAATTATACGATTATCAAAGATTTTTCGTCTAAATCAAACGATCTAAACAAGCTTTTGAATTTGGTATAAAAACTTTTTAGTCTTTAGCCTGCTTGTGCTTAGCAATTACCGTATAGCCAACAAACAGAGCAATGAACCAGACAAAACTGATCAAAAGCGGAAGCCGCGTTGACTTAACAAAGAATAAGATAACCAATACGCCGACAAAGAAAATGATCGTCAGCCAGCTGGTAAATGGGAATCCTGGCATGTTAAAAGCAGCAACACCTTTAGGATGCTTTTTGCGGTAAGCAATGTGACACCACAAAATGATCAGCCAGACAAAGACAAAGTTGATCGTTGAGACCCCAGAAACAATGTTAAAGATTCCGGCTGGCATGATGTAGTTCAAGATAACAACGATAAATAAAATCAATGACGAGAACTGCAAAGCATTGTTTGGCACCGCCTGATTGCTTAATTTGGCAAATTTAGCCGGTGCGTTGTGGCCAGTTGCCAAAGCATACAGCGAACGGCTGGTACTAAAGATTGAACTGTTGGTTGCAGACATGGCAGCCGTCAATACCACGAAGTTCAAGATGGCAGCCGCCCCTGGAATCCCAACCGCTTGAAACAGCTGAACAAATGGGCTGGAGGTCGTCTTAATCATGTTCCATGGGTAAACGGACATCATGGCAATCATTGAACCGATATAAAACAGTCCGATCCGAACTGGCAGCGTGTTGATGGCTTTCGGAATGTCACTATTAGGATCCTTGGTTTCACCAGCCGTCAGCCCAACCATTTCAATTCCGACAAAGGCAAAGACAACCATTTGAAAACTCATCAGAAAACCAAGGATGCCTTTCGGGAAGAACCCGCCGTGCGACCACAGATTGGTAAATGATGCCGGATCAGCACCTTTGACTGGGAAGTGAACGAAAACCATAATCAGCCCGATAACGATCAAAGCCAGAATAGCAATCACCTTGATCATTGCAAACCAGCTTTCCATTTCACCAAACAAACCAACGTTGATCATGTTGACCAGCATCAATAAGACGATGATCACCAATGGCCCGATCCACTGTGGCAGGTTTGGAAACCAGTAGCGCAGATAGATCCCAGTAGCCGTCAAATCGGCCATGGCCAGACTCAGCCAGCATGACCAATAAGTCCAGCCGGCGACAAATTCCATCCGGTCCCCAAGGTATTCTTTAACCGAATCGATAAAAGAGTGCTTGGTGGTATCGGCCAGGATCAATTCACCCAAAGCACGCATCATAAAGAAGCAGAAAATCCCAACGATCAGATATGACAAGATGATCGAAGGACCCGCGGCGTGAATTGCCGAACCCGAGCCTAAGAACAACCCGGTCCCGATTGCCCCACCAATGGCAATCATCGTGATATGACGGCTTTTCAGCGCACGTGATAGTTTTTGTTCTTGTTGTTCATCCATACTTTCTCTCCTGTAAAACTCTCAATGACAAACATTCCTGTACAGGGGTGAGCAGATCTCGCTGAAAATAAAAACGTCCCTGACACTAACTTGTGTCAGGGACGTTTTGCAACGCGGTTCCACCCATCTTGCAGACATCTTATATGCCTGCCGCTCTAGCAGTCGATAGAGGAACCACCCTTTATTTCAACGTTGATGCCATAAGATCGATCCCGTGCTTGCAGCTGGGCAGCGGGTCTCTGTAAATCGACCAATAATTAAAAGTTACTAATCATTATAACGATTTTATAACGTTTGTCAAACCCAAAATCAAGAAATCTCGAACAAATCACTATACGTTCAGCACTTTGTTAAGGAAATTCTGGGTATCTGGGTGCTGTGGGTGCTCAAAAATCTGTTCTGGCGTGCCGTCTTCGCGAATCTTACCGTCATGGAAGAATACCACGCGATCAGCCACCCGCTTGGCAAAGCCCATTTCGTGGGTAACGACGATCATCGTCATCCCTTCTTTAGCCAGGTTCTGCATAACACCCAGCACGTCACCAACCATTTCCGGGTCAAGGGCACTGGTTGGTTCGTCAAACAGCATCACGTCCGGTTTCATCGCCAGCGCCCGGGCAATCGCCACCCGCTGCTTTTGTCCACCAGAAAGCGTCCGTGGATTGACATTGGCCTTTTCTTTTAAGCCAACGATATCCAGATAATGCAGGGCCGCTTCTTGGGCTTCTTCTTTACTCATCTTCTTGAGTTCCACTGGTGCCAGCGTGATGTTATCGATCACTGACATGTTAGGGAACAGATTGAAGTGTTGGAACACCATCCCGATGTTTTGGCGCACCAGGTTGATGTCAGTCTTCGGGTCGGCAATGTCGTAGCCATCAATGTAGATATGACCGCTGTTTGGCACTTCCAAGCGGTTCAGACAGCGCAGAAACGTACTCTTACCCGAACCAGAAGGCCCAATCATGCAGACAACCTCACTTGGCTTAACGTCCAATGAGATTCCTTTTAAGACCTCGTTGTCGCCATAGCTCTTGTGAAGGTCCTTGACCTGTACCTTGTATTGCTTGTCCATGCTATGCCTCCATTCTCTTTTGTACGTAATTCGACAGCCACGTCAGCAGCGTGATGATGATCATGTACATAACGGCAATGATCAGCCACATCTTGAACCCTTCCATGTTCCGGGCAATGATGACCGTCCCCGTTTGCGTCAGCTCCATGACCCCAATTGCCGAAAGAATTGAAGTATCCTTGAGCGTGATGATCAATTGGTTAACCAAGGATGGCACCATAATTTTCAGTCCTTGCGGCGCGATAACCTTAACCAGCGCCTTGGAGTATGGCAGACCCAGACTGCGGGCAGCTTCCCACTGACCAACGTCAACGGCTTCAAAGCCACCTCGGACAATGGCACCAACATAGGCCCCTTCATCAAGCATCAAAGTCAAGACCCCAGCCGTAAACAGCGGAATCTTTTGACCAATTACGTTTGGCAGCCCAATGTAGATAAAGAAGGCCAGCACCATCATTGGAATGCCACGGAAGATGTAGATAATCGTGCTGGAAAGGCCCTTCCAGAACTTGCCTTCCGCGATTCCCATAACACCTAATACCAGACCAAACGCCAAAGCGCACAGTGAACCAATGATCGTCAGCTTAATCGTTTCCCAAAGACCGGTCAGCAAGGCTTTGCGGTTGTTTCTGATCAGCCCGAAGATCGTCCGGTTCTTGCTGCTTTCAGTCTTCGTACCGCTGCCTTTCGTGTACTTGTCAATCAGCTTTTGCATCCGGCCCGTCTTTTGCATCCATTTGATCCCATCGTTGATCTTGGCCTGCAGTTCTTTGTTCTGACCTTTCTTAAAGCCAATTGCGATTGGCGTGGCATTGATCTGCTTAGTGACGATCTTCAAAGGCATACCATTGCGAATCCCGTATTGCAGAACCGGACCGTCATCAAACGTAGCCGCCCCGTTACCGCTCTTAACGTCATTCCACATTGCATTAGAAGTCGTAAAGTACTTGATCTTAAAGCCGTACTTGTCCTTGATGGATTCAGCGTACAAGGCACCAGCAGCCCCAGACTTAACGTCAACCGTCTTGCCCTTGAGCTGGCTCATCTTGGTGATCTTGCTGTTTTTGCCGACCGCCATCACGATCCCGTCTTTATAGTAGGAAGTTGAAAAGTCGATCGTTGCCTTCCGTTCGTCGGTAACACTCATCCCACCCATACCGGCATCGATCTGTCCAGACTGCATGGCTTGCAGAATGGCGTTAAAGCTCATGATTTTGTATTGATACTTGAAATGCTCGTGCTTGGCAATCATACGAATCATTTCAGGCTCAATTCCGGGATTTTTACCGGTATAGGTCCCTTGCTTGTTTTGAATTTCAAAGGGAGCAAAGGTGTCGACAACCCCGATCGTGTAGGTCTGTTCGGCATGCGCCACCTGCTTGTTGACAAATAATCCAGCGAACGTTGCCATCAGCATTACCGCGCAGCTGATAATTGTGCGTTGCCACCATGACTTTTTCAAATTCCTCACTCCTTTTTACTTATTTTTTAACCATTTACTAATATTCGCGTACTGAATACTTTATCACCTTTTTAATATAAAAATAAATATAATCATGCCAAAACCATGAACAATTAACATTGTAAGGCCACTATAATTAATTAAAGAATGTAACTATTTCAAAAAACTTAATTAAGTAAATCTAAAATTCAATTAACCAGTTTTTTGGCACCTGTTAACTTTTAATTTTGAAACCGCTGTCGATTTAACATTCTTAAGCGACTTGACTTTTTGCACAAATTCATGTTTAAATACTGCTATCTAAGACGCGCAAGAATTCAGTAGGCAGCGATCCCCTGCTCACAGAGAACCGGCAAGGCTGAGAACCGGTGCACGATCGTTTGACGAATTACAGTCTTGCAGCAACGTCGCCGAACTGAAACAAATGAGGTGCGTCATGCACGAAGATGGGTGGTACCACGAGCAATTCGTCCCTGAGCCAAAGCGGTTCGGGGGCGTTTTTTCGTTCCTCATTGTATTTTTTGGAGGTATATAAATGAATATTATTGATGAACTGACCTGGCGGGGAGCCGTCAATCAAGTAACTGACGAAGAAGGCCTGCGCGAACTGACGGAAAACGAAAAGATCGGCCTTTACTGCGGCACCGACCCCACTGGCGACAGCCTGCACATTGGCCACTTGATTCCGTTTATGATGCTGAAGCGATTCCAGCTGGCCGGTCACCATCCCGTTATCATCATTGGGGGCGGGACCGGTGCGATTGGGGATCCATCCGGGCGCAAAACCGAACGGACCCTGCAGACGGAATCCCAGCTAGAGCACAACGTTAAGGCCCTGACCAACCAGATGATCAAGCTGTTCGGGACGGAAAACTTCACCATCGTCAACAACTACGACTGGCTGTCCAAACTGAGCATGATCGACTTTCTGCGCGACTACGGCAAGCTGTTCAGCGTAAACACGATGCTGAACAAGGAAGTCGTTTCCAGCCGATTGGAGGCTGGGATCTCCTACACCGAGTTCACCTACCAGATTCTGCAGTCAATCGACTTTTTGCATCTGTACCGGCATAACGATGTACACCTGCAGATCGGCGGTGCTGATCAATGGGGCAACATTACTTCCGGAATTGATCTGATCCATAAGATTGAAGGCCCTGATGCCAAAGCGTTTGGTCTGACGATTCCGCTGATGCTTAAATCAGATGGTACCAAGTTCGGCAAGACGGCGGGCGGTGCCGTCTGGCTAGATCCAGAAAAGACGACACCATACGAGTTCTACCAATTCTGGATCAACCAGGATGACCGCGATGTCGTTAAATACCTGAAGTACTTCACTTTCCTGAGCAAGGAAGAAATCGATGCCCTGGCCGAAAAAGTCAAAACCGAGCCATGGAAGCGCGAGGCCCAAAAGACGCTGGCACGCGAAGTTACCAAGTTCGTCCATGGCGAAAACGCCGTTGAAGAAGCCGAACGCATCACTAAGGCCCTGTTCTCCGGCAACGTTGCCGATTTAACGGCCAACGAAATCGAACAAGGCTTCAAGAACATGCCATCCGTTGAGGTTGCCGACCAAAAACAGAACATTATCCTGTGGCTGGTTGACGACACCAAGATTGAGCCTTCCCGTCGTCAGGCCCGCGAAGACGTCAAGAATGGCGCCATCCGCATCAATGGCGAGCAGATTACGGACGAGAATGCTGAAATCGATCCCGGCACGCACTTTGACGGCAAGTTCGTGATCGTCCGCAAAGGTAAGAAGCGCTACTGGCTGGCACGGGTCAAGAAGTAGTTGACCCAAGCAACGGTTTTCGCGTTATAATGTAGCTAATATGTACCGTGCGTTAGTAGCAAAACCACTGACAGAGAGATTCCAACTGCTGAGAGGGATCATGGCCAAGCGAAATGGAGCGGTGCCAACAACTGAATCAAAGCATTTAAGTGAGGGGATTTCCCCTAAATTAGGTGGCACCGCGGTAAAGATCGTCCTATTCTCATTTGGAGAGGGCGGTCTTTTTTGGTGCTGAAAGGAGTTTTTCTTATGAAGTTTGATCCCAGCAAAAAAGTCGTTTTAAGCGGCGACCGGCCAACCGGTAAGCTGCACATTGGCCATTACGTTGGCTCACTAAAGGAACGCGTGCGAATGCAAAACAGCGGCAACTACAACATGTTCATCATGATTGCCGATCAGCAGGCTTTGACCGACAATGCCCGTGATCCCGAAAAAATCCACAACAGTCTGATTCAAGTCGCCTTAGACTATCTGGCAGTCGGTCTGGACCCAGCCAAGTCAACGATATACATTCAATCACAGATTCCTGCTTTATCCGAGCTCAACATGTACTACTTGAACCTGGTTACGTTATCACGGCTGGAACGCAACCCAACCGTTAAGGCCGAGATTCAGCAGAAGAACTTTAACCGTTCAATTCCGGCCGGCTTTTTAACCTATCCTGTCAGCCAAACCGCTGATATCACGGCATTTAAGTGTGAGCTGGTACCAGTTGGCGATGACCAGGAGCCAATGATGGAACAGGCACGGGAAATCGTCCGTTCATTCAATAATATCTATGGCGACATTCTGGTTGAGCCAAAGGGAATTTTCCCGCCAAAAGGGCAAGGACGGATTCCTGGTCTAGACGGCAATGCCAAGATGAGCAAGTCTTTGGGCAATGCCATCTACTTAAGCGATGACGAAAAGACGCTGCAAAAGAAGGTCATGTCCATGTATACTGATCCAACCCACATTCACGTTGAGGATCCTGGCCATATTGAAGGCAACGTCGTCTTCACCTACCTGGACATCTTTGATCCCGATAAGGAAAAGGTGCAGGAATTAAAGGAACAATATCAAGCTGGTGGCCTGGGCGACGTTAAGATCAAGCGCTACTTGTTTGAGGTCTTAAACAACGAGCTCAAGCCAATTCGCGAGCGCCGCGCTGAGTTTGCCAAGGACATTCCTGCCGTCTACGACATGCTCAAGCAAGGCTGTGCCGATGCCAATGAAGTAGCCAACCAAACGCTGGCTGAAGTCCGTCACGCTATGGGTCTGGACTACTTTGCCTAATTGAAAAAGCTTTGCGCAGATTTTGCGCAAAGCTTTTTTGATACTCATTTAGTGGCCCAGTGAAAGCAGCGTCATAAACGGCTGTTTGATCAAGCCCATCAAGACATCGATGCCAAAAACGGCAATCACGATAATCACGGCAGCCAAAATCTTTTCCGCATGCGTAAAGATTTGTTGACCATGCTGACGACGAGCATACAGATACATCGGCATCCCAATTAAATAAACGATGAATTCGGCGACCGTGTATTTCAGCCCCGCCGAAATTCCCATCAGCATTGTGTAGACAAAGGCCAGGCCCGCAACAATCATCCCCCGCTTAGGGTTGTGCTTGCCGCCGTATTCGCGATGCAGCGCGATCTTAAACAAGTAGGCCTCAGCAACCAGGTATGGTGGAATCGTTGTCGCAGCACTGATTAAAAGCAGTTTTTCATAAGCTTGACCATCATAATGTGCCATCAGAATAATCGCTTGAATCGTAATGGTTGCTACCAAAATAGCAAACACTGGCTGATCATTGGCATTGGTCTTGGCAAACGCCTTTGGGAAGGTACCATCTTGTTTAGCGGCATGCTGTGGCAGCTCACAAATCATTTCCAGCCAAGAGATCCAGCTGGCCAGCACCGTTAAGATCAAGGTCAGACTGATGATGTTGCGGCCCCAGACGTTATGCCAGATGCTGGTCAGAATCGCAGCCGTTGAAGGCGAGGCCAGATGCATCAACTGACCATATGAGAATACCCCCAGCGACAGCAGGCTGATCAAAATATCAATCGTAATGCAGATCAAGAACCCGACCATCGTTGCCATTCTGACCTGGCTACGCTTCTTGGCACGGCCCGCCATGACTGCTGCTCCCTCAATCCCGCTGAACATCCACAGCGTAACCATCATCGTGGCCAGCGTCTGCTGAGATACACTGCCCAGATTCAGATTGTGCACGGATGGCATCACCACGTTGGCTTGCATGTCAGTCGTGAATTTCTCCCAGCTGAAGTTGCCCATTAAGGATATGATCAAGACGGTGATTACGATCATTAAGAAAATCATGGCAATTTTTTGCATCCGGTTGGAAGATTTAGTGCCTTTTAACGTCAGCACCGTCATCCCCCAAGTCAAAAGCGAGGCCCCGATCATCGATGGCCAATTGTTGCCACCGGCAAACGTACCAGGGAAAAAGTAGTTGAGCGTATTCATGACCAATACCGCGAACGCTGCATTGGTCGCACAGTTGGACACAAAATACCCCCAAGCCGTCAAAAAACCGACAAATGGTCCAAATCCTTCGACGCCATAATCATACATACCGGCCGTCAAATCAGGCTTTACGGCACTTAGAATCATAAAGACCTCAGCAATCAGCCACATGCCAATCCCTGTCGTAATCCAGGCCAGAATCTGCGCTGTTGCCCCCGCAACCGTCGCCATGTTTTTGGGCAGATCAAAAATCGCCGAACCAATCATGGCACTGACACAGATTGCGACCAGCCCGGCAAAGCTTAACTGATTATCCCGTACCTTTGAATTCGTCATTACAATCGCCGTCCCCTCTAAATATCCACTCCTTTTTTCGAAAACGATTTCATTTCTACATATATTATAGTCTTGGCTATCTGCAGGCGGCGCATTAATTTTCGATAGCTTGGATCATCTATGCCAAAATAACGCAGAAATTAAAAAATGGCCTGCCACAATTGACAGGTCATTTTTACTTAATAATCTTGACTGAGCGTCTTGAAACCATGATCGCGTACAGCCAGGTAACCAGCATCATGGCAAAGACCGAGACAAACAAGAAGTTATAGCCGGCCTGGTCAACCATCCAACCGCCATACACCGGTCCCAGCGCCCGGCCAATCGACATGGCAACGTTGGGCATGCCTTGATACTTACCGGTTTCCTCCGCAACGGTCAAGACATCGATATAAGCCGGCACGGAAGGAATTCCAACCATCTCACCGATCGTCAGGATCACAAAGTCAACGACAAACATCGCAAAACTGTGCACCCAGATCAGCAGTGGAAACGAGATGGCAAAGATCGCAATTCCAATAATGATTTGCCGCTTAACCGACAGATAGTCTGCCAGTCGGGTAACCAGCGGCTGTCCCAAGACAATGACCGCTCCATTGATCGTCCATAATAGACTGTAGGCAAAGAACGGAATATGCATATCGGTAATGTGTACCGACATGACGCTTTCCCATAAAGCATAGCTCAAATAGACCGTTACCAGACACAAACAGTAGGCATAAACGATGTGGACGTTATGACGCGGACTCTTGTTGACGGTTGCCTTTTGGTTCTTGGCCGTTTGTTTGGGCCGCACGTCAACGTTAAAGTGCAGCACCGTAATCAAAAGATAAGCCGCATAACAGACGCTGGCCACGATAAAGACAATCTCGATTCCCAGATCCAGCAGCGTCCCAACCAGCAGCGTCCCAACTACGACCCCCACGTTAAGTGCCATATACAGCATGTTATAGACGTAACGGGCAGTATGTCCCGTGACGGCTGAGCCATAGGAGTTGATTACCGTCAGTCCTGAACCGTCCGCAAAGCAGATCACCGCCAGCAGAATCGGAAACATCGGCCAGCCATGAAAGAAAATCATCAAGACATTGCCCAAAGTGGCGACCGTCACGGTGATAACCGCGGCCGCATAAGGCTTCCAGTTGTCAAACAGCCAGCCGCCCAGGTAATTGCCAAACATCATCCCCATGGAGCTGAAAAAGATTACCAAGCCCGCGACCGTCATCGACTTATTCAAGTACTCATGCACATAGATCGTCGTCAAGGGCCAAAGCATCGCGGCGCCGGCATTATTGAGCAGACTCGCCATGAATAGCCACTTGAGCTTGATTGATTGGCGTGGCATAAATATGCATCCTTTCTAAAGCACTAATAAAGCCCCTTTTCCGTGCAGCAAGCCAACACGGCAAGGGGCTTTATTTTCCGTGTCTGGCTTGGTCGAAACTTTCTTTGTCTCTAGTTTACCAGACATTTTGACAACTCTTCAAATTGAGAGCTGATTGGATTACTTGTGCAGATAGTTAAATGGCACTGCGTTTTCTGGCGTGATCTTGGTAATACCGTGCATGTAAGGTACCAGCACTTCTGGAACCGTGATCGTACCATCGGCATTTTGGTAGTTTTCTAAGATGGCAGCTACCGTCCGACCAACCGCCAAACCAGAGCCGTTCAGCGTGTGTACCAGCTGCAGCTTGCCATTTTCGTCACGGTAGGTAATGTGCATCCGCCGTGCCTGGAAGTCGGTACAGTTCGAGCAGCTGGAGATTTCGCGGTACTTGTCTTGGGCTGGCATCCAGACTTCGATATCGTGCGTTTCAGCCGAAGTAAAGCTCATGTCGCCAGTCGACAGCGTGATAACGTGATATGGCAGACCAAGCTTTTGCAAAATATTTTCGGCATTCTTGGTCATCTTTTCCAGTTCATCAAATGAGGTTTCCGGCTTAACGTACTTAACCATTTCTACCTTGTTAAACTGGTGCATCCGGATCAGACCACGTGTATCACGGCCGGCCGAGCCAGCTTCAGAACGGAACGATGGCGACAGTGCCGTTACGTATACCGGTAGCTTGTCGGTTGGAATTTCTTCACCAGAGAAGTAGTTGGTCAAAGGAACTTCCGCCGTTGGAATCAGCGTCATGTCCTCACCGTTAACCTGGTAGACGCCTTCCTTAAACTTAGGGAATTGACCAGTACCATACATGGATTGTGCCTTAACGATGTATGGTGGCAGAACTTCCGTGTAGCCTTCCTTCATGTGTTCATCCAACATGAAGTTGTAGACGGCGCGTTCCAATTGAGCCCCCAGACCAACGTAGTAGACAAAGCGGGCACCCGAAACCTTGGCAGCCCGGTCAAAGTCCAAGATACCGAGCTTTTCGCCCAGATCCCAGTGGTGCTTAGGCTCAAAGTCAAACTTAGTTGGTTCGCCAACCTTGTATTCTTCGCGGTTGCTGTCTTCATCAGGACCAACCGGCACACCATCACGCGGTACGTTTGGCAAGTGTGCCAGCTTGTCGTTTAAGATCGTGTCGTTTTCTTCGACCTCAACGTCCAGCTTCTTGATGTCTTCGCCAACCTGACGCATCTCAGCAATGGCCTCATCAGCTGATTCGTGGTTGCGCTTGGCTTCACCGATCTTCTTGGAGGCCGCGTTGCGCTTAGCCTTCAGCGTTTCGGTCTGTTGCAGCAGTTCGCGCCGCTTTTCGTCCAGAGCCAGCACTTCATCAATGTCTTTAGGATCGACGTTACGCGTCGCCAGCTTTTGCTTAAAGAATTCAGGGTCTTTGCGAATCTTCTTGATATCGAGCATCTAAAATTCCTCCTAGGTATATAAAAAGAGCCACTTCATCCTTATTTTGGGACGAAATGGCTCTGGTTCCGCGGTACCACCCAAGTTTGACAAATATTTGTCACGCTCTGCATGGATAACGGTCATGATTCCGTGCGGCATTACCCGCCCACATTTAACGACACCGGAGTTTCGATCGCCGGCTTGCACCAACCGCCAGCTCTCTTGGGATCTACTTTAAAATGTCTTCGTGTTTTATATCATCGCTATCTTATTACATCCTGACTTATTTGGCAACATTTTCGACTAATTTACCGCAAAGTCATGCTGATAGCTGACGTGACTCTTACCCTCTTTTGAGCTGACCTTAAGCTGGTCGGGAATCCGTTCTTCCAACTCAGCAACGTGACTGATGATCCCAACCATGCGCGAATTGCCTTCCAAAGTCTGCAAAGCATTAAGTGCCTTATTCAATGCATCGGGATCCAATGAGCCAAACCCTTCATCGACAAATAACGCATCAATTTGAATCCCGCCAGCCTGCTGCTGAATGATCTCCCCCAATGAAAGCGCCATTGCCAGCGAGGCTACAAACGTCTCTCCACCAGATAAGGTATGCACGCTGCGGACCTTGCCGACATCACCATCTCTGACGCTGACCTCCAAGCCGCTCCATTTGGTATTGGAGCCGCTATTATCATCCAAAACAAATTCATAGCGGCCATTGGTCAGATCATGCAGCCGCCGATTGGCATTTTCCAAAACCGCTTTAAAGTAGTGGCGCAAAACATAGCGTTCCAATGACAGATTCGAGTTATTCTTACCGTTCATAGTATTGACCAGATCAGCCAATCGATCCAGCTCAGCCTGCTGATCGCCTTGCACTTTTTGCAGTTCTTCAACTTGATGCACCGTTTTTTGCTGTTGGCCAAACTGTTCTTTTAATTGGCCTAGCTCACGCTGTTTTTGGTCGCGTTGCTCAGCTGCTTTATTTAATGCCTGTTGAGTAGCAGCTATTTGTGGTCTTGGTCGATTATTGATTTCTTTTAGAAGATGCTGGTAGCGATCAAGATTGACCTTAATGGCCTGCTGATAGTTATTGACGGTTTGCTGCAGACTTTCCAGTTGATTCAGCTGTTTAAAATCAGTTTCAAACCTTGACCATTCTGCTTTAGGGTCATGATTTTGCAAAGCCTGCTGCAGCGTTTCCTGCAACTGTTGCGCGCGCTGTAATTGCTCAGCCAGACTTTCTTGATCCCGCTTGATGGTAGCCTGAATAGCAGCTGCCTGTTTTTGATAATCTTGTAATTCAGCTTGAGTCTGCTCGGTTTGCTGCTGATATTTTTGCAGCTGATTTTGCCAGACTTGAACCTGCTGTTGGGCCGCATTCAAATCAGCAAACTCATTTGGCAGCTGCTTTAATTTGGCCGTCAGCTCACCATTAAGCTCAGCCATTTTTGCCGCCTGTTGCTGACGCGTTTGATCTAGTTCTTGTTGACGTTGGGTCAATTGATCTAGTTTTTGCTGTTCAGCTTGCTGTTGCTGTTGGATTGCCTTTAATTCTTGGATCGCCATCTGCGTTTGGGCATAGTCTTTTTCAGCCGTTTGAGCACGCTGCCGCAGTTCTAGAGTCAGCTGATCCAAATCTGCATCTGGAAGCTGACTGGCATCTTTTAGCTGCGTCAGCTCGTCAGTATAGTCTTGAACTTGATCTTTTAGCTGTTCTTCTAAACCGTACTCTTTTTCCTGCGTCTTGGCCAGTTGAGCCTGTGCATCATCCAGTTCCTGGCGTGCTTGTTTTAAAGCACTGCCGGCAGCTTGAATCTCATCCAGTGAAACTTGAGCAACCAGATTGCCGGGCTGTGGATGCTCGATTGAGCCGCAGACTGGACAAGGATAGCCAGACTTTAAATGTGTAGCCAGTTCAGCAATCTGTAAGGCCGCGTGTTTTTGATCAGCGGTTTGAAACTCAGTCAGTGCCGTCCGGTAATTTTGAGTCGCCTGTTTTTGAGCCATCTTAGCTTGCTGCAGACTATTTTGTTGTTTGATGATTACTTGATGATGCTGCTGCAGCGTTTGGAGTCGTTCCAATAATTTTTGGCTGACATTGCGTGCTTCAAGCTGTCTTTCAATCAAGCGGCTGTCAGTCTGCTGCTGCAGTTTTTGAGCTTGTCTTGTTAATTGGTCTACCTGATTTATCTGCTGCTGGGTGGCAGTCTGGGCGGACTGTGCCTCATCAGTCAAGTGCTTTAACTGTTGTTGTTCAGTTTGAATCTGCTGCTTGAGGATCGCCGTTTCTTGGTAGCGTGGCAATTGATTTTCCAAGGCAATTTTTTGTTGATTGATTTGATCGATCAGTGGCTGCTGAGTTTGCAGCGCTTGACTGGACTTCTGTAAATTCTGCAGCTGTTGATCAAGACGTTTGGCTTGACTTTTACGCTGTTTCAAACTATTTTTCAGCCCCAGTACCGTCGACTGGGCCAGTTGCCAGGCATCATATTCACTTTGTTGCTGACGAGCCCACTGCAACTCATCAATCAGATGCTGCTGACTTTGAATCATTGGCAGCTGCTGATCCAATTCTTGTTTGGCTGCCTGATTTTTTGCCAGTTCATTATAAGCCTGCTGCAGATTTTGTTCCACGTGAAACTGCTCATTCAGTTTCTCAGCTTTGGCTTGTGCTGCTTTGGCATCCTGAGTCTGTTTTTCAAGTGCTTGTTGACGCTGCTGCATCAGTTCTGCAGCTGTTTTCAGCCATTGCGCAGGTTCTTTTTGATCAGCCAGCTCGGTAATGCCTACCATCAGCTGTTCCATCTGTTTTTGACTGTCATGGCTGGCCGTCTGCATTGTTGTCAGCTGATCTTTCATTTTTTGCGTCCAATCAGCATACAGTTGCGTACCAAACAATTCAGCCAACAGCTCGTTTTTGTTATTGCTGTCTGATTCCAAAAACTCACGAAACTTTCCTTGCGGCAGCAATACAATCTGACGAAACTGCTCAGCGTTGATGCCTAAAAGATCTTCAATAAAGTGGTTGGCATCAGTAACCTTGGTAATTTCTTTTTTTTGCCCGTTTTTTTCATAGAAAAGATTGACCTTTTGCGTTTTATGGCGATCCTGCTTGGGTTCGCGAACAACCTGATAGTTTTTTTTCTGATGCTCAAACCAAAACGTTACCCGGGTCAATTCTTTAGCGTCGGCAAAGTCAGAGCGCAGTTTTTCTGCCGTCCGACCATTACGATTGTCATCATCAGTCGTTGAACCAAACAGGCTAAAACACATTGCATCAAAAATCGTTGTCTTGCCACTGCCCGTTTTACCACTGATCAAAAAGAGCGGCACTTCATCAAATTCAGTAAAATCAATGGTTTCATCGACATATGAGCCGAAGTTTTCTAATTTGAGCTTTAACGGCTTCATTTTTACCCCTCCTCAATTTCGGTTAAAGCATCTTGTGCCCATTGACGCTGCTGATCATCAAGCTTTTGATCAGCATGAACCATGCCATAAAACTCGTTTAATAATGACATCGGATCCATTTTGGCTGTCTGCATCGTCTTAAGATCTGCATTGCTTTGCTGATTGGGACGATTAATTTCAATAATTTTTGGATAGTGAATGCGCAGTCGATTCATCAAATCATCGATCAGCTTTGTATCTGTCAGTTGAATAGCTACATAGTCTTGTGTCTGATCGTATTTAACGGCTAGATCACCCGTTGTCAGTTCTTTAAACGATCCCTTTAAAACCACCAGATCATGCAATGGCTGCAAGGGTACCCAAGTTAGTTTGAATGGGTCAGTATCAACGATCCAGACGCCTTTTTGAATATTGGCCTCAGAAACCGAAAATTTGAGCGGTGAGCCACTATAGCGCATGCGTTCTTCATTTAAGGCCCGTGGATTGTGCAGGTGACCCAGCGCTACATAGTCAAAATCTCTTAACAATGAAGTTGGCACGGCATCCAAGCCTCCAACTTCAACTTGAATTTCAGAATCAGTATGTGAGCTGCCGGCCGCGAAAAAGTGCGCTACCAGAACATGCTTTTTATCGGGGTCGAAAAGCTGCTTCATCTTACCAACAATCAAAGTCATTGCCTGGCTGATCGTCTTAACGTCTTGTTCAAAATAATTGCGGACCGCCTGCAGGTTAAAGAATGGCAGCAGAAAAAACTGCGTATCCATAATCGTGACCGGCTCAAACGCACTGGCCAGCGTCGTATGCAGGTAAAAATCGGTTGTCTCGAACCATTCACTGCCCGTAGCCAGGCGTGCGGCCGAATCATGGTTGCCGCTGATCGCCAATAGCGGCAGATGATCATTTAGATTCAGCTGCTTGAGCATTCCATTCAGCTGCTCGACCGACTGCTCACTGGCTAAGCCTCGATCATACAGATCACCGGCAATCACGACAGCATCGACTTGATAGTCTTTAGCCAGCTGTTCAATCTGATCAAACGCCGCGGCCTGCTCTTCAGCAAGCGAAAAATCATGCAGTTTCTTACCGATATGCCAATCGGCCGTATGTAAAAATCTCATGAGATCTTCCTTTCCATCGAACAAACATTCGCATCGTCAACATTATATCATAATGCCAACTGAAAATTAACTTGGTTCAAATTCAAAATTTCTTCGTATTTTGTTAATATTTTCTAGCGATTTTTGTTAATATTTTCTAGCGATTTATTTTTTGGATAATGGTTAATAAATAGCGATATTAAGACGTTTTTGGCATAAGTAATAAGGGATTCGTTTGTAAAACCGTTAGTTTTCTTAAGCAAGGCTTAACATTTGAATTTCGCTATTTGGTATATAGTAAGGTGGTACCTTTCTAAGAAAATATTAGGCAAAGGAGTTGATTAGTGAATGTTGGCAGCTCTCAAACGCCACCCTGTTGCTGGATTTCTGCTTAAAACGTTCTTTTATTTTATCGTCTTAATGCTTTTGATCTATTTATACGGATACTATGGCGCTGGACAGGCACCATTTATCTATAATGAATTCTAGCGGAGGAAAAAATGATTTCTAACATCGTTCGCGAGTTTGACCGCGTGGCAAAAGAAAATGCCGATCGCATCGTCTATGACGAAATGGGTCAGACTCACACATATCAAGATTTATTGGCTGACTCCAATGCGTTTGCCGCTTGGCTTGACCAAGAAAAAATCGTTCCCGAAAATGGTCCCATCATGTTTTATGGCGACCATCAATTTGAAATGGTGGCTGGCTTTGTTGGTGGCCTAAAAGCTGGTCATGCCTATATTCCTGTCGAGGTTGGCTCAGCTCTGCCACGGATGCAGTCAATTATTGATGCCGCTAATCCGCGCTTGGTTGTGGCCATCGACGACTTTCCCGTTGAAAGATTAAATTATGATGGGGCCGTGATCGACAAATATGAGCTGAAACAGATCTTTGCCAAAAAAACGCCTTATGAGATTACCCATGAGGTCACAGGCGATCAGCCATTCTACGTGCTGTTTACGTCTGGTACGACTGGCTCACCAAAAGGAGTCGAGATCAGCCACGATAACATCTGCTCATTTGTTAACTGGATGCGTGGCGACAGTTTCAATATCCCGGACCATCAGATCTATTTAGGCCAGGTGCCATTTTCATTTGACGTTTCACATATGTACTGGCTGACGGGACTGCTTTCGGGCAGTACGGTCCAGACCTTGCCATTGTCAGTCGTCCAAAACCTGGGCCAATTATTTACCACGCTGCCAAAACTTGACATCACGGTCTTTGTCGGCACGCCTTCTTTTGGTGACATGGCATTGCTTAGTCCACAGTTTAATCATGAACAGATGCCTAACCTTAAATATTTTGTGTTCTGTGGCGAAGAATTGACGACCTCAACCGTTAAGCGGCTGTTCAAGCGTTTCCCGGATGCCCATGTTTTCAATACCTATGGGCCAACCGAAGCTGCCGTAGCCGTTACCAGCATGGAGATCACACCAGCCATGGCCAACAGTCACGAACGGCTGCCAATCGGCTATGACAAGCCTGGCGTTACCACCACAATCTGGCAAGACGGTCACCCCGTCAGCGAACCCAATGCGCGTGGTGAAATCATCATCAGTGGTGACAGCGTAGCAAAGGGCTACATGAACAATCCAGAAAAAACGGTTAAGAACTTCTTTAAGTATAATGGCGTTCAATCATACCGTACCGGTGACGAAGGATTCATCGATCAAGACGGTATTCGCCACATCATTGGCCGGATGGACTTTCAGATTAAACTGCACGGTTTTCGCGTTGAGCTGGATGAGGTCCGCAACAGTCTGGAACTAAGCGAATACATCAAACAGGCCGTAGCCGTACCTAAGTACAACAAAAAGCACCAGGTCAGCCACCTGATCGGCTACGTGATCGCCCAGCCAAACGACTTTAAGGATGAAAAAGAGCTGACGCAGGCCATTCGCCAAAGCCTGACCGGCAAGATCATGGACTACATGATGCCAACCCAATTTGTCTACGTTGACAGCTTTCCTAAGTCGGCCAATGGCAAGATTGCGGTTAAGCAGATGATCGCGGAGGCCAACCAATCATGAGCTGGCTTGAAAGTCTTCCCAACTATACCGCTTATGGCACGCCGTCTTACTTCATCTACCTGCTGATTGCGATTTTGCCAATGGGTATCAGCCTGTATTTTGGCAAGCGTCTGGTCTGGTATGAAGCAATTATCAGTTTTCTTTTTCTGTTCTTTATGTTTGATGGCTCCAGTGCCCCACAGATGCTTTCTTTGATCGGCTATGTGATCTATCAAACGATTCTGGTCATGTGGTACTTCCACTATCGCCAGCAAAAGAACACGGCCGGCGTTTTTTATCTGCTGACCTTTTTATCGCTTTTGCCGATCATCATCGTTAAATTCACGCCAGCCATGGTTGGCCACAATTCGCTGTTGGGCTTTTTGGGCATCAGTTATCTGACGTTTCGGGCGGTTGGTACAATCATTGAAACGCGTGATGGTGCTGTTAAAGACATCAATTGGTGGAAATTCATTCGCTTTTTGCTGTTTATGCCAACCATCACTTCTGGTCCAATTGATCGCTACCGGCGCTTTTCCAAGGACTATCGCAAGGTCCCAAGTCGTGAAAAATATCTCGAGATGGTCAATAAAGCCGTTAAGTATCTATTCATCGGCTTTTTGTACAAATTTGTCTTAGCCTACCTGTTTGGTCAGGTCTGGCTGCCAGCCGTTGAGCATCAGGCCTTAATGTATGCACCGCACTTGAGCTGGTGGGTTGTTGCCGTGGCCTACGTCTATGCCGGTGATCTATACTTCGACTTTGCCGGCTACTCGTTGTTTGCCGTGGCCATCAGTTACTTGATGGGCGTTGAAACGCCAATGAACTTCAACAAGCCGTTCGTTGCCAAAAACATCAAGGAATTCTGGAATCGTTGGCATATGACGCTGTCGTTTTGGTTCCGTGACTACATCTTCATGCGCTTTGTCTTTTTGGCCAGCAAGAAGCATTGGTTCAAGAACCGCAACGTCTTATCATCGGTTGCCTACATGATCAATATGCTGGTCATGGGCTTTTGGCACGGGGTTACATGGTATTACATTCTTTATGGTTTCCTGCACGGGAGCGCGCTGGTCATTAATGACTGGTGGCTGCGTTACAAGCGCAAGCACCTGCACATCAAGACCAATGCCTTTACCAAGGGCGTGGCCATGTTCATTACGTTTAACTTTGTCGTCTTTTCATTCTTGATCTTCTGCGGCTTTTTGAACACGCTGTGGTTTGTCAAACATTAATCTGAGTACTTATTTTTTGGAGGTTATATCATGCAAGAACAAATTCAACAACTTTTAGCCGAAGCTACCGGACGTGACGCCAGCGATTTTGCCGACACTACTGAAGATTTGTTTGCCGACGGTCTGCTGGACTCCATGGCAACCGTTCAGCTGCTTTTGGCTCTGCAGGATGAATTCGACATTCAGGTTCCCGTTTCCGAATTTGACCGCAGCGAATGGAGCACGATCGATAAAATCGTTGATCGGGTAAAGGAACTGGAAAATGAATAACCGTCGCAAACTGTGGTCGATCTTTGGCCCAGTGATCGTGGCCTGCCTACTGGCGCTGGGCTTTTTTGCCTTACCATGGAGCAGCTCGCATTCCCAGGCAACCCTGCAGAAAGCTGCCGACTCGCTTAGCCCCCGTGTTTTTAAAAACAGCTCGATCAAAGTGGAGGCCATGCAGGATAAAAAGAAAAACTACATTCCCTTCTTTGGCTCCAGCGAGTTGAATCGAATGGATCGCTATCATCCCGCAGTCATGGCGGCCCGCTACCATAACTACACGCCGTTTTTGTTCGGATCGCGTGGTACACAGTCGCTGCCACAGCTGTTCAATATGACCATGATGGCACCCGAGATGAAAAACGGTAAAGCCGTCTATATCATCTCGCCGCAATGGTTCGTTAAAGAAGGCGTAATGCCAGCGGCTTTTAAGTACTACAATGGTTACATATGCCAATCTAGTCTGGCTCAAGCAGGCCAATCCCAACTCACCATATGACCGTTATACTGCTAAACGCTTGGTAAAACTGCTGGGTTCAGAAGGGTCTGTGGCCAACTATGCCAAAAAGATCGCAGATGGCAAGTCACTCAGCTCCTGGGATAGAACTCATATCGACGTGGAGTCAACTCTACTCAAGCATGAAGATGACCTGTTTTCGGGATGGTTCTTAAAGGACAACTATGCCAAGCGCATTCAACCGCGCATTAAAAAACTGCCTAAGCACTATGACTATCAGGCACTGACCAAGGAAGCCATCAGTGATGCCAAACATTCCAGCAATAACAATCAATTTGGCATCTTAAACCAGTTTTATAACAAGCGCGTCAAAGGACACCTCAAAGGACTACCAGGCAGTCAAAAGCACTATAACTATCTTAAGTCGCCTGAATATGCCGACCTAGAAGTGGTGCTGGACCAGTTTAAAAAGACCAACACCAACGTTGTCTTTATGATTACACCGGTTAATGTCAAGTGGGAAAAGATGACTGGGCTGCCAATGTCGATGTACTATCAGACAGCTGACAAGATCAAGTACCAGCTGCGCTCGCAAGGTTTCAACAATATCGTTGACTACTCACACGATGGCGGCAAGCCAGGCTTTATGGAAGATACTATTCATATTGGCTGGGCTGGCTGGGTCAACTTTGATCACCGTATTGCGCCATTTTTGGAGCAAAAGCAGCCACAGCCGCACTATCACATGAATAAGGCCTTTTTATCAAAACAATGGCAAAATCTTGATCCAACAACAACCAATTTGAATCAGTTCACCAAGAAACATCTTGATAAATAGGCAAAATAAAAAGAGTTCGCAGAAAGAATCAATCTGCGAGCTCTTTTAGTATGCGGTTATTTTAGTTTTCGGAAGCACCCGTCATCGCATCAGCATCCGTTTCTTCCGGATCATCAGCAGCTTCAGAAGCACCCGTGTTGGCATCGGATTCAGCCTGTTCAGCACGTTCTGTGGCAGCTGACATGACAGGAGCAGCTGGTTCGCTTGGCGTACTTGGTTCATCGTTGGAGTCTTCTGAGGCACCCGTCGTTGCATCCATGGCTGGAGCTGGTTCTGCAGCCGGTGCCGGTGCAGCATGGCCATGAGAGGCACTGGACGTTGCATCAGCGCTCCAGGCACCATTTTCAGCCAGGTTCAGGATATCATCAACTGAACCCGTAAATTCAATCGTACCCAGGTAGTGGCCGTCAACATCGCGCAAAGCGTAGTAGCGGATCAAAACCCGGTGGCCATTCATCGTCAATGGACGCGCAACTACGTCTTTGGTGCCGTTCTTAAAGCTGTCGATGATCGCCTTAACAGCAGGAACAGCCTTTGGTGGATGACATTCACTGTAGGTTTCGCCAAGCTGGTTGACGTTACGGATGTGTTCACGGTTTGGCTTGTCTGAGTAGTAGGCAAAGCGATCCGTAGCATCGATCAGGTCAATCTCAAATGGAATCGTGTTGAAGATGGCTTGAATCTCACGCAGCGACAGACGGCCGGTTGGGAAGTTGACATAAGCATCTTCAATCATTGGACGTTTAGCAGACATCAGTTGTTCACCTCGAGAAGCATTCTTGAAAAGTTCGGCATATTCAACAAAATTAGTAAAGCATTTTTCCAGATTATCAACGCAGGCCTGGTCGATCAAACGGCCATCCTTGCTAAAGACCTTGGCAGCATTGCCGATCAAGACTTCGTTACCAGAAAGCAGGTTGGCATTGCAGTCTGGGCTCAAAAGCATTTTGCGCATTTGTTGCTGAGCACGTGCTGAAGCCTGCCGACCATAAGAAACCCCTACGATCATAGCTGGCTTGCCATGCAGCACGGCTGACTTGTATGACAGCCATTCCATTGCACTCTTTAAGGCTGCAGGTACGGCATGGTCATATTCAGGCGTAGCAAAGATAACCCCATCGGCAGCATTGATTTGTTGTTTAAGCTTCCAGACCGGCGTGGTTTGATCAAAAGGCACATCCTTGCTGAAGGCCGGCAGATCCTTAATTTCAGCAATTTCAATATCAGCCATGCGCCAGAAGTGCTTCTTCATGAAATGCAGCAGAATCCGGTTGTAGGAAAAATCGGCGTTCGTACCGACGATTGCAACAAACTTCATTATTTAGCAGCCTCCTTTTCCGCTTTGGCCAAGGCTTCTTCTTCCATTTTAACTTCTTCATCATTGGCAATGGCAAAGCATTCAAAGTCACGCAGACACTTGTCCAAGAACTTGATCGTGCTGGGATCGGTAATGTCGCCATTTTCGTCAAACAGATTCTGGGCAAAACTCATAAAGAAGTCTTCTTTTTGGAACACCCGCGCGTTGACCCCTGGTGAGATCATGACGTCACGCAGGTCGACTTGAGCCCGCGAAGAACCTTGCGCATCAGTTGAAGCCCCCACCAAAAGCACCGGCTTGTTGGTAAATGGATGCAGCTGGTAAGACAGCCACTCGATGATGCTCTTTAAAGAAGATGGGACTGAGTGGTCCGTTTCAGGGCACGCAATCACTACGGCATCGGCGGCTTCGATTGCATCAGACATTTCCTTGATGGCAGCTGGCGTTTCCTTGGCACTTTCATTGAACAGTGGAATATTGCGAACGTCAACGACCGTCATGTCATGCTCATAGGCCTTGCTCATGTATTCGAGCAGCATTCGGTTGTACGAATGGTTGGCATTGGAGCCGGGAATTCCAACAATCTTCAAATTCATTCACTCCTTATTAATGATGATACTCTCCATACTTGGCATTATTGCACTAGCCTATTTTAATATAAATTTTGGGGAAATTGTATAGATCCGCACAAATTTTGTGAAACTAATTTCAAAATGTGAAATTAATAAATTTATCAGCGATAAAAAAGCCGTTGTCTAAAGCTTTAGACAACGGCTCAGTTTGTGATTTAATTAGTTTTCCTCACCGGCAGCTAACAAACTGTGCTCACGATACCAGTGTACCAACAGACCAATTGCTAGTCCAACCAGTGCCGGTACCAGCCAGGATAGGCCATATGATGCCAATGGCAGGGCAGCTCGCCAGCCAGCAACCATTTTACCAAAAGCACTGGCACTGACCACACTTGGGAAAGAGACTACCATATCACCCAATGCCGGTACGATAGTCAACAAGACAACAAAGAAGTAGACTACGCCATCCCGCTTGAACAACGGTGAGGCAACCGACAGCAGAATCAGCACCATTGCCAATGGGTACAAGAACATCAGCATTGGCGTCGACCAGGCAATGATCTGTTCCAAACCAAAGTTGGCAACCAAAAATGAGGCCAAGGTCGTTAAAAACAGCCAGGCATGATAGCTTAGTTTAGGAAAATGCTTGTGAAAGTCTTGCGCAAAGGCAGCTACCAGACCAACCGCCGTCGTCAGGCAGGTTACAGTAATCAAAACAGCTAATACGGCTTGCCCTAACCGACCTGCATAGGCATTAACCAGCTGAGTGAAGGCCACGCCACCATCAGCCGAAACCTTAAAACGGCCCAGCGTCATGGCCCCAACCACGATCAACAGCACGTAGATCAGCGCTACGGCACTCATTGCGATAATCCCGGACTTAGCAACCACTTTAGCAACGTCGCTATCACGCTTTTGCCCCAATTGGCGCACCGCCGTCACGACTGTAACCCCAAAGGCCAGCCCGGCCAAGGCATCCATCGTGTTGTAGCCTTGCAAAAAGCCGTTGACAAACGAGCCATGTACATAGGCCGTCGTTGCCTGCGTGTGAAATGGATTGGCAAAAGGATTAACGAAAGCAACGGCAAAGACAACGAACAGCAGCACCAAAAAGACCGGATTCAAAACTTTACCGACGTTGGTTAAAATGTCATTTTCACGATAGGCAAATGCATAAGCCAAGGCAAAGAAAACCAAGGAGAACAAGAACAGCGCCAGCGTCTGATCAGCTTTGGGTACGAACGGTGCCACCCCAACCGTGTAGGAAACCGTTGCCGTCCGTGGCGTCCCAAACAGCGGTCCGATCGTAAAGTGAATCAGTACCATAAAGACCAGTGCAAAACCAACGCCCAATGGCCGACCGATGTCAAAGACCCCTTCAGCGCGCGTAACGGCAACCGCCAGGACTGAAAGCAGCGGCAAGGCCACACCAGTTACCAAAAAGCCAACTGCTGCGCCAACCCAGTGGCTGCCGGCCAATTGACCCAGATGCAGCGGAAAGATTAGGTTGCCGGCCCCGAAGAACAGGCCAAACAGCAGTGATGCCACAACCAGATACTGTCTGGTCGTCAGTTTTTTCGATGTGTGATATTCCATTTTTAATGCCCCCGAATAATTGATTAGAAATCACTCATATCGAATACTGGCTGCACCGTAAATAAAAAAGTCCCTTAACCGAAATTAATCGGTTAAGGGACGCAAGCGCGTGGTACCACCCTGATTCACCATGCCATCGCTGACACGGTCTTTTACGTACGGCTCCTCAAAGAAGCGATACGCGTGCACGGTAATGGGTGCGACCATCCGTCCTTACTAGGTTTAAGGATGAAAACTGGAAAGTGATTTTCGTCCAAGACTTTAACCGATCCCCTCTCACCTAACGGGACTCGCTGGCGGTGGCCAAAGACTACTCTTCTTTCTTCATTGCATTCGATATGATTAACTTTAATAATATACTAATGCTACACTCATTTTTAGTCAATGCATTTTTAATAAAAATCATAAATAATTTTTAGCCATTCCGCCAATGTGATAGAATAGGACCACTGAAACGCAACAGAACGGAGAAATAAATCAATGGAAAAAAATCACGCACGCTTTAACCATCGTCGTCTTCAAAAAACATCTCAGCCGCCAGTCGAGGTCAATATCGGAGATCGATTCCCACTAACTATTCGCAAGCTGGGAATCGAGGGCCAGGGAATTGGCTATTTCAAGCACAAGGTCTGTTTTGTTCCTGGTGCCTTGCCAGATGAGGTCGTTGTTGCCGAAGTCACTGCCGTTCATCCCCACTACCTGGAAGCCAAGCTCCACAAGCTGCGCAAGCCCAGTCGCTTTAGAGTCGAACCACGCGACAGCTATGCCAGTCAAGCAGGCGGCTTTGAATTTGAGTGCCTAGCCTATCCAGAGCAATTAAAGTTCAAGCGCCAGGTCGTCTTGGACAGTCTGGCCAAGTTTAAGCCGCGAGGCTGGCAAAATTATGACGTCCGCCCAACAATTGCAGCACCAGAACAATACGGCTACCGCAATAAGGCTCAGTTTCAGATCCGCGAACGAGACGGTCATCTGATTGCCGGACTTTACCGTGCCAACAGTCATGACGTGGTCGACATGGAAGAATGTGCCGTCCAGATGCCAGGTACGATGAAGGCCATGCGCGCAATCGTCAAGATGTTGGACGAACTCAAAATCCCAGCCTATAACGAAAAAAACAACAGCGGCATCATCAAAACAGTAGCCATTCGTGAATCACTGGCCACCGGTGAGCTGCAGGTAACCTTGATCACCAATACTGCCAAGCTGATTCATAAAGCCCAGCTTTTGGACATGATCAAACAGCAATTGCCTGAGGTCAAGTCAGTCGAGCAAAACGTCAACCCTGGTGACACGCCGCTGGTCTGGGGTAATCAAATGATTCATCTGACAGGTCAAGAATACATTACTGAATCATTAATGGGACTTGATTTTCATCTGAGTGCCCGCTCATTTCTGCAGCTGAACCCAGCTCAGACCGAAACGCTCTATGAACAGGCAGCCCAGGCTATGGAACTGGGACCTGATGACGTATTGGTCGACGCCTATGCCGGAATTGGCACGATTGGTCTTTCTCTGGCCAGCCGCGTCAAAAGCGTGCGAGGCATGGAAGTTATTCCCGAAGCCGTTTTAGATGCCAACAACAACGCTAAACTCAATAACATCCACAATGCCAGCTATGAGGTCGGCACCGCTGAAGAAGTCATGCCGCGCTGGCAAGCAGAGGGCTTTAAATTTAATGCCTTGGTCGTTGACCCGCCACGGACTGGTCTGGATGAGGCTTTGATCGAACAGATTCTCAAGGCCAAGCCAGCCAAGTTTGCCTACGTTTCATGCAATATGTCGACAATGGCCAAGAACCTGGCTCGCCTTTCCAGCGTCTATCGTGTTGACTGGATCCAGCCGGTTGATATGATGCCACAGACTCCACGCTGCGAAGCCGTTGTTAAGCTCAGTCGGCGCTAGAGTAAAAGAGGCTGGATTAACTCAACCTCTTAACTATTTTATGGATAACAATGCCTCAGCGCAGTAGCTGGCTGGCAGTTCAAAAGCTGATAAATCAGTATTTGACCAACCTAGCCAGCCTTGCGGAGGTGCGAAGACAAACTCCGAAAATCGGTCGCAAGCTGATTTTCGGAGTTTTTTCTCACTCTCTTTTTATTTAACGGCCTGCCATTGCTTCCAGGTGGCTGCGGCACTGATATTGGCCAGTTCCTCATAGGCATGATCACTCATTTTCTGCAGTCGAGCCGGATCGTTGAGCAGCTCAACGGCAGCCTTAACCATGGCATCAGGATGATTTAAAGCAATCAAACGCCCATTTTCATAGTTGGTGATCATCTCATCAGGGCCATAAGAGAAGTTATAGCTGATTACCGGCACGCCATGACCCAACGCCTCCCCCAGCGCCAGGGGCTGAGCATCAATCCGGCTGGCGTTGAGCATCAATTGGGCGTGATCAAAGGCTGTCGCCAGTGGGTATTGATAGTCGGCAAACTCAACGGCATCGCCTAATTTAAGATCTTGTGCCAGTTTTTTAAAGCTGGCTACGTCATTAGGCGCACCATAGCCATAAAGCGTCAGGTGTGCAGTCGGAACGGCCGCCTTGATGCGGGCAAAGATCTGGAGCAGCTGATCGGTCTGTTTGTCATAACCCAAACGGCCGACGCTGATCAGCTGGTTAGGGGTTCGATCAGCCATCTTAACGCGCGTAGTAGCCTTTTTAACCGGTGTACCATTGATCGTCAAAATACGGGCTCGTTTACCCAAGCGCTGCTGCAAAATCCGTGCTTGAGCTTGGGTCATCACGATAATCCCATCCCATTGCGACAAACTTTCAGTTAGTGCATTTTGTAAAAGACCGTTTAATGGTGCCTTCAATGGATCCTGACCATCGTTAACATGACTCATCGGCAGCCATAAATAGCGATGCGCCTTGGATTGCATGTGCAGAATCGGATCAATCGCTACGGCTGGACGATCCGCGATAAAGACGTTATTTTCGCCATTGACACGATTCAGTTCATCCAAAAAGAAAGCAAACAGCTCATTTTCGCTGGCAAACCAATGATCTTGACCATGCCAGTTTTTTAAGATGTTAAGCGAGTTGATCGGCGTATTTTGTACCGATTTGACAAAATAACGCTCCAAATACATTTGGCCATCGGGGCGATAGTAGCGCGCATTAAACTCATGACCATCTTGACCAAAAAACTCATCAACTGCCTTAAAGCCGCGAATGTCATAGGTGTTGCGCATAGTCAGGCTGCCGGATTGATCATACCAATCGACATGATGAATCTGACCAATTGTACCGCCAGCAAAATAGATCGTTGCTACCAGCCGACCGCCATCTCTGACCTCGCGAAAATTACTGCCCATACCGACCTGATAGTCGCTTGAAAGATTTAAATCTGCGGTATGCATTGGCTGGCCTTGATAATCAACGGTCTGAGCAAAAAAGTCATATAAATTGACCAGCTGATTATTAGCCACGCCAAAACGCTGCATTGTCCGATGAAGTACCGGATCAAAATCGCGCGTAACCAGCTTTGCCGGCGTCTGATGATCCTTAAACAGCTGCAGCCGCTTTAATTCGGCATGCTCGACGCTGGAATTTTTTCCCAGCAGATACTGATTAACAAAAAAATCCATCAGTTATTGGCCCCCTTTTTCATATCATCAAGCAGCCCGTTCCATAACTTCATGACGTTGACAGCCGAGTAGCGGGCACTGTCTTGATAGGCATGCTCGCTGAATTCAGCCAGTTTTTGCTGATTGGTCAACAGACTGATAATTGCCTGAGCCAGACCATCAATATCGCCATTTTTAGTCAATAATCCATCTTGATGATCGATCACAACGTCAGCTGGGCCATATTTGATGTCATTGGCCACAATCGGCAGCCCGTGTGACTGCGCCTCAACCAAAGACAATGGCAATCCTTCCGCACGGCTGGGTAAAATCAGCAGCTGAGCCCGCTCATAAACCGCATTGACATCGGTTGTATAGCCACAAAACGTTACTGAGTTTTCTAGATGCTCGGCTTTGACCTGCTCTTTTAATTTTTGATCAAAGTTGTCGTTAGCATAGCCCCAAAGCTCCAAGTGAGCATCAGGAACGGCTCTTAAAATCTTAGGCCAGGCCGAGAGCAGATGATCCTGCTGCTTTTCTGGTGAAAGCCGGGCTACCATTACAACCAGATCACGCTCTCGTTTCTTAAAGTCGACATGTGGCGCGTTTAAGACGGCATCACTAACGATCGGTCCGGGAATTCGATAGATCTTGACGCCTTGATTGCCAAATCGTTCTTCAACGTCGGCCTGCTGCTGCGGCGTCAGAGCAATCACGCCGTCCCAATCCTTTAAGTGGTCCAGTCCCCACTGATAGTTATAGTTTAAGGTTGAGTGCAGCATATCACTGGGATCGTTAACGTGATCGTTATGCAACTGCATGACGCGAAAGACGCGGTGATGCATGTTTAAGACGGCCCAGCCCAGTTCATAGACACGATCCACAACCAACCCCAACGGACCATTACCGGCAGATTCAAGATCCTGGATTAATTGATCATAGAAAAAGCGCGTCAGCTCATCAAAGTTAGCAAACTGCCAGTCCTTGCCATGCCAGTCAAACAAATGATAGCTGGTCAATTTTTGTTGGCGACGATCCTTAAAGTTGACCTTCTGCAGTGCCAGCTGACCATTGGGACGCAGATAATTTTCAACGGCAATCTGACCTTCCCAGTCGTATAGCTGTTCCACAGAAGCAAAGCCGCGGATATCGTACCAGATAACCTTGAGCAGCTTGCCAAAATGGTCAAAATACTGCAGATTAATGATACTGCGATCGCGATCATTGCGCCGCCGCACGTACATGACCCGTGTTTTGCCATCATAATAGTTATAGCTGATCCCGTCTGCCTTGCGCTTCCACTTAGGATTTAAATGTAGATCCTGGAGCTTGACGATGCGGTGTGGAACCAGACAAGCATCCTGAAAATAGTCAAATAGGTTGATAAAATCCTGATCCTCAATTCCAGCCTCATTCACAACCAGATGCAGCTCGTTTGAATACTGTCGCGTCACGATCTTGGCTGGCTCTTGAAATTGTTTAAACAGATTAAGCCGCTTAATCTGAGCGTGTTCAATCCCCGATTGGTTACGCTGCAGATTATCATTTAAAAACAACAGCATTGTCTCACGTCACTTTCTTTTTTACTCATTCTTACCTGATCAAGTGTAACATTGGAATGTGAAGAAAGCATGATTGAGCTGTTGACATTATTAGGTCAGCAACTACAGTTATGTTATGATTGATAGATAATAAACGTACTAAGGGAGGCCGGGCCGGATGCAGAATCCATTTGGCAACAACAATCAAAACAATCAAGACTTTTTCAATAATCTGCCAATACCGCCAAACTATGCCAAAATCAAGAATGCAGAAGGCGATATGCGCATTGCCAAGGTAGGATTTTCCTGGACCATCTTTTTGTTTGGTCCTTTTCCAGCCCTATTTCGCAATGACTGGTACAATTTCTTTTTAATGATCGTTTTGGATCTGGACTATGTTTTGGTCGCCTTATTCTTTAAGTGGAACTGGATGCTTGATTTCCCATGGCCAACGCTGTTCTTCTGCTTCTTCTACAACATGATGTACTTTAGACACCTGTTCACCAAAGGATTCTATCCAGCCGATGAGCATTCCAAAGAGCTTTTGACTCAATCCGGCTACTGGAAGGAAAAATATCGCCAATAAAAAACGATAGCGAATTCGCTATCGTTTTTTTTGAATCAAAATTAGCCAAAATTGGCATGTATTTTAGTTAGATCTTTAGTGTCGGGCTGACCAGGCTGCTGGGTCCTTGCGCCATTCATGCAGGTCCTTCATCTGGTTGCGATCGATCAAGTCAGTCTTTTCAGCTGTTTCAATCAAAGTCGTATAGTTGGTTACCGAGTAGTATGGAATACCAAATTGGGCAAAGTTGTCATCGGCAGCCGGCAGTTCGTAAGTAAAGACGGAAACTACGCCAACCACGTCTGCACCTTCTTTTTCTACGGCTTTAACGGCTTTTAAGACGCTGCCGCCAGTCGAGATCAAGTCATCAATAACGACCACGCGCTGGCCTTCATACAAAACGCCTTCCGTCTGCTTGCCTTGACCATGATCCTTTGGCTTAGAGCGTACGTAGATCATTGGCAGGCCCATTTCTTCAGCAACCCAAGCTGCATGGGGAATCCCAGCCGTAGCAGTCCCTGCAATCACGTCAACATCTTCAAAGTGTTCGTTGATCAGTTGTACCATGCCTTCATAGATGTTGCGACGAACAGCTGGATAAGAGATCGTTAACCGGTTGTCGGTGTAGATTGGTGAATGCAGTCCGCTGGCCCAGGTAAATGGCTTGTCGGGGCTCAAGGTAATTGCTTGAATGTCCAAAAGATCCTTGGCAACGATTTCGGCTTGTGTTGACATATTTAGTCTTCCCCTTCCATAAATGCATGACGAATAGCCTTGTAGGCACTGATTGGATCTTCAGCCAACGTGATTGGCCGACCAACAACGATCCCATTGCTGCCCAGTTCACGAGCCTGCTGTGGCGTTACGACCCGCTTTTGATCATCATGAACCTGTAGATTGGGCCGAATCCCTGGCGTTACGCATAAAAAGTCGGGACCGGTAACCTCACGAATGGCTCTGACTTCTTGTGCGGAGCAGATTACCCCATCCAGACCGTTCTTTTCCGAAAGCTGAGCATAGTTTTGCACGGCCTCAATCAAGCTGAAGTCAACATGCTGCTCTTCATGTAAAATCCGGTCGTCAATCGAGGTCAGCTCAGTAATTGCCAACAGCTTAGGCATCGGATAGCCAGCCTGTGCGGCACCTTGTTTTAGGCCTTCTTTGGCTGCCTGCAGCATCTCACTGCCACCAGCAGCGTGCGTGGTAACAAATGAAACGCCCATTTTACCAATTGCAATCATGGCCCGCTTAACGGTGTTTGGAATATCATAAAGCTTCAGATCCAAGAATACCTTAAAGCCGCGCTGCTTGGCTTCCTTAACGATGCCGGGACCAAATGCATAGTACAGCTCCATACCGATTTTAACGATCGGCGTATGATCGGTGTCATTAGAGAGTTCATCAAAAAGCTTTAATGCGGCCTGCTTCGTATCAACGTCGATGGCCACCATAGGTTCAAATCGTTCCATTAAAATCGTACCTCATTCAGATCTGTCAGTTTTTCAATACCATAATAATCCATCACCGTTGGCAGCTGGTCAATAATTTTTGGACAAGCCAGTGGATCATGGAAACTGGCGGCTCCAACCTCAACCGCATTGGCACCGGCCATCATAAATTCCAAAACGTCTTCAGGACTTTCAACTCCACCAACGCCAATGATTGGAATATTGGAGAAATCACGCACCTGGTGAATCATCCGCAGAGCGATTGGCTTTAAGGCAGCACCAGAAAGACCACCCGTTACATTAGCCAGTTTGGGTTTGCGCGTCTTGAGATCAATTGCCATCCCGGTCAACGTATTAATCATCGTCAGACCAGCTGCACCACCATTGATGGCCGCCTTAGCCAGAGGAACAATATCGGTAATATTAGGCGTCAACTTAACGTATACGGGCACGTTGGAAACTGCCACGCAGCGCCGCGTCAGCCGTTCCAGCAGCTCCGGATCGGTCCCCATTGCCAGACCACCATGCTTAACATTAGGGCAGGAGACGTTTAGTTCCATAGCGCTGACATAAGGCGAGGTGCCAAGCTTGGCAGCCACCTCTTCATATTCTTCCTCGCTAAAGCCGGCCGTACTGGCAATCACCGGCAGTTCAGGATAGTTTTGTGCCAGCCATGGCAGCTTTTCGCTGACTACGTTGTCAACACCGGAATTGTTCAGACCATAGGCATTCAACCAACCTGCCGACGTTTCACAGGCCCGTGGCGCTGGATTGCCCTTACGCGGGTTCTTGGTGGTTGATTTGATAACCAGTGATCCCAGCTTGTTTAAATCATAGTTGCGTGCAATCTCTTGACCATACCAGCAGGTTCCGCTGGCTGGGATAACCGGGTTTTTCAAATGCAGCCCTGGAAGTGAAACTGATAAACGACTCATAATTTTCCCCTTTCAAAAAAAGCATCAGTGACTCACTTCAGGAGAGCACTGATGCTTTTTTAGGATTGGTTAAAAACCTCACCGCACCGTTTGACCCTCTCTGGAGTTCATTAAATGGCAACGCTAAGTTGGATTATTCAATTGAGATGTCTTCGTGACCGTCGTATTCTTCAACCGCCACGTGTACCGTTTCATTAGTTGACGTTGGAATGTTCTTGCCCACAAAATCAGGCCGGATTGGCAGCTCACGGTGTCCGCGATCAACCAAAACCGCCAATGAGATTCGCTTAGGGCGTCCCATGTCCATCAAGGCGTCTAAAGCAGCTCGTACCGTCCGTCCCGTGAACAGCACGTCATCAACCAAGATTACGTGCTTATCGTTGATGTCGACGCCGAGATCGGTCGTCTTGACTTCTGGCTCTACCTTGTGATCAGGACGATGACGGTCATCACGATACAGCGTAATGTCGAGCGTTCCAACTGGCACCTTGACCCCCTCCAGCTGTTCCATACGCTTGGCAAGCCGCTGAGCCAGATAGACGCCACGGGTTTTGATTCCAACAAAGACCAGGTTTTCGACACCCTTGTTTTGTTCAATAATCTCATAGGTAATACGGGTCAGTGCCCGCTGCATGCTCGAACCGTCAACGATTTCATGAGCCATGAAGTTCACTCCTTTATTTTAATTGCTGAAAGAAAAAGCGTCTCTTCGCACCAAAACGAGGAGACGCAACATTTATCCGTTCCTTTTCAGCCTCACGGGACCAAGTTAAAGGTGCTCAATACTTTAATTGTTAGTGTAACTGCCTAGCTCAGCAGTGTCAACCATCAGCACCAATTCTAATGAAGACTTAATCAAACAGCATCTTATTAAAGCCAAGGTTCCTCTCTTCAAACCAAAAAGCCCGATACATTGCAGTACCGAGCCTAATTTAATTTTGATTAGCCTAACCAAGGATCATGCAAAATAATCGTCTGCTCACGGTCTGGGCCGACCGAGATCGTAGCCAGTGGCGTTTGGGATAATTCACAAATCCGCTTCAGGTAGTTCTTGGCGTTTTCTGGCAGCTCATCATAACTCTTGATCTGCGTAATGTCGCCTTCCCAACCTGGCAGTTCTTCATAGACTGGTTCACAGCGGTCCAATTCGGCCAGACTGGCTGGGTAGTAGTCAATTTCTTGACCATCCAGACGGTAGGCCTTACAGATCTTGACCGTCTTTAAGCCTGACAAAACATCCAGCAGATTCAGACTCAAGTAGGTCATACCATCAACCCGACGTGCATGACGCATGGCAACCGAGTCAAACCAGCCAACCCGCCGCGGACGACCAGTTACGACACCGTATTCATGACCGACTTCGCGAATGTGGTCGCCAATCTCATCATGCAGCTCCGTTGGGAAAGGACCAGCGCCGACTCGCGTGCAGTAGGCCTTGCAGATACCTACGACCGTGTCGATCTTGTTAGGGCCCACACCCGCTCCGGTTGGTGCACCAGCCGCCCCAGAGTTGGAGGAGGTTACATATGGGTAGGTACCGTCATCAATATCCAGCATCGTCCCTTGCGCACCTTCAAATAGGACTTTTTTGTCATCATCTAACTCATTGTTGACCAACAGCGAGGTATCAGTAACGTATTTCTTCAGTTCTTGACCGTACTCGTAGTATTCATTAAAGATATCATCGAATTCGAGTGGCTCAACATGGTAGATCTTCGTAAACAGCTCGTTTTTAGCAGCCAGGTTGGCTCGCAGCTTTTCAGCAAAAACGTCATGTTCCAGCAGATCGCACATCCGGATCCCAGTTCGAGCAACCTTATCCATGTAGGTTGGCCCAATCCCCTTTTGTGTGGTACCAACTTTCTTGTCACCCTTGGCTTCTTCTTGGCACTTGTCAAGCAACAGGTGGTAAGGCAAGGTTACATGAGCGCGGTTTGAGATCTTAAGGCCATCTGTACTGATGCCATTATCATTTAAATAATGGATTTCTTCGAGCAGTGCCTTAGGATTTACTACAACCCCATTGCCGATTACAGAAAGCTTCTTAGCGCCAAAAATCCCTGAAGGAATCAAACGCAGCGCAAACTTTTTGCCATCAAAGATAATGGAATGGCCGGCATTGTTTCCCCCCTGCGAACGAACGACGACATCGGCTTCCTGACTGAGATAGTCGGTCATTTTACCCTTGCCTTCGTCGCCCCATTGACTGCCGACGATTACTACTGATGCCATTAATTAGTCACCTCATCCAAAATTTCTTTATGAGCACGTACTTACTCAATGATATTATACGATTTACCTAAAATTTGCAAGATATTAACCGAACGTTTTTAAAAAGCCCAATTAAAAATGTGCGTTTTATGCTTGACGACTTAAATTTGATTGTGCATAATAGCTAAGGTTTAACGTATTACATTTTTTAGCCACAAAGGAGCATTGACTCATGGAAACTTTTGATTACGATGATATTCAACTGGTGCCTAACAAGTGCATCATCAAGAGTCGCAGCGAGGCCGATACCAGCATTAAATTTGGCCCTAAGACCTTTAAGATCCCAGTCGTTCCTGCTAACATGGAAAGCGTGATTGATGAGGATCTAGCAGTTTGGCTGGCCCAAAATGACTACTACTACGTAATGCATCGTTTTCAACCAGAAGACCGTGCTGACTTCGTTAAGCGGATGCACGATCGCGGTTTGTTTGCCTCCATCTCGGTCGGCATCAAGGACAGTGAATACGATTTTATCGATCAATTAAAATCCGAACATTTAGTCCCTGAATACATTACGATTGACGTTGCTCACGGACACTCTGATTACGTAATTAAAATGATTCACCATATCAAGCAACAATTGCCTGAATCATTTTTGACTGCCGGCAACGTGGCCACGCCAGAAGCCGTCCGTGAGCTGGAAAATGCCGGTGCGGATGCTACTAAGGTTGGCGTTGGTCCCGGTAAGGCCTGCATCACTAAGCTGAAAACCGGTTTTGGGACCGGGGGCTGGCAGCTGGCCGCCTTGCGCCTGTGCAGCAAGGCCGCTAGCAAGCCTTTGATTGCTGATGGCGGAATTCGTCATAACGGCGATATTGCCAAGTCGGTTCGCTTCGGTGCATCCATGGTCATGATCGGCTCGCTTTTGGCTGGTCACCAGGAATCACCTGGTCACTTAATCACCATTGACGGCAAGCGCTACAAGCAATACTGGGGTTCAGCTTCAGAAGTACAAAAAGGCGCCTACCGCAACGTCGAGGGTAAGCAGATGCTGGTACCATTCCGCGGTTCAATCAAAGACACCTTGCTGGAGATGCAAGAAGATCTGCAATCCTCAATCTCTTACGCCGGTGGTCGCGATCTCAAGTCCATTACCAAGGTTGACTATGTGGTCGTTAAAAATTCCATCTTAAACGGTGACTATTAATCAACATCAAGCGGCTGAGAATTAACTCAACCGCTTAACGATGGATAATAATGCCTCAGCACAGTAGCTGGCTGGGTCGAAAACAAACGCCGAAAATCGGTCGCAAGCTGATTTTCGGCGTTTTTTCTCACTCGCTTTTTAATTAAATTAAAAAGAGCCGCCCCGCTATTTGGCGAGACGACTCTTTTGCTATTGGTATTAATGCTTGGGAGACTTACGTCAGTGGATTTAAGGAGTTATTTTGAACTAGCCATCAACGATAACCGTACCCAGCTTGCCAGCCAAGGCATCCTTCAAACCGCTAAGTGAAGTGATGATGGCTTCACGGTCTGGGTGATCCTTGACAAATGACATGCAGGCTTCGATCTTAGGCAGCATGCTGCCGGCAGCGAATTCCTTTTCGTCGATGTACTTCTTGGCTTCAGAAATCGTCAGTTTCTTCAGCGTCTTTTGATCTGGTTGGTTGTAGTGAACATAGACATAGTCAACTGCCGTCAGAATGATCAGCTTGTCAGCGTCAATGTTGTCAGCCAACAGAGCACTCGTCCGGTCCTTGTCGATAACAGCAGGCACGCCTTGCAGACCTTCATCAGTAAAGATAACGGGAACCCCGCCCCCGCCACCTGCGATTACCAGGTCGCCGGCTTCGATCAGCTTGTTGATACTGTCGATTTCCAAAATCCGCTTTGGCAGTGGTGATGGAACAACTTGACGGTAGCCACGGCCAGCGTCTTCAACAAACGTGTAGCCTTTTTCCTTTTCGATTGCTTCGGCTTGTTCCTTAGTGTAGAAATCGCCAACTGGCTTCGTTGGATTTTCAAAAGCCTGGTCCTTTGGGTCAACGGCAACTTGTGTAACCATCGTAACCACGTTCTTGTTCATCCAACGACGGTGCAGCTCGTTTTGCAGACTCTGCTGCAGGTGATAGCCAATGTAGCCTTGGCTCATCGCGCCACATTCTGGGAATGGAAAGGCAGGTGCCTTGCCATTTTCAGCAGCATAGTTCATGCCCAGGTTGATCGCCCCAACCTGTGGACCATTCCCATGACTGATAACTACTTGGTTACCTGAAGATACCAGGCTGATCAAAGACCAAGCCGTGTTCTTAACCAATTCAAGCTGTTCTTCAGGTGTCTTGCCTAAAGCATTGCCCCCTAATGCAACTACTACTTTAGCCATATGCAGTTCCCCCTTGGTAATAGAATCAATTAATGATGTGGATGTTTAATTATTCACCAAGAGTGGCGACCATAACGGCTTTGATGGTGTGCATCCGGTTTTCAGCTTCACGGAAGACAACAGAGTGCTTGCTTTCAAAGACTTCGTCAGTAACTTCCATTTCCTTAAGGCCAAACTTCTTTTCAATTTCACGACCAACCTCAGTATCCAGGTTGTGGAATGCAGGCAGACAGTGTTCGAAGATAACGTTAGGGTTTTCAGTAGCCTTCATAACGTCCATCGTTACTTGGTATGGCTTTAGCAGCTTGATGCGCTTTTCCCACATGTCGTCGGATTCACCCATGGATACCCAAACGTCGGCGTAGATAACGTCCATGCCCTTGACACCTTCTTTGATGTCGTTGGTTACGACGATCTTGGCACCAGTTTCCTTGGCGATTTCGTTAGCCTTGTCCAGCGTTTCCTTGGTTGGTTCAAGTTCCTTAGGCGTTACGACATGGTATTCCATCCCCATAACAGCGGCACCCAGCATCAGAGCGTTGGATACGTTGTCTTGACCGTCACCAACAAAGGCGAACTTGATGTCTTGGTAGTTCTTTTTCAGAACTTCCTTAGCCGTAAGGAAGTCAGCCAGCACTTGGGTTGGGTGGTCTTCGTCAGTCAGACCGTTCCAAACTGGAACACCAGAGTACTTAGCCAGGATTTCAACGTTGCGTTGGGAGAAGCCACGGTATTCAATACCATCGAACATCCCACCCAATACGCGAGCCGTGTCCTTAACAGATTCCTTGTGGCCAATGTGAGAACCAGATGGGCCAAGGTAGGTTACGTGAGCACCTTCGTCTTTGGCACCAACTTCAAATGAACAACGAGTACGAGTAGAGCTCTTTTCAAAAATCAAGGCAATGTTCTTGCCTTCCAGACGCTTGCCTTCATTACCCGTGTACTTAGCCTTCTTCAGATCTTCGGCCAGGTTCAGCATGTATTCCATTTCACGGGTGTTAAAGTCGGCCAGGGTTAAGAAACTGCGGTTACGTAAGTTAAATGACATTTTTAAGTTCCTCCTTCTTAATTACAGTCTCTATCATAGAAACCGTTTTCACCAATCTTCACAATGATTCAAAATACTTCAAAAGAAAAATTTATTTTTTTGGTTCTCTTAATCTTGATATATCAGGGAATGTAAACGCTATCTCAGAAATATGCATTAAATCGGTGCATAAAACATTACCATGCAAAAAGGGATGTTGCCAATCAACTAAAAATGTTAAAATTCAAGAAACATCAAAAATTTTCCAAAAACTTCAATTTGAGAATGTTTATGCTTCAGGAGGTATTTTTATGAATTTTTACATTGCCGATGACGATCCGGATACCATTGCACTGCTCAGCGATCTGATTGAAAACGACTTTAACAATTCAATCGTCGGGGTCGCCGATAATCCGCAGCAGGCCTACGATGATCTATTGCGACTGCGGGTCGACATTATGCTAGTTGACTATGGCATGCCGGTGATGACCGGGATCCAGCTGATTGAAAAGCTCAAGGCCGCCAACAGTCAGCCACATTTCATCATGATATCATCAGTCAGCGATGCCAAGACCCGTACAGCTGCCTATCAGGCCGGCATTGATTTTTTCTTGGAAAAGCCAATCAACCTGGCTGAAACCAAGCATATTATCCGCTTGATCGCCAGCTATACATTGATGACCGATAAGCTCAACCGCATTTTTGAGCTGGTCGGCAGCAGTGCTCCTTATCATCTGCCACAGTCGCAGCAGCGTCAGCAGGTTGATCGAATCAAGTCGATTCTGCGCTTTTTGGGGATTACGGCTGAAACCGGCTCTCAAGACACCATTCGTATTATTTCATTGATGGTTGACCAAAAGCTGAGCTTTAACGACATCGACTTTGCCGGCATTTTACATTTTGATGCCCATACCAAAAAAATCGTTTTTCAAAGAATTCGTCGGGCACTCAAAGTTGGGCTCAACAATCTGGCCAACATGTTTTTAGATTATCCAGACAACGAGATTTTAATGGAATATGCCAACAATCTCTTTGGCTATAAAAACGTGCATAATGAAGTTTTAAAACTCAAAGGCGTACAAAACAACGGCGGTCAGATTTCGCTGCAGCACTTTTTTGATGGTCTATTGCAAGAAAGCATCATTGAAAAATAATCAAAATAAGGCTGAGAATAGCGTCTCAAAACAGAAAAATGGCTGAAGATTACGTTGCTTAATGCGTTGATCTTCGGCCATTTCTATTATTAAAGTTATTTTATTTTGTTAGAAAAATTAGTTTTTTTCCACCCTCTTTTAAATCTCTTTTATTTCACGAGTGGCCACCAAGTATAGCCAGCGGTGCGCAACCTTTTGCCGTTCAACGGCCTGCAGCGCGCCAGCATATAGATTCAGCTGACCGCTGTAGCGATCGACAATACGCTGCTCAAAACGTTCCTTGAGTGGGACCGTTGACAGATCCACGTGATCAGTCTTGTAGTCAAATAATTCCAGACCATCGCCGCTGATAAAGTAGCCATCGATAATTCCATGGACCAGCACTGGCGCATCCTCTTTTTCAGTCGCCAGATTCTTGAAAAGCTGAGCGGCATTGATCAGCATGGAAAAAGGCGCCTCACGATGCAGACTATCTACATGCGTTAGAATTCGCTGCCCAAGCTCGGTTTGATAAAAGGCCACGATACCTTCAACGTCAATGGCAGCTGCCAGCTCATCACTGCTTAACAGCTGATCCATTCTTAACTGAGCGATAGTTTGCTTGACCAGCTTTTCGTCAACCACGCCGCCGGTTAGATCCAGCTTTTGAAAGACCAGGTGCGTTGCTGTCCCAATCTCGGTTGCCGAAAGCTGATGCTGCTGAGTCGTCATGAACTCAGGCTGAGCAAAGTCATCACTGCGATACCAGCCACTGGTCTTGACCTGCTGCTGATCAAACGTCAAGCGTCCCATCTCGCGATCATCCGGATCCTGAGTGGCAAACAGCTGCTTGATGTCACTAACCGCTTGATAGGCCGTCGTCACGATTGCTTGCGGATGCGGATACTTCATTTCTACGACTTGACGATAGAGCTGCTGTTGTTTTGGCGTCAGCTCTGCAGTTGCCGTGGCGGTTTCTTCAGCCCGAGTCCCACGCTGAGTTGCCAAATGTTCCAGCTGCTGCTGTAATTGAGTCTGATTATAGCGCTGTGCTTTAAAATCACCGATACTGGTCTGCCACTTTGCCTCATCGCCATCTGATTCCATATCCAGATCAGTCAGATCAAAATCGGTTGCACGCATGATCCCCATTCCGATCCAGTCCAAAAATGAATGGGCATTGAGGCGGGCCTGCGCACCAATTACGGCTTGATCGCTCTGCAGGGCTTTTTGCCAGGTCTTGGCTGCCTGAGCGAGTCCTGAGCGCGTGTTGCCTTCTTTGTTTTCATTGACTGAACCGGTAATGATCAGCCGTTGCTGGGCCCTGGTCAAAGCAACGTACAAGACCCGCAGATCCTCGGCCCGGCTGCTGGCCTTCTGAGCTTCAATAATTAAGTTGCGCTGCGGTAGATCATAGAGAATCTGTGGCAATGCATCCGGATTCTGATCGGCAGCCCGTCCCAGATACTTGATACCCAGACCTGCATTGGCATCAATAATCGCCTTGCCGTTTTCATCCTTAAAGCCATGTGCCGTATCGATCAAAAAGACAACCGGAAATTCCAGACCTTTCGCACCATGAATCGTCATTACGTTGACCGTATCACTGGCCAGCTGGGCAGGTGCTTCGCCAAGGTCCTGATTGCGTTTTTGCATGCGTTCGATAAAGCGAATGAATTGATACAGCCCCTTGAAGCTGCTTTCCTCATAGCCATGTGCCCGTTCATACAGAGCGTGCAGATTGGCCGATCGCTGCTGTCCGCCCGGCATGCCGGCCACATAATCCAGATAGCCGGTTTCTTGATAAATCTGCCAGATCAATTCAACCAGCGAGCGCCGCTGGGCCGTTTCATGAAATTCATGCAACTGTTTTAAAAAATGCGCCGTTTTTTGATAAAGCGCGGTCAGGTCAATGCCATATGGATGATCATCAAGCAGCTTTAGATCATGATAGGTCGCTACAAAGCGCTTCAATGCCCCAAAATACTGGTCATGACGATCATTGATCCGCAAAAAGGCCATTTCCGGTTCCGTTAGATTTACGATTGGTGAGCGCAAAACGGCTACCAATGGAATGTCTTGATATGGGTTGTCGATGATCTTTAGCAATGAAACAATCGTCCGTACTTCAGTCGACTTAAAGTAGTTTTCAACGCCATGCACGGTCAAAGGAATATTTAATGAAGCAAATTCGTTGACCAGCGTGTTGTTGATTGACTTGGCCCGTTCCAAAAGCACGATATCGCCTGGCTTGATGTCACGATGACCATCGGGAGCGTCGGGATCAAAAATCTGCTCATGATTATCCAGCATCTGGCGAATCCGCATCCCTACCATCCGCAGCTCGCCTGACTGACGATCGGCTTCATGACTGGCTTGCTCGTCATTATCCTCGGCATTGGCATCATAGAGCATCACCTCAACTGGCTTAACCTGGTCTTCTGGATACCATTGCGCTGCAAATTTCAAATGGGCTGCCTCATCATAGTCCATCTCACCGACTTGATGATCCATCAGCTGACTGAACAGCAAATTGGTAAAGTCGGTTACGTTGGGCATGGAACGGAAATTTTCGGCCAGATTGATCAATTCGCCTGGCGAGTTCGGCTGCAGCTGATCCTCTTTGACAAACGTCTGATATTTATGCAGGAACATCGTTGGATCGGCTTGACGGAACCGGTAGATTGATTGCTTGACGTCACCGACCATGAATAGTCGATTGACACTGGGATCATGGAGCTGCTGCAAGATTTTTTCCTGCAGCGGATTGGTATCTTGATACTCATCAATCATGATTTCCTTAAAGTGCCGCTGCAGATTTTTTAAAGTCTGCTTCCCGGCCTTGGTGTCAACCGTCAAAATCTGATACGCATAATGCTCCAAATCGGAAAAGTCCAGCAGATGCCGCTGTAATTTAAGCTGCTGATAGTTTTGGCGATACTGCCAGACTACGTCAACCAGTTCGTCAACGATGCCTTTAGCTCCCGCTGACAGTTTGATCAATAGACTGGCATCCATAAAGTAATGATCGTGGAGGCTTTGAATACGGTCCTTCAGATCATTGCGGGCATCTTTGATCGATTCGTAGGCGGCCATAGCTTCAAGCTCGTCTTTTTTAGGCCGTCCCTTAATCGTTGGAAACTGTTTTTTATTGAGCTTAGCGCTGATTGCATCCCAAGTATCCGATTCGATCAGCTGCAATAGCTCAGCTGCGGTTTGCGTATCTGCTGTCAGCATTGATGCAGTCGTATCGAGACCGGCTGATTGGGCTTGATGCGTTAAAGTAAGAAAGTCGGCATGAATCTGGGTTAATTCGCGTTTCAAGACGGGCAGCAGCTGTTTTTGATAAAAACTCGATTTGGTCAGCTCACCATCTGCCAACTCATACATTTTAGGCAGCTGCTTGAGCCAGGCATGCGGATCCGCTTGAGCATTGGCAACCCGATCCAGTTCCATAACGATATCGCTTAAAGCATCATCACTGCGGTCGTTGACAAAATTCAGCACCAGCTTTTCAAATGGTCGCTGGCTAGGATCTTCAATCAGTGCATCTCTGGCATAAAGCTCTTCTCTTAAATCATCCCAGACTTGATCCTGCAAAAGAATCGTTTCGGTTTCATCCGTCAGCAGACGAAACTGCGGATCCAGATCGATCAGGTAGTAGTAGCGCTTGATCAGCTGCTGGCAAAAGGCATGAATCGTACTGATATGGGCAATCGCCAGCCGGTTGATCTGATCGCGCAGATGCCGATTATTAGCTTCTTTTTCCAACCGGCGTCGAATCCGATCTCGCATATTATCGGCCGCTTCGTTGGTAAAGGTAACCATCAGCAGTTGATCGATATTAAGATTGGCGTCTTCTTTCAACATTTTGATGACCCGGTCAACCAATACCGTGGTCTTGCCTGCCCCCGCCGATGCCGATACTAAAATGTCATGGGTTCTGGCATCAATCGCTCGCTTTTGCTGTGGCGTAAACTTGGTATCACTCATTTTTATCCCCCTGTGATTGATCTTGTTTCAGCTTTTCTGCCACATCGCGCTCAGTCAGTAAAATATCGCGATAGTGTTTTTGATCCAGCATTGGGTCAAAGCGATAGATATCTTGATAGTCGCTGTATTGCAGACCATCTTGTTTATCCAGTCGATAAGGGCTTAGTGACGTATCGCCATTAAAGATCTGTGCGGCTGCGTTGATGATGCGTTCTTGATTGCGCGCCAACAGTGCTGCCAGCTGTTTTTCATCAACCAGTGCCATCCCACTGCTGGCCTTGAGATTGCCGTTTTTGAACGCTCGCAGGCTGAGCAGCTGGGGCTTAAAGTCATCGATACCGCAATCCAGGTCGCTCAACAATTGTCGATCATTTAATAAAACGCCGCGATAGCGATGACTCTTCAATTCCTCACTGGCCAGACTGCCACTGAGGCTCTCCCATTTAAAGACTGGATTTTGCAAATGCAGATAAAGCGCACCGGCAATCTTAGCCGTCTGCTGATTAAGCTTAAGCTGATGACTGAGACTGTTTAAATAAGACAGCATTTGCAGAGCCAAGCCATCATAAGCCTCAACCAGATTGAACTGCTGATTGCCCGACTTATAGTCAACCACCATTAAGTAAGGCTCCTGATTCAACTCAACAGCATCGATTCGGTCAATGCGGCCGCGCAGATAAACCTTGTGTCCCTGGTCAAGTGGGTAAATCAATGGGGCAAAGCTGTGTTGTCCTTGATCATTGAGGTCCATCACGCCAAATTTCTGTTCCGTTACCACGTTTTGGGCGTGGGTCAGCTTAGCCTGGTTGCGCAGTACTTTTGTCATCGTTTCAACCAGCCGTTCCAACTGTCGTTTGCGAAAGGCCAGGCGCTGATAGTTTTGCGTCAATTGAATCAACTGTGGCTGTTGATCAAAGGCCCAGGCCATTGCTTGGTGCGTAAGATGCTGAAGCTGATCGTCATTTAATTCGCTTAACTGCAGGTTTTGCTGATTGAGCAGCCGCATAAAGCAGTCCAGACTGTCATGGAAAAACGTCCCGGATTTATCAGCCGAGATTTCCAGTTCTTCGCGCTTTTGAATGCGCAGACCATATTTAAGAAAATATTCGTAAGGGTTGCGGTAATAGTCCTGCAGCTGTGAGATTGATGCATAAAGCGTATTGTGCTGCAGCTTAGGGGCCGTTTGAGGCAGTGGCTGACCATTTTGCATTGCCTGGGTCTGAGCATCCAGTGCCTCCGGATCCCATTGTCCATACAGCCGTTCCGCCAATGCAGCCGGCAGCGGTGTCGTTTCATTGGCGTATTCGAGACTTTTGGCAGTCCAATCATAGCGCGTAAGATTTTGGGCCATTAGTTTGCTCAAAAAGCTCCAGGCCGCACCCAATGGCTGATGATCATCCAATGCCTGACGCAAGACCTGCATCAAATTGCCCAAAACGGCTGCTGGGGCACTGACATACGGCCAGGCCTCAAGTGCCGAATCTTGCGGCTGAGCCATAAACGGCAAATCGTCTTTGAGCTGTTTTTTATCAGCATCCCAACGATCAAAAGCCATTGCCAGATCAATCATATAAGGCGACAGACTAAGCGGCTTTTCATCATTACCAAGCTGTGGTGCCGAAATAATCAGACGCTCTTTTCCGCTCATAAAGCCCAGGTAGTTTAGGAATGGCTCACCACTCATTTTCTCAACTCCACTGGCTGGCAAAAACTGCTCATCGCTCAAGCAGGCATTCAACAATTCACGATCTGGATCGCTGAGCAGCCCCGTAGCCGATTTAGCTTCTGGCATAACATCACTGGTAGCTCCCATCATAAAGACAACCTTGCGCGTGTCCGTCTGCACGATCCCGGTTTCAGAGATTACGACCTGATCCAGCGTTGACGGTATCTGTGAGTACTGAGCGGTCTCAAAGCCGGCCATCAACAGATCCGCAAACTCATCAATCATAAATGGCTGCTGTTGGCCTAGAATCTGCACGTACTCATCCAAGATATTGCAAAAGACTTGCCAAACCTGCTGCGGTTCTTGGGCTCTTGTCAGATCGATCTGACTATCGGCAACCGACCATTCCTGAAGCCGCTCGACGACACCCGCACCAACCAAAAAGCTATATAGTGCCTTGGCTGCTTCAGTACCATTTTGAGCTTGATCAAGCTGATTGAAAAATTTCTGCAGCCCATTGACGTAATCCTTGATGACGTTCAGCGGTGCTGAAGCCAGCCGATCGCGTTTTTGCATGTCAGCATGATGCTTTAGCTCTTCTTCATCAACGTTGGGATCAAAATGCCATTTCTGCTTGCTCAGCCAGTCGTCACCAGTGCGGCCATACTGCAGACACCAGTTTTCCGTTTGGTAGATGGCGTTTTGAAAATACTTTTTGGTGACTGTCCGCCCCAGATCATCATGCATGTCTTTTGGTACCAATAGGCCGGTTTTTAATAGATGCATAACGTCGCTGGTAGCAAAGTGGCGCTGATAAACCTTAAACAAAGCTTCAATCAAATTGACCAAGGGATGGTTATTCATCAGACGTTCCAAGTCATTAAAAATCGGTACCTCATGGGCTTTAAAGACCGAATCCAGCATCGTGGCATAGCCATCCAGATGCCGCGTTAGAATCAGAAAGTCACGGTAGCGGTATTTCCCAGTGCTGACCAATTGGCGGATCTTGGCAGCAATCAAATTCAATTCAGCTACACGATTGGACGCAGTAAAAAACTGAATGCTCTTAGGATCCTTGAGTGGCTCAATGGGCAGTTCACTAAGCATCTGCGTCTGCGCGGCAAAGACTCGCTCCAAAACCTGCAGATCTTCATTGACTCGTGGCTGATCAGCCATCAGATCGTCTGCCAGTTTTACGCCTGGCGTCTGTTTGGCAAAGCGCACCAAGCGATAGTACTGACAGCCAGACTCATAAAACAGATTATGTTCGTCTGGCAGCTCATTATGATAGGGCCGATCCAAGATCAATGAAATCGTAGTAGCCTGGGCATTTTTAATCAGTGCCTGAACGATCTGCAGCTCACGGGCCGTAAACTGTGAGAAACGATCCAGATAAAAATAAGCATGCGACAGATCTTTTTGCTGCAAGTATTTTACCAGCAAGGCATCAATTTGACTGATGTCTTGATAGTCGCCCAAAGCCTTGACGAATTCGCCGTAGACCATAAAAATGACCTTCAATTTAGCCTGCCAGACGTCATCTAAAACCTGATGATTTGTCTGGGCCCAGGTTTTGGCGCGTTCCATGATGGCTGCATAGTCAGTTGGCGCAATTTTAGCCGTCTGCAATTCAGTCAGCTGTTGAGTCAGTTCCTTGATAAAGCCAGGCCGCTTGACCTCACCAGCAAACATCTGCATCTCATTTTGGTGCTGATTGACAATCTGGGCCGTCAGCATCGTTAAGCCGGTTGGTGAAAGCCGCGGTGCCTGAAATGCCGGTGTATCACGCAACAGATACCAAGCCAGCCGGCTAAATGACAATACCTGAACTTTCATCTGTGCATAGGGCTGATCGTCATCAAGCGCGGCCGTATCTTTTAGGCGATTCAGCACCTCAATCTCGGTTGCAAACTTAATATGGTTGGGAACCAGATAGAAAAACTCACCATTAGGATCGGTGGCCATCTGCTTTTTCATTTCAGCCAACAGACTGGCCCGGTGATCATAGGCGGCCGTTCCCAAAATAAATCTCAAGCTGCTCATTGCGCTTTCCTCCGTTTTGATTGATTGCTTCAATTTTATCATGGACCGCTGCCATAAAAGACCGTGGTCGATAATTCCAACCTTACTTCTAATTCATGAATTTTGTGAATTATTGATCAACAGTCACCGATGATCATAATCAGCATCAGACCAGCATTTATAACGAATTAAAAATAAAAATAATAAATTTTAGTTTGTTGGTTGTCTTTGTGAAGCAAAAGTGGTTTAATGTAATTGTTACTTAGTGAGCAATAACTAAGTTAAGGTTAGGACTTTCATCCCAATAAAGTCATCTTTTATCTCAAATTCAAATCTCTCTACTCCATACTTGGTGGTTTTTAATCGCCTCAATGATAACTTTTTGATGTGTCAGTTTAACTGATGTCCTAACCCGCTGAAATTAAAAAACCCGTTGGCCAATCCTTGGTCAACGGGTTTTTTAGTTCCTTTATAGAATCGGTGAGAACAAGCGTGAAAACGTCTGTTTAAAGCGCAGCCAAAGCGGTTGGGCTGCAAACATCTCAGGTGTCATAACCTTGCAGTCGCGAATATCATTGACAAAGATCTGTTCCAATTGATCCGTAATGCGGTGGTCATAAATAAAGGCATTGATTTCAAAGTTAAGCTTGAAGCTGCGGAAGTCAACGTTGGCCGAACCAACCGAAGCCATCTTGCCGTCAACAACCATGGTCTTGGCATGCAGAAAACCATTTTGATAAAAGTAGATCGTCGCTCCTTCGTTGGCCAGCTGGTGGGCATAATATTGCGTAGCCCGATAGACAAAGGGATGATCTGGCTTGCATGGTACCATGATGCGCACGTCAACGCCAGAATGAATGGCAATTCGCAACGCATCCAAGACACTATCGTCAGGAATCAGATACGGCGTTTGGATCCAGATATGATCCTGAGCAGCATTGATCAGCCGCAAATAGCCAAGCTTGATTTTTTCCAACGGTGATTCTGGACCATTTGAAACGATCTGCAAGGCTGTATTGCCCTGCTTGACTGTAATCGGTGGAAAGTAAGGCCGATAGTAAATGATCTTATCGTGCACGTGCCGCTGCGATGCGTTCCAATCACGAATAAATCGCTGCTGCAATGAATAAACGCCCCCACCAATCACACGCAGATGCGTATCACGCCAGTAGCCAAACTTTGGCAGTCGGCCCAAATACTGATCGCCGACGTTAAAGCCGCCCACGTAGCCGATCTGACCGTCAATAGTGACGATTTTTCGGTGATCGCGATAGTTCAGCCGAAAATCAAACAAGTTGCTGTGCGTCATCAAGAAGGGTTCAGCCAGGCCGCCATTTTGTCTTAAAGCATCATAAAAACTGCGCTTAACACCCATTGAGCCCCACGAGTCATATAAAACCCGGACCTCAACGCCTTCTGCCGCTTTCTGCTCCAACAGCGTACGCAGCTGATTGCCGATCTGGTCGTTATAGATCGTGTAAAACTCAATATGGATGCTTTTTTGGGCATTAGCTAGATCATCAAACATCCTTTGAAACAGTTCTTGCCCATCCGTATAGATATCAACCTGATTGTGCCGAGTCAAAAACGCATTGTCGATGCTTTGAAACAGCATGATCGTTCGTCGATACATGCGCATGGTCTGTTTTTTAGGCCGCGGCATATCCAAAAACTGCTTTTTCTGCTCTTCTAAGGCCGCGCTCAGTTCCAGTTCCGTTTGCGACTGAATCCGTTCCATCTTGTCCTGGGGCAGCTTGCGTCCTAAAAATGCATATAGGATAAAGCCCAGCACCGGGATCAGGGTCAAAACCAGCAGCCAGGCCCAGGTCGCGGCAATATCGCGCTTTTCACGAAATACCGTATAAAGCGCGGCAATTTCGTTGATTAAGATAATTCCCCAAATAATCAACTTGATAATCTGCCACGTCGTTAAAAGCATTGTTCTACCTTCCTTTCGCTTACTTTTTTTATTCTAACGCACCTTTTGATTCGAACCAACAACTTAATTGCGCTATAATTTTTCGAAATATGATTAAGTTTGGCAGTTAATGCTGAAAGATTAAAAAAGGAATGAAAACCATGTTTGAATCAATGCCATTGGGAATCGGCCAGTACCATCTGTTTCATGAACTGTTCAAGGCCAATCCACGACTGGCGATTATCGTTTTGGCGCTAATCGTCATCTTGGCAATCTACTTGAATCAACGCCATTAAAAAAGAGCTGGCTTTTTACCAGCTCTTTTTTGCTTATTCAGCTTTTGGTGCTTGATAGTCTTTGTTTTCGCTAATAACCAGTTTGCCATCCTGCATGGCGGCGCGCAGATGCTTAACGTCCAGGTGATCCAGATAGTAGTCGGTAACCTGGTCGCGAATCTGCTGTTCAACGACCCGCCGTAATGGACGAGCCCCCATTGCCTCATCATAGCCTTGGTCGATCAAGAAGTTCTTGGCTTCCTCGCTGACCGCAACGTCCATGCCCTTCTTAGCCAGAGTCTTGTTGACGTCTTTAAGCATCAGGTCAACGATTTGCTTGAGATCCTCTTTCGTCAGGTGGTGGAATTCAACAATGGCGTTAAACCGATTGAGAAATTCAGGACGGAAGTATGGCTCCAGCCGCTTGGTCAGGCTCTCTTCTTTATCGTCAGCGGCTTTGATCATGGCATCACTGGAGTAGCCGGCATTGGAGGTGGCAATAATAATCGTGTTTTTAAAGTCGACCGTATTGCCTTGACCATCCGTCAGTCGACCGTCATCCAATACTTGCAAGAGCAGCGTGATGACTTGAGGATCGGCTTTTTCGATTTCATCAAGCAGCACGATTGAGTAAGGGTGACGACGAACCTTTTCTGTCAGCGTATTGCTGTTGTCATCGTAGCCAACGTACCCAGCCGTAGTCCCAATCAGCTTGGAAACGGCCGTCCGATCAGAGTATTCGGACATGTCGAGTCGAATAATGTCGTCTTTGTTGCCGAACATATCCAAAGCCAATTGCTTAGCCAGTTCAGTCTTCCCGACCCCGGTTGGTCCAACGAACAGGAAGCTGCCGATTGGACGATTACCTTCGTCAAAGCCGGCCCGGTTCCGCCGAATTGCTCGTGCAACGGCGTCAACGGCCTCATCTTGACCAATAACCTTGCTCTTGAGACGACCAGCCAGGCCTTTGAGCCGTTCAATATCGCTGGCGCCCATCTTGGAAACCGGAATGCCAGTCAGCCGTTCAACTGAGTCAGCAACATCGCTTGGCGTTGCCGTAACTTTTTCAGAAGCCGAGTGATCTGCCAATTCCTTTTTCAGATCAGCAATCTTGTCCTTGCAATGCTGAGCCTTTTGATAGTCTTCTTTTTCAGCAGCTTCGTTTTGTTCTTTTTCAACGCGCTTGATCTCGGCCTCGATCTCCTTGGCATCCTTAACAGGGTGCTTAGCTGCCAGGTGAGCAGCCGTCATGTCAACCAGGTCAATAGCCTTGTCTGGCAGGCTGCGCTGTGGAATATATTGAACTGAGTAGTCGATGGCAGCCTTTAAGACATTATCCGGCAGCGTGACGTTGTGGTGCTTTTCATACAGCCCCCGAATCCCCTGCAGAATCTTAAACGTATCTTCCTTGCTTGGCGCATTGACGACAACTGGGTTGAACCGCCGTGACAGGGCGGCATCCTTCATGATGGTATTGCGGTACTCATCTTGTGTCGTAGCCCCGATAACCGTGATTTCACCACGTGACAGTGCTGGCTTCAAAATATCGGACATCCCTTTGGAGCCATTGCCATCACCAGAGCTGCCGGCCCCAATGATCTGGTGAATTTCATCGAAGAACAAGATGACGTTGCCAGCCTTCTTGACTTCATCGACCAGCTTTTGCATATTTTCTTCAAAGCTGCCTCGATATTGGGTACCAGCTTCCAAACTGGAAATATCAATGCTGATAATCTGTTTGTTTTTAATTGCGGCTGGGACATCGCCGTTGACGATGGCTTGGGCCAAACCTTCAACGACCGCCGTCTTACCAACCCCGGCATCACCAACCAAAACTGGATTGTTCTTGATTCGACGACTGAGGATTTCCGCGGTTTCTTGAATTTCTTTGTTACGACCAATGACTGGATCCAATTTACCAGCCTTGGCTTCTTCAGTTAAATTGCGCCCCAGCTTTGCCAGCATACCGCCCTTTTTAGGTGCCTTGGCAGCAGTCTGCTTGGCGCCAGTCTGTGGCAGCTTGCCGGTTTGACGATACTGAGCGTATTCTTCTGGGGTCACTTCACGTCCATTGATCAGGTAGCGGCGATTTTCGGTATTAAAACCGTTTAGGCCGCCCATCATCTGGTTAAAAATGTCATTCATGTCATCGAATGGATCTACTGGAATTTGTGCCATAAGCTATTCCCCCTATAATTTTATATTCAATTGTAGTTCGCTAAATCAGTGGTCAATAAAAGGCCCAATGCTATACACTCGACCTCCTACTGCTACACTATGCGATTATCGTTCCAAGTAATGCTCTTCCAGCTCCTTTAGCACTTCCCACATCTTGCGGTGCTGTGCCCGAGCCAAAGCATCCAAGTCGCGCAGATTAAGCGGCGTGGCACTGGTCTGCTCCTTGTTGAACGATTTGTGCAAGGTCGTGTAGCCGTAGCCGGATCGCTTGGACACTTGATAGATCGTCAAGTGATTCACGTCCAAATAATGCTTGATGTCGATTCGCACCATGCTCACTTCCTTTACGTTTTTTATTATATCACGTCTGTGGTATAACACAAGTGTAAAATACCACATTTGTAAAACATTTTTAGTTAATTTATGAGATTTTTCCTTCCTTTATATTACCAATGATGAAAGCGTTATCCTTTAATATGAACCACCGCTTTTACAAACAAATCCACGCTGATAATCTCTGTGAATAAAAAAATGGATAAAAAAATTTAACCATTTTCTCACTTTAGTCCTCATGTTCCCAAAATACCGCACCGCAAACGTTTATCGCAATTTTGACATCCTTTTTGTCCCTTGATTATCTTTTGCATAAAATATAAAAATATAAGGAATAGTTGACTTTTTATTCGTATTTCTGTATATTTAATAACAATTTATAAATCAATTATAAATTAAGAGCAATCAGAAACAGAAATATCGGAGGAAGAACTTATGAAACAAGAAAAGGAAAAAATCGTTTTAGCTTATTCTGGTGGTCTGGACACCTCAGTTGCCATTGCCTGGCTCAAGAACAAAGGCTATGACGTAATCGCATGCTGTATTGATGTAGGCGAAGGCAAGGACCTGGAAGCCATCAAGGCTAAAGGTACCCAGGTTGGTGCCTACGCATCCGTTGTGATCGATGCCAAAGAAGACTTTGCAGAAAACTTTGTCCTGCCTGCTCTGCAAAGCAATGCCATGTACGAACAAGAATATCCCCTGGTTTCTGCTCTTTCCCGACCTCTGATTGTTCAAAAGCTCGTTGCCGTTGCCAAAGAATATGGTGCCACTGCCATTGCCCATGGCTGCACTGGAAAGGGCAACGATCAGGTTCGTTTTGAAGCCGGCATTCATGCCCTGGCTCCTGACATGAAGATTGAAGATCCCATTCGTGACTGGCACTGGTCACGGGAAGAAGAAATTGATTATGCCAAGAAAAATGGCATTCCCGTTCCAATTACCATGGAAAGTCCTTACTCAATCGACGAAAACCTGTGGGGCCGTGCCAATGAATGTGGGATTCTTGAAGATCCATGGGCCAGCGCTCCTGAAGATGCCTACGATCGGACCAACCCAATTGAAGAAACGCCGGACACGCCAGAAATCATGGAAATTCAGTTCGAACACGGCAAGCCGGTTGCCCTTAACGGTGAAGCCATGCCGCTGGCCGAACTGATCATGAAGCTCGATAAGATTGCCGGTACCCACGGAATTGGCCGAATCGATCATGTTGAAAATCGGCTGGTCGGCATCAAGTCGCGTGAAATCTACGAATGTCCAGCCGCCACGGTCCTCTTGAAGGCGCACAAGGATCTGGAAGATTTGACTCTGGAACGTGAGGCAGCCCACTTTAAGCCAGTCGTTGAACTAAAGATGGCCAACCTGATCTACAATGGTCTGTGGTACTCGCCATTGATGAAGGCCATTCAAGCATTCATTAAGGAAACACAAAAAGACGTTAACGGAACGGTCCGGGTCAAGCTGTTTAAAGGCAACGTTGTCTGTGAAGGTCGGAAGTCGCCTAATTCCTTGTATGACAAGAACCTGGCTACCTACACCTCAGCCGATGAATTTGATCAGGAAGCTGCCGGCGGCTTCATCAAGCTCTGGGAACTGCCTGACAAGGTCTATGCTCAAGTTCAGGCCAATGCTGCCAAGAACCAATCTGAACCTAGAGTAAAGGAGGAAACCATCAGTGCCGATTAAGCGGATGTGGGGTGGTCGGTTTGAAGAATCCGGTTCCGATCTGGTAAATAAGTTTGGAGCCTCGATCAAATTCGACCAGGAAATGGCCCAAGAAGACATTCAAGGATCATTGGCCCATGTCAAGATGCTTAAGGCAACCAAGATCCTTGATGCAGTGGATGCCGATGCAATTATCAAGGGACTGGAAGCACTTGATGAAAAGCTGAAGCAGGGCCAGCTGTCCTTTAATATTGAAAATGAAGACATTCATATGAACATTGAGGCGCTCTTGACCGAAGAGATCGGTCCGGTTGCTGGCAAGCTGCATACTGGGCGAAGTCGAAACGACCAGGTTGCCACCGACTTGCATCTGTACGTCAAAGAACGACTACCGCAAGTCATCGGGGCCATCAAGCAGCTGCAGCAGGTCTTAGTAGATAAGGCTAGTGCCAACGTTGAGACCATCATGCCTGGCTATACGCATATGCAGCATGCCCAGCCAATTTCTTATGGTCACTATTTAATGGCTTATTTCCAGATGCTGCAGCGTGACGCTGAAAGATTTGAGTTCAACATGCAGCATACCGACGTCTCTCCGTTGGGCGCGGCGGCTTTGGCGGGAACGACCTTTCCGATCGACCGTCAATTGAGTGCGAAGTACCTCGGTTTCTCAGATATCTATCACAACTCATTGGACGCGGTATCAGATCGTGACTTTGTCTTGGAATTTCTCAGTAATGCCAGCATTTTGATGATGCACCTGTCGCGAATGTGTGAAGAGCTGATTTACTGGTGCAGCTACGAATTTGGCTATATCGAGCTTTCAGATGCCTATTCCACGGGCAGTTCAATCATGCCGCAAAAGAAAAATCCCGATACCGCTGAGCTGATTCGGGGTAAGACGGGTCGGATCTATGGCGATCTGATGGGACTTTTGACGACGATGAAGGGCCTGCCGCTAGCATACAATAAAGATATGCAAGAAGATAAGGAAGGCGTTTTTGATGCCGTCAAGACAATCATCCCCAGCCTAAAGATCATGGCTGGCATGGTTGAAACGCTCAAGGTTAACCAAGATAAAATGGAGCATGCCGTTCATAACGACTTTTCCAACGCTACCGAGCTGGCCGACTATCTGGCAAGCAAGGGGATGCCATTCAGACAAGCGCATGAGATCGTGGGCGAGTTGGTCTTAAAGGGATTAAAGACTGGCAAGAATCTCAGCGATATCAGTTTGGATGAATACCAAAAGATCAGTCCGCTGATTGATGAAGACGTCTATCACGTGCTGCAGCCAAAAGTTGCCGTTCAGCGTCGGAACTCAGCTGGCGGAACCGGTTTTGCCCAGGTTAAGGCTCAAATTGAGGCTGCCAAAAAGTTATTAGAAGATTAAAATTAAAATTCCAGTAAGGCTGGTTTATAACCTTACTGGAATTTTTTTGTGTTATTTGATTAAATCAATGCGACACTAGCTGCTTTTAAGGTCTTAATGCGACATCAATCGCATCTTTGTTGATTGATTTTAAATGCATAATACGATTCGATATAATTATGTAGTTAATTTTGGAAACGTTAGGAAGAATAAAATTGAAGCTTAAGAAGTTAACCATAAACTGGTTCAGCATGCTTTGGCTGACCGTCCTCTTGATTGTGACGGTCGCGGTCTGTACTACCGCTCGCCAAATGCTTTCCCATGCTGCTGGCCAGTCCTTTTTGTTTTTATGGATGATTAAAAATACCGCTGCTTTAAGCGTTGTGGTTTTGCCAATGATGCTGGGCGCAATTGAGTTAAGGATCTCTCATCGCCAAACCACCGCAATCTTACTTGGGACTGTTGGGCTAATCTTATTTGGCATTGCCAATCATTTGAGTCAGCCGGCCATTTTGGAAAGCGTGCCTTCCGCTGAACGCTACGTCGTTCAAAATATTTTTGTAACCTGGCTGGCATATCTGGCATTGATGCTTTTTGACCCTTGGCTTAAAAAATGGCTGCATCGCTTCAAACTACCATGGCGCCGCCGTTTTTTGATTATTTTGACGCTGACGCTCTGGCTGCTCAATCTTAATCACGCAGCCGGCGTTTTAGGTTTTGCTGGTGGCAACAGTTTTTTATGGTTTATCTATTTATTTGCCTTGGGTGACTGGCTGAATAACGACCTGCCTTTACAAAAATCGATCCGAATCGGTTGGCTGCTGGCTTTTAATCTATTGATTTTTTTGACGACGTGTCTGACGGCTTGGTTTAAGATCAATCAGCTGACATATAATCCGCATGATGGACTGGTCTTGACTACGCATTATCAAGTCGCCATCAACGCCTTTCAAAACAACTATTTATTAATGGCTATTCTGATCGTTTTAACACTGGTCAAGCTGCTAAATTCACGCTCAGCAAGCGGCTTTTACGGTATTTTAGGCGGCTTGATGCTGAATCTATTGGCTGTCCCCAAGCTGCTGGTGCCGTTTCTAAAGTATCAACCGGACTGGCATTTGATCGTCGCCATTTTGATTGTCTGGATAAGTACTTGGCTGCTGGCAATCTTGCTTAATCAATGGGCCACGCGCTTTGACTGGCGAATCAGGATCAATCTGACCACGATGCTAAATGGTTTGAAAATCGCCCTGTTCAGATACTGGCCACTGCTTTTAACCACCAGCATCATCTGGGGAATGACGATCTGGTCATTTGGCTATCTTTGGAACTGGCAGCTTAACATGGTGCAGTGGATCATCATGGATCACCATGCCATCGTCTGGGCCAACGTCTTGATTATGATGGCACTGGCTGGAATTTTAATGGCGCTTACCAATCGCTGGTGGATCAGCAGTACTCTGACAATCATCATCTATAGCGGCTGGCTGATTGCCTCGATTCTTAAGATTCAAGCCCGTGAAGAACCGATTCTGCCAACGGATTTGGCAACGATTACCGCTCCCAAAGAAATGCTGGGAATGGTCGATCCAACGATTCTGATTGCAGCTGGTGTTTTTGTCATCGTACTTTTAGGCTTTGCCATCGTTATCGAAATACGGCATGGTCAAAAGTGCCGCTTTAGGATTCAATGGCGTTATTTAATCGGTGCCCTTTCTCTTCTTTATCTAAGCGGCTTTGCCTTGATCAATCACACCAACTCGCCAACCTATCGCTGGGCCGAAAAAGTCGATGATACACCATATTTTTACGCTCAGCTGCGTGGTGCCAAGGTCAACGGCACACTGCTGCAGTTTGCCAATAACGTTGATGTTCGAGTAATGGATAAGCCTAAAGGATATTCCAAGGCCCGTATGGAAAAAATCGGTCAGATCTATCTGCAGCAAGCCAAAAAAATCAATCGACATCGAACCCATGCTACTGTCGGCAACCAGCGGCTCGTCTTTATTTTAAGCGAAAGCTTTGCCGATCCAAGACGCGTACCTAATCTAAAGGTCAGCGGTAATCCGGTGCCATATCTGGATCAGCTTAAATCGCATACGACCAGTGGCTTGATGCTCAGTACTGGCTATGGTGGTGGGACGGCCAATATGGAATATCAAGCACTAACCGGACTTTCTATCGTCAACTTCTCACCAACCATGCCAACGCCTTATTCACAGCTGGTACCATATCAAAAACATGCTGTTGCCATTAATCAGCTGTTCTCATACAGTGATGGGATTCATCCGTTTACAGCCAATCTTTACAGCCGTGTCAAGGTTTATCACAAGTTTGGCTTCAACAAATTCTATCATCTTGATGGTGGCAGTCGACTTTCCTATACTCACAAGATCGACAACAGTCCGCGTATTGATGACTGGTCAGCCTATCAGCAGGTCTTGTTGAACCTGAAAAACCATCATGGCAATCAATTTATTCAATTAGCTACCATGCAAAATCACATGCCATATGACAATTTTTATCATCACAATAACTACAAGGTCAGTGGAACGGCCTATCGCACCCCACAGGCTCAGCAGCAGATTGAGACCTACACGCAGGGCATCCACTATACTGACGAGGCACTCAAAAAATTCATCAGCCGTTTAGATCAAAGCAGCCAGCCGACCACCGTTGTCTGGTATGGCGATCATTTGCCTGGCATCTACAACGGTGTTTCAATGGCTGAACACGGTCTGGTAATGCATGAGACCGACTATTTCATTTACAGCAATCCGGCTGCTCAGCGAATCAACCGCGGTCATGTTGACAAAACCAAGATCGTCAGTCCCAATGAGTTTATTCCGATGGCCATGGCGCAGATGGATTTAAAGGTTTCGCCATACTACGCGCTTTTGACTCAGGTTCATGAAAAACTGCCGGCAATCACGCTTGATACCAGCGTTCACAGCCACAGCAATCGCCCACACAGTACTGCCGTCGAATATGTTGATCAAGATGGCCTAAAGACATCGCTTTCCTTAAAACAGATGCGGCTGTTCAACGACTATCGCATGGTTCAATACGATCTGACGGCTGGCCATCACTACCTGCTGCATGACTGGTTCATGCTCAAGGTCCCACACTAACTAAAAAAAGAGGCTGGGAATTAACTCAACCTCTTAACTATTTTATGGATAATAATGCCTCAGCGCAGTAGCTGGCTGGGTCAAAGACAAACTCCGAAAATCGGTCGCAAGCTGATTTTCGGAGTTTTTTCTCACTCTCTTTTAGTTAATCCGATCAGCCACGCCATTAACAATCGTCTGCAGCGTAATTTGTCTCATCTCAGCTTCAGCAGCTTTTTGTACCTGATCATAGACTTGTCCGAGGACTGGCTGAATGTTTTTGCCAACTGGACACTGCTGGTTGGTCTGTTCATCAACATGCAGTAAATGTTGGTTCTCCTCAACAGCAGCATAGATATCTAGTAGCGTTACCTCATTAGCTGATCGACTCAGCTGTGGTGCCGGAGCATCTGATTTTGGCTTAAGAATGCCAGCTTTGACCATTTTGGCAATCAGGCTGCGAATCAAGCTGGGATTGGCGTCCACGCTGGCAGCCAGATCCTGACTACTGATTTTTTGACCATGGTAAATCTCTAGATAAACCAAAATATGTACGGCATCACTTAATCGATGAGAATACTTCATAATATGCGCACCTCTATTTATGATAAGGCAGACCATTGATAATCGTAAATGCACGATAGATCTGTTCGGTCAAAACCAGCCGCATCAGCTGGTGAGGCAGCGTAAACCGACCAAATGAGATCTGTTCATCAGCTCGTTTTAAGACTGCCGGGCTCAGTCCCAGTGACCCGCCAATCACGAAGGTAATGTCGCTGTGACCATAAGTTGCCAGTTGATTAAGCGTCTTAGCAAATTCTTCTGAACTACGCTCCTTGCCATTGATTGCCAGGGCAAAAACATACTCACGGTCTTTGATCTTGCTTAGAATTCGCTCACCTTCTTTGGCCATGACCTCATCCATCTCAGCCTGACTTAATGACTCGGGTGCTTTTTCATCTGGTACCTCGACAATTTCAAACTTGCAGTATCTCCCCAAACGCTTGGCATATTCGGCAATTCCAGCCTTAAAGTATTTTTCCTTCAACTTGCCAACACCAATTATCTTAATGTTCATTTAAAACTCCTTTACTACGATCGTTCGGTAATTCTACTAATTCGTCTCCCAATTAACCACGGCAGGTTATCCACAGTTCAAAACCAAAACAGCCGTTTGTATCCAGCCACTAAATCCATTGATATAACAACGTTTTTTAAACTTCAATAAATATGATAAAGGGTTTTCCACAATTCTGCAATCTTTACTTGTGGATAACTAAAAGTATTGATTTTACAAGCTTCTGATCTAACTTTAGCTTACCGATTCTTTTACACGCAACGTGGTGTTAAAAAATAGGCTGATTTAGTTTTCCACTGTTTTTGGAACATTTATCCACAGAAATTGTGGATAATTCGTCAAATAAAAAACGTGATCTTAACAATCAATTAATCATTAAGAACACGTTTTAAGGTTATTGATTATCCGATGAACTGCTACTGTCAGCACTGGCAGCCTGCGTCAGCTTAACTGATACCGTCTGCTGCTTGCCTTGGCGATACAACGTCAACTTGATCGTATCGCCAACCTTATATTTGTACAGCTGAGTCTTCAGATCACCACCATCATTAACCTTTTTATTGTTGATCTTGGTAATCACATCGTATTTTTGAATTCCCGCCTGGTCTGCTGCCGAACCACTTTGGGTCTTCATGACTACGACCCCTTTGGTAATGCTCTTTGGCAGCTTGAGGACGTTTTGCTGATCATCACCGTCAACATTGCTTAAGTCAAGCATTTCAATTCCCAAGGATGGCCGGGTGATCTTACCATTGGCAACCAACTGATTGATCACTCTGACGACCTCGTTGCTTGGAATCGAAAAGCCCATCCCTTCAACACTGGTCCCTTGGTTATCACTGGCCAGCTTCATCGAATTGATACCGATAACCTGACCTGCCATGTTGACCAGCGGACCACCAGAATTACCGGCATTAATGGCCGCATCAGTCTGAATGACCGTCGTATTGGTGCCGGAATTGCTTGAACTGGCACTGATCGTCCGCTTAGGTGCCGAAATAATCCCCTTGGTAACCGTATTAGCATATTCACTGCCCATTGGCGAACCGATTGCCAAAACATCTTGACCAGCCTTGATCGAGTTGGAATTACCGAACTTGGCAACCGTCGTCACGTTGGCAGAGCTGATCTTTAAGACGGCCAAATCAGTCGTTGCGTCGGTACCAACCAGTTCAGCCTGTACCTTCTTGCCGTTGCTCATGATTACCTGCAACGCGCTGGCTCCAGAAACCACATGATTGTTGGTAACGATATAGGCAGTATTGCCTGACTTCTTGTAGATTACCCCTGAGCCCTCACTTGCCGTCTGCAGTGAACTGGAATTGGAGCTTGATGAATCTGAATCCGCACCAAACATCGACAAAATATCATTGTCATCAGAGGAGCTGGTCTGCTTATTGATGACGCTGACCACGGCCCCTTTGACCGCGTTATAGGCCTCAGTTGACTGATTGCTCTTAGTATCCTCATTTTTATTGATCTTAGTGCCCCCGGATTTGTTTGATCCAGATGGCACTTTGGTAGCTTCGTTTTGCTGATGAGTGACGATTGCATTACCCACGCCATATGATACGCCACCACCAATCAGGCCCGCTAAAAGTCCTACCCCTGCAACTTTGACGATTAACCGCTTGCCTGCCATAATCTAATACTTCCTTTGTTTTTTTTCAGTATAACAAAAAAGTATGAATATTAGTTGAAATATTTACAAAGCCAACAGTTCACTTGGCTGGTCAGGCTCGGCATCCTTTAAGTCAAAGTCTTGATTCACACCCAGATCATGCTGCTCTAAAATCGTGGCAACCGTTAGATGAGCCAACGAGCGGATATTGTTGTGCTGACTGCGGTGTCCTAAAAAGACTCGCTTGGTATGGTTGCCGATCACATCCAATAAGGCTTCGGCACTCTCTTCATTGGAAAGGTGTCCCTCGTCGCTTAGGATGCGCTGTTTAAGCGGCCAAGAATAAGGACCCATTCTAAGCATTTCCGTATCATGGTTGCATTCCATCAAATAGGCGTCAGCATTTTCAATCGTCTTAGCTACACGCTGTGAGACGTATCCCGTATCCGTCAAAATACAAAAGGCCTGGTTGTCATGATGCAGCTGGTAAAATTGCGGGCAGGCCGCATCATGTGAAACGGCAAAGCTTTCTACCTCCAGATCACCAAAATCCTTAATCTTGCCTGGCTCAATAATATTTTTTTGTGCTAAGGGAATCTTGCCTACTTTTTTGGCCATCGCTTCCCACGTTTTGGCGTTGGCATAAACATCCATGCCATAGCGCCGTGCCAGTACGCCGACACCCTGCACATGATCGCTGTGCTCATGCGTTACAAACAGGGCCTCAACGTCTTTAAGCGAGCGGCCAATCGCCTGCATTCTTTCTTCCAGGCGCTTACCACTGAGCCCAGCATCAATCAAAATCCGATGATGAGCGGTCTCTAGATAAGTGGCGTTGCCTGAGCTGCCACTGGCTAAAATGCTGTAGTACAGATTGTCATCCGAGTTTGTCACTTGTTATCCTTCTTTGCCTATTGATTCAGCTGCGTCGTATCAATCTCTTGGGGCGTGTCGCGCATCAGCGTACTATTGAATGCATTAACCCTTAAATGCTGCACGTCACCGGAACTTTTAGTCTTGATCTCAACATACCAGGTTGGTACATAGACTGACTGGTCTTTGGTCAGCAGAGTTTTGGCATATCCCAGCTTAGCCCAGCGAATCTTTGAGTTGTTGGGGATATAGTTATGCTTATACAGCCAGGTCACGGCCTCTTGCTGACTGATGGTAACGGCACGTGGTCTTAGAACTTGTATATTGTTCAGATAAGTCTGTGTGTAACCATAGACCTTATGATTCTTGCCAACTTTAAAGCGCAGCTGCCCCTCACTGCCAAATACTGCACGCCCTTCCATCTTTTGCGTATAAATAATCGTATTGGCCGTCGACAGATCCCGATTATATGCATATTGCGATCCGTACAAAACATGATGCGAATTTTTGATAAATACATTTAGCTGCTGGTCAGGATTGAGCATACTAACCTTGATCGGCGAGGTTAGCTCACTGATCAGCATACCATTGCTTAACCGGACCGATTGATCGTTCAGTTTATTGACAGCAGCTGCCAGCTGACTGTTGGCTCGCTTACCGGATATATAATACCCCGTCTGCTGCTTGGTTGACAAATTGGCAAATCTTATTTCATCGTTGCGCATTTCTTTGAGAATCGTCTGTTGCTGACTTTGCTGTTTGACCATTGCCGTAAAATGCGTACCAATCAAAAAATAGCTGGCCAAGACGACGTCAAAGATTGTAAAAGCAATCACGAAAATCCATTGAATTCGTTTAAAGTTCATGCCGCGCCCCCCTATTTATCGTCCGTCAGCGTCTGATAGTCGACCCATTTGCCATGATAATAGACGTAATAGGTTGGTTCCAGTTTAACGACCTTGGTATCGTTATCTTGATTATCCCAGCGATAGCCAATGCGCAGTCCTGAAACTTCTTTATCCTTACCTGCCTGGCGCAGCTCATTATAGACGACTGACGAAGGCGGCAGTTTAACCTTTGATTCATTAATCGGCAATGGTACGCCCAGGCTGTAGAGCGACAGCTGGCAACGCTCCACGCCATCCGCGTTGGCCTGCAGCTTCACGGTACCGTAGCCATGATCGTTAAAGATCGGGAAGCCTTCCACGTAGCTGCGGAATATGATTGTCTGCTTTTTTTCGTTAACGGCATCAAATCGCATCCAGTCCAACGTTGTCCCGGTTGCCGTCAAGCGTTTGTACAAATGACGATACAGGCTGGCCCCTTGATAGGTACTGTCTTTGCCCAGATAGTTGGCAAAGCTGACCACATTTGTATCACGATGATAATCAAGCCGCTTGCTGGCACCATCCATATAGATCGTATCATTGCCCTTTTTCTTGGTGGTAAAGACCGATGAATTGGTTGAGCGCAGCAGATTCTGCGTCAGATTATCAATATCTTGCGTCGTCAGCTGATAGGCAAAGACCGGCAGCTTAATCGCATGTGGATAGGTTACGATTGGCTGGTTGTCTACAATTTTATGATCAACGTCGATGCGCTGTCCCGATTTTTGTACCAGCTTTTTGATTTTAGATCGGTTGGCGTTTTGCGTAATATTTAATCGATAGACCGTAAAATCATCATCATCAAGCAGATAGACCACGTCGCGACCCTTGAGCGGAATCACGATATGGTTGATCTGCGACATTTTTTTGCTGTCAACCGACTGTGAGAATGTCTGATTGAAGATTCCCGTTGCCATGGCATCTGGATAAGACAGCATGATCGAGTCGTCATTGCGCAGATAGTTTAGATAATCTGAAGAATCATTGCGAGCAACGCGGCGGAAACCTGAAAGCTGCCATTTCTGCATATCGTTGCGCAATGTCAAAATCAGGTTCTTTTTTTGACCATACAAAAGCTGCTGCGACTCATCAGACTTGGTTAGGATTACCTGCGTTGGCAAATAGATGTCGCCTACCGACTGCAAGGCGGTCTGCTGCGTAGTCCCTTTTTCGGCATCATTGTTGGCAAACCATTCATAGCCAAGCGAGTTCGTCCATAGCAACGCCGAAAGAAGCATGCTGAGAATGACAACCACGGCCAACAAAATACTCAGCCAATTTTCTTTGATTTTGGTCATTAATCCCAGTCATCTCCTTCATCATCATAAGGTACGTAAGGCAATGAGATATAAAAGGTCGAGCCCTTGCCTTCCACACTGTCAACCCAGATCTGACCACCCAGCATATTGACAACTTCCTTTGAGATTGCCAGACCAAGTCCACTACCACCCTGCTTGCGACTGCGGGCCTTATCAACCCGGAAGAAGCGATCAAAGATGTGTCCTAGATCCTTTCTAGGAATCCCCAACCCTTGGTCACTGATGCTTAAGATCACGTGGTTATGCGTCTCCAATAAGCGAGCCGTAATTACGCCACCATCCGGCGAATACTTGACGGCATTATTCATAATGTTGTCTACCACCTGGGTAAACTTATCAGGATCGATCTCAACCCAGAGATCCTTGCTGGTAAAGTGACGTTCGATAGTGTAACGCTTCTTTTGCGGATCTTCTTCTTTTTTGATGATCATGTCAAAGCGGTCCAGAATATATCTAAACAGTTCATTAATATTGACGTATTCCAAGTTTAGCTTGGCGGTACCAGAATCCATTCGCGAAAGACTCAGCAGATCGTTGATCATTCGAATCATGCGCTCAGTCTCGTCTTGAACGACTTTTAAAAACTGTGGGGCAATGTCTGGATCTTTCCAGGCTCCATCGCTCAAGGCCTCCACATAGCTCTTAACACTGGTCAGCGGCGTACGCAGCTCATGGGAAACATTGGAGACAAACTCCTTGCGCTCCCGTTCCTCTTTTTGCTGGCTGGTAACGTCATGCAGCACACAGACCAAACCAGAAACGAAACCCGACTCACGTTGAATCGGCGAGAAATAGGCGCTTAAGATCATATCATTGCCATCAACGTTTAGATCAAACAGGGTCTGCTGCTGCGAGTTGTCGATCAATTGCCGCACCGTGTAGTCGCGTCGTACGTCCAAGACATCCAGAATCGACTTGCCTAAAACATCATCTTCTGAATCAATATCCAGCATCTGCAGCGCCATGTTGTTGATAATCGTAACATTGCCGCGTCGGTTGGTTGCCAATACTCCATCACTCATATGCGACAGCACGCTGTCTAGACGCCGCCGTTCAGAATCGGTTGACTCTTGAGCCTCTTCAACGCGAACGGAAAGATTATTGACTGCACCGGCCAGCTGCCCCAATTCATCATTGCCCATAACCTTAACCTGGCCAGAATAATCGCCACGCGCAATCCGCAGGGCCTGTTTACGCATTTCCTCAATCGGCCGCGTAATTTCACGTGAGATCAAGACTGCCATGCCCAAACCCAGTACCACGGTAATCAAGGCTGCTGACAGATAGATCAAAGAAATGCCGTTAACACTGTCATAGACGCCCTCTAAATTGGCCCGTAAATAAACAGCCCCCACCACGTTATTGGTATTAGCGCTCACCAAAGGAATTACGTTGACATAATAGCGATTATGACTGGCATTATCATAGATATTCTCAGTATGGGAACGATTATTGAGCAGGGTATTCTTAACGGCCTCGTCAGTAGTTTTTTGGCCAACGATATCCTGCGTACCGGCATTGCTGGTTCCTCTGACGATTCCTTTGGCGTCGACTACACGAATCTCAGAGATGTTGTTGTTTTTGACTTCTGAAAGAATCTGCTTGATCTGCTTGTTGGCCGATTTTTCGTTAGTACGGCTCAATTGCTTGGCCAGCGAACTGTCAACATAGGTCGGCAGCTCAATCTGCTGCTTAAAGGTATTAAGATTTTCCTGTTCCAGTTGACGTACAAAAACCGCCCCGACGACTTCCAAGGTCAGCATCAGCATTAGCGCAAACACCAGGGCGATTTTAAAATGAATACTTTGATAAAATTTGATTTTGCTGTTCAAAACTAACTGATCCTTTTAGCTTTGGCTTGGGTTGGCCAAGTAATAGCCAACCCCACGACGAGTAATCAGCCATTGCGGATGACTGGGGTTGTCTTCGATTTTTTCACGCAGCCGTCGTACCGTTACATCAACCGTCCGTACATCACCAAAGTAGTCATAGCCCCAAACCGTCTGCAACAAGTGCTCACGATTAATAACCTGACCAATGTGCTGGGCCAGATAGTAGAGCAGTTCGAACTCACGGTGCGTCAAATTAATATTTTCGCCACGCTTGGTTACCGTGTAGGCATCGGGATGAATCGTTAAGTCACCGACCTGAATATCGGCATTCTGCGTCTCAGCTGCTGGTGCTGCTGCCGCTTCTTGCCGCCTTAGATTAGCCTTGACTCGTGCTACCAGCTCACGATTGGAAAATGGCTTGGTAACATAGTCATCAGCACCCAATTCCAGACCCAAGACCTTGTCCAATTCAGAGTCCTTGGCCGTTACCATGATGATTGGCGTCGTATGTTTAGCCCGAACACGCTTAGCAACCTCCAGGCCATCAATCTTAGGCAGCATTAGATCCAAGACAATCAAATCTGGCTGCTCGCTTTCAACCTTTTCCAGTGCTTCTTCGCCATCATAGGCAACGACGACCTCATAGCCTTCTTTTTCTAGATTAAACTTAATGATATCCGAAATTGGTTTTTCATCATCAACTACCAATATTTTTTTTGCCATTGATTAATTCCTCCATAGATTTACTGATCAAAACTCAATTAAACTGAGTCGTAGAGGTTTTTTGTACATAAATTGCGGTTCTATTATAGCATAGTCGCATTAATGCTTTTGAATCTCAAGATTTTTTTGCTAAAACTGTTGACAAAACATCTAAAAGCATTTAATATATATAACTGTTGTTGATGTTCAACAGCGATTAACAATTTGGGCAGTTAGCTCAGCTGGCAGAGCAACGGACTCTTAATCCGTGGGTCCAGGGTTCGATCCCCTGACTGCCCATCA
>NZ_JABAFO010000050.1 GCF_012843675.1 Lactobacillus sp. MRS-253-APC-2B
CACGAAGCTTAGCGGTTTGATTGTCAACGACAAACGATGTTAAACCGCCTTTTTGGTGATACTTGGGTAGTTTAGGCCGACCAGTAAACTTACCTGGAGCCTTTAAATAGGCTTTTCGTGCTTTCTTCCAAGACGTCATGTTTTGAGCGACCAGTTTCAAAACCTGCTGTGCTAAATGTACAGAGTGCATGGAACTGTACAGCATGCAGTCCCGTTGTTCATTGGACTTCTTCATGCTTTTATCCAGTTTTTCATAGCTCATCCATTCGCCGGCAAATAATTTTTGGCGAACGCGATACAATCCTTGATTGTAAACATTGTTTGCCAAATGACTGAAATGATTCAAGGTAGAAAAATACTTGTTGGATGGCTTAACAATGTGCCGTTCAACCAAGTATTCGTATTGTTGTTCAGCTTTTGCTTGTCGAATCTGATTAAACGTCTGACGACGTTTTTTCTTCGACTTGAGCTGTTTCGCCATCATGATCACCTGCCTTTTCTTCTTGTTCCAGGGCTTCCTTGATACGTTTACGCCGACCAGAGTACATTCGCATAGAGAAAGCGTGTAGCAAGGAAATAATCTCCTCGAAGATTTCCTGCTGGTCAGTTTTCTTGTCGTGCAGTTCCGACATGACGATAATTTCTGTGTGGTATTTCTCAAAAAGATATTTAAAGAGATCGAAGCCGACACGGCTTAAGCGGTCTTTATAGGTAATAATGACCTTGGATACCTTACCGGCAATCACAAGATCAAGCAGTTTGAAAAACTCCTTTCTCTTTTCGAATGAAATACCACTGGCAATATCCTTGAAAGCGCCCTTAACTTGGTAACCCTGCTTCAATGAAAAATTCTGCAAGGCTTCTAATTGGTTTTCCAAGTCCTGTTTCTGCTTAGGTGTAGAAACTCGGGCATACAGATAGACACCACGCTTCTCACCT
>NZ_JABAFO010000051.1 GCF_012843675.1 Lactobacillus sp. MRS-253-APC-2B
ATGGAAGAACTACATTCCTTTGATATTCGAGTCAGCAAACGGGCTAAGAACTACAAGATGCGTAAGAATATTAATCATAAGTTAGCCATGCTTCAACCTTCGACGTTCCGCAAACAAATGGAATATATTTATCAAGATCGTCATGGCCTGTTATTAGAAGTCAACACCATTGATACCAGTAAAACTTGCAATAAATGTGGATTTATCAATCATGATTTAAAATTCGAGAAACAATGGACGTGTCCGCATTGTCATCAAAAACTTGATCGAGACATTAATGCTGCTTATAACATTCGTGATTGGGCAGTAACCCCTAAGAAACATGCCGCTTTACAACAACCAGATCGTTTTCCTTATCTCAACGAAAAGAACATTGTAACAACTTTTTAGCATCAAAAAAGCCTCTTGAAGAGGCTTGAATTCAACATTTTTCAGAGGGTATAGACACACCCAAACTCAATAGTATTGCGTATCATAAGAGGTATGGCGTGGGTTTTGACAGGTACGTACGTTTTTAGTTATGAGTCTTGCCTCATGATTGAAGACTAACCAGTCTGTTAATAAACGTCCCATGGCGCATACGGAGTAAAGTCAGGTTGGTCCCGTGAGGGGCCATCGGAAACTCTCCCATCTTTGATGGGGAGTATGTCAT
>NZ_JABAFO010000052.1 GCF_012843675.1 Lactobacillus sp. MRS-253-APC-2B
CTCTCACGCACGTTCTTCTCTAACAACAGAGCTTTACGAGCCGAAACCCTTCTTCACTCACGCGGTGTTGCTCCATCAGGCTTGCGCCCATTGTGGAAGATTCCCTACTGCTGCCTCCCGTAGGAGTATGGACCGTGTCTCAGTTCCATTGTGGCCGATCAGTCTCTCAACTCGGCTACGCATCACAGCCTTGGTAGGCCGTTACCCTACCAACAAGCTAATGCGCCGCAGGTCCATCCCAAAGTGATAGCCGAAACCATCTTTTAAGTTTGAATCATGCGATTCAAACTGTTATGCGGTATTAGCATCTGTTTCCAAATGTTATCCCCCGCTTTGGGGCAGGTTACCTACGTGTTACTCACCCGTCCGCCACTCGTTGGTAAACCAACGTCAAGTCCGTGCAAGCACGTTCAATCAGTTGGGCCAACGCGTTCGACTTGCATGTATTAGGCACACCGCCGGCGTTCATCCTGAGCCAGGATCAAACTCTCATATAAAATATAAGAACTTGAAAAGCTCAAATTTAAATTAAGCGAATTGACTTCGCAAATGTTTTTGCATCAATCGT
>NZ_JABAFO010000053.1 GCF_012843675.1 Lactobacillus sp. MRS-253-APC-2B
CAGAAGCAGCGTTTGTTAGTAGCTAAAATCCATGCACGGGTATTTGACCGCCGCCATGATTTTCTCCAACGCACGTCTACAGCACTGATCAAGAACCAAGATCTCGTTGTAGCCGAAGAATTGCGGAGTAAGAATCTGTTAAAAAATCATGCCTTGGCAATGAGCATCAGTGATGTTGGCTGGCGGTCTTTCTTGGGGATGTTGTCATACAAAGCCGACCTTTATGACCGTCAATTTATCACGGTCAGCCCTAAAAACACGACCCAAACCTGTCATGACTGCGGTTTTGTAATGGGAAGTGACGGAACCGAAAGGCTGACACTGGCAGATCGTAAATGGACGTGTCCACAATGCCATACTCATCATATTCGTGATTACAATGCAGCACTGAATATTTTAGAAAAAGGACTCCAGAAACAACAAAAAGCCTAGTCAAAAAACTAGGCTCATTCCTATGGCAACCTGGGAATGTAAAAGGCATTGGTAATTAGATGATCACTGCTCAAGCAACTGCGGCTGTTTGAGTAAATCGTCCGTATCTATGCAA
>NZ_JABAFO010000054.1 GCF_012843675.1 Lactobacillus sp. MRS-253-APC-2B
TCCGTGTAGTCAAAGTGACCAACATTGACGTCAACCGCCGTTGCCTTGCCTGTTTTATCCAAAGTCTTAATATTCTCAGCCTTGATCTTATACGGAATAGCAGCGTAATAACGACCTTTTTCTTTAAAGTAGCTGACAACGCCAAATTCCTCAGACAGGGGTTCTTCATTTAACTTAAAGCCCCGCCATTGATCTTTTGGAATGGTACTTTCTCTTGCCCGTTCCAAATAAAGAATTCCATCTTTAATCTTGCTCTGATCACTTTTAAAGCCTTGCCTAGGTGCTTTCTTTGACTTGAATTTAGGTTTGCCCCAATCTGGCTGGGCTTTATTAAAGAAATTGCTCCAAGCATTAGCAAGATCAGTAATAGCAAGTTGCAACAAGTGTGCTGAATACTGGTACTGCCAATCGGCTTTATTGGCGACCAATTCATCACGAACTTTTCGCTCAGTTGGTGATGGATATGCTTTAAGCAAGGCTTTCTGTTTTGTGGCTTTGGCAATCCGTCTTG
>NZ_JABAFO010000006.1 GCF_012843675.1 Lactobacillus sp. MRS-253-APC-2B
CTAATTGGTTTTCCAAGTCCTGTTTCTGCTTAGGTGTAGAAACTCGGGCATACAGATAGACACCACGCTTCTCACCTTTATTAAGCAAAGCAAAGACGGATTCCTCGTCCCAATTGTACTGCCCACTAGGCAGCTTAGTTGCCTTGAGAATACCAGCCTCTCGCCACCGGTGAAGGGTAGGTCGGCTGATTTGAAGCAGTCTCAAAACTTCATTTGCTTTCATTCCTTTATTATATCGTATGATATAATATATACCAATAGATATAATTATTTTAACAACTAAAATGCAAAAAAATAGCACCAATGGTGCTAAATAAAAAAACATATCACATAATATCATTTATACGAAAAGATATAAGTTTTACAAACTATATATTTCAATCCAACTTCCGTGCGTTCACAAAGGTAAAGCACCAAGAAGTTTAACGTGATGCACTCAGCAAATACCGAGCCTAGCGCGAATCATGAATGTGCCATCTGTAGCAGTTCTTTGGCATGCTCGCGACTCAGCTTGGTGATCTCTTCGCCCGAAATCATCCGTGCCAGTTCGTTGATCCGCTCGGCTGGCTTTAAAATCGTCACATGTGTGGTCGTCCGATTGTTTTGAACAGTCTTTTGAATCAGAAAATGATGCTGGGCAACGGCGGCAACCTGTGGGAGGTGTGTAATACACAGGACCTGTGAATGCTGGGCAATCAGCTTGATTTTATCGGCAATGGCCTGAGCAACGCGTCCGCTGACCCCGGTATCGACCTCGTCAAAAATAATCGAGGTGACGCCTTCATGCTGAGCAAAGATCGTCTTCAATGCCAGCATGACCCGCGAAAGCTCTCCACCAGAGGCAATCTTGACCAATGGCCCCATGCTTTCACCAGGGTTGGTTTGAATATAGAACTCAACGTTGTCAATGCCATCTGGGTAGAAGGTCATTGAATCGTTTTGATGGAACTTCACCTCAAAAACAGCCTTATCCATGTAAAGTTCTTTTAACTGTTGATGTACCTGACCATTTAACTGATGGGCAGCTTTTTGACGGACCTGACTCAATTCACTGCCCAATTTCTGCAGCTCGCCAGTCACCGCGGCCAGCTGCTGCTTGAGCTCATCGTCTGAATCAGCGGTCTGCTCCATCGTCGATAGTTCCTTATGAATCTTTTCATAGTATGCCAAGACATCTTCAACCGTATCGCCATACTTACGTTCCAGGTCACCAATGATGGTCAATCTTTCATTGATCTGTTCCAGACGGCCATCATCAAATTCGAGCATATCTAACTGACGACTGGCAGCATTGGCAGCGTCTTGAAGCGAATAGTAGGCATCCCCCAGCGACTTGCTCAACTCATCATAGGCCGCATCAAACGGCGCGATTTCTTGAACCTCATTCATTGCCTGAGCAACCTGATCAAGGACCGGTGCCTCACCTTCATTTAAGACACCAACGACCAGCTGCAGGGCATTGTTGATCTGTTGAAAATGCTCCAGACGATCGCGTTCGCTGGTCAGCTCATCTTCTTCATTGGCGTGCAGATTGGCATCACTGATCTCTTTAACCTGGTAGCGCAGCATGTCCAAACGCTGTGCCCATTGCTGCGAGTCAGCCTGTTTACGACTCAGTGTTGCCTTTAGCTTAGCATAGCGCTGGTAAGCTTCTTGATATTTAGACAACAGCGGCTTAACCTGAGCGGCGGCAAACTGATCTAGCATGTGCAGGTGATTTTCTGGCTGCATTAGTTGCTGATGATCGTTTTGCCCTTGAATATCAACCAGATGCGCGCCGATTTTACGCAGCGTAGCAGTATTGATCAAGGCGCCATTAACGCGAATCACGTTGCGGCCGTTGCGATGAATCTCGCGGGAAATAATCAGCGTGCCATCCTCGTGCTCGATTCCCAGTTCCTCTAACAGCTCAAAAAAGCGCGGATCATTTGGCAGCGTAAACTGGCCTTGCAGATGCAGCTTTTCTTCGCCATGCCGGATAAACTCCTGTGAGCCGCGATTACCCGCTAACAACCCCACGGCATCAATGATAATGGACTTGCCGGCCCCGGTCTCACCAGTCAGAACCGTCATCTGATCGCTGAAGTCCAGCGTAAGGTGCTCAATAATCGCCAAATTATCGATTGTCAGTTCCTGTAGCATAGCATCACCTGACTTTAGCGCAATGCCTGCAGTGTTCGCTCAAATTCAACGGCAGCTCCGGCAGAATGGCAGACGATCAAAACCGTGGCATCATCGCCAATTGCCGTAAACACTGTTGGATACTTCATTTGATTGATCAGCATGGCAGCAACCGGACCGTTACCTGGCCGCATCGTTAAGGACACGAACCGATCGCTGCGCTTCATTTCCTGCAATTCGTTACCCATCACGTTGGCCAGACGCTCTTCTTTGTTGTCTTGGCGCCGAGCTGGCAAACTGTAGTGATAGCCGCCACCTACGCTTGGCACCTTGAGCAGCTGCATGTCTTTAATATCACGTGAAATCGTAGCTTGCGTCACCCGAATACCGGATTTGGCCAGCAGCTTAACGAGGTCTTCTTGACGCTCAACGTATTGATTGGAAATAATCTCTTGAATGTGTCGCTGACGTTCTGATTTCTTCATTAGACAAAACCTCCAAAACTAATCCTGCTTGTTCAGTTCCGCATAGGCCGCGTCAATCGTCTGGTCAATCTTGACTTCTGGTGCAATTTGGCCTTTTCGATCAACCAGTTTCAAGTGGGCCAAAAATTCGATATTGCCTTGACCACCTTTGATTGGTGAAAAGTCTAGACCTAAAACGTCGAAATGATCAGCAGTCGCAAATTCCAGCACATGCTGCAGGACTTCTTCATGCACCTTGCGATCACGAACGATACCATGCTTGCCGACGTGTTCCTTACCGGCTTCAAACTGCGGCTTAATCAAGGCCACAACTGAGCCGCCCATCTTTAGAATTTGGGCCAATGGCGGCAAAATCAGACTCAATGAGATAAACGATACGTCAATTGAGGCAAATTCCGGCTGACCGTGTGTAAAATCGGCCAGCTTGCTGTAGCGAAAGTTGGTCTGCTCCATGACCACAACCCGCGGATCATCGCGCAACTGCCAAACCAATTGATTGGTCCCAACGTCTAAGGCATAGCTGAGCTTGGCATCATTTTGCAACATCACATCGGTAAAGCCGCCGGTTGAGCTGCCAATGTCCAATACAACCTTATCCTTAACCGAAATATCAAACGACTTGAGTGCCTTGGCTAATTTGAGACCGCCTCGGCTAACGTATGGCATCTTCTTGCCTTTCATATGCAGCGTCGTGGTGACCGGAATCTTTTGGCCCGGCTTATCAAGGCGCTCATTGTTCTTGCCTAAAATCTCACCGGCCATCACGGCACGCTTAGCCTGTTCTCTAGAATCAAACAACCCTTGTTTGACTAGTAAAATATCAACGCGTTCTTTTTCAATCATAATCTCGTCCTATAGTTTAAAATATGCCAAAAATTGATCAAAGCTGTCCATTGATCTCCCAGTCAATTTAGCCAGCCGATCTTGATCCTCAATTGCCTGATCAAGGGCTTTTTGCAGCTGTTCTTTGGCACCGTCCAATCCCAAGAGCCCCGGATAGGTATTTTTGTGCTCGGCAGCATCCTTGTGAGTAGCCTTGCCCATCTGCTCTGGCGTGGCCACTACGTCCATGATGTCATCATAGATCTGAAAGGCCAGACCAAACTGCGCGCCAAACGATCCCAAAAGCTCAATGACTGCTGCCGGCTGCTCAGTGATAATACCGCCCGCTTGCACTGCATATTTAAGCAGCGCCCCGGTTTTTTGCCGGTGCAGATACTGCAGCTCCGCCAGCTTCAAATGCTTGCCCTCACCTTCAATATCGCGCGCCTGGCCGGCAACCATGCCACTGGGACCAGCTGCCTTGGCCAAAGCCAGGGTCAACCTTGCCTGCACTTCAATTGGCAATTCGTTATCAGTCAGCCACTGAAAAGCCAGCGTCAACAGGCCATCACCTGCCAGTGTTGCCATGCCTGCACCAAATTTAACATGGTTGGTCGGCTCACCGCGACGCAGATCATCGTTGTCCATAGCGGGCAGATCATCATGAATCAAAGAGTAGGTATGCAAAAGTTCCAAGGCACAAGCAGCCCGTAGCGTACTTTCATCAATCCTACCGCCCAGCATCTCAACCGTTGCCAATGTCAGTGCCGGTCGCAAGCGCTTGCCGCCTGCCGTTACCGAGTAGCACATTGACTTGCTTAAAGTTGGCTGATCAATATCTTGTGGCAATGCTCGATCCAAATAGTCATCGATTTGCGTTTTAAGTTCACTTAGCGTACTGGCCATCTGCTCATCCCTTTCATTAAATTCAGGCTAAAAAAGATCAACGTTGTCGTCTTGGCCATCTTTAAAGCCCTGACCGTTAAATTGCGAGCGATATCCTTGGTGACCAGAGCCATCGTCAGTACGGCTGTCGGTTGGATCTTCGACTTCTTTGCCATCGTCTTTCATTAGATGCGCAACGGTGGCTTCAGCGTTTTGCAGCTGTTTTTGCAGACCATTGGCCAGTTCCATACCGGTTTTGAATTCATTCAGTGATTCTTCCAAAGACAGATTGCCTTGTTGCAGCTCACTTACGATCTGCTGCAGCTGACTCATCTGTTCTTCAAAGCTGGGTTGTTTTGCCATTTTTTACCTCTTATTGATTTTCTTGATTACTGCTTCAGCCGCGCCATCCGCAAAATGCAAGACGACTGACTCATCTTTTTTAAGCTGCCTGGTACTGGCAACGACCTTGTCTTCTTTGGTGACATAACTGTAGCCACGTGCCATAACCTTTAGCGGACTCAGCGAATCCAGCTGGCTCAGCATGCTTTTGAACCGGTCGCTTTCATGCAGCAGGCGACGATCCATGGCATGAATCATTGCCTGCTGCAGCTGGGTAAGCGCCTGTTGATTATGCTGGAGACGATTAGCCGGTGCATTGAGCAAAAGGCCATCCAAGGCTCGCTGCCAATCGTGTCTGGTTTGGGAAAGGCGCCACTGCATGGACTGCTGCAGCTTTTCGGTTAATTGATCAACATGTTGCTGCTCACCCTCGTACAATCGTGCTGGCTGAGCAAAAACATAGCTGCTGGTTAGGACCTGAAGCTGTTGTTTAGCCTGCTGCAATCGATTTTGGATCGTATTGACCAGCTGTGTGCGGGCACTTTGCAGATCAGCCAAAAGATCCATTAAATGCAGCGGCGTAGCCATTTCAGCCGCCAAACCAGGTACCTGGGCCCGATAGTCGGCAGCCAGGTCGCAGATGGTCGTATCGGTTTCATGACCAACCCCAGAAATAACCGGAATTGGACTGGCAGCCACGGCACGAGCGACAATTTCAGAGTTAAAAGGCATCAGATCTTCTTCGGAGCCACCACCACGGGCCACAATCAGCGTGTCAAACGTGCCATTGATCCCAACTCGCTGAATCTGACGGGCCAAGTCCTCAGCCGCGCGCTCACCTTGCACTTGCGTAGGGTAAAAGACGACCTGTACCAACGGATTGTTATTGCGAATCCGCGTGATCATATCGTGCTTGACGGCCCCATCATTGCTGGTAACGATTGCGATTCGCTTAGGAAATGGATTGAGCGGGCGCGGGTCTTGCGCATGGGTAAACGCCCCGCTGGCCTTCAGTTTTTTATAGGTTTCTTGAAAGGCTAACTGGGCAGCGCTGATTCCAACCGGCAGCATTCGATTGACATAAAACTGATACCGGCCGTTTTGTTCATAAACCGTTACCTTCCCGCCTAAAATAACCTCCATCCCATTTTCTGGGGTAAAGTCAACGTTTTTCCAGTCGCTGCTAAACATTACGGCATCAATGACGGCCTGGCGATCTTCAGGAGCCGAGTCGTCTTTGAGCGAAAAGTACTGGTGACGGGCCCTTTTTTTAAAGTTGGTCAGCTTACCAACGATCCAGAGATTTTTCTGCAGATAAGGATCAAAATCAAATTTGCGTTTGATGTAGCGAGTCAGTTGATTAACCGTCAGGCAATCCTTTTTATCCATTAATTTCAGCGCTCCATTCTGCCAGATCAACCGTCTGTTCCATCAAAGAAGCAATCGTCATCGGCCCAACCCCTCCTGGAACGGGCGTAATCATTCCCGCCACTTCTTTGACTGATTCAAAGTCGACATCACCAACGATCGTCCCATCATCCAACCGATTAATACCGACATCGATCACCGTAGCTCCCGGTTTAACGGCATCGGCCTTGATCAGATTTGGTACACCGGCGGCCACAACCAAAATGTCAGCCTCGCGCGTCCGCTTAGCCAGATCCTTGGTACGACGGCCTGTAATGGTGACCGTAGCATCCTCATTGATCAAAAGCGCCTGCAGCGGCCGACTGACCAGCGTGCTGCGGCCAACGATAACAACGTCTTGGCTAGCCAATGGCACATGATAATGGCGCAGCATCGTCATGATACCGCGTGGCGTACAGGCAACCGGATAGTTTCCTTGAACGTTGTTGTAAAGCTTGCCGACATTGATTGGATGAAAGCCGTCAACGTCTTTAAGCGGGTCAATCAGATTGACGATCGCCGTATCATCAAGATGATTAGGCAGCGGTTCTTGAACCAGAATGGCATGAATCGATGGATCACTGTTGAGGTGTTCGACTGCCTGCACCAGCTCAGCCTGACTGGTTGAAGCCGGCAAGTGTTCACGAACCGATTTCATTCCCATGCTGTGCGCCTTTTTTTCCTTGCTGCGCGTATAAATCTGGCTGGCTGGATCATCACCAACCAAAATCGTGGCAATCCCTGGCGTAATGCCCTTTTCTTTCAATTTTTCAATACGTTGCTTGGTATGAGCGTTGACTTCTTTAGCCAATGCTCGGCCGTCAATCAATGTGGCCACGTGCTTCACCCCTTATCAGACTGCATAAAAATTGCATATGTTTATATTTTATCATCATTCGCGCAACAAAAAAAGAAGCTGGGAATTAACTCAGCCTCTTAGCAATTTTATAGATAACCATGCCTCAGCACAGGAATTGGCTGGCCGTTCAAATACTGATAGATCAGCGTTTGATCAACCTAGCCATTTTCGCGCACTCTGTTTAATTAGTTTTGTTCGCTTTCAATGCTGCCCAAGACACCGTTGATAAAGCGGTATGACTTTTCATCACTAAAGTCATGTGCCAGTCTTAAGGCTTCGTTAATCGCAACGGCATTTGGCACCTTGGTATATTCCAGCTCGTATAATGCCAAGCGCAAAATCACCAAATCAGGCCGTGCCAGACGCTCCAAAGTCCAGCCCGGTGCCAGCTTGGATTCGATCTGGGCATCCAGTTCGTCTTGATGGGCCAAAACGCCATCCACCAGCTCTGGCAAGTAGGCTGGCACCTCTTGATCCGGCTCAAGGCCCAGACGTTCGGTGTAGATTGCCTCCCGATCGATTTCAGGATCCGAAGCCAATGCAAAAAGCGTTTGAAAGGCACATTCACGGATCGCATGACGACTAATTTCCACTATTCTTCACCATCTTTGTTTTCGTGTTCCCCAAAAATATCGTTGGGGTCAACCTGCTGCTCTTCTTTTTCAGTGATAACGCCCTGTACGTGAACGTTGACTTCCTTAACGTCCAGATCAGTCATCAGCGTAACCTGCTGCTTGATTTTGTCTTGGATCTCGGCGGCCACTTTAGGAACCGAAACTCCGTATTCCAAGTAGACGTCGACATCAATCGACAGTTCGTCATCACTGTTGGAAAGCTTAACGCCACGACGATGGTCAGAACGCCCCAGCAATTCACTGACGCTGTTGGCAATTGAGCCATGCATGCGTGAAACGCCTTCAATTTGACCAGCAGCAATCCCTGCAATGATTTCTAAGACCCGTGGCGCGATTTGAATCGTACCCAACGATTGATCTTCGCTGTTTAAGATAATGTTGGAATCTTCTGCCATTTGTCAGCCCTCCAGTTTTTTTCGTCATTAAGACATCTTTTTAATTATGCACTATTCTGCTAAAATTGGCAACCATGCCAGCCTAGTGCATCAGTGCATATTCGGCAATCTTTTTTACATCATGATTGTACCAATCGTGAATAACCAAGTCTAGCCGATCGACTGTGAAGGTGCCAAACTGCAGCTGCTGCATGGACATTAGATCAGCCAACAACGCCGGCGGAGCTTTTAGCGGCGCTTTGAATCTGGCAATCGTCACGTGACCAGAACAAGTTGGATAACGTTCGGCAACTGGCAGCTTATCGGTTAACCGATGGCGCAAATTCTGACGCAGCATGGTCAATTCATCAGAATAATATCCCGTAGCCAAGATGCCAGCTGGACTGGCAATCAATCCCTTGAGCGTCACATCAAATGGCTTTGATTTTGCCATTAAATCTTGAAGCGCTTTTTGATAGGCAGCCAGGTCATGGGGCGAAATAGAAAAGTCATCATAAGCGCCAATCAGATCCAAAACGGTTAGATGCAGATCTTTTAATGGATAGTAATAAAGATTGGGATTGGCAAGGTGCAGTTTTTGCTGAGCATAGCCAATATTGCGACCGACATGAATCGGTAAGTGGGCAAGCAGCGTTAAGCCACGCCGATGATCTGGCTGTTCATGATTCAAATAAGGATCGGTAAATTCGTTTTTTAAAATGGCCCGCCTGCCTTTTCGATCGATGGCTTGGTAAAGGCAGCTCAGGTCGTTTGAAGCTGATTCGGTCATCATTACAGCTTAACGATTTCCAGTTCAGTTGGGGCCGTGGTCAAAACCTCAACGCCGCCATGCGTTACCAAAATGTCGTCTTCAATTCGGACGCCGCCAATTTCTGGAATATAGATACCAGGTTCAACGGTAATGACCTGATTGTTTTGCAAAACGACGTCACTGGCATTGGGACCATAGCTGGCTGGCAGCTCGTGGACGCTTAGGCCGATGCCGTGGCCCATGCCATGATTGAACTCATCGCCATAACCGGCGTTTTCGATAATCTGCCGTCCTGCTGCATCCAATTGATCACCATGAATACCAACTTTAGCTGCATCAATTACAGCTTGCCGGGCCTCATTGACGATCTTATAGACGTCCTTTAGTTCCGGATCGATGTTGCCGATCCCAAACGTCCGCGTCATGTCAGCCGTATAGCCTTCCACAAAGTAGCCAAAGTCCAGCGTCACGATATCGCCGTTTGCAATCACCTTGTCACTGGCCGTAGCATGCGGCATGGCAGCATTGGCACCACTGGCACAAATCGTTGGAAACGAGGCGGCCTGCGCACCGTGTTCTTTCATCCAAAAATCCAGGCGATTGGCCACTTGTCGTTCTGTCATCCCTGGCTCAATAAAATTCAAGACGTATTCATAGCCAGCTGACTGTAATTGAGCTGCCATGCGGATTTTTTTAATTTCATCGGGATCCTTGACTGCCCGCATGGATTCGATCAGACCATCAAAAGGCACGATATCGGCTTCCATAATTTCGTCTAAGACGTCATAGATCCGATAGTCAATCGTATTTTCAAAGCCAACGACTTCAATTTCCATGCCTTGGCAGATCTGGTTTAAAGCTCCCCAGTAATCGCGCGTGATCATGCCCACGACCTCATCGCTTTCAAATCCTTCCAGCTCGGTAGCATAGCGATCGTCTGTGATCAAAATCGCGGCGTCTTTGGTAATCAAAAGCTCGCCATCACCTTGGGTCAAATCAAATCCCGTCAGGTAAAAAATGTTTGCCTCATTGGTTACCAAAAAAGCATCAATGTATAAAGCGTCAAACCGCTTGCGCAGCCGTTCAATTCGAGAAGCCATGTCTAATCGTTCCTTTCAGTTTTTGCTTGTCATTATTAATCAATTCTGCGAATGCTCGTCAAAAACACCCCGTCTGGTCAGCAGATCTGCAAACGGCCGCACCGAAAGCTCATAAAATTCAGTATCCGAGATTCGTTGGTTACCATCCCAAAACCGGCTGCTCCAAAATTGACCGACGTTAAGCCAGACAAAATTCAAGGCTAATTGTCGATAATCAATATCATCGCGAATTTTTTCGGCTTGCTGCATTTTTTGGAAATAGTCAATAATCATCTCCACGCCATAATTACGGATTTTTTCAATCATACCCCGCAGCTGCTGTTTTTGTTTAGGATCTTTAGTGGTATTAAACATAACCAGCATCACGTTTTGGCGCGGCCACTGCTGGCGAAAGCGTTTGGAAAACTCAATCAGATCATCTTCAAGCTCCCAAGTTGGCACAAAATCATCCATCAGTTCAACAATCAGGCTGCGATACCTTTTGACCAGCTCATTAGCCAACCCCATCTTATCACCAAAGTGGCGGAAAATCGTACTTTCATTGACGCCCGCTTTTTTGGCCAGCTGACTGGTTGTCGTTGCGCTGTAGCCCTGCTCGTTGACCAAAACGGCAAAGGCATCCATAATCTTGTCGTCAGTCGCTGCTTTATCCTTCACGTTTTAGCCCCCTTTTTGTTTTTTATCATTTTAGCACATTATTGCAAGTATTTACTTGCACTTTCTTTTTGAGTATAATGTTTCATTAGATTAAGCTTATGTTAAGTTTAAAGTGGCTACCGTAATTATAGAAGGTGAGAAGTATGGTAAAAACAATTTATTATACCGAACCAACTGATGACGTAGTACAAAGCGCTCATCAAGACTTTCAACTGCAAGATGACTTTCGCTGGCTGCGCACTAAGCCGGCTGAGCGCTGCTGGTCATGGATGATTCGTGGTGGTGCCAAGGCATTCGCCTATCTATATACTTATGGCTGGCGCAGAGCCAAGATCGTGGGGCAAGCAAAACTGCAGCCATATCAAAATCAGGGATATTTTGTTTATGGCAACCACACGCAGCCGGTTAACGACGTCTTTATGCCCTTTTTAATCGGCCAGGCACAGCACTTTTATGCCTTGGCGGCACCGGCCAACTGGGGCATCCCCATAATCGGCCTATTGCTTTCCTATGGTGGAGCCTTGCCAGTGGGCAATTCGCTTCATCAAACCGCACAGCTCTTAAAAGCCGTACAGACCGTCAGTCGGCACCAAGGTCACGTCTTTATCTATCCTGAAGCTCACGTCTGGCCCAACTATACTGAGATTCGACCCTTTCCCGATACCAGTTTTCGGTTTCCGATTAAAAATCAGCGGCCAGCATTTGCCATGACGACGACCTATCAAAAGCCGCGCTGGGGAAAAAAGCCACGTCTGACCGTCTTTATCGATGGACCGTTTATTCCCGATCAGAATCTGTCACTAAAAAAACAGCAGTCCTGGCTGCATGATCAAATTCAAGCTGCCATGATCAGCCGGGCCCGCCTTAGCAATTATGAAGCCATCAAATATATTCAAGAAAGAAGATGAAACCGTGAATATCCTGTTTTGCGGCGATCACCGCGCTGAAGATGGCGTTTTGATCGTTACGCTGTCTTTGCTTCATCATGTTAAAGAACCGCTAAACATTTACATTCTAACGATGAAGACGGCCACCAAGTCGTTGCAGTATGAGCCTTTCAGCAAAAAAGCCGCCGATCTTTTGACCCAGCAGCTCCAATCGTATAATCCCAAAAATTCACTTCATTTAATCGATTGTACCGAGCTGTTCAACGAATCACAGCCCTTGGCCAACATGAACTCGCGCTTTACGCCTTACTCAATGCTGCGACTGTATGTCGATCTGATTCCTAACATGCCGGATCGCCTGCTTTATTTAGACAACGACGTAATCTGCCGTGAATCATTTGATGATTTTTACCATCAAGATCTGACCGGTATCCAGGTCGTTGGCGTACTAGATCATTATGGGAAATGGTTCTTCCACCATCAAATGCGCATGGCCGATTATATCAACTCAGGCATTTTGCTTTTGAACCTGCCTGAAATCAAGCGTACCAATTTATTCGTCAAGGCACGCCGCATGATTGCCACCCGCCATATGTTTATGCCCGACCAGGCTGCAATCAATCGACTCTCACATGCCAAAAAGATTGCACCACGGCGTTTCAACGATCAGCGCCGACTCCATCACGACACTGTATTTCAACACTTTACCACCAGTTTTCGCTTCTTCCCCTGGTTTCACATTCTGACCGTCAAGCCATGGCAGATCAACAACGTTCACAAAGATCTGCGCTTGCATGAATATGACGGTCTCCTGGAAGAATATCGTCAACTGAAGTCCGAACTATAAGGAAGGTTAATATGACGCAGCCAATTCCAATTTTTTATACCATCAGCAATGACTTTGCCCCCTATGCGGCTGTAGCGATTCAGTCGCTGCGTGATCATATCTCGCCTGAGCAGCACTATCAGGTTATCATCGTGCATCAGGGACTGACGCCAGTGACGCGGCAAAATCTGCAAAGCCTGGCCAGTGACAATCTTGAGCTTATTTTTTATGAGATCAATGATGAAGCACTCAATGCCATCCAAAATCGCAAAGAAAACTACCTGCGGGCCGACTTTTTTACGCCCAGCATTTTTTACCGCTTATTTTTAGCCGATCTTTTCCCTCAATACGACAAGGCCATCTATGTCGATAGCGATACGGTCTGGAATGGCGATCCAGCCGACATGTTTGCAATTGAGCTTGGCAATAATCTGATTGGTGCGGCACCAGACCATTCCGTTGAGCACGTTGGCCCAATGCAGCTTTACATTAAAGAAGCGGTCGGCGTCCCCGCCAAACAATACCTCAATTCTGGTGTCTTATTGATGAATTTCAGTCAGTTGCGCAAAGATGAATTTACCCGCCACTTTTTAAATCTGCTGCAAAGATACCATGTTGACTGCATTGCCCCCGATCAAGACTACCTAAACGTCATGTGCAATGGTCGCATCACCTATCTGGATGAAAAATGGAATGCCATGCCAAAAGATGAAGAGTTTGCTGATGAACGCGTCAAAAATCCTAAGCTGATTCACTATAACCTGTTTTTCAAACCTTGGCATTTTGATCACGTTATGTATGATGAATACTTCTGGCAAGCGGCTAAAAAAACGCCTTATGCTCAGCAGCTAAAAGACGTCCGAACTGACTATACGATTGCTCAACAACAGCTGGATCGGCAAAAACTGATGAGCATGCTTAATCATGCCGATGAGCTGCCTGATAATCCCGTAACGTTTAAAAAACTGCAAGAGCAAGGAAAGCAGGTACGGCTGTCATGATTATCGGCGAACATCGCGATCAGGTCATTAAAAACATCGCTGACCATGCGCAAAAAGGACTTTTTAACGAAAAGGTCGAAATCGATGACCCACAGACCTCATCTGAAGAAAGCATGGCGATCGTCAATCAGTTTTGGCAAAATCAAAATCACTGGCGCGCAAGATTCGATAATTTGATTGCTCGGACCACAATGCGTGGCATCACAGATTGGTTCAATCTCAATACCACGTTCTGTGGATTGGAAAATCTGAAATCGTTAAAGCCCAAGCAAGGTGCCGTAATCACCAGCAACCATTTCAATCAGTTGGACAACACCGTCATTCGCAAGCTTGCTCAGAAGAATCATCGTCGGCTGTTCATCGTAATTCAAGAAACCAACTTGAAAATGGATGGTCTGATCGGCTTTTTGATGAATCACCTCGATGTTTTGCCACTGACCAAAAACGTTGGCTATTTGGGTCGTACGCTGCCAAAAAAACTTGAGCAGCAGGTTCAAAAAGGGCACTGGGTTTTGATCTATCCTGAACAGGAAATGTGGTTCAACTATCGCAAGCCGCGGCCCGTCAAGCGTGGTGCCTACTATTACGCTGCCAAGGCCAACGTACCGATCATCTCTTGTTTTACGGAAATCATTGATCAGCCCAAACCAGAAAAAAACAACGATGAATTTTATCAGACTAAGTATCGTCTGCACGTTTTGCCATTGATTTGGCCTGATTCCAAGCTTTCGGTTAATGAAAATGCCAAGATGATGATGGAAAAAGACTACGCCCAGAAAAAAGCCGCTTATGAAGCTGCCTATCAAAAAAAGCTCAGCTATGATTTTGAGCCGCATGATATTGCGGGCTGGCGCGGTTAGGCACGGTTGATCAAAATTCGTTTTGCAATTATTTGATTATTTCACTTGCTTTTTGTAAGAACTCGTGTAGAATAAAGGCATGTTTTAAAGATGCGTTGAAAAAGCAGAAAGGAGAAGTGCATCATGATCAAGTTTGATTTTGCTAAGAACATGGCTTGTTGCTGCCTTTTTCTCTCTGCGGAAAAGGCTTGTTTGAGTTTAATCTAAACATCCCTATCGATCCATTCGATAGCAAAGCCCCGCAGACCTGTTAGTTGGCCAGCGGGGCTTTTTGTATATCGCACTTTGAATCATCGACAAACTCACCGGTGAAAGTCTGATTGTTTAACTATGGCAATCGTTAAGAAAGGAGTACCTGATGTTAGATCAGCATCTAAAAATCGGCATCTTAAATCTGATGCACGATAAAGTTGCTACTCAGCAGCGTTTCACATCAATTTTTAAGGCTCTTGATCCAACGGTTGAACTTACCTTTTTCTATCCTGTTGATCATTATCGCAATCGCGAGGTCCCAGCACTGGTTCAAAACATTTCTGAACCACTGGATCTTAACAAGGCAAGCCAGCTGCAAGGATTCATCATCACGGGTGCCCCAATCGAACAAATGCCATTTGAGCAGGTCGAATATTATGATGAGATCACGCGCCTGATCGATACGCTGGTCGAATTTAACATTCCGCAGCTCTACATCTGCTGGGGTGCCATGGCTGCCGCCAACTATTTGTATGGTATTGAAAAGCGGCAATTAACCAAAAAGTACTTCGGCGTTTTTGACAACGAGGTGTTGGTTGAGACTCCCGTATTAAATGGCTTGACTATGCCATTTCCGGCTCCCCACGCTCGCTATGCCGAACTGGATCATAATCAGATTCGGCAATCATCTGAACTGACGATCAACGCTATGTCCGTTGACGACTATCTGCTCGCTTTAAGCGGCAGCGACAATCAAGACTTTCTGTTTGCCCACCTTGAATACGATCGCATGGCTCTCTTAGCCGAATATCAACGGGAAACGGCTGCCCATCCCGATCGTCACTATGCATTGCCCAAGAACTATTTTAAAGACATCAAAACGCTAGCTGATCCCCAATTCAAATGGGAACAGGTTCAGCAGCTGTATTTTAGAAACTGGCTGCAAAAAGCGGCTGACTATTCACAACTCGCATTGATTGCATAAAAAGGAGAATACCTTATGTCAAAAATCTACACTTCAATCGACCAACTGATTGGCAACACCCCACTGTTAAAGCTTAACCGTATCGTGCCAGAAGACGCGGCTGATGTTTACGTAAAGCTTGAGTTCTTCAACCCAGCCGGCTCCATCAAAGACCGGATTGCCCTGGCCATGATTGAAAAGGCTGAACAAGAAGGCCAGCTTAAACCTGGCGACACTATTATCGAACCAACCTCAGGCAACACTGGGATTGGGCTGGCCAGCGTAGCAGCTGCCAAGGGCTACCACCTGATTATCGTAATGCCAGAAACGATGAGCGTTGAACGACGCAAGCTGATGCAGGGCTACGGGGCTGAATTGATTCTGACGCCTGGTGCCGAAGGGATGAAAGGCTCAATTGCCAAGGCCCAAGAACTGGTTGACGCTAAAGGCTACTTTATGCCAATGCAGTTTGAAAACCCAGCCAACCCAGCCATCCACGAAGCTACGACCGGCCAAGAAATCATCGATGCTTTCGGCAAGGATAATCTGCCAGATGCCTTCGTTGCCGGTGTTGGTACTGGCGGTACTTTGAGTGGGATTGGTCATGCCTTGAAGCAAGCTGATTCAAGCATCAAAGTCTATGCACTTGAACCAGCTGAATCTCCAGTGCTCAAGGAAGGCAAAGCCGGTAAGCATAAGATCCAAGGTATCAGTGCCGGCTTTATTCCAAAGACGCTGGACCAAGACGTTTATGATGGTATTATCGAAGTTACCAGCGACGATGCTATCAAGACCGCTCAAGAAGTCGGTCATCTGGAAGGATTTTTGCCGGGTATCTCAGCTGGTGCCAACATCTATGGTGCGATTGAACTGGCTAAGAAGCTTGGCAAGGGCAAGAAAGTCGTAACCGTTGCTCCTGATGGCGGTGACCGCTACTTGTCAACTGAGCTGTTTGACTACTAAAATCTAATCAATCAAAAGAGGCTGGGAATTAACCCAACCTCTTTATTGTTTTCTGGATAATAATGCCTCAGCGCAGTAGCTGGCTGGCAGTTCAAATGCTGATAAATCAGCATTTGACCGACCTAGCCATCCTTGCGGAGGTTCGAAGACAAACTCCGAAAATCGGCCGCAAGCTGATTTTCGGAGTTTTTTCTCACTCTCTTTATTTTGCAGTTGTTGCTAAACGCCTCAAATAACAATCATTTAGTATCCGTTTAGCAGCTTCCTTATTCGATTTTTCCCAACGTTCAACTGTTTTCAATCAGCTCAGCCACCCGATCCTGCAGTTCTGCAACCGTATGACGCCGCGAACGCGCACATTCCTTGGCTGGTCGCCCACAGATCAAGCACGTCCGTTTAGGCAGCCCCAGCTCGGTCCGTGACATTGAAACCGTCTGTCCAGCTTGACGACTCAAAACGTCCAGATCAAACAGTCGATTTGAGACATCAGCTTCTTCAAATGCGGTCGTCAGATGCTTAACCTGCTCAGCTGGACCATCAACCAAATAAAAGCGTTCAGGTCCGGTTGATTCGTCCAGCCACTGCTCAACCATTTTAAAATCATACTGAGCCTGCAGCTGCTTTTCAAAAATCGTCAGCTTGGTCACAAAGAAGTTCTTTATCGTCTCGTTATTCTTGATTGGTCCGGGAATATTAAGCTTAGCGGCAATCACGGTTTGGTCAGAATGTGATTTTGTCAATTGATTCTGCAAGGCCACCCGACGATCCCGATTGGCCAAGACTTCGGGAATCTGCTGCGGCGTGCCTTTGGCAAACAAATTGTTCATGTTTTCTTCCCCCTTTAGCAAAACGCCAAAAGAAAAGTCCAGTTCGATGACATGCAAGCACATCAGTCGGACTGGACTTTAATTTATTATTCGGCAACTGGGTAAACCGAAACTTTGCGGTTGCTGCGACCCATGCGTTCGAACTTAACAACGCCGTCGATCTTAGCAAACAAAGTGTCGTCACCACCGCGGCCCACGTTTTCACCTGGGTGAATGTGAGTACCACGTTGACGGTAGATGATAGAACCGGCCGTTACGACAGAACCGTCAGCAGCCTTGGTTCCCAGACGACGACCAGCAGAGTTACGACCGTTGGCAGTCGAACCGCCCCCTTTGTGGTGGGAGAAGAATTGAAGATCCATAATCATAGTTTTCACCTCCAGCTTAAAATTTGTTTTTAAGACATTTTAATGTCAATATTTTCTGCATACTGTTCTTGAATATCAAGCATCGCTTCCAAGAACGTCTGCATTAAAATCTGGGAATCGTGTCCCGGATCAATTGAGCTGACTTTAAGCAAACCGCCGTTAGCATGATCGGCCGTAATCGTGGCAGGCTGCCTGACGACTCTTTCCAATCCATTGACCGTAGCGATTGCCAAAGCAGAAACCGCAGCACAGACAATGTCTTGACCATAATCGCCATGATCGGCATGCCCAGTCATCTCAAACGAAGCTATTCCATGATCCTGATTGGTATGAAAAACCGCGCGAATCATTGAATCACCCCATTAAGCGTTAATCGTGTCAATCGTAACCTTAGTATATGGTTGACGGTGACCCTTCTTGGTGTGGGTGTGCTTCTTTGGCTTGTACTTAAAGGTAACAACCTTCTTTTCCTTGCCTTGCTTGTCAACAGTACCTTCAACAGAAGCACCGTCAACAAATGGCGTGCCGACCTTAACGTCGTCGCCGCCTACGAAGATAACCTTGTCAAAAGTTACCTTGTCGCCTTCTTTTGCGTCCAGCTTTTCAACGTAGATAGCTTGACCTGCTTCTACCTTGTATTGCTTGCCGCCAGTAACGATAATTGCGTACATCAGTTTGTGCACCTCCTTAATTTCTAAGACTCGCCGGCCGAGCAGCCGAAGCTTTTAAAACTCGGTTGCGTGCGGTTGTAGTTGTTGGTTCACAAATACAACGTTCATATGGTATCAAAATCTCGGCCGATCGTCAACATCAAACACAGATTTAGATAAAATTTTCCGTACTGATCTTGATAGGTAAATTCTAGATACTGGATTCGTTCGCTGCAATGGACCTAATTACTTCCAAAAGTCAGCGCGGTGTGCAGAATCTTGATGCTTAGAAAAATAAAAATCCCCGCCCCATTAAAGCGAGAATTTAACTATCAAACTTATTAGATTTCTAGTGCTGATTTAACCTTGCCATCAAAAAACGAGGTTAACAGCATTCCCTCACCGCTAAATTGCTGCAGCATCTTAACCATGCTCTGCGTCATATAGCGTGGCGTGTAGATCATGCCATCTTGCAGCCAGCTTTTGATGACGCCCAAAACAGCGGATGCCAAAAACGATACCTGCATTTTGATTGGAACGTCAAAATCATCAAACTCAGTACCAAGCTGTTTAGCATACTTGGTCATTTCCTGGCAAAGTCGATCATAAAGCTGACCATAGAAGAAATCATTGCGTTCGTTGTTCAACAATACATCAAAGACCTCGGCACTGTTTTCAATGCATTGAAAGGCCTCATTTAATGAAAGAACCTGAATTGAGGCACCAGACGTGGAAATAATCTGGCGCTCAACCATAATCTTTGCGAACAAGTCATCTAAAATCTCGTTCATAGCTGACTTGATAAAATCGCGCTTATCCTTATAATGTAGATAAAATGTGCCTCGAGTAATGTTCGCCGTTTCAGTAATCTTTTGGACGCTGATGTTTTCAAGCTTCTCATGCTTCATCAGATAAACAAGTGCCTTGCGGAGACTACTGCGGGTCTTGACTACACGAGGATCAACCTTGCTGCCCGTCATTGGCACTACGCCTCCATTCTAAAAAAAGCTCTTTAGGTTAAACATGTAGCTGGTCTACAAACTTGTTCTACCGTTAGATTAAAACGATGTAAGCGCTTTGTCAATAAATTACACCTACTTCAACAGAAAAGGTTTGGCAATGGTCTAACCAACTGTCTTATTGACATTTTCGTGGAATATAATATACTTAATTAAGTCTGGGGCAATAGCTCAACTGGATAGAGCATTGGTCTTCTAAACCAAAGGTTGTGGGTTCGATTCCCACTTGCCCCATTTTGGAAACGCGGAAAGCATAGATATCAAGGTATTCTCAATCACCCAGGTGTCCTAGAGGCATTAATAAGGGGGTTTTAAGGTTAGAGATGCCTTTTTTATTTTTTTTAATAGTTCTGGTTGATTTTATTAGAATTTAATGCTCAAAACACTGTTATATCAGTACTTCTAACTAATTTTTCGTCTAGCACTGATATAACCTATCAATTTGTATCTATAATTTTTTGTTACCTTTTTTTGGAATTTACACGCACGGCTAGACGGTATTGATTGTATGTTTTGTATAAGCTTGGAAAGATAAATATGTAGATCATTAGTTCAGCATTTTTTACCTAAAATGTTTAAGAAAGTATTAAGAATTAAATTTATGTTACAGAACCATTGCATTTCTTAATAAAAGTAACAATAATGAAATATATAGACAATGCTTTTGACGGGATTATAAAATATTGCCGCTCTTTATCATTTCGTTGATTCTTTCTTTATCTGTAGTTGGTCAAATCTTTGGCAATTTAAAATCCCCGCTGCTAGGTCAATATCCTAATGGCACAAAGCATCGCCTTTTCTTATCAACAAAAACGACATCTGTCTTCATGGCGGATGTCGTTTTTTAGTCATAAAAAAAGCCCTCCCAGAGCACTTAGCGACTAGCAGGGCTAATATATTTAATAGTTGTCTTCTTGGCGCTGAATGTTGATTTTCAGCTTTTCTTCATAGGCATCCATGATCTCGTCTTCAGTAAAGCCAAAATCAACCAGTCCCATCTTCAAAAACAGGTGCCAGGCATGGCGAAAATCTTCTTGACGGTGATTGAAATAACTGCCATACAAGAAGTTTTTGATGGCCAGATATTCCTTGTTCCAGTCTGGGACTTTTTCAGCAGGCTTGCCATTTTTAATGCGCGCAAGCATCTGCTCATCCAAAACAATCAGATGCGTCCATTGCTTTTTGGCACTGAAGAGTAAAAAGAAGTTCAGCGCATCCACGTATTCTTCCAGAACGGTCTGATGATGCGTCCGGCCAGGCAATTTTTTGCCAAGGTGCTCTTTCCAGACTTTAAACCATTCTGCAGCGTTGGCAATCTCAGCCAGCTCAACGTCCAATGCAGTAAAGACGTTTTGCACGCGGGCTTCGGCACCAAGTTGAATATCATGATCCTCATCCAACTGCCAATCAAATTCAATTGACTCATGCAGCAACTTAGTAATATCTAACAAACTAATCTTCCTTTTCTACTTCTGTTTGATTTTCTAAATTTTTAGCCGTCTGTTCTGCTGATTGAGCCGGTTGATCCGGCGTCGTCATGGTCAGCGTCTCATCAACATGATCCTGATCGGCATTGTTGGCAAAGATCATCGCATCCGTTCTAACGGCTAAGAACTCACGGTTGTCCAAGTACCATTCCCGTACCAGCGGATAATGCAATAAGACGTCAAAGAGCGAGACGCGCTCTTCTTTGTCCAGAACCCGGAAGCTCCATTCCTGAGCATAGTCGTCTGGATCAAACGCCAGCTGCAGTCGTACGTTTTGATCCAGTCGCAGCTCGGCGCCATTGTTTTGTGGCAGGTTCAGCAGCATGTAGTCGGTATCCGTGGTTTTGACAAACAGCCGGTCGATAATCGTCAATGGCAGATCTGGTTTTTGCAGGCGGAAACGGGCACCGTTGCCAGTTTCCAAAATTCCCAGATCAATGACGAAATTAAGCTGCTTTTCCAACAGCAAGGCAAACTTAATCATTGGCGAAACAACGGCCTGCAGATCCAGATCACTGAACTTTTGGGTCTGGCGAACGATGAAAAAGTCAACCAGCGCCCGGTTGCTGAACTTGAGAATCTGATGCTTGAGGTTCAGATAAAACAGCGGCTCGTGATGATGCTGCTCGGCAAAGAAGGCCCCACCGTTATGCGGATCGATTTCAAACGTAAAGCGCTCTTGATCCTCCATTGGCGAAATCTTAGCCAATAACTGGTGGTGAATCTCATTTTCTTCGATTTCCAGACTGTTTTCGCCATTCAATTCCAGCATGCGTGCCATTAGCAGTAGATAGTAGTCAGCCAGCTGATAATGCTGTGGAAACTTGACAAAAGCGTTTTCCAGGCTGAGTCCTTCCAGCTTTTCAGTAGCATCAAGCAGTTCAGCCGGATCCTTGGTTTCAGTCAGCTGATTGAGTAAAGCAACGTAGCGCTGACCGATTTCAAGGCCTTGGGTAATCGAGTCGCTGAGTGAATGAACGCGATCGGCTGCCGTTGAGATCATTTGATTACTGCTCATCTGCGCTCACCCCCGCTTTTTTGCCGCCTAGGCTGTTAAGATAGCTGGCATACAGATTTCGGTTGGCCAATTCGAAGTCCTCAAACGTGCCAAACGTATCAATGATGCTCTTTTGCTCGTAGCTTAGAATCGTATTTTCTTTTGAAAGATCCAGTACGACACGTTCATTTTCTTTGATCGTGTCCGCAGCCGTACGGGATTCTTGTTCCTCATCTTCCAGCTTGCTGATCTGTTCAACGATTACCTGACGTGCTTCACGATTCTTGTTGGACTCAAACAGACCGCTGCGTGAGCTGGCATCTTTGAGCTGCTCTTGTAAGGCTGCCCGCTTTTGTTCACGTTCCAGACGACTGTCAATCAGTTTTTGCAGACGATCGTTTTCACTCGAGATCTGTTCAATGCGATCACTATTGTAGCGCTTGTTTTGCTTGCTTAGTTCAAAGGCGCGCGCCAGTTTTTGGTATTCTTCTTGATCAAAGGCAAAGCGGATATTTAAGACGTCCAGTTCACCAAAGCGCCGTCGATCCCACCAGTTCCCAAAGTAGATGCGGTAGTGACCGGTTTGGTATTCTTCATAGTAAAAGAATGGGTATGCCTTGCCCAAATATTGAATCAGGTTGGCACTCAAAAAGTTGCTCAACTGGTCAGCCAGATCATCGACCAGGTTCATAACCCCCTGCTCGTTTGGCTGCTGTTCGCGATGCTCAATTTCCGCAGCATAGCGCTGATTGTCCAGCAATTGATATACCTTGCAGTCATCATGATGTTCGACCGCGGTTTCCAATTCTTGTAGATACTTGATCTTGGCCGCAATCTGCTTGTTGATTGCTTGGCTGATATCAAGCGCACCATTTGTCTGTTCAACACTTGCCATAGCTTTGACTCCTTAATTTAATACTGCTTTAATCTTAGCGGATTTTTGACAACTTTTAAAGCGATTAATCCAGGTAGTTGTAAAATCTTTACCATTTGCGATAACGGTTGCAAATTCTTAAAGAATGACTATAATAGAATTGTTCGAGTATTACACATATGTGGACTACTTGAATGTCAAGAAAAGAGGCGAAACTATTATGGCACGTAAATTGAGTAAGCAAGAACGAAAAGAAATGGCCCGCAAGGCTATGGAAAAGCGTGACAACAAAAAGCCTAATGGTTCAGGCTTCGCTAAGCTGGATGCAGATGCTAAAAAGCTGAGTGAATAGTTTTAGTCACGATTTTGATTTGAAAAAACGCAGCGTCACTTGCAACGCTGCGTTTTTTTCGTCTCTAAAATAAAAAGACCTGCAGCTTGGCAGGCCTCTTTGGCAAAACACAAATTAGTATTGGAGCATGTACTTGTCACGTTCCCAGTCAGAAACGTGTTGACGGTAGCCATCATATTCAAGCGTCTTGGCCTCAAAGAAGTTCTTGTAGAGGTGTTCGCCCATTGATGCACGAACTACGTCATCGGCACGCAGACTCTTCAAAGCGTTGTGCAGGTTGGATGGCAGATCTTCAATGCCCTTGGCTTCACGTTCTTCTGGCGTCATCGTGTAGATGTTTTCCGTAACTTCCTTCATTGGCGTCAGGTTGTTGCGCAGACCGTCCAGACCGGCTTCCAAAATAGCGGCAATTGCCAGGTATGGGTTAGCCGTGCAGTCAACGGAGCGCATTTCAACCCGCGTACCCATCTTACGATCATCTGGGATCCGGATCAATGGTGAACGGTTGGATGCAGACCAGGCAACGTAAACTGGGGCTTCATAGCCAGGTACCAGACGCTTGTAAGAGTTGACGGTTGGGTTGCAGATAGCCGTCAAAGCGCGAGCGTGCTTCAGAATCCCAGCCAGGAAGTGGTAAGCCGTATCGGACAATTGCAGGTCGCCCTTTTCATCGTAGAAGGCGTTATTGCCATCTTTGTCAAACAGCGACATGTTGGTGTGCATACCTGAACCGTTGATGCCAGACAATGGCTTTGGCATAAACGTGGCGTGCAAGCCATGCTTTTTGGCAACTGACTTAACAACAAACTTAAACGTTTGAATGTTGTCGGCTGCTTCCAGAGCATTAGCGTACTTAAAGTCGACTTCGTGTTGGCCAGGAGCAACTTCATGGTGAGCAGCCTCAACATCAAAGCCCATCTTTTCCAGTGCCAAAACAATGTCGCGACGGCAGTTTTCGCCGGCATCGGCAGGTTCCATATCAAAGTAGTTTTCGTTATCGTTTACTTCAGTCGTTGGGTTGCCCTTTTCGTCAGTCTTGAACAAAAAGAATTCTGGTTCCGGACCGATGTTGAATGAAGTAAAGCCAGCTTTCTTCATGTCGTCTAAAACACGGATCAGGTTGTTGCGAGGGTCACCAGCAAATGGCGTGCCATCAGTCATGTGCACGCTGCAGATCACGCGAGCAACCTTACCGTGTTCCTCACCCCAAGGAAAGACCAGCCAAGTTGACATGTCTGGGTAGAGGTACATGTCACTTTCGTTGATGCGGACAAAGCCGTCGATTGAAGAGCCATCAAACATCATCTTGTTGTTCATCAGCTTGTCTAATTGGCTGACGGGCAGGTCAACGCTCTTCGTCGTACCAAACAGATCAGAGAACATTACCCGCAGAAAATGAACGTTTTCTTTTTCAACTAATTCATGAACTTCTTCTTTAGTGAATACGTGTTTTGCCATTTTATTCCATTCCTTCCACACTTACGGTTTCACAACTAGTCTCAGATGGCTAGACCAATTATTGAATTGGCCTTGGTTAATGCTTATATTCAGCCTTCCCTCTGATTACTTTAATAGCCTACCAATTGGAAGGAAATAAGTCAATTTTTGATAGGGCTTTCATGATCGATCACGTTGATTAATTAGTTTGGCTAACGTTTAACTTTAATTTTTTAACCACTCTTTAACGTCAGCTTCAATTTCATTAGTCGTATTCCGACCGCTAACCAAATCATACCATTGAACGTTCATCTTATTTCTAAACCAGGTTAACTGACGCTTGGCATAGTGACGGGAATCCTGCTTGATCTTGGCAATTGCATCCGCCAGCGTCGTCTCACCCTTAAAGTACGGAAACAGCTCTCGGTAGCCGATTCCCTTGCCAGACTGGTAATTTTCACCGCCTTGTTCATACAGCCAGCGTGCCTCATCAAGCAGACCTTCTTTAATCATCAAATCAACCCGTTGATTGATGCGTTCATATAAAACCGAACGTTCGGTAGTCAAACCGATCAGCAAAAATTCATTGTCGCTTTTGGTCTGCGTCTGCTGCGAAAACAGTTGGCCCGTTTTTTCAATAACCTCTAGTGCCCGAATTACACGTCTTAAATTACCCACCGGGATCTGTTTGGCAGCCTGAGGATCTTTTTGGTACAGCTGCTTCCAAACGGCTTCAGGGCCCTTTTGATCGGCCATTTGATGCCAGTAGTCGCGAATCCGTTGCGATTGTTCATCGAAATGATCAGCACCCAGCGCCAGATTTTCAGTCAGTGTCTGCAGATAAAAGCCGGTCCCGCCAACGACCATGGGCAGATGCTGACGAGCGGCAATCTGATCAATTTGTTCATTAGCCAGTTTTTGGAATTCTGCCGCCGAAAAGCGCTGGTTAAGGTCGCGAATATCAATCAAGTGATGCGGTACGCCATCCATTTCAGCAGGCGTGATCTTAGCCGTACCAATGTCTAAGTGACGATAAATCTGCATCGAGTCGCCTGAGATCACCTCGCCGTTTAAATCATGGGCCAGCTGAATCGACAGTGCCGTCTTGCCGACAGCAGTTGGGCCAACGATGGCTATTGCTTTAGTCAAAATTAAAACCTTCCTTGCTTAAAATTACTGGTAAATCTATTCAAAATCAGTCATAATAAAGCCAAATGACATAAAGGGGGCTACTCTTTTGAAAAAATTTACACGTGGTTTTGTATTGGGTGCCTTAACGACTCTGGGTGCGGTGGCAAGTGGCGTGGCTGCTTTCCACAAGACCGTCGTTAAGCCAATCGAAGAAGAAGAAAATCGTTTTGATGAGAACCGTCGCGCCGCTACGCGCAAGGGACGCTCTTCTCACCAACTGTAATCCATTACGATTATAAAAAAGGCTGTTGCATTTCTGCAACAGCCTTTTGTTTTTAGTCAGCGTACTTGGCTTTTTTCGTCTTGCCATGCCAGTCAGCATAGCCGCCCTTTAAGATATAGAGCTTGTGGTAGCCTTTTTTGGCTAAGAAAGTCACGGCCTGCGTGCTCAGCTGCATGCCGTCATCATAAAGGTAAACCGGCAGATCCGGCCGCAATTCGCCATACTGCTGCTTAAGATAGATGTATGGAAGACTGCGGGCGCCTAAAATGTGCCCCTTGTCAAAAGCATCCTTTTGCCGCAAGTCGATTACCTGCGCCTTACGCATGCCATCACGGAAGGCATCTTCATCCAGCACCGTGGCATAATGCTTGCGCCGGTAAGCACTGATCCCAGCACTTACGCCCCAGCCAATCAAAAGTGCCAATACGATGATATCAAAAGCCAGCCATCCCGAACTCATTCCCAGTACCACAACAATTCCTCCAAACATGCTTGTCTTAATTTAAGAAAGGCAATTCATCACGTAAAACGTGCCTCCTTGCCTAACCAAAAATAGTTTTCAAATAAATAGTTTATTTTTCATCGGCAGTAAAGTCAAGTGCCAATGAAGCAGCCCCGATCACACCAGCATCGTTACCCAATTGTGCCAGCTTCAGTTGAGTAGAAGTGCGAACCGTTGGGAAAGCAAATTTTTGGAAGTTTTGCTGTACGCGCTTGAGCAGGAACTCACCGGCTGCCGAAACGCCACCACCGATAACAACCGTTTCAGGGTTCAGCGTGTTGCTGATGTTGGCACATGCCAGACCCAGGTAGTAGGTAACCTTGTTAACAACTTCATTAGCCAGGAAGTCGTTTTCCTTGGCCAGATCAAAGACGATCTTAGCCGTGATCTCATCACCGTTGTCGATCATGGCCTTCAAGCGGCTGTTACCTTCGTATTCTTCAGCAGCATCTTGGGCCAGATGAACGATCCCGGTTGCCGAGGCATATTGTTCCAGACAGCCGTGGTTGCCACAGGTACATTCATAACCATTTGGCTCAACGATGATGTGACCGACTTCACCACCGGCACCATTGACACCATGAACCAGCTTGCCATTGGCGATGATCCCACCACCAACGCCAGTCCCCAGCGTGATGAATACAACGTCGTCACCTTCATGACCAGCACCCTTCCAGCGCTCGCCAAGGCCGGCACAGTTGGCATCGTTGTCCAGAGCAAACTTCAGGCCAGTACCCTTTTCAATTTGTTCCTTAACTGGCTGCAGCGTCTTCCAGTTAAGGTTGTAAGCACCAATTACCGTACCTTCTTCACGGTTAACCGTCCCAGGCGTTCCCATGCCGATACCAATAAATTGACTGCGGTCCATCTTGTACAGATCAATATGGTGGTTGATGGATTGAATAATGTCGGGAACGATGTGCGAACCTTCATCCAAAATGTTGGTACGCAAAGACCACTTTTGTTGAATTTCACCTTGGTCCGTTAAAATAGCAAACTTGATCGTAGTCCCACCAAGGTCAACACCGATTAACTTCTTGTTCATGCTCAAATTTCTCCTTTAACCTCAATAAATCCCTTGCCTCAGTCTAATAAGGCGACTTGTTTTCTTGATTCAGCTCTTCTTCGATGCGGTGCTCTTTTCTTAAAACCAGCTTGGCCTGCATATACAGATCCTTATCCAAGACGCCAGCCCGATAAAGATTGTCGACCTCAATGGCCATCAGCTCGATATCCCAAAGCCTTTTGCCTACGTAAACGAAGACATTAAAGCGTTTCAAAAGCTGTTGAACATCATAAAGCGTGCGAATCTCGCGAATTGGTTTCATTTTAGCAATCCCATTTCCAAAAAAGCTGCAATCGTTACAATCAATATAGTGCCACTTAGAAAGCGTTTTAGCAAGTCTATCCTGCCCAAACGTGGAGCACCAACCACGGCTGCCATAAAGAATCCACCCAGCAAACCGCCCAAGTGACCAGCCAGATCGATTCCTGGCACCAAAATGTCGGTTCCCAGATTAAGCAGCACCAGAATCAAAAACTGATGAGCCAGCGAATGAATTGCCGGCTCGTCCCAAAAAGCCAGCCCCAGCATCAAAAAGGCGCCAAACAGCCCAAAGATCCCGGTACTGGCACCCGCTGAAATCGACTGTGGCAAAAAGACCGCACTAGCTAGATTACCCATCAGCGTACTCATTAGATAGATCGCTAAGAATCGCCAGTGGCCAAATAAATTTTCAATATACATGCCGATAAAATATAGCGTTACACTGTTGACGACCAGGTGCGTGAGTCCAATGTGCACGAACCCGGGCGTAATCAATCGCCACCATTCACCTGCCTTGATCAGGGGCGTATAGCGTGCGCCAAATTCAATCAGCACTTGCGTATTGGTTGAGCCGCCAGCCAGCGTCATCAAGATGAACACAATGACTTGGATCAAAATAATCAGACTGGTCAGCGGCGCTTTTTGCCATGCTTCTCTCATTGTTATGCCTGCTCTAAATTAACGACCTGACCAATTTTAACATCATGATCCTCGAGCGACCATTCGTCATCATCAGCCAGTTGTGTGGTCAATGCTAAGGCAACCGTATTACCGGCATAATTGGCCAGCCAGCGATCATAATAGCCGCCGCCAAAGCCCAGCCGCTTGCCATTAACGGTAAAGGCAACGCCCGGTACGACGGCCAGATCAATGTCTGATGGATCGACAACCGTGCCGCCTTTCGGTTCCAAAACGCCGAATGCGGTTTCTTCAAATTCGGTATCCTCATCAATTTGAACAAACTCCATTTGCCGCTTAGGCAGCGTGCGAGGAACGACGACTCGCCTTCCTTCATGACGCGCATGCAAAATCAGTGGAGCGGTATCCAGTTCAAACGACTGACTCATCGTCAGTGCAATCGTCTGGGCACTGCGCCATTGCGGCAGATCGTAAAGCTTTTGTGCCAAACGATGCTGTTCATGCAGCCGCGTATTTTGATCCAGCTGCTGCAGCCGGGCAATATACGCCTTGCGCATCTCATTTTTTGAATGTGTCAATTTCTTTCTCTCCCTCCGTAAAACGTATTGACAGACGTTTACAAAAGGTAATTATCACCGTTAATTGCGATTTATGCAAGCGTTTTTGTCCAAAAATTGCAACCGTTCGCATAAATCAGTTCAAAATCATGCTGTTTGAGCTAAAAGCATCAATCATTCGGTTGCCGAAAACAAGGCGTACTTTTAGAGCAAAAAAAGACCCAGCCATCAAATTGACGACTGGGCCTGGTTTAATTTGAATTACTTGGTTTCGCGGTGCAGCGTAACCTTGCGTTCCCGTGGGCAGTACTTGTTCAGTTCAAGACGGTCCGGGTTGTTACGACGGTTCTTGCTGGTCAAGTAAGTCCGTTCGTGGCATGAAGTACATTCAAGAGTAATGTTTACACGCATTGGTGGCAACCTCCAAACTTTTTTCAGATTTAATTGGTTATTCGTAACCCTAACTCGTACAACTATATCATCAATTCACTGCTTTGACCAGAGTTTTGTCCAAGATTGTTAAGGAAATTCCCTTGACAGTGATATTTTTTAGTCAAATCTGCAGCTTTATTGATAGTCCTTAGAGCTCTTAACATCCTTCCAGAAAGCCTTAAAGATCTGTGAAGCCATCGTCAGGTTGGCCCCACCATCAGAATTGCTTGCCCCTGGGATGGCCAGGGCAACTACGACCTGTGGATTGTTAGATGGCGCATAACCGGCAAAACTAAGCGTAACCGTGCTGTTGTTCTTGTAGAACGTTTCGGCCGTACCAGTCTTACCTGAAATCGAAGGCGTATCACTGGCTAATTTCTTACCGGTAATGTAAGTGCTGGAACCGTGAACCACGTCATAGAGACCTTCTTTGACGATCTTCCATTCAGCAGCCGTTGCTGGAATCGTCCCCAGCACTTCTGGCTTGGTAGTGTATTCAATGGCCCCCAGCGAACCGTCTTTATTGGTACCACGAATCTGCTTGACGATATATGGTCTCATCCGATAGCCGCCATTGGCAATCGTTGACATGTACTGTGCCAATTGAATCGTTGTGTAGCCATCGTAGTTCCCGTATGAAAGGTCAAGTGCCGAACCGATGTTGGACTGTTTAGAAGGCCCCTCATAGCCGGTACTTTCACCTGGCAGGTCAATCCCTGTCTTAACGCCTAAGCCGAACATCTTGAAGTAGTAGCGCAGCTTGGTAAAGATCGATGGATCAAGGTCAATCGCGCCACCAGAGACATACTTCATGCCCCCTTCTTTCATTGCCAGCTGCATCATGTAGGAGTTGGATGAAACTTCCAGAGCGGTAGCCGCATTCAAGGCAATGTTGGCACTACCAGTCTTGTTGAACCAAGAAGTCTTGGCACTGGTTCCGGCCAGCTTGATCGGCATATCAGTCAAGGTGTTGTTGCTTGGCGTAATGACACCGCTCATAAAGCCACCCATGATCATGGCCCCTTTGACAACCGAACCCATCGTAATTGGATGGTTGATCGCACCAATTTCATCGGTCGTCTGCTTGCCAGTCGTTGGATCCCGATCAATCCCAGCCATCGCGTAGATCTCACCGGTATTTGGATTCATAACGACGGCATAGACCCCAGTTGAATAAGCGATCCCAGCTGATGAATAGTTCTTTTCCAAAATGCTTTGTACCTGTTTTTGGAACTTGGAATTGATCGTCAAAACCAGGTTGTCACCCTTCTTGCCGGCATATTTTACCTTTTCTTTGTTCGTATTGCCAGTGGTTGTAACCTCAGTCTGCGACTTGGAGCCAGCCAGCGTTGCCTGATAGAGTTTTTCCAGATAGCTTTGACCCACGTTGTCGTTTCTTGAGTAGCCTTGCGCCAGCATTGAGTTCAACTCGTCGCTTGGCAGCCCGGATGACAGCGTCCCAGTCAGTGTCTGAATCGCCTTGCCCTGTGGATAGTTTCGCGTCCAGGCCTTGCCGATCTTGACCCCTGGCATCTCGCTTAAGTGCTCACCGACTTCAGCTAATTCCTTAGCCGTGACGCCAGTTGACTTGATATAGGTTGTCGAAAGCGAATAGGCCCCGCTCATGGCAGCATAGATGCGCGCTTTGTTTTGCTGCAGCTTGGTCAGCTTGTAGACTTCCGGATGCTTGTTCAAGTAGGCTAATGCCTTGTTATATTGACCGTTGCTGGTAACCTGACTGGACAGGTGCAGTTTTTTGACAATTGCCTTTAGGTTGCGGCTGTCAGCCAGATAGTAGTCTTCTGCCTGGCGCTGCGTCAACTTGGTCTTGGTACCAACATTGACATAGTTACCCAGACGATTGGCAATCTTATACAGATCCGCACTGGTAACATCGGCGCCTTTGGTATAGGTAATTGCCTGGTGAACCTGATTGCCGACCAGCACCTTGCCAGATGAGTCATAGATCATCCCACGCTGAACGTTGTTGGTCTGCACGGTGGTATCCGAGCTTTTGACCTCAGCCTTAAAAGATGATCCATTCAGCACCTGCAGATAAAACAGGCGGGCAACCAAGGCCAGTAAAAGGAGCGCTACGATCCACAGCAAAAAGTTCAATCGCGATGGAATCACGGATTGCGCAGTTTTTTTGCCCTTCTTGCGTTGATCGAAGATGCCCTTAAAGCGATTTAAGAACTTCAATTTCGATATCTCCTTAGACAGAATAAGTCTATTTTAACAAATTTTTCGCGACTCGACAGAATCAAGCCACAAGATTGTCCTCAAGACTTTAACTATACTCTTTTATTTGCAAGATTAAACCTATTATGAGATGATTTAACGAATTTTAAGCAAGGAAACCACGAAGTTTTCACACTTTATGGCTATAATAAAACCCGTAATTTTCATACTTTATGATAAGGATCTGTTTTAATATGACACATACCGTTCGTCAGCGCCGTTTGGTTTTGCTGATCAGTTTCTTGCTGCCTGTCTTGATTATGGGCGGCTACTTTGCCTATCGCGGCATGGCACCATTTGGCAGCAGTACTGTCCTGACTGTAGATCTTGGTCAGCAGTACGTTGATTTTTTTGCCTATCTGCGCTCATCGCTTCTGCATCACCCCAGCAGTCTGCTCTATTCATTTAGCAAGGGACTGGGCGGTGAGATGTGGGGGACCAATGCATATTATCTTTGGAGTCCACTGAATCTATTGCTGCTCTTTTTCCCAGCCCAGCACCTGTCGAGCGGCATCGCCATCATGACCCTTTTAAAATATGGTCTAGCCGGACTTTCGATGGCTTGGGTGCTTGACAAAGAAAAGCTTCAGCAAGGTCCGCGCATCTGGATCTTTTCAACGCCATATGCCTTAATGGGCTGGATGGTGGCTAATCAGTTCAACCTACTGTGGCTGGACGTTTTGTTCCTGTTACCAATGATCATCTATGGCGAACGCAAGCTGCTGAAGGGTCAGAGTCCCTGGACCTACACGCTATGGCTGGCAGCTGCTTTGATCGACAACTACTATATGGCCTGGATGGTGGCCATCTTTACCGTTTTATTTGGAATCTGGATGATCGCCAGTGAAAAGACCACCTGGCAGTGGCACTGGCACAATGTCGGCTATACCATAGGACGCTATTTAGGCAGTTCCATGATCGCTGGAGCCATCAGCGCGTTCGTACTGCTGCCGACTGCCTATGCCTTAACTCAGAGTAAGGGTACTTATACAACCACGTCATGGAACTGGAAACTCGAGTACAATCCATTGAAGATGCTGGCTAAGCTGGTGCCGGGATCATTTAATTTCAACCAGATGCCAAGTGGTCAGCCTAATATCTATGTCGGCATGCTGATCATGATTGGTGCCGTACTTTACTTTTTCAACCGGCGCGAAAAAATTGGCGGTCGCTTGGTTGCTGGCCTGATTACCTTGTTTTTGCTGGCTTCTTTTTGTATCGAGGCATTGGATTTATTCTGGCATGGCGGTCAGTTTCCGGTCTGGTACCCCTACCGTTTTTCCTACCTATTTTCTTTTTGGAGCATCTGGCTGGCTGCGCGAACATTGCAGCCCGACTTTCGCATCAAGTGGCCAGCCGCGCTTGGCTTAATGGCTTTGGTCGGCAGCATTTTTGCCTACCTGATGCTCAAGCAGGTCAGTCATCTTTCATACATCAATCGTAATCAATTGCTGATTGGGCTGGGGTTTGCACTGGTTGCCATTTTGGCGCTTTTAATTCCGCGCCGGGGCAATCAAAGACTCTATGACCTGCTTTTGATTTTACTGGCAGTCTGTGATGTCAGCACCAGTGCATTTACGTCTTTAAACAATATCTCTTATGTCTCGCAAGCTGAGTTTGGCAACTATACCAAAGAATTGGACAAAGCCGTTACCAAGCTCAAATCTTTAGACAGTGGCCTTTATCGCACTGGCAAGACCTTTATGCGGACCAAAGACGATCCATTCCAAGCCGATTTCAACAGCGGTGATCACTTTGGCTCGACGCTGGAACCTGCTCAGCCGGCTTTCATGGGTGCAATCGGTCAGCCGGATGGTGATGGCTTTATTACCTATACGGACGGCACGCAGGTTACTGATTCGCTGTTGGGCTTCAAGTACTTCTTACAAGAGCGGCATGCTGGCCAACAAAATGGCAATACCGTTTTACCTCAGACCAGCCTCAGACCTGATCTCAAGCAGAAAAAAACGGTAGCCAAGACTTCGATGGTCAACATCAAGTCCAATCAAAATGCCTTGCCAATCGCATTTGGGGCTAGCAGCCAAGTACTGAATCTGACGCATAATACGTTAGATCCCCTGTCCTATCAGTCACAGATTTTTCAGTCACTGGCTGGCCGCAATATCAACCAGTCATTGTTCCAGGTGCAAAACTTTAACCATGTGACGTTTGGCAATGTTCAATCAGCCGTGCAGATTACCGGTACGACCTTCAAAAAGCGCAACCTCATGACTCCGGCAAGCATTGAGCTTGAGTTTACACCAACAACCAACAATTCTTATTATCTGACGCTTGGTGCCAACATCAAAAACAATGCCACGATTACGATCAACGGCAAAGCTTTAACCCAATATGACACCTATCGTAATACGGTAACGGTCAACGTGGCTAACCATGCTAAAGGCAAGACCATCAAGATCATCTTCAGCCTAAAGAACTCAACTTTGTGGATGCAAAACGTCAGCCTCTACATGCTTAACCAAAAAGCTTTCAATGCCAGTCTCAAGACCTTAAAGCAGTCGCCATTAAAGGTCACCAGCTATGGATCCAACCGCATCAAGGGGACGATCAATCTTAAGCATGGTCAGGATCTTTTGATGACCACCATTCCTTATGACAAGGGTTGGCACGTTAAGGTTGATGGCAAAACGGTCACGCCTAAAAAAGCTTTGAGTACCTTCATGGCCATCTCAATGTCTGCTGGCAAGCATACGGTCTCGATGTATTACATTCCACCATACTTGATCTTAGGTACGGCGATCACGCTGATCAGTCTTGGCGCCAGTCTCTGGTGGATCAGATCTGGCATTCGACGCAGACAGTAAAATTTATTTGATTACTATATAAAACAACTTTAATAATAAAAATGGCCGAAGATCAGCGTTTTAAGTCACGCAATCTTCAGCCATTTTTTGTTTTGAGACTTTATTCCCAGCCTCTTTTTTTCATTCGTCAATTTTAGCAACGTTTAACAGCAATGAGCTGGCAACCACCGAAGCTGAGCTAAAGGCCATTGCCAACCCCGCCAAGGCAGGACTGAGCTCAATTCCCCAATGCGCGAAAACACCGGCCGCGATTGGAATACCGATCAGATTGTAGATCAAAGCCCAAAACAGATTCAACTTGATGCGGGCAAAGGTCTTTTTAGCTATTGAAAGTGCCCTAACGACATCTTTAAGACTGTTCTTGATTAAAACAATGCCGCCCGTCTCAATTGCCACATCAGTTCCCGAGCCCATCGCAATGCCGACATCCGCAGTTGCTAATGCCGGTGCGTCATTGATCCCATCACCGACAAAGGCTGTTACACCTTGATTTTGCAGATTTTTGACTCGTTGTGCCTTATCGCCTGGCATAACCGAGGCAATTACCTCATCGATGCCAACCTGCTTGGCAATTGCTTGGGCCGCCTGCTCATTGTCACCGGTAATCATAACCGTGTGATAGCCTTGCTGCTTAAGCTTTTCAATCGCAGCCTTGGCAGATGGCTTAGGGACGTCTTGAATTGCAATCAAGCCGATTACTTTGCCTGCTTGGCCGATTGCTGCTACCGTCTTGCCATCTGACTGCAGCTGATTCATTTTGACTTGCAGTGTTTTGGCAATTGGCTGGCTGGCCAGATCCGGTTTGCCGACAAAAACGGTTTGACCATTGATTATGCCAGTGACGCCTTGGCCTGTTAGATTCTTAAAATCAGTAACAGTAGGCAGCGTAAGCTTTTGATCCTGTGCCTTTTTAACAATGGCACCAGCCAAGGGATGCTCAGACAATGATTCCAAACCGGCTGCCAGTGTTAAGGCTTGTTCTTGCTCCCCGATCACATCGGTAACGACTGGCTGTCCCAGCGTAATCGTCCCGGTTTTGTCAAAGGCCACGTTTTTAATATGGCTGGCAGTTTCCAAAACCTCGCCATTCTTGATCAAAATTCCCAGCTTGGCAGCACGTCCGGTACCAACCATCAAGGCAGTTGGCGTGGCAATTCCTAAAGCACATGGACAGGCAATCACGATTGTCGAAACGGCAAAAGTCAGTGCCTTGGCTAATTCAGCATCCAAAAAGACGTACCAGACGGCAAAAACGGCAATTGCAATCATCAAGACCACTGGAACGAAAATATCAGCAATCCGATCCGCCAGTTTTTGTATCGGTGCATGGCTGGACTGAGCATGCTTGACGATCTCAACGATTTGAGCCAGCATGGTATCCTTGCCAACTTTTTCGGCGATATATTCCAGCATCCCCGTTTGATTGAGGGTACCACCGATCACTGCATCGCCGGCCTGCTTTTCAATCGGCATGCTCTCACCGGTAATCATTGACTCGTTGACCGTTGAATGACCAGCAACTACCTTGCCGTCGGTAGCAATTTTTTCACCAGGACGTACCAGCAGGCGATCACCGATTTTAACGTCTTCAATCGGAACTTCTTTGGTTTGGCCATCTTTAATCAGCGTGGCGTTTTTAACCTGCAGCTGCAGCAGTCTGGTTGTTGACTGTGAGGCTTGCGTGCGCATCTTGTCTTCCAGGTACTGCCCAAGCAAAACGAAGACAATGATGTAAGCGGCACTTTCAAAAAATACGCCTTGATGATGCAATAGCGCGTAGATACTGTACAGATATGCCGTCATGGTCCCAACGGCAACCAACGTGTCCATGTTGGCATGGTGATGCAAAAATGCTGCCCAGGCACTCTGAACAAATGCACGGCCTGAGATCAGCATGATCAACGTTGTCAAAATCAATGCCACCCAGTCACCGTTTGGGATCATTGGCCAATTAAAAAACATAGCCAGCATGTCATATAACATCGGTAACGCCAGCATCAAAGCCAGCCAAAAACGCTTTTTGATGCTCATCATTTTACGATCACCTTACCATGAAACATATTCATCCCACAGGCAAACTCATACTCGCCAGCCTTGCTGGTATCAACTTTAATCTGGTGCAGCTGATTTTGTGGCAGTTTTTCGTTGATTCCCATATCTGGAAAGACGACCCGTTCCAAGCAAGATGAAGGATCCTTGCGATAAAAATCCAGTTCTGCCGGTACGCCTTTTTTTAAGACAATCGTACTTGGCGAATAACCACCATTAACTTCTACTTTTACCTTCTGATCCTGGCTGTCGGCACTAACGTCAGCCGCAACGGCCTTTTCTTGATGACGGCCAAAGAACCACCAGATAATTGCAGCAATTAATAATACAGCAATCAATAAAACTAAGACTTTAATCATTATTCCATTCTCCTTTTGTTTACGATTGTAATCTTTAACCGTAATCATTTTGAACTTTATAATTACATTTGTCAACACAGACGTAATAAAAAAATTCCCCACTTCGCTTTTGAAGCGGGGAATTATTGGAAGCTTACTTAACTTCCAAAATCTTGACCTTCATCGTGCCATTTGGAATCTCAATTTCAACTTCTTCACCAACCTTGTGACCAATCAAGCCCTTAGCCATTGGCGATTCGTTTGAGATCTTGCCGTTCAGTGGGTCAGATTCGGATTCACCAACGATTTGGTAGGTTTCCGGTTCTTCGTCCGGCAGTTCTTTAAACGTTACCTGACGACCCATTGATACCTCGTCAGCAGCCACGTCATTGTTGTCGATGATCACCGAGTACTGCAGCATGTGTTCGATCTGTGAGATCCGGCTTTCAACAAATGACTGCTCGTCTTTGGCTGACTCGTATTCGGAGTTTTCCGAAAGGTCACCATAGCTGCGGGCAATCTTGATTCGTTTGATTACTTCTGGGCGCCGTACCAGACGCAGGTTTTCCAGTTCTTCTTCCAGTTTTTGCTTACCTTCAGCCGTCATTGGGTAGCTTTTTTCTTCAGCCATTTCAATAACTCCTTTGATTTTTATTTAGAAATGATTTTAAGTTTCGTCTTTTGCAACGTTAACATGCTAAACATTAATTGTAAACCATCATTAATGTTACTTTAGTTCAGTATGACCGCGCTTGACCAAAATGTCGCGAACCTTAGTCGATAAAAGATCAATTGCGACCTGGTTTTCGCCACCCTCTGGTACGATCAAATCAGCGTAGCGCTTGGTTGGTTCGATAAATTGGTGATACATTGGCTTAACCGTTGCCAGATATTGACCAATGATTGAATCCAAAGACCGCCCCCGCTCTTCCATATCACGCTGAATACGGCGAATGATGCGAATGTCATCATCAGTATCAACATACACCTTGATATCCATCAGATTACGAAGGCGCTCGTCATCCAGGATCAAAATGCCTTCCAGAATAATCACGTCTTGTGGTTCCACATGCACGGTCTCCTTAGCCCGCGTGTAGGCTTTATAGTCATAAACCGGCATTTCAATGGCTTGATTATGCCGTAATTGGTCCAGCTGCTCAACCAACAGATCCGTGTCAAAAGCCAGGGGATGATCATAGTTAACGGCCTTACGCTGCTCCATGGTCATGTCGGCCTGGTCGTTGTAGTAGGTATCTTGAGTAATAATCTGAATGGACTGGCCATGCAGCTGATTGTAGATGGCACGGCTGACCGTGGTTTTACCACTGCCGGAGCCGCCCGTTACGCCAATAATGATTGGACGTTTGTCATCATTGTTCACGCTAAATTTCTCCTTTATTTGTCAATACAAAATTTAGTATAGCGCAGCCAGATAGCAGCGACAAGGTTATTCACTGGTATTTGTCGTTGCAGTCGGTTTTTGCTGCAGCTTTTCTACAATCTGAGGCGTTGACTGACTCCGTTTTAGATAAAAGCGCCCGGCCTTAATTCCCTGCGTCTTGTGCGTTTGCAAATAATAGTCGAACACATAGGCATTGCGTACCAGTTTTTGTTTTTTTAGCAAGGACCCGGTCTGTTTATCGGTCGTACCCTTTGGAATCACCACCACACGTTTGGTTTGATCACTAGTATCAACTGGCAGCAGCTCATGATTAAACCAGCCATGAATCACTAATCCGCCAATGATTAAAATAGCAATCACAATTATGGTGACGATGTTTTGGCGCCGCAGCTGTTGTTTGGTAAAATTGGGCATTTTTAATTCCTCTGACAAAATGACAAAAAGGGACCGCCAGTTTTGACGTTCCCTAATCAGTCATAAATTAACGAATCTCAGCATTCAAGACGTCTTGCAGATGCTTTTCTACTCGAGCAAAGGCATCGTTAACCTGATCTTCAGTCAGCGTCGTGTCGTCAGCCTGATAGGTCAGCGTGTAGGCCAGCGACTTTTTGCCAGCTGGCAGCTTGGCGCCCGTGTAAACGTCAAACAGATGCACGTCCTTGAGATATTGACCACCCTTTTGATAGATCAGATCAACAACTTCTTCATTGGTTACGTCCTCATCAACCAACAGGGCAATGTCACGCGTTACGGCTGGGTACTTGCTGATGTGCAGGTACTGTTTTGGCAGTTTTTCAGCCACCATCAATGCTTCCAAGTTCAGTTCAAAGACATAGGTAGCTGGAATCTTTAAGTCCTTAGCAAATTGTGGGTGAATCTGACCGACAAAACCAATCAGCTTGCCATTAAGCAGAATATTGGCGGTCCGTCCTGGATGCATCTCCTTGCGCGTGCTGTCGGCTACGTATTCGATCGTACCAGCAATTGCCATGTTGTGTAAGTAGCGTTCTACAATTCCCTTGATCTGGTAGAAGTCAACCGGACGCTTCTCAAGATGCCAGCTGTCAGCCAACAGACTGCCGGCCATGGCCCCAGCAACGTGCTCTTGTTCTTCAGGACGCTCACCGCCTTTAGGAATAAAGACGCGACCTTGTTCGTAAAGCGCGATGTCTTCAACCTGGCGAGTCGTATTGTAGGCTACGTCAACCAAAAGACCACTAATAATGCTTTCACGAGCCGTCGTGTGATCAGAGCTCATTGGATAGTCCAGCTGCATTGGCGTAACGGCTGGATCAATCGTAAACTGCTGAGCCTGCTTTTCATTCATCAATGAGTAGCTGATAGCTTGGTTGAGCCCCATGCTTTGCAAAGATTGGCGCGTAGCTTTCAAGAATTTTTGGCGTGGATTTAAGCCACCCAGCGTCCGCGTCATAGTTGGTAAAGTTGATGGAATGTTTTCATAACCATACAGCCGCGCGATTTCTTCGTTTAAATCGGCTGCAATGCTGATATCCCAGCGCCGGGCCGGAACATTAACGACCAGTGCATCATCACCTGACTGCGTGTAGGCAAACTTCAAGCGATCAAAGATGTTTTCAATCTGCTCAAGCTTCAGCTCCGTACCCAAAACGGCGTTGACCTTGTTTACAGACATCGTAATCGGCGTGGATTCAACCGGTTTTTCACTGCCAGTAACGATCCCCTGTTCAACTTCACCGTCAGCCAATTGCTGAAGCCAGTAAGCTGCTTCGTTCAGTGCCGTTTCCACGGTTTCTGGATTGATGCCTCGTTCAAACCGCATTGAGCTTTCACTGTGCAGATCCAGTCGGCGAGCCTGCTTGCGCACCATTACTGAATCAAAGATAGCAGCTTCTAAGACTACGTTTTGCGTCTGATCGTTAACTGCCGTGCTCAAGCCGCCCATCGTTCCGGCCAGGCAGACTGGCTCATCGTTTGAGGTTACCAGGATGTCTTCTTTTTGCAGCGTTTGTTCGGCCTCATCCAGCGTTACAAACTTTTCGCCTTCATGCGCATGGCGAACGCTCAGATCATGGGCTGGCAGACGGTCGTAGTCATAGCTGTGCATTGGCTGACCATACTTGAGCAAAATGTAGTTGGTAACGTCAACGACATTATTGATTGGGCGAATCCCAGCGTTCCACAAACGAATCTGCAGCCACATTGGACTCTCGCCCAGCTTAACGTTTTTAATCACCCGTGCTTTATAGGTTGGTGCAATCTGAGGATCAGGAATCGTGATCTTCAATAGATCGCCAGCCTTTTGCGTGCCATTTTCTTTAACGTCGTAGGTCTTAAAGTTGTTTGGCAAGTCATAGATTGCACTTAGATCATTAACGTTGCCGTACATGCTCAGCATATCGCCACGGTTAGGCGTCAAGTCGGTATCAATGATCGTATCGTCCATTCCTAGGTAGGAAAAGACCGCATCGCCGACCTTGGCATCGTCATTTAAGAACCAGATGCCTTCTTCATAGGCTTTGGGAGCGATTTTGTCGCTAAAGCCAATTTCTTGCAGTGCACACAGCATCCCGTTTGATTCTTCACCGCGGATCTTGCCACGCTTGATCTTGGTGCCGTCCTTTAACTTGGCACCGGCTAAGGCAACGATGACCTTCTTGCCCAGTGCCTGGCTGACGTTTGGTGCACCACAGACAATCTGAACCGTGGCACCTTCGCTGATCTTGACTTGGCACAGATTCAAGTGATCAGAGTCTGGATGTGGCTTGATTGATTCAACCTGGCCAACGACAATATTGCTCAGCCCATCGCTTGGTGAGTAGACTTCATTGATGTCAACCGAGGTCAAGGCCAGTTTTTGTGCCAGCGCATTTGGTTCAATCTTATTTTCTTCAAGAGGCAGATATTCATTTAACCATTGGTATGAAACTTTCATTGAGATTATCCTTTCTGATCAAATTGAGTCAAGAAGCGCATGTCGTTTTGGTAGAAGTCACGAATGTCTTCAACGCCGTATTTAATCATGGCGAAACGATCTGGTCCCAGACCAAAGGCAAAACCGCCATATACATCGGGATCAACGCCTGACATCTTCAAGACGTTTGGATGAACCATACCGGCACCCAGCACCTCAATCCAGCCATTGCCCTTGCAGATGCCGCATCCTTTACCCAGACAGTTGAAACAAGTAACGTCAGCTTCAACGCTTGGCTCAGTAAATGGGAAGTAGCTTGGACGCAGACGCACCTTTAATTGATCGCCAAACAGATTTTGGGCAACGACTTCCAGCGTCCCCTTCAAATCGGCCATCGTTACATGCTCACCGACAACCAGTCCTTCAACTTGATGGAACTGATGGCTGTGCGTAGCGTCATCGGTATCGCGCCGGTAAACCTTACCTGGCGAGATCATCTTCAAAGGACCCTTGGAAAAGTCGTGCGTCTCCATCATACGGGCCTGCATTGGCGAAGTCTGGGTCCGCATCAGAACGGATGGCGTGATGTAGAAAGTATCCTGCATGTCACGAGCTGGGTGATCTTTTGGCAGATTCAGCTTTTCAAAGTTGTATTCTTCTTGTTCAACCTCATCACCGACTGCCACTTCATAGCCCATCCCAATAAACAGATCTACCAGTTGGTCAATAATCTGCTGGATCACGTGTGGCTGCCCTTGAGCAACCGGCGTCCCTGGCAGGGTAACATCGATTGATTCGCTTTGCAGCTTGGCATCCATTACGGCCTGTTCCAGACTGGCTTTTTTATCTTCCAAGGCTCGTTGCAATTCATCACGAACCTCATTGGCAAACTTGCCGACTTTGGGCCGTTCTTCAGCCGTCAGATCACGCATGCCGCGCAAGACGTTGGTGATTGGACCTTTCTTACCCAGCAATTTTACGCGAATATCATTAACGTTCTTTAAGTCCTCACTGTTTTCAATTTCATTGAGCCCTTGTTGACGCAATTCTTCAAGTTTTTCTCTTAAACCCATCATTTTCCTCCTTAGCGTGGCCACAAAAAAACTCGCCCCTCGACGAATCGAGGGACGAGTTATTCGCGGTACCACCCTGGTTTATGACAATGTCATACGCTCAAATGACTGATAACGGTTGTCAACCGGGATACAAGGTACCGACTCCGGAAGTGAAATTCACTAATGCCGGCAGAAATGACTTGCAGTCGATGATCATTTCTCCCTAAGTGCCGCCTAATCAGCTACTAATTTCCATCACAGTCGCTTTAATAAATATAAGGCTATTTTAGGCAATCATGACGGCATGGTCAAGTCCTAATTTTAATTGCACCCGCACCAGCGATCACTCCACTGATGCACGGCGTCCATAACTGGAGCCAGCTCACGTCCGCGCTCAGTCAATGAATAGTCAACGCGACTTTCGCCTGGATAGGTATTGCGTGAAACAATCCCATCTTCTTCCAGTTCCTTTAAACGCTCGCAAAGCACCCGATCACTGCACTTTTCGACATGAGCCGCCAGATCCTTGAACCGCTGCGTATGCTCATGCAGCAGTACCTCAATGATCAGCCCATTCCATTTCTTGCCCAACATGGCAAACGTTTCGGTAAACTTTGGACACAGCGTAAAATCATCCTGCTTGGCTTTTACTTGATCCATCAAATCTCCCCTTCCTCAAATTAGACTTTTTTCCTGGTTTTGGAAGGAATGGCATGCCAATTCACGATTTCTTTTTGCTGCTCCAGTTTTTTGCGCAATGGGCCAAAGAATTCATGCTCGGCCTCGTAGTTGTCGACCATTGACACGATCAGACTCTCCATATAACGCGGCACGGCCATCGTAGCACCAAACATATGCTTTAAGATAATGTCACGTTCTTTTTTGTTCAGGTGCGTGATCTTTTCGGCATTCCGCAGTGCAACGCGAGGGTGAATAAAGGCATGCGATCCCAGATTGAATTTGGTAGTTCGCCAGTCATAGTAGAACAGATCGTGCAAGAGTCCAGCGCGAGCAGTGCTCTTGTAGTCCAGATGCATTTTCTTTGCCAGCTTGTAGCTGTCAAATGAAACGGCAATCGAATGCTGCAGACGGTTGGAATGATGATGCTGTTTATAGTGCGCAAGCCTTTTGACGGCCGGCTGTTCCAGCAGATCCTTAACCAGTGAAACATACTCAGGGTCTTGACGCCATTCGTTCTCGGTTTTCATAGTAACTGGCCCCTTCCTTTATTTGTCAATATCATACACGATTCGCCATCAAAAATAAATTAATACGCTCTTATAAAATGTAAGTATTAATAGTAAGCAATCTGCTGAGACTGACGATAACTGAGGATCTAGTCCTGGGCATTCAGCTGAAACATCAAGATGCCAGCTGAAACCGCCACGTTAAGCGACTCGGCTTGACCACGCATCGGAATATACAGATTATCCGTAGTCTGGCTCAAAAGTCGATCGCTCATCCCCTGGCCCTCGTTGCCCATGATCAGAGCAAAGTCATTTCCAGGGTGAACACTGCGGAAATTCTTGGCCGCCGGGTTGAGCTGCGTGCCATAAACCGGTGCCTGCTGATGCTTGAAATCATCGATCCACTTGCTAAGATCGCCTTCAAACAGCTGCAAATGAAACTGACTGCCCTGCATAGAGCGTACGACCTTAGGACTGCATAAGTCGGCAGTACCATCACCGGCAACCACACCTGCAAAGCCTGCTGCATCGGCCGTTCTGACCATCGTGCCCACGTTGCCCGGATCCTGCACTCGATCCAACAGCAGCCAGGCTCCATGAAGCGGCAGTTTAGGCATACGCTTGAGATCCGGCATGTCAACAATGGCGGCGATTCCTTGCGGCGTGATCGTTTCTGTAATATGACGCATGATCTCAGGCGTGACCTGATAGACCGCCTCGACTCGTGATACAATATCACTGTGTTCGGCCAGTGCATCGCTGGTGCCGATCAGTTCATGAATCGTCAAGCCGCTTTGAATGGCTTCTTGAACCAGATGCCAGCCATCCAGCATGTATTGACCGGTTTGGCGGCGATACTTGCGGGTCTGTAGTTTTTTCCAGTTCTTGACGCGTTGGTTGTGAATTGAAGTTAGTTCTTCCATAGTCTGATTTTTCACCTCAGTTTATCGTTAACTTAATTATACCATTATCCTAACGATCCTTGATAATCGTCAACCGCTTATGGGAGGGGTTTTTATGCTTAATTATCATATTGTCGTCACTGGCAGAGTCCAGGGCGTTGGTTTTCGCTGGTCAACTCATGAACTGGCGTTACAGCATGGTCTGGTCGGTCAAGTCAAAAATGAATGGGACGGCAGCGTTACGATCGATGTCCAGGGCCCAGCTGCAGCAGTCAAAATGTTTGTCAAAGAAGTTCAAGCTAGTCCCAATCCATATGCCAAAGTCGCCGGCATGCAGATTGAGCCACGTGCTATCAGAAACGACTGGCAAGACTTTAAAATGCGGTGATCTTGTTGAAGTTGCTAGATTTTAAGCCCTTTTTAAGGTAAGATACAAAATGTTAAATTTATTGAAGTCAAAGGAATGAGCTATTTAAAATGAAGAAAAAACGCCTCACCGTGGCCATGCTTTTAGGCACCATGCTGCTGATTTTAAGCGGCTGCGTACGTACCGACAAGCATGGACATCCAATCGGCTGGGTCTACAATTACATGGCTAAACCCATGCAGCATCTGATGACTTGGCTGGCTCAGCACATGGGAAACAACTATGGCTGGGCAATCGTCGTGATTGTTGTGATCGTCCGCTTGATTCTTTTACCGGTTATGATGAGCCAAATGAAAAAGTCAACGCTGATGCAGGAAAAAATGGCAATGGTGCAGCCACAGCTGCGTGAGCTGCAGCAACGGCAAAAAGACGCCAAGACGCCACAGGAACAAGCCGCGGTCAGCCAACAGATGATGCAGCTCTATCGTGACAACAACATCTCAATGACTGGCGGAATCGGCTGCCTGCCATTGCTGATCCAGCTGCCGATCTTTGCTGCCCTGTACGCAGCCATCCGCTACTCGCCAGATCTTTACCATGCTACGTTCATGGGAATGCCTTTAGGGAAACCAAGTGCAATTTTGGCAATTCTGGCATTTTTGGCCTACATGGTCCAAGGTTGGCTTTCCATGATCGGTGTCCCTAAAGAACAGCGCAAGCAGATGGGCGCCGCGATGCTGATGAGTCCGATCATGATTCTGTTTATTGCCTGGTCTTCTTCTGCCGGCCTAGGATTGTATTTTGTGGTCAGCGCCCTGTTTGCCATCCTGCAGACCTGGCTGGTAAACACCTGGCGACCAAAGCTGCGGGAAAACATCAAACAAGAAATGAAGGATCATCCAGTTAAGCTGCCCGACCCGATTCCTGCTCAGCCAGCTGCCGCCAAGCCAACGACTGACACGATCGAACAGCTCAAAAAGACACCAGCCAAAGCCAAGCCTGCTGCCAATAAGAGTCAACGGCGCAATGCCGGCAAGCAGCATCACCATTCATCCAAATAACTAAGCAAAGCATCGCGGTCAATTCACGACTCGATGCTTTTTGTAAACACAGAAAGGAAGCAAATCATGATCAAGCCAATTTGTCGCAACCTGCAGATTTTGTCACAAAAAGCTCGTCCTGCTGGCAAACAGGATATTCCTTTGGCCAAGGATCTTTTGGAGACGCTGGCAGCCCACTCAGCTGATTGCGTAGGCATGGCCGCCAATATGATCGGCGCTCCCGTAAACATTATTGCCGTCTCATTAGGACCAGTCAGTGTCGCCATGCTTAATCCTCGTTTAATTGCCAAAAAGACTCCTTACCAAACCAAAGAGGGCTGCTTAAGTCTTGTTGGCCAGCGACCAGCGACTCGCTACCAACAGATCGTCGTTGAGTATCAAGACCTCAATTGGCAGCCTCAGTCGCTTTCTTTGACTGGCTTTGCTGCCGAGGCCGTTCAACACGAGATTGACCACTGCAATGGCATCATCATCTAATGCATTCAGTTTGCAGCTAATTAAGGACCGATTCAGCTCATTGATTCTGTATGAGACGAATCGGTCTTTTTCTTTTCGAGCAATTGACGTTGCCTGTTACAGCAGCAGATTTTTAGCCTATAATTAAATCAATTCCAGTAAGTATTTTCAAAATAAGGGGTGGTGAGATTGAAACATCATGACTCAATCATCAGCGAGTTAAACAATTATATCGTCCGTAACGTTACGGCTTCCGTCGGGCTTTCAATCTATATTCTGATTGACACGCTGTTTATCTCAATGGCAGCCGGTGCAATGGGCTTGACCGTTTTAAACCTGGCTTTACCAATCTACAGTTTGTTCAACTGTACAGGACTGCTTTTGGGCGTTGGTGGCGCAGCCTATTTTTCCTTAAACAAGGTCGATCATCCCGAACGCGTCAAAACCCTTTACAGCGAACTGGTTATCTTTGCCGTTTTGCTGGGAACTGCCATTATTATCCTAATCAATCTATTCACCAGACCACTGGCAACGATTCTGGGGGCAAACAGTCAGACCATGGACATGGCAATCAAGTATCTGCGCTTGATGTCGATTGACGCACCCGTTACCATGGCCAACTACATTACCGTCAATTTTGTGCGCAACGACAACCATCCTGGTCTGACCATGCGCGCGGCTTTGATCGAAAGCTTTGTCGTTATCATCTTTGACTGGTTCTTTATCTTTGGTCTGCATCTGCAAATCGAAGGGGCCGCTTTGGCAGCAGTCGTCTCACCAGCCACCAGTCTGATCGTATTGTCGTTTCATAAGCGCTTTCCATATCGGCAGTTGGAATGGCATTGGGTCTGGCCACGGTTTAAGACCCTTAAAACAGCGGCAACGCTTGGGGTATCAGCTTGTCTCAATGAGCTGAGTACCGGGGTTTCAATCTATGTTTTTAACATGGTACTCTTAAAGCTCAGCGGCAACTATGCCGTGGCAGCCTATGGCGTAATCTCAAATATTGCCATTGTGACTGTTGCGATTGCCAATGGAGTTGCTTTAGGCGTTCAGCCACTAGCCAGTCGTGAATATGGTACACGGCATTTTCGCAACGTGCGGCTGGCACTTCGGCATGGTCTAAAGATTACGGCAGCAATTGCGGTATTGGCATTTATCGTCTTGGTTGCATTTCGTCATCCAATCATCACCCTGTTTAACAACGACCATTCGCTGCAGTTAACCCATTACGCCATGGCCGGAATGCCTATCTACTTTACCAGCACGCTGTTTTCGGCAGTCAATCTGCTGATGATCATCTTTTTGACCGCCATCAACTGTGCTACGCTTTCGTTTTCAATGTCGTTTCTACGTGGCTATCTCATCTTATTACCAGCAATCATTTTGATGGGCTGGCTGTTTGGCATCAATGGGGTCTGGGCGGCCGTACCGGTTACCGAGCTTTTAATCACCATCATTGGCTTCTTTTTAGTCCATCAACAGGATCATCGTCTCAAGCTCATGGAAGATGCCCAGCGAAAAGCCGAACTGGCCAAATAAGTCATGGTTGATTACGCATAATAAAAAACCTCGCTTCACTTGGAAACGAGGTTTTTTATATTCGTCAAAGACTATTTATCTTTTTCCATTGGCTTTTCTTTAACGATTGGCAAGGTGATTCTAAATAACGAACCCGATCCAACCGTACTTTCAACGGTAATGTGGCCATGATAGCCTTCAACCAGACGCTTGGCAATTGCCAGTCCCAGTCCATTGCCACCCTTTTTACGACTGCGGGCCTTATCAACGCGATAGAAACGATCAAAAACGTGCAACTGGTCTTCTTGCGGAATTCCCTCACCGAAGTCTTGAACGCCGATTTCAACCGCATTTAAGTTGCGTGACAATGACAGATGAACTTCTTTACGATCCTTGGAGTACTTTACTGCATTATCAAATAAAATAATCAGAATCTGTTCAAGATGGTCACGATAAATGTGTACCGGCACGTCTTGATGCAGATCGTCATCAAAACGAAAAACATAGTCTGGATACAGCATCTTAAAGTTGTTGTAGACTTGCTCAACCACGTCTTTAACCTGCGTGACGGCATCATGGAACTTGACGTCAACTTGCTCGGCACGCGTCAAATCAAGCATTTCTTTGATCAGACTATTCATTCGATTTGTCTCTTTTAAGGCCGCGGCAATCGATTCATCCAAGACCTGTGGATCATCCTTGCCCCAGCGCTGCAGCATCTCCATATGGCCTTGAATAATGGCAACCGGCGTTCTTAATTCATGCGAGACGTCACTGACGAATTGTGTCTGTTGATCAATGTAGCGCTGTGTTTGATCAAGCATCTGATTAAACATTCTCGACAGCTCGCCAAGCTCATCGTTCAATTCTGTAACGTCTTCTGGCACGCGTGCATCACTGGTTGGATCATCTCTTACTACCGTCAGGGTATCATGAATATCATCCAACGGTTGCAGCCAGTAATAAGACAGGAAGTATCCCAGCAAACCACTGGCAATAACGACCAGACAAAGGGCCAGAATCGAGATCAAAATCAAGCGCTTAAAGACCTGGTAGTACTGCTTGAGATCATTTTCAACCTGAACGTAGCCAATTATTGTACCATCATGCGATAGAACTGGTTCGCGGCCAACCAAAATTCGATGACCGTTCCCTTTGACCATGGCCGTCTTGGTATGATGGGACGTTTTCAGCGGCAAATTAGCTTTACCGGTTTGAAAGATCTTTTTACCCTTGGCGTTCATCACGGTAATCGTAACTCGTGAATTGCTTAAGCCTTGAACCAAAGGCTGACGATAAAACTCAGTCGTGCTGTTGAGACTGGCCTCGTGTTCAAAAATCGACCGAACCCCACTCTTGGTTAAAGAGCTTTCGCCAGCATTTCCCAGCTGACGCACCACGACGGACATATTATGATTAACCTCGCTGCGTTCTTGCTGTAGCAGGTTTTGCGTAAAGGCACTGAACAGAGAGATCACTACGATCATTGAAATGATTAAAGACCCAACCGCCGTACCAATGGCCCACTTTACCTTGAGCGAAACGAAGCGAGATGATTTTGATTTCTTTTCGCTCATAAAGAACCTTCTTTAATCGATTAGGAACGAATTACGTAGCCAGTACCCCGAACGGTTTGAATGTAGCTCTTTTCGCCAGGGCGATCGATCTTGTTCCGCAGATAACGGATGTAGACATCGACAACGTTGGTTTCAACCTTGGAGTCATAGCCCCAGACCTTGCTGAGCAGCTCTTTACGTGACATGACCACGTTAATGTTTTCCATCAAGATCAAAAGTAGCTCGTATTCACGTTTGGTCAGGTTAATGATCTCATCGCCACGACGTACAACTCGGTTTTCCTTTTCAATCGTCAAGTCCTTATACGTAACCGTAGTCTGGTGACTCTTGGCATTGCCGCCTTCAATGTTGATCCGCCGCAGCAGTGCCCGTACGCGCGCCAGCAACTCTTCGATGGCAAATGGCTTGACGATGTAGTCATCAGCACCATAATCAAGTCCTGAGACACGATCCATCACAGAATCACGTGCTGTCATGATGATAATTGGCGTATCCTTGACTTCACGAATGCGGCGAGCAACCTCGATCCCGTTTAATTCCGGCAGCATCAGGTCAAGTAAAATAACGTCAAAGTCTTGGTTTAAAGCGGCATCCAAGCCAGCACGACCATCAAGCTCGACATCGGTTTCGTATCCTTCATGTTTTAATTCCAGCTCGACAAACCGTGCCAGGTTTTCTTCATCTTCAATAATTAAAATCCGACTCATATTAAAACGCTCCTCGTTTGAATTGGTGGGTCTTACTCCCACATAATAACCACACCAATTTTATCACACAAAATTAATCTGCCCTACCTTTGCGATTAATAAAACTGCTTTTAAATTAAAAATTTTTCAATCTTTGGCAGTTATGACATAAAAAAAGACCTTCCCAGGTCCGGCGCCTCGAGAAAGGTCTTTAATCGATAAAATCGACGTGATTAGTTGTTTTCAACAGCTTGCTTGCCGTTGTAGTAACCACAGCTTGGGCAAACCATGTGTGACTTGCGCAGTTCACCACAGTTTGGACATGGAGCCAAGCCAGGCACAGTCAGCTTGATGTGACCACGACGATTGCGCTTACGCGTCTTGGATGTCTTCCGTGCTGGTACAGCCATGTGTGACACCTCCTTCAAATAATCTATCCACTAGTGGTTTTTAACCGTTCGCTAATTTTGGTTATCCTGATCAGGAAATAAATTTTTGAGCTTAGCGAAACGTGGATCAACATGTTCCTTATCCGGTACCTGATTAGCATCATCTTCAGCAACAACTTCCCATCCCTTGCCATTTGGCATCTGAGAGCTGTTTTTTTCATCTTCGGACAATACCTGCATTGGAACCTGCTCAATGATATTTTCCGCTAAAACATTGTCAAAATCAATCGTATCATGCGGGTCTGACAAAACAAAGACCAATTCATCGTCTTCATAGCGGCCAACATGTGATTCATCATTGACATAGGTTTCAGCAAAAGCAAAATCCAATGGCAACTCGACCGGTTTCAGCGAACGGCTGGATGGTACGGTCAGCGTCGTTTTAACGCTAACGCTTAAAGTAGCATCACCCTGATCATAGACCACATAGCCATCAACCTCAACGGGCTGGCAACTGATGACCTGATTAGGGAACCGTTCTGTCAGTGATGCGTTTAGATCAAAAGTACTTTGAATACGCAGCGGTTCATCATGATAGCGATGAAGTTCAGCTAACGTCCATTTCACGGTACTAACCTCCTAATGCAACAAGCGTTATTATACTAGTCCCAAGTTTGCTTGTCAATGTTTATTCCTTGACACCCTTAACAATCACCGGGGCATGCTTGAGATCCTGCTCAACCGGCGTAAAGGTCTGATACAGCTTGCCAGCGCGATAGTCCAGATTAAGCAATCCATCACGCAGGTCTTGATCGATCTTGGTCAAAAGCGGCAACGCGACCGTTTTTTTGATGGTATGCAGATATTTGCGACCGCGTTTATTAAAGCCCAAAACGTGCAGATACGGCTGGCTGAGATGCTCATTGAGTTGAGAATCGGTAATCTGCAAAACCGTATACAGATAGACTCTTAGCAGATGGGCATAGGTATAGCGCTTGGTCTTGACCGACTTCATAAAGCCTGCAAAGGTCAGATTGCGCTGCGCAGCATCTTTCATGCGATATTCCAAACCTTCTGCCATTTGATAGATCTGGGCAAGCTGGGCAACCGGGGTCTGAATCAATTGATTGCGCAGCATTGGATACAAAGCGTTCCAATCCGGTACCTGCTGAATCTGCTGCAGATATCGCGCGGTTGCCGCAGGGACAGCTTGACTAAAATCGTCTTGTTCCAAAACGGCTTGCCGAACTGCACTGGCACTGGCAATCTTACCATTGATTTGCTCATCATGATACTGACTGCCACGTCGCTTAATCGGGTGCAGTCTTAATGGCAGATTCTCTTTGATTTGAGCTTTGTAATAGCCAAACGCCAAAATATCATTGGGATCGATCAATGATACGCCAGTCTGCTTTTGAAGCTGTTCATTAAACTGAGTGGCATAAGTCGCATTAAACCGACTAAAGCTGCTGGCTGAAAAATCTTGCTCCGCTGCTACCAGCTGGCTAAAATTCCATTCTGGATGCTCAGCACCAAAAACCACGTCATCGACTCCCAAAGATGCCAACAGTTCCAAAGCCCCGGCCGCAAATCGGTGTGCCGGCTGCACAGCCATAAAGATTGGCAATTCAACGACCAGATCCACGCCGTTTTCAAGTGCTGCCTGCGTTCGCTGCCATTTATCAAGCAGCGTTGGCTCGCCACGCTGCGTAAAATTACCGCTCATTACGGCAACAACTGCATCGGCAGCAGTCAGTCTTTTAGCCTGCTCCAGGTGATATCGATGACCATTATGAAACGGATTATATTCAGTTACCAGCCCCACGGCCCGCATTATTTCACCTGCTTTCGACAGATAAAGAACCAGCGTGTCGTCTGATCGTTAATTTCTCTATGGCCAAAATCAGCCTTAACCATGACTTGATCAAACCCAGCTTGTGCCAATGCAGTTTGCCAGTCTTTTAACTCATAGGCCCGCTCAAAATGCGTTTCGTGCAGGCGCTGATAGCTGCCCGCTGTCATTTGATAAAAGAAGGTTAATTCATGAATTACACCATGCAAAACGTCATCATCGGCATAGCTGTGCCATAAAAAGGCCCGCTGTGCATCTGGATCCTCATAGTTGTACATATAGCCTGGGTAGATTTCATCGGTTTGATAAGGCGTGATCACGTCAAACAAGAGCACGCCATCATCTTTTAGGTGCGCAGCCATCTGTTCAAGCGTAGCCCTCACATCATTAAAATCATCCAGATAGCAAAGCGAGTCGGCAAAGCAGGTGATTGCATCATATTGATCCAGGCCGCTAAGATCTCGCATGTCGCCTTGCACCAGTGTCAATGGCACTTGTGATTCCTGTGCATGCTTTAAGGCCAGGCTCAGCATCTCTTCTGAATAGTCCAGATCGATAACGTCATAGCCATCTTCAGCCAGCAAAACGCCCAGTCGTCCTGCCCCACCGGCAACGTCTAAGATCGTCTTGGCGTAATTAGGCAACTGAGAGTTGACAAATTCACGCCATTGCTGATACATATCGCTTTCAAATAGCTCATCATACAGCTGGGCAAACGTCCCGTAGATCATCTCTACTCCTTAACCCATTCGCTGAGATCAACCAATGGTGCATCGGACCAAAGTTTTTCCAGATTGTAGTAGTGGCGAGTTTCCTCACGAAAGACATGAACGACCACATCGCCCAGGTCAATCAGAACCCATTGTGCCTCCTGCTTGCCTTCGACACTCTTGATATCAACGCCGTTTTCATGAGCGGCTTCAATGATGGCATTGGCAATGGCTTGGACCTGACGATTAGAGCCACCTGTCATGATGACGAAATAATCAGCCATTGGCGTGATCGAATCAACCTTTAATGCCGTAATATCTTCGGCACGGCGACCATCAGCCGCCTGTACGGCCATCTTCAATAATTCTTTGCTGTCCATTAATCAATTTCCTTTCCATATCGTGGCACCCATGCATTAAAGGTTGCCAAAGTCTGTGGGTGAATCGGTGCATTGCTTTCAATCAGGTAAAGCAGCGTGTGCTTGGTCTGGTAGGCAACGCCAGCTCCCAGATCCTTTTTGGTCAGTTTGCGGGCTTTTTTGACGGCCGGAAAATCACGGCCCGGCTCGATATAATCAGCCATGTAGATGATTTGAGCCAACTTGGTCATGTAGGCTGCTCCCGTTGTATGGAAGCGAATTGCGTTTAAGATATCCTCATCATGCACGCCCAGCTCATCTTTAACCATTTCGGCACCAACGAAGCCATGCCAGATTGCATTGCCATAGTTTAAGAGATCCGGATCCAGCTTTTTTTTCTTAATAACTTTGATAAAATCCTCATCCGGACGCTGCTTGGCATAATCGTGGCATAAACCGGCAATGCTGGCGGCCTCAATATCAACGCCATATTGGCTGGCCAGTTCAACCGCTGTTTTTTCAACGCGCAGTACATGCTCGAAACGTTTGTCGCGCAAAGCTGCTCGTAAGTGCTCAACAAGCTCTTGGCGCGTCATCGGAATCAAATGCTCTTGATAGATCAATTCATCACTCATGATATAGCTGATGCTCCTTAATATATTCGGCAACCTTGTCGGGAACCATATAGCGAATCGAACGACCGGTTTTGATGCGGCTGCGGATATCGGTAGAACTGAAGTCGACTCCTGGCACGTCGACCCAGATTACCGGATACTGTGAGTCATTTTGAGCGCCCGGTCGCCGGACACCCACAAAGTTGACCAATTTAACCAATTTATCGATCTCATGCCATTTTGGCAAATAGTCGACCATGTCACCGCCAATAATAAAGTAATAGTCGGTGTCAGGATGCTTGGCCTTTAGATATTTCATCGTATCGTAGGTATAGCTGATGCCGCCCCGTTCAATCTCAGCCATCTCAATGCCAAACAATGGATTGTCCTCAATTGCCAATTGCAGCATATTAACGCGATCTTCGGCATCAATCGCCTCTTTATGGTCAACGTGTGGCGGAATCATATCGGGCATAAAGAGGACCTTGTTGAGCAAAAGCGTTTTACCAACCTGGTCAGCGGCCAATAGATGGGCGTTGTGAACAGGATTAAACGTTCCTCCATATAGGCCGACGCGTTTTCGATGCTGAAAACTGGTACGCTGAACCTGTGGCTTGGGGATCGCTATCGTTGCTTTAGCCTGCTGCACAAATCACACCTCGATTCTAGATGTGTTCAACGCGTTGTGAAAGCTCACGCAGCTTGGGGTTTTTTGAGACCTTAAACAGGACCAGTACTCGGCCGATTTCTTGAACGACTTGAATATCACTGTTGGCCTCGATAAATTCTTTGACCTCACCAGTCGTCTCATCGGCATTTTGCAAGATGCTGACCTTGATGAGCTCACGCTTGTCTAGCGCACCATCCAATTGAGCCAGCCAGGCATCAGTCAGACCATTTTTACCAACTGCAAACAGTGGCTGCAAATGGTTGGCCTGTGCACGCAAAAAACGCTTCTGCTTTCCGCGGAGATTCATAAATTATTTTCCTTTCTGTGATAAAAACTAAATCATTGCACGACGCACCAAGACATCAACTCCCTTAGGCGCCCATCCAGCGACGGTCGTTCCAGCCGGTACCGTAACCCAGCCCAGTCCTTCAAAGACTAAGTCGCTTTTTTCCTTGATGGCAAACTCATGCCGTTCCAGTGGTGGAAAATCAGCCAGCTCGTCTTTGGTTGGCGGTGTCAGCAGATCGCCACAGTGCTTTTGATAAAACTCGTCGGCATTGGCAAGTTTCGTACGATGCAGTGGCAAGCTGTTTTCAAAGTAGGCAACAATGCCGGTATGTGGCCCCTTGACGTAATCAAAGCGCGCCACCCCGCCCAAGAAGACGGTTTGAGAATCATTAAGCTGGAACGTTCTTGGCTTGATTTCCTTTTGTGGAGCTACGATTTTAAGATCCTTGGCCGATAAAACATGGGCCATTTGCTCTTGATGAATGATCCCTGGCGTGTCAACCAGCTTGTGACCATCATCCAAAGGAATCTCAATCTTGTCCAGCGTCGTACCTGGGAACCGTGACGTCGTAATCAGATCCTGCACGCCGGTCTGCTGCTTGATAATGGCATTGATCAAGGTCGACTTGCCGACGTTGGTAACCCCGACGACATAAACGTCGCGATCTCCACGATGCTTTTCAATCTCAGCCAGCAGCTGGTCGATCTGATGATTCTTTTTTGCCGAAACCAGCAGCGTATCAATTGGTCTAAGGCCTGCCAGATTGGCCTGCTGTCTCAGCCAATCCGTTAATTTGCGTCGACGCAGCGAGCGCGGCAGCACATCTTCTTTGTTGCCGACCAGCAGGACTGGATTGTCATTACCTACAAACCGGTGCAGGCCAGGAATCAAACTGCCGTTAAAGTCAAAAATGTCCACCACGTAGACGATCAAAGCGTGCGCATCACGAATATGATTCAACAGACGCAAAAAGTCATCGTCAGTCAAGGAAACCGGTGCGATTTCGTTATAATGACGCAGCCTGAAGCATCGCTGACAGTACAGCTCGCCAGACTCAAGACCTTTTTTCAGCGCTGAGTTAGGCGTGTATCCCAAGCCATCGGGATCCGTCGTTTGTATAACTGCACCACAGCCGATGCATCGCAATTCTTCATCCTGCATTATTTAAATTCCTCCTGCCAGTCCATTTCTTTTGGATACTGCTTTTGCAGACTCTGCATGACGAACTTCTCCATAAAACGGTTGGGCCGCGTGATCCACTTGTCGGTTTCAATCAATGGCTTGACCAAAATACTACGCACGTGCGCATGATTGGCAGCGGCCACGTCAGTCATCAGCTGATCGCCGACCATAACGACCTCAGACGGCTCCAGTCCAAGCTTTTTGCGTGCGCGCGTGATCCCGAAGCTCAATGGCTTAAGTGAACGGGCAACATATGGCAGATCCAGCTTTTGAACCGCCTTGCCAATCCGCGCCCGACTGTTGTTGGAGACCACGATCAATGGAATACCAGCTTCATGCAGTTCTTCCATCCATGCACGCAGTTCCGGGGTGCCATTTGGATTGTTCCAGGCAATCAGCGTGTTGTCCAGATCGCTGAAGACGGCTCGGATGCCTTGACGCTTGAGGGCTTGTGGTGAGATCTCATAGGCGCGTGCGACCATCCAAGTCGGTTTAAACATTTCGAGCATTTTCCACCTCGTAAAAAAATTTCTAACTTCAATTATACCGACTAACCGGTATGGGTTCAATCAACGTGCAGTGTCAAGCAGTAATAAAAAAATAAGGTCAGAACATTGCTGCTCCAACCTTATTGATGATTTCAAACGCAAATTAGTTGAGGGCCTTCTTGGCTTCGTCAACTACGGCCTTAAAGGCATCAGCGTCGTTAACGGCCAGGTCAGCCAGCATCTTACGGTTCATGTCGATGTTGGCCAGCTTCAGACCATGCATCAGCTTGCTGTAGCTGATACCATTTTGACGGGCACCCGCGTTGATCCGGGCAATCCACAATTCACGGAAGTTGCGCTTGTTAGCCTTGCGGTCACGGAATGCGTACAGACCGCTCTTCATAACTTGGTCCTTGGCAGTCTTGAACAGACGGTGCTTGGAACCAGTGTAACCCTTAGCCAACTTCATAATGCGCTTACGACGTGCGCGCGTAACAGTTCCACCCTTAACTCGCATAGTGGTATCCTCCTAGATTGTTTAAAAATTATTTAATCGTAAAATGCCCTGATTACTTGGCAGGAAGCATCTTCTTGTAACGTTTTACGTTAGACTTGTCCATCATGGAAAGGCCACGCAGTTGACGACGTTGCTTCTTCGTCTTACCGTGGAAACGGTGGCTGGTGAAAGCTTGGGCACTCTTGAAGCCACCCTTGGCAGTACGCTTGAAACGCTTAGCAGCAGCGCGATTAGTCTTCATCTTTGGCATAACTATTTCCTACCTTCTTAATAATTATTTTTTTGCCTTATCAGCAGCAGGGGCCAGCGTTAAGAACATGCTGCGCCCTTCCATCTTTGGCCGTTGCACAACCGTTGCGATGTCCTTAGTTTCTTCGGCCATCTTTTCAATCATGTCACGTCCGATATCCTTATGGGTAATTGCCCGACCACGGAAACGAATTGAAACTCGTACCTTGTCGCCCTTTTCGATAAACGTCCGCACGCGCTTCAGCTTAACGTTGAAGTCGTTGGTATCAATCGATGGGCTCAGGCGAATTTCCTTAACCGTGACCGTCTTTTGGTTCTTGCGGGCTTCCCGTTCTTTCTTTTGCATCTCAAAACGGTACTTCCCGTAGTCCATAATCCGTGCGACTGCGGGACGGGCCTTGGGCGCAACCAGCACCAGATCAAGGCCGGCATCCTCAGCCAGCTGCAAAGCTTCACGTTTGGACTTGATGCCCAGTTGTTCACCATTTTGGTCGATAAGACGAACTTCCCGTGCACGAATACCGTCATTGACAATCATTCCTTGAGCTATGGCAACACACCTCCAATTTTACTAGCAGAAAGATCAAGCAAAAAAAGCGGAATGCATACTGCACCCCGCTAAACTCCATTGACAAGGACTGCCAACGGTCATTTAAACTCGTCAGCCCGGCAACTCTGGTCACCAAGGCGAGAAGCGGGTGCTTCTGCTTTTTCTTTCAACAGATACTAATATACTAAATCGATTCATTGATGTCAAGGCATAATTTAATTGCCTGAGCGCATGTTTTCACCTTCGATATGATACTCGCGCGACAAAAAGCGAATGCGCTGCATGATCCGCTTAGCCTTCATCGGCTCACGAGCTCCCTGCGCATCAATTGCCAAATGCTGATCCTCCAACTGCTGCATCGTGAAATTGGAGCTAAAAAACGTCGGCAGCTCTTCTTGCATGCGGTATTCCAAGATTACGCCCAAAACATCATCGCGTACCCAGGCCGACATCGAATCAGCACCGATGTCGTCCAGCATCAGAATCGGCGCTTTTTTAATGGCATCGCGTCGTGAATCAACCGAGCCATCCTTGATTGCGCCTTTCATTTCAACGGCAAAGCTGGGAAAGTGCACCATTGTCGAGATGATGCCTCGCTCAGCCAGTGCATTAGCGATTGCCCCAAGCAAATAGGTTTTGCCAACACCAAAATTCCCCGACAGATAGAGCCCTGGCTGGAACTGGCCGGGCTGATAGGTCTGCGAAAAACTGATTGCCGCCTGCAAAGCATCCATTCGATCATCATTATCGCGAATCACATTATTAAAGCTGGCTTCACGAATAAACTTGGGCATTCGTACCGTCGTGACGCGCTGCCTTAACTCAGCAGCCTGCTGCTGGGCTCTGAGCTGAGCGGTCGGTACGTAGACTACGTCGATTCTTCCCGCACTGACGACCAGTTGTGGCGTATAGCCCGGTGCAATGCTTGCCTGGTGATTTTGCAGCAGTATTTTTTCATGATAAAACTCATAAAGTTTGGAGCTGCCTCGTTCGATCTGCTCATTGGACAGTTCATTGCGATGCTCACGCAAAAATTTTTGGACATCGGGATCCTGATAAGCCTTTTTGATCAGTTCCCGATACTGTGGCGAGCCGCTTTGACCACCAATGATCGAGTTGATGGTTTCCATGATAGGACGCATTGGCAATCCCTCCAATCATTATTTCTTGGTACCTGGGTTATTTTTTTGCTGATTGAGCTCAGCCAGCATCTGGTCAATCTTAGCCAGTTTTTCGGCCGATGGCTTTTTGTTTTTGACTTTTTCTGGATGCTTGGCCCACTCCGGCAGCTCTTCATTAATATTGCTGCGTCCACTTGAATAATAGCGACGGCGCGGCTTTGCACCCGCCTGTTTTTCATTGCTTTTACGATGTTTTTTGATCTCGCGAATCGCATCGGCAGCCGTTTTGACGCCCGCTTTGGTCCAAGCATTGATAATCCCGTCAGCCAAGCCCGATTTTAAGGTTGTATATTCTTTTTCAACAAACATATAGTTGATCAAGATGTTGATAACCTCATTTGGCATACCGCTATTTTCAATCATTCTCAATACGGTATTGCGTTCATTTGGCGAGACATATGCAGCCCCAACACTTTGTTTGATGCCAGCCAAAAAGTCATTAGGTGAATTTTCACGAGCAACTTTGATCAGATTGCGTTCCGTTTCACCCAGCCCATCTAAATTTTCATCGCCAGCAGCAACCACCGGCGCCGGATCATCATTTTGACGCAGCGTACCGGCATATTTGGCGGCGATGCGCTGCTTTAGAATATTTGGCTGCAGCATACTGGTTCTAAAATCAGTCGCGTCAAAAACCAGATCAGCCATTTCAAGGGCACCAATGCCATACATCAAGCTCTCAGTCAAAATCAGACGACGCTGATCCTTGACGCTTTGCAGATCAACTCCGCGGTTTTCCAGGCGGCTGAGCAAAAGGCCAAAATCAAAATCATTTTGCGGGACTGCCTTGATAGAATTGCTTTTTTGCACGGCCGTAGCTCTGGCATTATTCAGTGTCGGACGTTCTGCATCCCAAGCCGCCCGGTCCGGTTTAAAGACCTCAAAATAGTCATGCGTCAGATTATGCATGCGACTGGTATCAAACTGATAGCGTCTGGAATGGGCCACTAATTCATTAAAGCGCTGCTCACCAATCTGTTGAAGCAGCCGTACGCTCAAAAGATCATCATTGATAAATTCTTCAGGCGTCATGGTTGGCTGCAGCACATAGACAAAAACGCCGCCAATCTCATCTTGTTGATAAAACGTCTGCAGCATTTCAACGCCCTCTAAGGCATTACGGGCTTCGGCAAACTGAGCTATGCCAAGATTCAAACGATCCAGCATGATACTGTGCGCCTGACGCTTGGTCAGCATCGGATCGGGCTTGAGCTGACTTTGTAAAGCATAAAAAAGCCCCAGCGCGGTGGGACTTAACAATGGTTGATAAAAATCAATAAAAGTCGCCTGGTCAAACCGTACAAAGTCTGACGCAGCGGCCACGATAAAGCCGGTTTGCGGCGTCAAGCGTCCTTGCACCTCAGCCATAACGACTCCCCCTTAGTTAGTCTTGATGCTTTTGATGATTTTGATTAATCATTGCCTCCAGCTCATTCATAAACGCATCAACGTCTTTAAACTGACGATAGACACTGGCAAAACGAATGTAGGAGATCTCATCGACGTCTTTGAGCTCGTTCATTACGTATTCGCCAATTACCTGGCTGGATACCTCATTTTCTCCCATTGAACGAACGCGTCTTTCAACCTCATTGGCAATGCTGGTAAGCTTTTCCATGCTGACGGGACGCTTTTCGGCTGAGCGAACCAGACCGTTTAGGACCTTTTGGCGATTGAACTCCTGGCGCGTACCATCTTTTTTGACTACCAAAAGCGGCGTCTCCTCATAGCGCTCAAAGGTAGTAAAGCGAAAGCCACAGTTTGCACATTCGCGACGACGACGAATACAGATGCCGTCTTCGCTTGGACGACTGTCAACTACGCGCGATCCATTATGATGGCAGTGTGGACATTGCATACAGGTTCCTCCTGTTAATTGGTTATGCATCTATCTTATCACATTTATAATAATTGATGCTGACTTACCCGGTCAACCAATTCTGCTACCTGGCTGCGCGTTTGCTCAAGCGTACCGTTATTATCGATAATTACATCAGCTCGCTGCATCTTTTCTTTTAAAGACATTTGCGAACTGATTTTTTTGACGGCATCCATTTTCGAAATCTGATCCCGCTTCATCAAACGCTTCAGCTGTGTTGCCTGATCAACGACTGCCAAAACCGTCAGATCGCACTCCTCATCCATTCCCGTTTCAAACAGCAATGGCACGTCCAGCACTACTACCGGCAGATGCTGTTTTTTAAATTCATCCAGCTGGGAATCGATTGCTTCTTGAATCAGCGGATGTTCAATTTTGTCCAGATCACTCAGCTTTTTAGGATCATCAAAGACCGTTTTTCCCAGCTTTTTGCGATCAAGCGTACCATCGGAATTAAGCATCTGAGGACCAAAGCGATTTACGATCTGTTCCAATCCTTTGCTGCCCGGCATTACAATCTGACGTGCAATCAAATCGGCGTCAATCACCGGCCAGCCGACTGCTTTAAGAATGCTGCTGATAGTTGACTTGCCGCTTGCAATGCCGCCCGTCAGTCCGATTACCAGCGTCATTTCTGATCACCTTCCAAGGGCTGACAATGCGGACAAAAAGTCGTCCCACGCTGAGCTACCTTGATCTTGACCAGCTTATGGCCGCAGCGCTCACATTTTTCGCCCCCACGACCATAAACCTCCAACTGGTTTTGAAAGGCACCGGCCTCACCAAAGGCATTCATAAACGTATGCACGGTCGTTCCCTTATATTTAGTCGCCTTGGCAATCTCTTTGATGATATTGTCGTGTAAGATTTGAATCTGCTCGTCAGTCAGCGAATTGGCCGGCTGTTCAGGATTGATGCAGCTTTGCCACAGCACCTCATCACAATAGATATTGCCTAGGCCGGCTACATGATCTTGATTCAGCAAGAATGGCTTGATCTTGCTGCGACTCTTTTTTAAGATGCCTTTGAAGTAGTCAACCTTGAAATCTTTTTCGGTTGGTTCAGGACCCATCGTCTTTAAGCCGCCCACCTGCATTTCAGTGCCGGTTTTGACTAAGTGCATCCGGCCAAACTTGCGCGTATCGCGATAGCAAAGCTCCGTGCCGTCCGTAAAATGAAAAACCACATGGGTATGCTTGTCGATTGGTCCGTCATTTAATTGGCGATAATAGCTGCCTTCCATTCTGAGATGCGAGACCATAGTCAGATTATTAGTAAAGCGAAACAGCAGATACTTGCCGCGCCGATCGATGCGTTCGATCGTCTGCCCGATCAGTGCCTGACGAAACTCATCTATATCGTTTTCAATTGTTTTTCCATAATAAACGTCGATTCCTTGAATCTTGCGGCCCGCAGCAATGTTCATCAAGCCGCGACGCACGGTTTCTACTTCTGGCATTTCTGGCATTTGATCGTCCTCATTTCTTTTTAGAATCATTATTGATTATAGTAGATTTTCGTTTTTGAACCAGTGATCTGCTCAAACCAACAGCTCAAAAAACCGCGGTCAGATTCATTGGCCGCGGCTTGAACTTATTTTTTCAGATCATACCAAGTATCGCCATACTTGCTTTCAACCTTGAGCGGTACGTCCAATTTGAAAGCTGAGTCCATGACTTGCGGTACTAGTTTTTCCAAGACTGGAATCTCTTTTGCCGGTGCCTCAAAGACCAGTTCGTCATGAATCTGCAAGAGCATCCGTGCCTTAAGATTGTTTTCGCGCAGCATTTTATCCATGTTGATCATAGCAATCTTGATGATGTCAGCCGCACTGCCTTGAATTGGCGTGTTCATCGCCGTACGTTCGGCAAATGAGCGCTTGGCAAAGTTTTTGGAATGAATATCTTCCAAATAGCGCCGCCGATGCGTCAACGTTTCAACATAGCCTTTTTCATGTGCTGACTTGACAATCTCCGTAACGTATTTTTTAACGCCAGGGAATTCTGCAAAGTAGCTTTCGATAAACTCATGTGCCTGCTTGCGCGTAACATGAATGCTTTGTGAAAGGCCGTAGTCGCTAATCCCATAAACGATTCCAAAGTTGACGGCCTTGGCATGACGCCGCATGTCGGGAGTAACCTCTTCACCTGGCAAAAGATGGAAGATACGACGCGCCGTACTTTCATGAATATCGCGACCTTCGATGAAATCTTGCTGCAGATTCTGATCGTCAGTAATGTGGGCCAAAACGCGCAGCTCAATTTGTGAGTAGTCAGAAGAGAAAATCTTCCAGCCTGGCTCGCTTGGTACGAATGCCCGCCGAATCTGCCGGCCTTCTTCTAAACGCACCGGAATGTTTTGCAGGTTTGGATCAACCGATGACAGCCGTCCCGTTGCCGTCAGCGTCTGCAGATAACGCGTATGAATCTTTTGATCGCTGCTGTGAATAACCTTCAAAAGTCCTTCGATATAGGTTGACTGGAGCTTGGCAATCTGCCGATATTCCAAAATGTGGCCAATGATTGGCGAATACCCCTGCAGTTTTTCCAGTACCGCGACGGCAGTTGAATAGCCCGTTCGCGTCTTTTTAATGACCGGCAGTTTCATCTTGTCAAATAAAATCTCACCCAATTGCTTGGTCGAATTAATGTTAAATTCTTCGCCAGCTTCTTGGTAGATAACCTGTTCGATCTCAGCCAGACGCTCTTTTAGTTTACTGCCCATTTCCTTGAGTGTCTGTGCATTGACCCTGATACCAGCAATCTCCATTTTGGCCAGCACATAGGTCAACGGCAGCTCAATGTCTTCATAAAGCGGCATTTGTTCATGTTCCTTGAGCTTTTCATAAACCGGTGCTCTTAGTTCATGAATGGCACGAGCTTTTTGGGCCAGATGCGTGAAAAATGTCTGATCATCGTCTGGAATGGCTCGCTTGACCCCTTTGCCATAAACTTCCTCATCGGTTTGAACGTCATAATAATCATATGCATGAGCCAATTCACCCAGATCATTGCCATTGTCGCTTGGATCTACCAGATAGGCAGCCAAAAGCAGATCAAAGGCCACGTAGTCCAATTCAATGCCCAGCCGATGCAGCCCCACAATCTGTGCCTTAGCATTGAAAACATCTTTAGTGTATTGATCACTGGTCAGAATCTTTTTGAGCGGTGCCGATTGCAACAGACTCGCATCACGACTGACGAGCCATTTTTGACCATCCCCGATTACAAAGCCGGCAAAATTTGATAAATGGTAGTTTTCTTCTGGCATCTCCAATTGAAACGTCACATGATGATCCAATTGATCCAATAATGCCAGATTATCAGCCGTCAATTCCGTATATTCGATTGCCTTGGTCTTGACTGGTTCATCGGTATCTGGGGCAACGTTCATCTTGCTTAAAAACGACTTGAAGTTCATCTCTTGATAAAATTTGATCAAGTCTTCGGTCTGCTCGCCTTGATAATTCAAATCACCCAAACCGATCGTCAATGGGGCATCACGATGAATCGTTGCCAGCTTCTGACATTCACGCGCGATGGCTTCTTCATTGACCAGATTTTCCTTACGCTTTGATTTACGCATCGAGTCGATGTTTGCATAAAGCCCATCCAATGAACCGTATTCTTGAATCAGCTTTTGGGCAGTTTTTTCGCCAATACCGGTGACCCCAGGATAATTATCGGAACTATCGCCCATCAAGGCCTTCATATCGATAAACTGAGTCGGCGTTACCCCGAATTTTTCTTGGAAGTGCGCCGGCGTATACATCTCAGTCTGCGTGACGCCCTTGATCGTTACGGCAACTGTAGTTTTGTCAGTTACCAATTGTGTCAGATCTCGATCCCCAGTCACGATCAAAGTCTCGTCACCGGCTTCATCACCAAGTCTAGCCAGGGTACCGATAATATCGTCAGCTTCATAGTTGGCCAGCTGATAGGTCTTGATCCCACAAGCATGCAGCATCTCATGCAAATAGGGCAGCTGCTCGGTCAATTCAGCCGGCGTCTTGGCCCGGCCGCCTTTGTAATCAGCATACATTTCCGTTCGAAAGGTCTGCTTGCCGGCATCAAAAGCAACCAGTGCCTTGTTTGGATGATAATTAGCCAACACGTGATCCAACATCAGCTTAAAGCCATAGATTGCCGCAGTATGCAGGCCATTTTGGTTGGTGAATCTGTCAATTTGATTATGCATCGCAAAAAAAGCACGAAATGCAATGCTGTTACCATCAATCAACAACAGTTTTTCTGCCATTTAAACTACCTCGTCCTTTTATTTTCTTTCTTGATTGTAACAAACTTTGCCTGGCCCTGACATTTTTGCTGATTAAAAATAAATAAGGCTCCGCACCATCATTGATGCAGAGCCAATTTAAATTTTATCCAATATTAGTTGCGCCGATCATCGCCCATACCGAAGATCTGCAGCAGCTGAATGAACAGGTTGATAAAGTCCAGATACAGCTGCAACGCTCCCATGACTGCCAGACCAGTCGTTGAAACCTGGCCATTGTACTCAAGATAGATGTTTTTCATCTTTTGAGCATCATAGGCCGTCAAAATAACGAAGATAATCACGGCAATGTAGGAGAAAATGTAGGTGATCGCAGGACTGTTTAAGAACATGTTGATCAAAGAGGCCAAAATCAAAGCAATCAAGGCCGCCATTGCATGAGCACCGAAGCGATCAAGCGAGCGTTTGGTCAGCGTCCCATACAGCGCCATTACGATAAAGATCGTTGCTGATGAGACAAAGGCCGCCGTGATATCGGCACCGGTATAAACGCCGGCCAGCAAGGCAAATTCAACCCCGTACATAATCGACAGCACCATCAGCATAATAAAGCTGCCGGTTGGATTCCGGGTAGCACTGACACTGATCCCCATCGACAGTGCAATTGGCAACAATAATAGCAGCCACATCATCCCAGTATGCTGGGTAAAATAGCCAAACACGGCAGCTCTAAAGGTCGTCATGACCAAAAATGAACTGATGGCCGAAACAAAAACCGACAGACCGACAAAGCCATACATCTTCGTCAAAAAGCCATTTAAGCCGGCTTCATTGACGACACGCCTTCTTTGCTCAGGCTCTGGTGTAGAGTTGAACATAAGCTCCCCTTCTTTCATTCAATTAAGCGGTCAAATTAGTTTGACCAATATTGTCTTTCATATAAAAAATGGTAGCAAAAGCCACCATTTTCTACAAGCAATTTAATCATTGGATAATAAATTCTTATATTTATCTTCATATTTTTCGATATCACCGGCACCCATGAAGACAACGACAGCATCATGGTAGGCCAAAAGCTTATCCATCGAGTCCATGTCAATGCCTTCACTGCCTGGAATCAGGTCTTCTAAGTCTTGGCTGGAGACCTGACCAGCATTTTCACGAATGGAACCAAAAATCGGCGTCACAAACGTCTTGTCAGCAGCACTCAGCGATTGACCAAATTCCTTTAAGTAGGCTTGCAGACGACTGTAGGTATGCGGCTGAAAGACGGCCAGTACCTTTTTATCGGGGTACTTTTGGCGGGCAGCATCAATCGTGGCCTTAATTTCGCTTGGGTGATGGGCATAATCGTCAATCAGCGTCATATCGCCAACATGACTTTCGGCAAACCGCCGCTTGACGCCAGAAAAACTGGCCAGCCCCTTAGCAATATCTTTTAAGTCGACTTGTTCCATGTAGGCAACCGCGATGACAGCCAGACTGTTCAAGACACTGTGCTCACCGTATAGATGAATCTCAAATTCGCCCAGCTTCTCATCTTTAAACCAAGCCTCGAAAGTCGATCCTTGCGGCGTCCGTTGAATATTGACGGCCCGGAAGTCATCTTTTTCACTGGTACCGTAGTAATAGATCGGCACGTCCAGCTGCAGCTTACGCAGATTTTCATCGTCACCCCAGGCAAAGACGGCCTTTTTAACCTGCTTGCCATAGGTTTCAAATGAGTCGCGCACGTCATCGATGTCTTTAAAGAAGTCGGGATGATCAAAGTCAATATTGGTCATGATGGCATAGTCTGGATGGTAGGCCAAGAAGTGATCCCGGTATTCATCCGCTTCAAAGACAAAGAAGCGTGAATCAGGCGTGCCAACCCCTTCACCATCACCGATCAGGTAAGTTGTTGGTGCCACCGAGCTCAGCACGTGTGAAAGCAGCGCCGTCGTACTGGTCTTGCCATGTGCGCCGGCAACGCCGATGCTGGTGTATTGCGCAACCAGTTCCTCAACCGTATCTGGGTAGCTTTGCACCTTGTCGCCCAGTTCCTTGGCCCGAACGATTTCTGGCTGATCGTCGCCAAAGGCATTTCCTTGCACGATGATCATCCCTGGCTTGATATTTGCTGGGTCAAAGTCGTGAATCTGAATACCGGCCTGTTCCAAAGGCGCCTGCGTAAAGGTTTCTTTTTCAATGTCTGAGCCTTCAACATGATAGCCGCGGTCATGCAGTACCCGTGCCAAAGCGGCCATCCCAGTACCCTTGATGCCTACAAAATAATAACTTTTTTCCATAATGCTGATTTTCCTTTCCTTGCCGCCATTTAGGCAAACAGCTGATTGCCGCGTGCAAAGTCAAAAGCATCGCCAGCCTGACCAAAGTCATCAGGCAAAATCAGGCAGCCCGGCTTTTGAGGAGCATTCTTTAGGTTTAATTCACGCGCTGCACAGATCATCCCGTTGCTTGGCACACCCACTAAAGCCCCTGGCCAGATGATCTGTCCACTTGGCATCATGGCGCCAACCTTGGCAACGACGACCTTGACGTGTTCAGCGATGTTTGGTGAGCCGCAGACGATCTGTACCTTTTGATCGCCCAGATCGACCTGGGTAATGTGCAGATGATCTGATTTTGGATGCTTGGTCATGGATTCAACATAGCCGATAACAAACTTTGGCGTTTCATCAGCCGTTAATTTTTCATCAAAACCAGCCGCTTGAATCTTTTCGTTTAATTTGGCAACTTGCGCCTCGTTTAAAAAGACCTGGCCATTTTGTCCCTTGAGCTCTGGCAATACCTCACTGGCCCCTAAGAAATTATAGCCAAGCAGACTGCCATCCTGAGCACTGACGATCTGTACCACGCCTTGATTCTGCTTAACGTTTTGATCAGCGGCCTGGCCGGTTACGACTACCAAAACATCACCCATCTCATTTGGGTTGTAGCTTGAAATTAACATCAAAAATCCTTCCCTTGGCATCGCATTGAAACGGTGCTAAATATTCTTTTTCGCTTCGTCAAAAAACTTTTGACAACCAGACTAAATTGTACCACACAACCTGGGTTCATGGATCCAGTCCATAAAAAAATGGCGACCAGTCTGCCGCCATCATTTGTTATTTCAAATTGCTCAAAAAGTCTTCGACCTGCTGCTTGGTCTTACGATCCTTGCTGACAAAGCGGCCAATTTCTTCACCGTCACGGTAGGCAATAAAGCTTGGAATGCCCATGACGTTTAGTTCAGTTGCCAAATCAAGATTTTCATCACGATCAACAGCATAGAATTTAAAATCAGCAAAATCTTTTTCTACTTCTGGCATTGCCGGCTTGATAAACTGGCAGTCTGGGCACCAGTCGGCTGTAAACATCAAAACGACCTGTCCCTTCAGATATTCTTGCAGCTGTTGAGCATTAACCTTAGGTAAAGTTTCCATTATCGAGCACCGTCCTTTTACTTATTTTATGTAAGTATATACTACTACAGGTTCAAAGACAATGCATAATGATCTGCCTTTGTGTTAAAATTGTTACATCCAATCTACTTGGGTCAAAATATGGCATAGGCTAAACGAAAGAAGCGATTGAAATGAATGATTCAAATGGTTCACTTAGCCCATGGATGATTCCGCTTACTCTGGGTGCCTCCGGAATTGCGGGTTTCTTTGCCGGCAAGCTGGTGGGCAACCGACGGCGTTCCGCAAACATGATCTTAAAAATGATTACCAATGATTTCAAACGCGAGGGCACGGTTGAAGGCAGCTGGATTGACCATCAGCCGATCCCCTATCGTCAGTATGCCGTACGCACTCTGGCATATCGTGGGGGAATTCGCCGTTTTGAAGATGATCAGCTAATCAGCTATGAGTTCTTGGCGGATGCCAGTACCGGCACGTTGCTGAAGTTAAAGCGCATCGATAATTAAGCAATACAAAAAGGCTGTTGGATTTCTCCAACAGCCTTTTTTCGCACCATATATCCGGAATATGACGCATGGCCGATTGTCATTCACAATTGTTGATTAAGAGTTTAATTGGAATCTTTTGATGTAAATTGCACTAGGAACTGCGGTCAAAGCAATCAATCGGTAAATGGAATCATGATCATCAATGGCGGAGTGGATGGGCAGCGCATTGACGATCTTAAATTGATCATTTAAAGCAACGAGACTCAACTCAGCCAGATCGCACACTATCCTGGCCAAGCCAGCTTCGTTAGTATTGAAGCTTAATAATACTTATTGCGCTTATCTTCATTAATGGAGCGGCATCTGCATCAGCGGTGAATGGGGTTCCGCCGAAAACATCGTGCACTAAGCGATTTTTTCGTGATACAGAATGCCTGATCTGACAAATTATCAACTATTTATCCTTGATCTTTTGATGTACCCGGACATAATCAACAACTATCATTGGGATTCCCCCCTGAATGACAACTAAAGTATATCAACTAAAACTAAGCTGTTTCTATCAACATCTAACCCTCATGAGCATGTAAGATTGATAGTTTCTCATTGATATTTTCGACATAGGCAGTTGTACGAATCTGATACAGACTGGTCCGCAGGCGCTCGATACCCAAAAAAGGATGATCCAAAGCAATCAAAAAGCGCTGATTATTGGGATTGGTTTCAGCCAGCAGCTCCCAAAACTCGTGGTCGGCTAAAATCAAACTTGACGACACCTGATTGATTTTTTGCAGCTGTTCGGCGCTGAAATAGCTGCAGCTGCTGATTGCAAGTCGATTGCCAAATTCCTGCCGCAGCAGCTGAGCAATGACGGCATAATTAGCATGCGACTTAGTAAAAATATACAGCGGAGTAGCCGGCAGCCGTTCTTCAATCAATGGCATCAGCTGGTGAGCAAAGTACTTGATTTGACTGTCATCAACCAGATCCGACCATTGATTTTGCTGGCACCATTGTTTAACGATCTTTTGCACCAGCTGATCAGTCTGAACCTGAAACTCATTTTCATACAGATCGCCCAGCTGGTAATCAATCACCAGATTCTGCAGGCCACCCATAAAACGCAGCCCAAACGCATTAACGACTTCTTTAAAGGCAACCGTCTTAACCAGTTCTTTTCCCCAAAGCGAAGCAAAAATTGCCGTCAGTTCATGAATCTCAGGGATTTGTTGAAGAATCTCGCGAAAAGCGGCTCGCTGCATGCTCCAGGCATCATCGCGAAACAATTCGTTGGCAACCGTTAGATAAACCAGGTACAAATAATCATGATCCGTTGCCGTTAATTCAAATGACAGCTGTGGCTGCAGCTTTTCAATTACCATTTCTTTCAATCGCTGATGTGCCTTTTCTAAACAGACGGCCCGCCAGAAGTTATCATCCGGCAATTCCAGAGTCTGATCATGTCTTAGCCAGGTCAGTGCCACCAGGTGATCAAACATAGCAAACGCTTGCGGCATCTTGTCCAAGAGTGGCTTGACGCCTGGATTGGCAGCCATAACGAAATTTTTGACAATCTGGCGACTGTTTTGATCAAAGTCAACGCAGTCAATGCCATAGCGACAGCTTAAAGCCGCAACCAAGTAACGCTTGCGATATTCTTGACCACAAATCTGCCCCCGATGAACCGTTAAGCCAACCGTTTTTAAAAAGTCACGACACTGTCGCTGCAGCCGATAGAAAGTCGGCTCCGAAAAATAATGCTCCTGACAAAAAGCCGTTACCGATCGGCCGCGGTGGTTCAGCAGATAGGCCATGACCTGCAGCACCTCGGAATTTTGGTAAAGCTGTTTTTTTAGTTCGAACAGCATTTCAGGACTGATTGGTGAAAGCGAGACGACGGCATCATTGATCTGAATATCAACTTTTGGCTGTAGTTCTTGATTTAAGCTGTTCAATTCTTTTCTAAGCCGCGCTTCAGAAAGACCCGTCCGTTTCGTTAAACAGCGCAGTGTGATATGAGAGCTGTCAAACAACAGACTCAAAAGATGAACGGCAATCACCGTATCATCTTCTAAGAAACGTTCCAGCATCAGTTTTCACCTTTGCTTTCATCCAATTTTTTAACCAGTTCGGCAGCACTTCCTTGATCAATCACCAAAACGTTGGCATAACCAGCCTGCAGTGCCCCGGCTGTGGCCTGGACCTTAGCTGGGTTGGCAATTACCATAATCCGCTCGGGAATCTTTTTTAAATGCTCCAGATCAATGCCAATCGTCCGCTGATCAATCTGCGGTGCCACGATCTGGCCATTTTGATCGATAAAGCGTGAAAAAACGTCACCCACGGCATGCTGCTGTAAATACTGCTGCTCTGCTTGGCTAAAATAGCCCAGGTGAAACAGCAATGCCGAGTCACGCACTGTCCCAACGGTAAAAACAGCAATATCGGCTTTTTTGCCCAGATCCAGAATATATTTGATATGCGTATCCTGTTCAACCAGTTCCTTGGTTGTCTGATGATCAAAGATAACCGGCAATGGCAGATACTGTGGCAAAGTATGAAAGGCACTGGCAAATGCATTGACGCTTTCAAAAGCATAATTTTTCTGTTTGGTATTGGCAACGCTGCCCTTGAGCTGAACGACCGTAACCCCATGTACGTCTTCAGGCGAGAGGTGCTGAGCGATGGCATGAATCGTTTTGCCCCAGGCCAAGCCAATCGTATCATCGTTTTTAACGACTTTTTCAATGTATTGAGCCGCCGCTGCCCCCACCAGCTCCAATAACTCACCACTAGCCGTCATCTCTGAAGGTACAACGATGGCATTGCTTAGGTGATAATGCGCTTTTAGCTGATCAGCCAACTGCTGCGTTGAGACCAATGGATTATTAATCCTGATCTGAACAATGCCGCTTTCTCTGGCATACTGCAGCAGTCGTGATACCGTAGGCCGCGATAAACTCAGCTCAGCCGCAATCCGACTCTGCCGCCAGTCATTTTGATAATAGAGCTGTGCGACTTTAACGGCTAAAGCACGCTTGTCGGTTTCATCAGTCATTTTCCCATCCACCTTCTGATTTTTTCCCATTCAATTTTACTATAAGAAAAGACGGCCCGTCATCAACGGTCCGTCCTTTTAAAACTTTGATATCTATCAGTCAGTCTGAGCAATTGCCGTTTCCAGGCTGATCTTGATCATGTCGTTAAACGTTTTTTCTCGTTCGGCAGCCGTCGTCTTTTCTTGACTGCCAAATAAAAGATCACTGACCGTTAAAACGGAGAGGGCCTTAAAATGCAGCTTGGCGGCCAGCAGATAAAGTCCGGCTGACTCCATCTCAGTACCAATTACGCCATAGTCGGCCAGCTTTTTCATATCAAGGTCATCATTATAGAAGCGGTCAGCAGCAAAGATATCGCCAACCTTGGGCTCGATGCCCATTTTCTTGGCAACGTGGTAGGCCGTGTCCAGCAATTTAAAGTCAGCCAGTGGCGCAAAGTGCACGCCAGATTGGAATGAATTGGCAACCACGGCAGAATCGGTTGATGATCCCGAAGCCAGACAGACATCTCTTAACTTGACATCTGGAGCCATCCCGCCACAAGAGCCAACCCGAATGATCGTTTTGACACCGTAAAAGCGGACCAGTTCATTGATGTAGATCGACATGGAAGGAATCCCCATTCCCGATCCTTGAACCGAAATGCGATGTCCCTTGTACTCACCCGTATAGCCAAATGCATTGCGGACATGATTAACCTGCTTTACATTAGTCAAAAAGTTTTCGGCAATGTATTTAGCCCGCAGCGGATCGCCTGGCAGCAATACCGTTTCTGCATAGTCACCGTTTTGTGCTTCAATATGTGGCGTACTCATTAAAATGCCCCCTATTCGATAATCTCGTGAATCAAGACAGGTGCTTTGGCCGCTTCCTTAATGGCAACAGCTTGATCCAATAATTCTTTGACGTCATCAACATTTTCACGATTGCTCCAGATCGTCATGATCGACTCGCCTTTTTGGACTGGATCGCCAATCTTTTTGTGCAGCTCAATGCCAACTGCATAATCCAATTTATCATCGGCTTTTTTCCGGCCGCCGCCCATCAGCATGCTGGCCATCCCAATCTCATCAGCTGTCAGCTTGGCAATTACACCGTCTTTTTGCGCGGGGTATTCAATTTGATACTTGGCATGCGGCATCAGCGAATAGTCGTCAACCACGTTTGGATCACCATGCTGAGCCTTGATCATTGCCTTAAAGCGAGCCAATGCCGAGCCATCAGTGATCGTCTGTTCCAATTTGGCACGTGCTTCAGCTAAATCGGCTGCTTTTTGGCCCATCACGACCATGCGGCTGCCCAATTCCAATACCAGCTCCAACAAGTCTTTTGGCCCGTTGCCTTTTAACAGATCCAGCGTCTCTTCAATTTCCAGCGTATTACCAATTTTAGACCCTAAAGGCTGATTCATATCCGAGATCACGGCTTCGCACTTCAAGCCGGCCCGCTTGCCAATTGCAACCAATGCTTGTGCCAGCTGAACAGCCGCTTCTTCGGTCTTCATAAATGCACCGGCACCGGTTTTGACGTCAATTACTAAAGCATCAGTTCCTGAGGCCAGCTTTTTGCTCATAATTGAGCTGGCGATCAGTGGGATCGAATCTACCGTATCGGTAACGTCGCGCAGCGCATAGATCTTTTTATCAGCTGGAGCAACGTCTCTAGTAGCACCAACAATCGCCAGTTTTTCTTTGGCAACTTGATTGATAAAGCCCTGCTCGCTTAGTTCAACTTGAAAACCTGGGATCGCCTCCAGCTTATCTAACGTTCCCCCGGTATGACCAAGGCCACGTCCTGAGATCATTGGTACCGGAATGCCCAGTGCAGCTACCATCGCAGCCAGTGGCAGACTGGTCTTGTCGCCAACACCGCCAGTCGAGTGCTTATCAACCTTAATGCCGGGAATCTTTGACAGATCCAGCCGCTCACCAGAATGCATCATCTTCATTGTTAGCTGCGTTTGCTCATGATCCGTCATCCCTTGAAAATAGATTGCCATCAAAAGCGCGCTGATTTGATAATCAGGCAATGATCCATCAACTACGCCGTCGACAAAAAACTGCAGCTGCTCATCACTTAAGACGCCACCATTGCGTTTTTGATCAATTACATCCACCATTCGCATGATGAATCCCCCTTTAATTGATTAATTTTCAATTGCCGACAAAAAGCTCGTACCGACATGATTGCCACTAACGCCAAAGTTTTCCATGATTGTAGCACCTAAGTCAGCAAACGTTTGGCGCGTGCCCAGCGACTGACCAGGATGCTTCATTGATGGCGAGTAGGCCAAAAGCGGCGTAACTTCTCTAGTATGATCCGTACCACGGAAGCAAGGATCGTTGCCATGATCAGCCGTAATCAAAAGCAGATCATCATCGCGCATGTTTTCAAGCACCGTCCCCAGCCGCTTGTCAAAGTCCATCAAAGCCTTGCCAAAGCCTTCTGGATTGCGACGGTGACCATACATGGCATCAAAGTCGACCAGATTTACGAAGCAAAAGCCATGGAAGTCTTCTTGCATGACATGGTCAACGTGATCCATCCCATCCATGTTGCTTTCATTATGGTAGCCTTCCGTAATGCCGTGGCCAGAGAAGATATCGTTGATCTTGCCAATACCGATTACGTCCAGGCCGGCTTCTTTCAGATGATCCAGATCAGTCTTGCCGGTTGGTTCCAAGCTAAAGTCATGACGGTTGGCCGTTCTGGTAAAGTGATCCTTGTCTGGACCAACGTATGGACGAGCAATGATGCGACCGACCGTATACTCGGGACCATTGACCAACGTCCGCGCATAACGGCAGATCCGATAGAGTTCTTCGACTGGGATTACATCCTCATGAGCTGCAATCTGTAGAACCGAGTCGCCGGACGTGTAGACGATCAGATCCCCTGTCTTCATTTGCTGCTCACCATAGTCATGAATGACTTCCGTGCCGGAATATGGCTTGTTGACGATTACCTTGCGGCCAGAAAACTCTTCCAGCTTTTTGATAATGCTGTCTGGAAAGCCGTTTGGAAAAGTCGATAGTGGCTTTTTAACCGGCAGCTCCATCATTTCCCAGTGACCGTCCATACTGTCTTTTCCGGCTGAGATTTCGGCCATCTTGCCAAAGCAGCCTTTTGCCGGATCCGCAACCGCCACGCCTTGAATCGGGTCCTCAGGCCGAATATTGCTCAGCCCTAATTTAGCCAGGTTGGGCAGTGCCAGTTTTCCTTGATACCATTTGCCAATGTGACCCAGCGTGTCGGCACCATCATCACCAAATTTTTTGCCATCGGGTGCTTCACCTATTCCGACCGAATCCAAAACAATGCCAAATACTCGTTGATACGTCATAATCTTTTCCTCCCCTGAATCGATGTGTCAGACGTTTCAAAACAGTTTCTATTGCCGAGCAGCTTCTTCTAAGATCTGAACCGAGGCTGAAACTCCCAGCCGGTTGGCACCGGCTTCAATCATGGCATATGCTTCATCGAGGTGGTGAATGCCGCCAGAAGCCTTGATCTTAAAATCAGGGCCAACCGCCTGGCGCATCAAGGCAACATCTTCTGCCTTGGCACCACCTGTTGAAAAGCCGGTTGAGGTCTTAACAAAATCAGCACCACCTGCAACCGTCAGCTTAGAGGCCGTTACTTTTTCATCATCGGTCAAAAGACACGTTTCGATGATAACCTTCAAAAGCTTATCGTGATCATGAACAGCTTTGGCAACTGCTTGAATGTCTTGTTTAACGATATCGGTATGGCCGGACTTTAATTCGCCAATATTAATAACCATATCGATTTCTTCAGCACCGTTTTTAATGGCATCAATGGCTTCGGCAACCTTGATTTCAGTTGTCGAGGCCCCCAGAGGAAAGCCGATTACGGTACAAGTGTTGACGTCCGTATCTTTTAAGCGATCAGCGGTATGTTTGACCCAGTATGGATTGATGCAGACCGAGGCCGTGTTGTACTTGATGGCTTCGTCTATGCATTGATCGATCATTGCCTGGGTGGCATCTGGCTTGAGCATCGTGTGATCCATGTATTTAGCAAGTTCTGCAACTGTAAGTTTCATTCTTGTAACCCCTTTCATAAATGAACGCTTTTACTATATCACGTTTTGAAATAAATTCCAACAATTCTTAGAAATTATTTTCTAGCAGTACTGATCAATTTTTCAAAAAACAAACAAAAAGGGCCTTGCCAAAGAGATTTCTCCTTGGCAAAGCCCATTAGATATAGCTAGGCAAAGTGTGCCTTTAATTTATAGATTGGCTGACCCTTAGCCGCAAATTTTTGCTCATATTCCGTTTCAACGTTGTTTTCATTCTCAGCACTGTGATGCAGATCCAGCCAGACCCCATCGTATTGCATACCGTAGTTGTTCATGCTGACTAATGAGAACTCAAAAAAGCCCATGTTGTCGGTCTTTAATTCGATCGTTCCGTGGGGCACCAATACTTTTTCATAGTTAGCCAAAAACGTCTTGTAGGTCAGCCGGCGCTTGGCGTGACGTGACTTTGGCCATGGATCAGAAAAGTTCAAAAACAGCCGATCAATCTCGCCATCAGAAAAGAACTCATCCAAGCCAGCCCCGTTGGCACAGATAAACTGCAGGTTGGGTAATTCTTCGTCTTCCAGCGATTTTTTCAAAGCAATGCCTGCCACCGTCGAAACCACATCTAGACCGATAAAATTGACTTCTGGATGCGCCTTGGCCATGCCAATTGCAAACTGGCCCTTGCCCATACCGACTTCAAGCCAGATTGGCTGTTCTTTTTCAAAGCGGCTCTGCCATTTGCTTTTAAATTGAGCCGGGTCGGTGGTGATTTTTTCTGGATGGGCTTCAATCAGTGGCTCAGCCCATTTCTTGTGTTTTACTCGCATTGGTTATCCTCACTTTTGCATTTTCTTTTTGAAATAGATATTAATCAGCCAGTACAGCTCCAAAACGGCCAAAGCCAGGCTGCTCAGCATACTCAACCAGTCAAGGCTCCTGCCCAGTGCGGCCAGAATCAACAAAAGGCTCAAGCTGCCCATGACCTTTTTTAAAAAGGCCTGAAAATCGGTTAGCTGCGTGACTTGATCAATTGGGTAAAGGTGGGTAAAGACGTTGTTTTGATAGTGATCAACAAACGTCATCAGCTGCATGGCAATCAGATAGATAAACAATAAAACCAGGATACATCTCAGCCAGCCCAGTGGTACAAAAAAGATGATCAGCATGCCGACAATCGTCAATCTAGCGACCAGGCCGCTGGTTTCCGTATCGCGTATAAAGCCGCGCGCATATAGATAAGACCAGGCATGGTTAGGAATCGTCAGCCATTTAATCAAACCTTGCGCCCAGGCACGCCGCTTAATACCGCCTTTAACGCTTGGCACATCGGTAAACAGGTTAAAGAAACGATAAACGTCATACATGCGGTGCTGTTCACCGTCGACGGCCGCCCGCCAATCAAGATCCTGTTTTTTCAACCGGATGCTAACTGCCAGCCATATTAACAGTGAGACGACACTGCCCCACAACGGTGAAAGCAGCCATGACATTATGCCGATTAACAGTGGCAGCAGCCATTGACCAGCCCGCAACAGCTTTTGATGTCGCGACCATTGCAGACTTAAACGTGCCTTGGCTAAAACCAGCCAGGAAAGCTTGGCAAAAAAAACAGCAATAAACAGCGCTAAGATGTTGGCTGCCGACATTTTGACGTCAATCATGGCCATTGGCAGCTCGATTGTAAGCAATCCCAAGGACATCAGCTCACCAAGAACCGTACTGTATAAGAATGCCTGATTCAGATATTTTTTAATACCATCAGCTTGAGGCAGTAAAAAGACCGGATCGGCCGGTTTGATCAGCGTTGCCATTCTGCCAACCTGCATAACCAAAACAAACCATATGATCAACAGCCAACGGATCCACCATGCTCCCGGCGTCAATGTCTTGAGCCACTGCGCATAAGTATAGGCCAGCGCCCCGAACATAAAGAACAGCGCAATCGTAAACTGATCGTTAAAGACCAGCCGCCAGTATTTCATCAGCTGCAGCAGATGTCTTTGCCGGCGATTTTTAAAAAGACTATTCATCACGCTCATCCCTTGCCAAGCGCAGATAGATGTCATCTAACGTAGAGTCGGCGCCAGCGGCTTTTTGCTGCAGCTCGTTTAACGTGCCGTGTGCCTTAACCTGACCATGTGCCAGCAAAATAAAACGATCACAGTAGCGTTGGGCAGTGTCCAAAACATGCGTCGACATCAAGATTCCAGCCCCTTGCGCCTTTTTTTCCTCGATCAGATTCAGCAGATCATGTACCGCCAACGGATCCAAACCATAAAACGGCTCATCGACGATAAATAATTTGGCATTCGTCATAAAGGCACTGACGATCATAACCTTTTGCTTCATCCCTTTGGAAAAATCGGCCGGAAACCAGTCCAACTTATTGTCCAGGCGAAAAGTCTTCAACAGACGATGAGCCTTTTCCCAGGTCTGATCATGATCCAGACCATATGCCATCATTGTCAGCTCTAGGTGCTCTTTTAGCGTCAGCTCGTCATACAAAATCGGCGTTTCCGGTACGTAGGCGATCTGCTGCTTATAAGCGGCTGCGTTTTCCTGTAGGCTCTGGCCATTTAAAGCGATCGATCCTAAAAACGGCCGCAGCAGACCAATCACATGATTGATCGTTGTTGACTTGCCGGCCCCATTTAAACCGATCAACCCCACCAGCTCACCTGGCTGTACGTCAAAAGAAACGTCTTTTAAAACCGGCAGCTGTGAATAGCCACCCGTTAAGTGTTTAACTTCCAGCGCCATAGTATCCCTTCTTTATCTTTCTTGCTTGCCTAACCGAGTAATTATAACACATTGCTTAAAACTAACTAAGCGTGCAGATTTTTAAAAATTCGTTTATACTTATAAAAAATTGAAAAGAGGTATTCTAGGATGGAAGATTGTATTTTTTGCAAGATTATCGATGGTGAGATTCCTAGCTACACGGTTTATGAAGACGATGTCGTAAAAGCCTTTTTAGATATTTCACAAAATACGCCTGGCCACACGCTGGTTGTACCCAAAAAGCACGTCAAAGACATTTTTGAATACGACTCTGAACTGGCAGCTGCCGTATTCAGCCGCTTGCCAAAGATTGCCCGGGCCATTCGCGACTCCAATCCTGACATCAAGGGCATGAACATCTTGAACAACAATGGTTCCGTGGCCTACCAATCCGTCTTCCACTCCCACATTCATCTGATCCCACGCTACAGCGACAAGGATGACTTTGGGATTACGTTTTCGGACAACTCGAACCAATATGATGAGCAAAAGTATCAGACTGTTCAACAGGCAATTATCGATCAGCTCGGTGACTAGCTATGTTCGACGACTTCAAAAACGCTGGTCGCGATGTTTTAAACGCCGCTAAAAATCTGCAAGAGCAGCTGATGAGACTGCAAGATTGCCTAAATGAGCTGAATCAAGCAATGGACGGCGTGGCAGAATTTTCAAGAGCTGCCCAGCATGCCGTTAATTTGTGGCAGTTTAAAAACGAGCCGCGATTAGAAAAAATTCAAAAAATCATATCTAAATATCAAGCATAGTAAATGGGACCGCGAAAAATCGGTCTCTTTTTTATAAGAAAAAGCGCTGGATCCGGCCGATTAAAAGCTGGATTCAGCGCTGTTGCTATTAAGAGTTGTTTTGGTTAGTTGCTTGAGCTTGATGATGCATCCGAGCTGGAACTCTTGGAAGAACTGGACGTTGAGCTGGAGCTGGTCGTCAGGTATTCATCCAAAATGTTCTTCAAGTCGCTATCCTTGATGGAAACGTTACCCTTCTTCAGGACCTTGGAGACAACGTTTTGCAGGAAGGTTGAGTCATTCATATTTTCTTCAACGATCTGCTGCTTCAATTGGGCAATGTGGTTGCTCATCTTACCCTTGGCTGGGTGCTTGATCATGTAGATGACCTGGTAGCCGCTGTCGGTTTTGACCGGCGTTGTCGTGTATTCACCGGTCTTAAGCTTAAAGGCGGCCTTCTTGTAGGCTGAGTCAAGCGTGGTGTCGGTGTTGTCAAAGGCTGCTACCTTGCCACCATTACTCTTGTTGGAAGTATCCGTTGACTTTTCCTTGGCCAGTTTCTTGAATGCCTTGTACTTGTCACCAGAAGTACTGTTCAGCTCATCAATGATTGATTGAGCCTCGGACTTGGAGCCAACCAGGATTTCAGCCGTTTGAACCTTTGGCTGGTATTCTTTCCATTGTTTCTTCAAAGCCTTGTTGGAGAAGTTGGAGTAATGACGAACGGCCGCTTGCAAAAGCAGGTTAGAGCGAATCTGCTGCTTAAGCGTCTTAGTCGTCAAGCCGTTTTGCTGCAGTACCGTAGAGAACGATGAGCCATATTGCTTCTTGTAGGAGTTGTACTCACTGTTGACCTTGCTGTTAGAAACCTGTGAGCCGTACTGCTTTTCCAAAACCTTGTCCAAGATCATTTGTTGAAGCACCTGCTTGCCCGCAGAGGTCTGCTTCATGCTGCTGTAGTAGGCACTTTCGGTGATCTTGCCACCACTCGTTGTTGCAACTGCCTTATTGCCACAGGCAGCCAATGGCAGCATTAAAGAAATTCCGGCCAGGATAGCCAAAGCTTTTTTCTTTGCGTTCACTAAATTACACATCCTTTAGATTATTAAGAATTTACTCGTGATAAATTTACCAGTCTAATATAACACAACCAAACCGAGATTAAACCCGACTTAGACAATGTTTAGCTTTTCTTCAAAGTTTCTTCATTGGTCGGGCGATAAAAGCGGCGATTGTCTAGGCTAAACAAACGGTCGGTATACTCCCCAGGCGCGGTTTTATTCAATGCCGTCTGAATCGTCATAATTGAAGCATCCAACTCATCCAAGTGGTGCAAGATCTCTGCTTCCAAGAGCTGTGGCCGCGCCGGTGAGCCATATTCCAACAGGCCATGATGAGAAAGAATCATGTGTCTGAGCAGTACCACTTTGGGCGATTCTGGATCAAAGCCCAGTTCATCGCAGGCTTGGACGATCTCACCGTCCAAAAGCGAGATGTGGCCAATCAGATTGCCCATCACGGTATATTGCGTTGCAATCGGACCGCTTAGTTCAATGGTCTTGCCCAGATCATGCAGCATTGCTCCAGTATACAAAAGCGCCGCATTGACGTTTGGATACTGACCGACAACTGAGCGTGCCAGTCGCAGAATCGACAGCGTGTGAAAGGCCAGCCCACCAACAAAGGCATGATGATTGCTCTTGGCGGCCGGATACGAAAACAGTTTTTCACCGTGCTTGCTGAACAGATGACCGGCAATCTTTCTCCAGACCGGTTCATCAATCAGATCAAAAAACTCCCGGAAGCCCGCCTTTAGCTGGATTGTCGTTTCTGGTGCGCGAGGTACAAACAGCAATGGATCATGAGGCTCGCTTTCTGTTGCCAAACGAATCGAATCAATTTTGATCTGTGGTCGATCCCGATACGTTTCACGCTGACCCTTAACGCTGACAACTTTCCCCGCCTGCAGTTGTTTGATTTCATCAGGCGTAGCGTCCCAGCGCATCCCGCTGATCTCACCAGAAGCATCTGAGATGGTCAGCGCCAGATAAGGCTTACCGGCACTGGTTGTCTTGGCTGCAGCCTCCTTGAGCAGGGCAAAAAGCTGCATGCTTTCGCCTTCTTGATATTGGGCAATCTGTTTGGCCATTTCGTCTCACCGCCTTTAAAAAACGGAACCGTAAGCTACGATTCCGTTAAATTGACTATTTTTCTGCACCGCCGTTTTGTTCAGGCATCGCTTCACGATAAAGTTCTGCAATTGGTGCCGTGATCGTCTTGCTGATCTGTTGGATCATGTCGTCCAATTGGCGTTCTTTGACCATCAGATTTTTGATGGCATCTTTTTGACCAACTTCTTTAGCCAGATCTTGAACTTCCTTGATTTCTGCTTCCGTCAGCTGCACGCCTTGCATCTGCTTTTGTTGAGCCTGCATCTGCTTTTCCTGGAATTTTTGGAACGTACCAAATGCATCCTCGTCTTTCTTGAGTTCCGCAAAGGCTTCCTTTAATGCCAGGAATTCTTGCGTTTCGCGCATTTGACGCTCCATTTCGTTTGCCGTGTCGTAAATATTGACAACCATATTGGCATCCTCCTAATTAATTATTGCTTGTTAAATTGTAACATTATGCCCGATTTTAGGCTAGTAGCTACTGAAACATCGACTGCAATGAGCTCCACCAGTCGCTGGCCTTTTGCTTAAGCGTATTGCCGCTGTTGCTTAACTCATCGCTAATATTATTCCACCAATTACTGCTTGATTTGCTCTGTTTTGATTCAGCCTTGGTTTGGGCATCTTTAACCGTAAACTGCGTCCCGGCCGTTTCTGGTAAAATAGCGCTCATCTCGGCTTTATAAAGCACGCTGATATTTCTACTGGTAACGTCAGCCAGCTGCTGTGACTCGGTCGTGCTGTCATAGCCTTCCCAGGTTGCCACAACGATATCAGGCGTGTAGCCGACGATCCATTTGTCACGATCGCCATCACCGATTCCCGAGTCGGTCGTCCCGGTCTTACCGGCCAGCTCATAGCCGGACGGTTTTGCCGATACCCCGGTTCCATGCTTGAACACGCCCAAAAGCATGCTGGTCATCTCATTGCTGATTTTTTTAGAGATGATCTGCTTAGCTGGCTTGGCGCGATAACGCTTGATTACCTTGCCGCTTGCATCTTCAATCTTGACGATATAGTGGGCATTGGGCAGTTTACCGCCACTGGCAAAGACCGAATATGCCCGGGCCAATTGCTGAGGCGAGACGCCATTTGACATCCCACCCAATGCCAGTGCCAGGTTCTTATCGCTCTTTTCTACCGGTAAGCCAAACTTTTGGGCCATCTGGTAGCCGGCATTGACGCCAATTTTATTTAAAAGCCAGACTGCCGGTGCATTAAGACTCTCGTACAGCGCCTTGTACATTGGTACACTGCCGCTGTAGGTATCGTCATAGTTTTTTGGCGTATAGTGGTTGCTGCCATAAGACGTCTTTTTATCCTGCAGCGTTGAGTCGTAAAAGTAGCCTTTCTCTAAAGCCGGCGTGTAGACAACGATCGGCTTAATGGTGGATCCTGGCTGCCGTCGCATCTGAGTAGCACGGTTATAGCCTCTAAAGACGTGTTTGCCACGGCCGCCGACAACCGCCGTTACGCCACCAGTCTTAGGATCCATGGCGATCGACGCAGATTGAACCATCGTCGAGCTGCTTGAGCTGTCCGGGAAGTTGTCGTCATCGTCATAAGTATCCTGCATGGCTTTTTGCTGATTTTGATCCAGCGTCGTGTAAATCTTATAGCCGTTGTTCATGATGTCTTTTTCCGACAAATGATACGTATTGACGGCCTCACTGATCACCGCATCAAAGTAGTATGGATACTTATAGGTATCAGGGCTAGTATAGCCGTTGGTAATCGTCAATGGCGTCTTTTTATAGGCATCAGCTTGCGATTGAGTCAATTTCTTGTTTTCGACCATCAGCTGTAAAACCACATTCCGACGCTGCTTGGCAGCAGCCGGATGCTTGACTGGATCATAAATCCCCGGCGAGGTCAGCATCCCTGCCAAAGTCGCGGCCTGAGGAACGGTCAATTCACTGGCATCCTCGTTAAAGTAACGCTTGGCCGCATCTTGAACGCCCCAGACCCCATTGCCAAAGTAGGCATTGTTAAGATACATGGTTAAAATCTGTTTTTTGGAATATTGGTTCTCCACCTCAATGGCAATAAAGATTTCTTTTGCCTTCCGCGAGAAGGTCTGCTCTTGACTCAAAAAGGCATTTTTAACCAATTGCTGGGTCAGAGTTGAGCCCCCACCAGAAATATAGTCGCGGCCCAACAGCTTATTTTTGACCAGCAGCAGTGCCGCCCGTCCCAAGCCGCGGATCGAAAAACCGTGTTCATGATAAAAGCGGCGATCCTCGGTTGAAAGCACTGCATCCGGTACGTTGGAAGAGATCTTGCTCAGCTTGACATAAGTCCCCTTTTGCGAATAAAGGCTCCCTGCTGACTTACCCTTACTGTCGTAAATCATCGTCGGCTGTTCCAGGCGGCGCTCCAGATCCTTGACGTTGGCGGTTTTGGCAACAAACGTCAGATAGATGCTGGCAACCAAAAACAGTGACATTAAGATAACGATCAGCCAGCGCGTTAGCTGAAAGCGGTGCCAGAAATACTTAAAACGCGTCCAAAAAGCACGCCAGGTCTTGCCCAGCCAGGCTTTAAAGCGCACTTTCCAATCAGTTGCAGGTTGTTTCATTATAATTTTTCCTCATGTTTGAAATTCACCGCTCAATTTTATCACAATCAAACTTTTTTTGAATCAGCCGCCAGCGTGACCAGGCAAAACTTATCCAAAACGCAAACAATCCAGGCCAGTACTTAGACGTTTGGTTATCCAATACGATTTAAAATTAAAAACCCCCGCCTTGATTTTAAGACGGGGATTAGTTTTATCAGTATAAACCGATTGAAAATGATTTTTCAGTTGTTTTGGCCAACCTTGACTACATTTCGTCTGGAGCCTTAACACCCAGCAGTGCCAGAGCAGACTTCAAAACATCGCTAACGGCTTGAACCAGGGCCAGCCGTGCCAGCTTTTGGTCATCGTCAACCAGAATCCGCGTGTGAGCGTAGTATTGGTTAAAGGCCTTAGCCAATGACAAAGCGTACTTACCGATCAATGATGGGTCGTACTTGATGGCGGCGCGCTTGATCGTTTCTTGGTATTGACCCAAAAGCTTGATGATGTTCCATGATTCTTCATCATTGAGCTTCAGATCAGCATCAGAAAGGTCGGGGTTGCCAGCCTTGCGCAGCAGACTCTCAGCCCGAGCATGAGCGTATTGAACGTAAGGACCGGTTTCACCTTCAAACTTAACGGCGTCTTCCAGCTTGAAGTTGATTGAGTTGGTCCGTTCGTTCTTCAAATCATGGAAGACGATGGCACCAACGCCGACTTCTTGAGCAACTTGATCGGCATTTGCCAGGTCAGGGTTCTTTTCAGCAATTTGTTGACGAGCCAGTTTGATGGATTCATCCAGTACTTCTTCCAGCTGGACGACGTTACCCTTCCGCGTTGACATCTTCTTACCGTTCAGCGTCATCAGACCAAATGGAATATAGTGAATCTGCTTAGACCAGGTAAAACCCATCGTAGCCAGCGTAGCCTTTAATTGTTGGAAGTAGTAGCTTTGTTCGGCACCAACAACATACAGTGACTGTTCAAAGCCGTACATCCGCTTTCTAAACAGCGCCGTTGCCAGGTCCCGCGTCATGTACAGCGTGGAGCCGTCTGACTTTTGAACCATGGCTGGATTCAAGTCGTACTTGGACAGGTCAACGATGCCGGCGCCACGACTCTTTTGCAGCAGGTGCTTGTCGTTGAGCAGCTGCAGGATTTCATCCATCTTATCGTTGTAGAAGGCTTCACCATTGTAGGAGTCGAATTGAACGTCCAGCATGTCGTAGACCTTCATGAAACGCTTCAAAGATTCAGCCCGGAACCACTTCCACAGATGAACGGCTTCTTCATCACCATCTTCCAGCTTCCGGAACCATTCACGACCGGCTTCGGCATATTCTGGATGTTCATCGGCTTCCGTGTTGATCTTAACGTAGTATTTTTGCAGTGTGTTGATTGGGTCAGCCTTGACAGCTTCTTCATCGCCCCACATTTTGTAGGCGGCCATCAGCTTACCAAACTGGGTGCCCCAGTCGCCAAGGTGGTCAATCTTGATCGGGTTATAGTTGGCCTTCTTCATGATGTTGGCAATTGCGTTACCGATAACCGTTGAACGCAGGTGCCCCATACTCATTGGCTTAGCGATGTTTGGTGAGGACATGTCGATCGTAACATTGGCTTGGTGACCAAGATCCAAGTCACCGTAATGTTCTGGGTCGGCCAAAATTTCCTTTAAGATGCCAGCCCCAACATTGGCCTTGTCCAAGAAGAAGTTGATGTATGGACCAGCTGCAACGACCTTTTCGAAACCAGTTTGGTCGATCTTTTCAATCAGTTCACCAGCAATCATCTGTGGTGCCTTGTGCAGTTCCTTAGCCAAAAAGAAAGTTGGGAAAGCGTAGTCCCCGTTCTTGCTGGTCTTTGGCCGTTCTAACTTATTTTTGATGTCTTCGATGCTCATCTCTGGCAATGCAGTCTGCAGCGCCGTAGCAACCTGTGTTTTTTCGTCCATGTTTTACCTCCTAAATAAAAAACGCCTCCAACGAACCCCAAAGTCCATTAGAGACGAGAAATTTCCCGCGGTACCACTCTAGTTGAATGTGCAACATTCCACTCAAATGATATTTAAATGTCTTACCAAAGCGCGTTCAAGAGACCAGCTGCACCTGCCTTCCAGCAACGCAGGCTCGCTTGCCAGCGGCTACCTCTCTAATATTCTTCAGCTTTTTATACAATTTCAGATTATACCAGTTCAATTAAAAAAGGCAAGTTACATGTTTGTTACGATGATGAATTTTTCAGTCGTGCGATCGTTTTTCTAATTCTGTATTTTTAAGACGCCGATTCTTTCAACCGCTCAATTCGCTTTTCTAATGGCGGGTGCGTATCAAACAGTTTCATCAGCCAATTGCCAGGTCTGGCATTAAAGCAGATGGCATTGGTAGCTGCATCGTCAACCGGCATCTGGCGATCATCGCTTTTCAATTTCTCCAACGCACTGATCAAGCCGTTGGGATCACGGGTCATTTCAACCGAGCCCGCATCGGCCAGATATTCACGCTCTCTGGAGATAGCAAAAAACGCAACCTTGGCCAATGGAATACCGGCAATGGCAATCATGCCACCAACGACAGCCAGACTGGTACCGATCAGCCAAAAAATCAGCTTGATGATCCCGGCCCTGGTTTTGACGCTCATCAGGCCAATTCCGGCAATTAATAGACCCCAGCCTGAATATCTAACCAGCTCCAATAATGACATGGCAATCGTCGTAACGCGAATATCGTAGTTTTTGATATGTGACAGCTCATGGCCCAAGACACCACGCAGCTCTTCATCATTCATCAGATCCAACAGTCCCTGAGTAACCGCCAGACTGGCATGTTCTGGATTGCATCCCGTTGCAAACGCATTGGGACAGTCAATCGGTAAAATGTAGATTTTTGGCATGGGCAATCCACTGGCTAAACAAAGCTCACTAACCAATTCATAAAGGTGCGGTGCCGTTTTTTCATCAACTTGTCGGCCACCATTGATCTTCATTAAAAAAGTTGCTGAATGCCAGTAAAACCAAATTAGATAACCAAAGCCAACCAATCAGAAAATCCACATCCAATCAGTCCCAAACGCCCAGTCAAATACCAGCCCGACGCCAATGACAATGACGCTCATAAAAATTAATAGCCAAACTGTATGGCGCCGATTACGGGCAATCTGTTCAAAAAGCATTTTCCTCCCCCCTCATCTTGATTATAATGCTGGGGGCGTCTTATAAGCGCTGAAATCAAAAAAGGATGAGCAACAACTGCTCATCCTTTACATAAGCGGGTAACGAGAATCGAACTCGCGACACAACCTTGGGAAGGTTGGGTTTTACCACTGAACTATACCCGCAAAAAGCTAAGTAAAAATAACTTACTTAGCAAGTATACCTTATTAATTTAAAAATGTCATCAATTAATTTGATTTTTTAAATTATTTCTTGTCGGCCGGCTTTTCGATGCGAACCTTTGAAGAGCGGCGGGCCCGCGTTGTCTTTTTGCCAGTCGTCTTTTTAGCCTCTTTTTCAGCTTCTTCTTTTTCCGCTTCCACTTCGGCTTCTTTGTCTTCTGCCGTACGTGGAACAGCCTTCAGCATCTTGGCCTCATCTTTGCGAATGATTGCGCGACCGTTCAATTCGTTGACACCGCTCTGGTCAGACGGATCGTAGTCTTGAATGGCAATCATAATCGAGTTTTCATATACTTTTTCGACTTCTCCGGAAAAGTCATGATCCATAGGGCCAAACTTTTTGCCTTTGACAATATCGCCAATCTTGTAAAGCATGCAATTCACCTCGTCAATTTTCCCGATTGATAGCAATACATGATAGTTTACTCTTTTTACGGCAAAATTCAAGCACCACGTATCAAACCCGGCTTTATCAAGCAAAAAATGATAAAATTTAAACAGCTAAAAACTTTAGAAGAGAGGCCTTTCAAATGATCAAAACCCTAACTTTAATCGATGCCATCTGTGCAATTGCTCTTTTTATCACTGTTTTTATGGGACTACATGCCAAAATGGAAAAACGCGTCAGTGACTGGTTCGTCCTCACGTGCTTGGCATTGATCGTTGCGGCCATTACGGCTCTGGCCACGACTCTGATGTTTTTCCATCTGCATCCGCTGCTGTTTGTCGGCCGCATCATCTGGTTGCTGATCGCCTTGTTTGCCATTGAAGCTGCCTTTCGTCAAAAACGCGAGACATTCGGCAATCCATGGCTGTTTTTTGCTACCTATCTGATTTTAATCATTAACGTTGTCATTAATATTTGGTAATTAACGATTTGCCAAATTGATCATTTCTGTTTGTCATCAGCTGCGTTGCCAGTATCCGGATGTGATCGTATCAATCATTTTAACCAATTGACGCGTCTCTTGAATATCGTGAACCCGCAGTACCCGACCGCCATGCAGATACATGTAGGTTTCTGCAATCAGCGTCACTGACAGGCGCTCATCTTTGGGCAGATCAAACAGTTTTTTGCCAAAGCCCTTGCGCGAGATGGCTACCATGATTGGTCGGTTCAGGTAACGGAACTCATCGATATTGCGCATCATCGCGTAGTCCTGTTCACCATCGGCAACCTTGGAATAGCCAATCCCTTCATCGATAATCACACGGTCCAGATCAATCCCGGCTGACGCAATCTTAGCCAGATTATGCTCAAAGAAATGCTTCATCTCAACGGTCAGATTGCCATACTCGCGATCACGGCTGCTGTGCATCGTTACCAGGCCAACCCGACTGTTTTTAAGCAGCTGTAATTTGCGTTGATCATCAAAAGCATTGACGTCATTGATGATATCAACGCCTAACTCCAAGACTTTTTCCATCACAGGCAGCTTATAAGTGTCAACGGCAATTGCCACGTTGGGAAATTCTGCTTTTAACATCTCAATGCCCGGAACGATGCGTGCAAGCTCTTCTGCTGGCGTAACCTCTTTAAATCCGCCTGGCTTGGTGGTTTGTCCGTTGACCTCAATCACGTCGGCACCTGCCTCAACCATCTGCCGAATATGATCACGCATGGTTTCAGGAGTATTGTAGCGGCCGCCATCGTAAAATGAGTCTGGCGTAATGTTCATGATGCCATAAATAATTGGCTTGGCCGAAACATTGAAGTCGAAGCGACCTGCACGCCAAGAGACGGTATGATTAGCCGCGATCTTAACCAAAGATTGGCATAGTTCTTTATCATCAGACCATTTTTGAGTTGCACGGTGGGCCATTAAATGAAAGGCCGTCAATGGCAGCATGAACTCAACCTTGCCTTTTAGATGAGCCAAGGCAGCATCAAAATGATTTAAAAAATGAGCTACTTGATTAGTCGTTTCGTCATCGTTGCATTCCCAGGTCAAAAAAAGCATCTGCTGATTATGTGCCAGCTTGTCATAGATTGCCGAGGCTAATGGCGACAAATTGGCAACGTTTGTGTTCTCCACGATTCTCATTTCATTTCCTCCATTTGGTCCAATAGATTCTTAACGGCGCAACTACGATGACAATAAGCCACCCAATCAGCAAAGCTCATCTCAGCGAGCGTATGATCCAAACCTTCTGGAATCAAGATTCGATCAAAGCCTGATCCCTCATCACCATGCTGAGCCGTGGCAATTGTTCCCTTTAACTCACCATAAGCAGTCTTGCTGACCTGACCGTTTCTTGCCAACACGATTACGGTTTTCATAACAAAGTGCCGATCACGGCCATCAACCAATCGAATAATTCCATCATTCATATCGCTTTTGGTAGCAAAGCGCGGAGTCAATTGACGTGCGGTCTCAATACCGAATCTTTGCGGAAAAGCCTCCAATTCTAGTCCAGAATCATCGGCAATAACGTTTTGGTCAGGTAACAGCCGACTGATGAACTGGGCTTTTTTTGCGGCATTTTCGGCATAGCTTTGCTTACCTTCTGCCGGAAAAGTCTGTCGTACGATCAATTGGTCATAGGCAATCCCCTGCGCGCCATAAAATTCCAGAATTTGACTGATTTCGCGTTGCTTGGCTGGATTATGAGTTGCAATTACAAAACGCTGTGTCGTCATCTTAAATTCTCACCTCGATTTCTTTGATCAGATAAAACGATCCCGTTACCAGCACCATCCCGTCCGCGCCTGCCAACGCAACTGCTTTTTGATAGGCAGTCCAGGCATCGGCAATCACCAGGGCATTCGGCAGATACTGCTGCAAGTCTTTGGCAGCCATTGCTCGCTTGGGCTGATCTGGCGTTGCCAAAATGATTTGGGCATTCAGTTTTTGATATGTTTGTACCATTTGCGCAACGTTTTTGTCTTTTAAAAAGCCCAGCACCAAGACCAGTTTTTGTGGATGGCCCAGCTGATCAAGCGTTTGGATCAGGCGAATTGCCGCATCGGGATTATGCGCACCATCCAAAAAGCTCAGCGGCTGTGTGCCAATTTTTTGCAGGCGACCCGGAATCACAATGTTTGCTAAGACCGCAGCAATCCGTTCCGGCGTGATTTCAAGCTCAGCTTGATTAAGCCAGTCAACGGCAGTCAATGCGGTTTTTAGATTATCCAGTTGAAACGTGCCCAACATATTAAACTGACATTCCAATTCAGCACCTGGCAGTTTAAGCTGCAGCCGCGTACCTGCCCAGCTCTGATCAAGTACTGTCAGCTGAACCGTTTTTTCACTATCCAAAACCGGCACCTGACAAGCCTGGGCACGTTTAATAATCTGCGCTCTGGCAGCCTGATCCTGGTTAGGTGCCAAAATAACTGCGCCAGTGCCCGGCTTGATGATACCGGCCTTGGCTTGAGCGATATCTTTAATGGTTGGTCCTAAAATTCGTGTATGATCCAAGGCAATATGCGTAATGACGGCTAGTTTAGGAGCTTCAATTGCATTGGTGGCATCGTTTTGTCCGCCCAGGCCGCATTCAATCACTGCCCAGTCGACTTTTTGATCAGCAAAGTACTGCAGCATAATCAGCGTCCACCACTCAAAAACCGTTAGATCATCAGCATTCAAGTCATCCGGCAGCTGCTGTACGATTTTTTCATAGGTGGCAGCAAAGGCTGATTTTTCGATCAGACAGCCATCGATTTGAATCTGCTCACGCTGGTCAACCATGGCCGGACTGCTGAAATGCCCCACCTTTTGTCCCGCCTGGTGCAGACACTGGGCAATCATCGTACCGGTTGAACCCTTGCCATTAGTACCAGCAACGTGAATGATGCGAAACTGCTGATCAGGATGATGCAATTTTGCCAAAACGTGCTTAAGCATCCCCACGCGATCATTATCGCCGCCACGCATCTGGGGATTCAGACTGTCGATAATCCGTTCATAGCTCATCTGATCGCGACTTGTCTGTTCGTTGCTCATTTGACCAGGTCCTTGGTTTGCATCAGAAACTCTTTACGCAATGCCTGATTGTCTTTAAAGTCACCGGTAAACTTGGAGGTGTAGGTAAACTGCCCAGCCTTATTGATGCCCCGCATTTCCATACACATGTGGCGAGCTGCCACCTTGATGGCGATGCCTTGAGGATTCAAAATCCGCTGCAGCTCAGTGGCCAGTTCGGTAGTCAGACGCTCTTGCATCCCTGGTTTTTTGGCTACGAAATCGACCAGCCGCGGAATCTTGCTTAAGCCGATCACCTTACCGTCTCTTGGTACATAGGCTACGCTGGCATAGCCAAAAAACGGCAGCAGATGATGCTCACACATTGAATAAAACGGAATCTGTTGGATCAATACCATTTCTGGCTGATCATCGACATGAAAAGTCTTATAGTTGCTAAAGTCTTCTGGCTGGTGGTTCAAAGATGCAAAGATTTCAGCATACATCTTGGCAACCCGCTGCGGCGTCTCTTTAAGTCCTTCACGCTGAGGATTCTCGCCAAATGCTTCTAAAAGCTCGCTGACCGCGTGTTTGATTTTTTCTTGATCCATAATTTCCCCTATTCTACTGGACGAATCCAGTTATGATCCGTGGTGTTTTGCAGCAGCTGCTTGATCCGCTCTTGATGTACCGGATCATCATCCATAACGTCCAACAGCGGCTGCAAGACGAACCGGCGATTGCCCATTTCAGGATGCGGAATCGTTAAGGAAGCCGTCTGCCATTTTTCATCTTCATAAAGGACGATATCCAGATCGATCGTCCGTGGTCCCCAGTGAATCAGCCGCCGTCGATGCAGCGACTTTTCAATGATATGCAGCCAATGAAGCAGTTCAGGCGGTGTTAGCTTTGTCTCCAAGGCCACGGCTATATTTAAAAAATCATCCTGCTTGACGCCGCCAACTGGTTCGGTTTCATAGATTCGCGAGACCTTCAAGTTTTGATTGGCTGGATTGCGCATCAACAGGTCTAGGGCACGCGTCAGATTATCAAAACGGTCGCCCAGGTTGGTGCCGATGCTTAAATAGGCCCGCTTAGTCATTATTGCCCCCTACTACTTCAATCTCTACGTTGTCAAAAACGCCATCAATCGGCACGCTGTATTTGCGAATCCTTAAAGTAACCTGCTGCAGACTTGGGTAGTCCGCTAAAATTCTTTTTAAAAGCTGATTAGCCACGCTTTCGATCAAATCAAAGGAATGCGTCGTCACAAAGTTTTTAATGGTATCATAGACATCCGCATAACTGACGGTTTCGGTCAAATCATCATGCTGAACCCGCTCTTCAATTGGATACTGCATGTCGATGTCAATCTCCAGCTTTTGTCCGAGTTTCTTTTCTTCGGCAAATACGCCGTTATAGGTATGAAACTTCATATTATTGATCTTGATGCGCCCGATGATAACCCTCTCCTTACCTGGTTTCAAAATTCAATACCACCATCATACCGCACCCATGCCCGATGCAAAATCTTTATGCTAAAATAAATATTGATAAATTTTAAGGAAGTGAAGCCCATGTTCTTAATGACCGAAAATCTGCCATCGCCGCATAAATCACTAGGCATCGTTAACGCAACCAGTCACTTGATGCTGCCCAGCGAAGCCATCGATGAATTCGAGGCTTTTGATCAGCTTTTTCCTGCCGTTGAGGAAAAATTAAAGCAAAAAGCCAACGAAAAAGGTGCTGATGGCATCGTCGGGGTTCGTTTTACCACTAATGTCGCCAACGTCCAAGTCGCGCCTAAATTTCTGGTTTTAACTGGTTATGGAACGATGGTGCAGCTGCTGAATTAAAAAAGTTGATTTTTTTGGTAAATTCGCTTGCAATATTTTAATATTAACGGTATAGTTAATATCGTTGTCTTAGGCAACAAATGATCAATTAAGTTTGAGATGCCCCAGTGGCGGAACTGGCAGACGCGCAACGTTCAGGTCGTTGTATGGGTAACCATGTACAGGTTCGAATCCTGTCTGGGGCATTGGCTTTTCAGCCTTAACTAAACATTTCAAATGCCCCAGTGGCGGAACTGGCAGACGCGCAACGTTCAGGTCGTTGTATGGGTGACCATGTACAGGTTCGAATCCTGTCTGGGGCATTGGCATTCAGCCTTAATTAAATATTTTCAGATGCCCCAGTGGCGGAACTGGCAGACGCGCAACGTTCAGGTCGTTGTATGGGTGACCATGTACAGGTTCGAATCCTG
>NZ_JABAFO010000007.1 GCF_012843675.1 Lactobacillus sp. MRS-253-APC-2B
GCATCAATCGTAATGATTGATGACCCTGCACATTTGTGTTCGTCGAAACTGTATTCAGTTTTCAAAGGTCTACCGTTACTCACTTTTAAGCAAGCAACTTTATCAGTTTAACAAATTGTCAACTACCTGTCAAGAACTTTTTAATCGATTTTTCTTGGCAGCTTGGCGAAAAGCCGTTGATCTCAAGTGATCGGCAACTCATCGCCGCGACAACGTTATCTAATATACCGAGATTACAATCAAATGTCAACGACAAAAAACAAACTTTTTTGATTTATTTAAGAAACATGAACATTGATTAAATAAACCGTTTGTTTACTAACGGAAATGTTGAACTTTTTGGTAGCAATTAAGAATAAATCATCGTTTTTTCAAATAGAGCCGTCTTACAAAATAAAAATCAGACATCCAATTTTTTTAAGATAGCCGCTTAATCAATCAGCTTATTTTCAATTAAAACAGAAAAACTGCCTTGTCTAAACAAAGCAGTTAATCCGAACTCTTAATTCAAAAAATCAGCCATAATCTGCTGCATCGCCAGATTGTCATTCGGCAGGCCAATCGTTACCCGCAGCCAGTCGGCAGCAAATCCGGTGCGAATCTGATACCCGTTTTCCAAGAAGCGTTCAGCCAGCTGATCAGCATCCGGCACCTTAAAGTAGATGAAATTAGCTTGACTGGGATAATAGAAAATATGGTGCTGCTTTAAAAACTTCTCCCATTGATCACGCTCTTTTGCATTTTTAGCCGCCACCTGCTCGACAAACTCTTGATCAGCAAATGCCGCCAAAGCCGCCACCTGCGATAGAGTATTCAGGTTGTATGGCAGGCGCACCGTCTGCAGATAGCGCGCCCGCTGATCATCAACAATGATATAGCCAACCCGATAGCCGGCCAGTCCATAGATCTTTGAGAAGGTTCTTAAAACAGCCACGTTGTCAAATTCTTCAAGCAGCGGCAATGCCGAAGCTGGTTGCGCTGACCTGACAAAATCAATATATGCCTCATCAATCAGCACCAAAACGTTTTTGGGAACCTGTGCCATAAAATCACGCAGCGCTGCTGTTTCATTATACCCGCCAGTCGGATTGTTAGGATTGCACAGCCAGATCATTTTGGTATTTGGCGTAATGCTGTTTAAAAAAGCATTTAAATCATTGGCGCCGCTTTGAGAATCAATCGGCACGCTTTTGATGGTCGCGCCTTCAATCTGAGCATTGAGGCCGTATTCGGAAAACGTCGGCTCAGCAGTCAGGATCTCATCCCCTGCTTCCAAAAAGACTCTTGAAACCAGGGTAATAATCTCATCCAAGCCGCAGCCAAAGACAATATTTTCTGCCTTAACGCCCAATTTTTGAGCAATCATCTCTCGCAGCTCAGTCGCATTGCCGTCTGGATACCAATTGCCACTCCCTTGCTGCACGGCGTCAATAACCGCGGCTGCAACCTTCGGCGAGGTACCATAGGGATTCTCATTAGCTGAAAGCTTGGCAACGCGCTTAAGGCCATACTGTTGGGCAATCATTTCAGTTGGTGTTGGCGGCACATAGCTTGCCAGCCGCTTAATCGTTTCTTTCATCGGATCACCTCTAAAGCTTTTTGATTGGGGCACGATCCTTAAACTGGCTCATCTGACCAACGCGCGAGCCCAGTTCTTCTTTGATTTTTTCAAATGGCAGATCGCATTCAACGAGCAGAACAATTAAATGATACAGCAGATCAGCCGTTTCATACTGCAGTTCAGCCGGATCACTGTTTTTGGCGGCAACGATAACCTCAGTCGTTTCTTCACCAACTTTTTTCAAGATCTTATCCAGGCCTTTTTTAAAGAGATAGTCGGTGTACGAGCCATCAATTGGATTTTCTTTTCGTTGCTTAACCAGGTTATAAAGTTCTTCAAGATTCTGTTGTGTCATTTAGGTTACCTTCTTTCGTTAATTCAATCGGGTTAAAAAAGCAGCTGGATCGGCCAGTGTGACAAGCCGGCCCTTTTGGATCAACCGTTACCAAAAGCGTATCGCCATCACAGTCAAGCGTCATGCTGACCACCCGCTGCGTATTGCCGCTGGTAGCTCCCTTATGCCAAAGCTCTTTGCGGGAACGAGACCAAAACCACGTCTCACCACTGGCCAGCGTTTTTTGAAAGCTTTCCTCATTCATCCAGGCGACCATCAAGACGGCTTTGGTAGTGACATCAACTACCACCGTCGTCAGCAGACCATTCATTTTTGAAAAATCGGGTTTCATTGACGAACCGGCACCCCTTTCTTAGCCAGCATCTGCTTAACCTGCGGAATCGTCAGCTCTTTAAAGTGAAAGACCGAGGCAGCCAAAGCTCCCGTCACTGGTGTCTGCTCAAAGACGTCCACAAAGTCCTGAATCTCACCGGCCCCACCAGAAGCAATGATCGGCACATTGACGACACGGCCAATCGTCTGGTAGAGCTTGAGATCAAAGCCATCTTTGGTTCCATCGCAGTCCATGCTGGTGATCAGCAGTTCGCCGGCACCCAGCTCAACGGCTTTTTTAGCCCAGGCAACTGCCTCAAGATCCGTCTTTTGCTGACCGCCATGCGTATAGACAAAATATTTGCCGGCTACTGGATCCCAGCGAACGTCAATCGCCACCACAACGGCTTGACTGCCAAACCGTTCAGCGCCCTGGCTGATCAATGCTGGGTTGGCAACCGCTGCTGAGTTGATCGCGGTTTTGTCAGCTCCAGCCTTTAGCATGCGCTCCATGTCGGCCAGATTTTTAATGCCGCCGCCAACCGTAAGCGGCATAAAGACTTGTTTGGATACCGCCTCGACCACGCTGCTCATGGTCTGCCGCTTTTCATTGGTTGCCGTGATATCCAAAAAAACCAGTTCATCAGCGCCTTGTTTTTCATACGCCGCCGCAATTGCAACCGGATCGCCGACATCTTTTAAGTTGACGAAATGAACGCCTTTTTTCACTCGGCCATCAGCTACGTCCAGACACGGAATGATTCGTTTAGCCAGCATTCTCATTCACCTCTGCAATCTGCTCTAAGGTTACCTTACCCGCTGCAATCGCCTTGCCAACGATCACGTCTTTTAAACCAGCCTGCTTAAGCATTTTCAGATCATCAAGACTGCCAACGCCCCCTGATGCCACGATCCGTACTTCAGGAAACTTTTGTTGCAAGCCTTGCAGCAGCTCAATATTTGGCCCCGTCAGTGTACCGTCCGTTGCCGTATCAGTAACAATAAAACGCTTGGCCCCAGCAGCAGTCATTGCCGCAATCAGATCGGCCATTGAAATCGTGGACTGATTGAGCCAGCCATCAGTTGCTACTTGACCGTCACGACCGTCAACACCGATCGTAATCGCCCGACTGCCGAATTTTTCCAGCATCTGCTTGGTAAACTCAGGATCTTTTAGGGCTACCGAACCAAGAATAACGCGATCAACCCCGCTTTTTAGGTAGCGCCTGATCGTCTGCTCGTTTCGAATACCGCCGCCAATCTCGGTTTCACCAGCAAATACCTTAACGATCTGACTTACCAGCTCAAAATTCTGTGGCTGACCGGTCTTAGCGCCATCCAGATCCACCAGATGCAGCCCACCGATGCCGGCCTCTCTAATCAAGCGCGCCTGCCTGATCGGATCAGCACTGACCAGCGTTTCTTGTTTGAAGTCGCCTTGATAGAGCCGCACGCTGCTGCCGCCTTGAAGATCAATTGCTGGATAAATCATGCTTTCACCGCCTTTTCAAAAAATGTTTGCAGCAATTTCAGCCCAACTTGACCGCTTTTTTCAGGGTGAAACTGGAAACCATAAACGTTGTCTTTTTGAACGATTGCTGGCACGGCCACGCCATAGTCAACGGTTGATACGACATATTCCTCAGCACACTTGGCATAATAGGAATGAACAAAATAGGTATATTGCCGATCGATCGACTTAAAAATACTTTCCGGCCGTTGCAGTTCGTTTTGATTCCAGCCCACCTGCGGAACGATCCTTTGACCATCATCATCGGGAATTCGCACGACCTGTCCTGGAATCAAGCCCAGGCCCGCTACACTGCCAAATTCGGTTGATGAATCAAACAAAAGCTGCATGCCCAGACAGATACCTAAAAATGGGGTCCCATTGGCAACCGTGCTTTTAATGACTTGATCGAGCCCAGTTTCTTTTAAGCGAGTCATGGCCGCGCCAAATGCTCCCACGCCTGGAAACAGCACCACATCCGCCTGCGATATTTTTTGCGGGTCAGCCGTCAGTTCAGCTTCTCGGCCTAGGTATCGACAGGCCTTGAGCACGTTAAAGACGTTGCCTGCTCCATAATCAATTACCGCGATCATCAAATCATCCCCTTGGTTGAGTTAACTCCTTGAATGGCTGGATTGATCGTAACTGCCTGCCGCATCGCGCGGGCCGTTGCCTTGAACAATCCTTCAATCTTGTGGTGCGTGTTGCGGCCATATAATACTCTGGCGTGCAGATTCATCTCGGCATTAAAGGCCAGCGCCTGGAAAAAGTCCTCGGTAATTTCCGTTTCATAAGCACCCAGCCGTGGATTGGTCAGCTCGGCATCAAATACCAGATAGGAACGGCCGCTTAAATCAACCGTAACCTGTGCCAGCGTCTCATCCATTGGTACAAAGGCATTGCCATAGCGCTCAATCTGCGCCTTGTCGCCTAATGCTTCTTTAAAGCACTGACCCAAGACGATGCCGGTATCTTCAACCGTGTGGTGAGCATCAACGTTCAGATCGCCTTTGACCTCCACAACCAAGCCAAAGCGGCCGTGCTTGGCAAACAGCTCCAGCATGTGGTCAAAAAAGCCCACGCCGGTATTAATGGCAACCTGGCTTTGATCGTCAAGATTCAGCGCGACTTTGATCTGCGTCTCTTTCGTAGCTCGGTTTATCGTTGCTTTGCGCATCTGATCAGTCCTCCTTGTCAAATCTGGCTTCAATAGCGCGGGCGTGAGCTTCCAAGCCTTCCGTGCGCGCCAGCTTGGTGATGGCTTTGAGATCGGCTTTAAGATTTTGCTGATCAAACTGAATGAACTGAGTCCGCTTGACAAAATCATAAACCCCCAACGGTGAAGCAAAGCGTGCTGTTCCACCAGTTGGCAGCACGTGATTTGGTCCGGCCACGTAATCACCCAAAGGCTCGCTGGCGTAGCGGCCCAGGAACACTGAGCCGGCATTTTTGATCAGGCCCAAGTACTGCGTTGGATTTTTCAATTGAACCTCCAAGTGTTCTGGTGCCACGTCGTTCATCAGCTCAAACATCTCAGCCGTATTTTCCATCACTGCAATAAAACCGCGATCCTCAATGGAAGTTCGCGCAATCTCTTGACGCGGCAACGTGCTTAATTGGTGTTCAATCTCTTTAGAAACGGCCTCGGCCAGCGACTTGCTGTTGGTAATCAGCATGGCCCGGGCCCGCTTGTCGTGTTCAGCTTGTGACAAAAGATCAGCCGTGATTTCTTTGGCATTGGCACTTTCATCAGCCAGGATGCCGATTTCAGATGGACCGGCTACCATATCAATGGCTACCTTGCCAAACACCTGCTTTTTAGCCGTTGCCACGAAGATGTTGCCGGGTCCCATAATCTTATCGACAGCGGGGATGGTTTCCGTGCCATAGGCTAAAGCAGCAATGGCTTGAGCACCGCCAACCTGATAGACCTCATCGACTCCGGCCAGTTTGGCAGCTGCCAAGACCGCCGGATTGATCCCGGCTGGCTGTGGCGGCGTCACCATTACGACACGTTTAACTCCAGCCAGCTTAGCCGGAATGCCACACATCAGAATAGTTGAAGGATAGGCTGCCGTTCCGCCTGGCACATACAGACCTACGCTGGCCAGCGGTGTAATCTTTTCACCGCGCATGATTCCTGGTGTGCTGACGTCAACAAAGCTATTTTCAATTTCTTGTTTGTGGAAGCTGGTAATATTTTGCTTAGCCAGTTCCAAAGCCGCCCGTAAGTCTTCATCGATTGAATCCAAGGCCTGGTCAAGCTGAAAGGCCGGAATGGAAAAATCTGCCAGGTTGACACTATCAAACTTGCGCTCATAGTCGCGAACTGCTTGGTCACCGTTTTGTGCTACATTTTGAATAATCTCGCTGACGGTCTTTTCGATTTCAAAATCAATGGTTTGTTCAGTGTAGCGAGCAACGATTTTTTTCATTTCATTCAGTGACTTTTCGTAAATCTTCATCATACTCTTCCTCCATTGCCTGTCTTAATTGATTCGTCAATGTAAATATCTCATCACGCTTCTGCTTTAAGGCAACCGGATTAGCCACCAGCCGACTCGTGATTACGTCCAGCCAGTCATGAACGACCAAGTGATTAACCCGCAGCGTCGTTCCGGTTTCAGTCAGATCAACGATGGCATCGGCCAAGCCAGTCAGTGGTGCCAGTTCAACCGAGCCGGCAATCTTGATGATCTCGACGTCTTCGCCTTGGCTGGCAAACCAGCGACGCGCCACGTTGGGATACTTGGTGCCAATTACCTTGCGGCGGGGCTGATTCCAGTCAAAATCGCTTTTTGAGGCAACGATAAATTGACAGCGACCAGTGTTTAAATCCAACAGTTCATTTACCTGCTCATCGGCACCCTGTTCTTCTAAAACATCGCTGCCTACGACGCCCAGATCAACCGCTCCTTTTCTTAGATAGGTACAAATGTCTTCACCTTTAACCAGAATGATCTGATACTGATCACCCAGATTGATAATTAAGCGGCGCTGCTTATCGATCAAGGGCTGACAGTCAATATTGCATCTCTGCAAAAGCGGAATGAACTTCTTTTCAACTCTTCCTTTGGTCAGCGCGATTCTCAGCATTCTTTCATCCCCTTTTCTGCATCCAAGGCGACCAGTTTTGCCCCCGCTGTTTGGGCCTGCTGCTGAGCCTCCTGCAACGAATCAGCCAAAGCCAGCGAATAGTTGCCGTGCTTTTCAACCAATGCCGCTGCCTGTCCGAGAAGCTCAAACGGCGCGTAGACAAAGACCGGCTGTTTTTTGACCAGTTTGAGTGCTGTCGCCTCGGCCAAGGCATCAATGTTGATTCCCAAGCCAACCGCGGGCTCCAACTGTGACTGAAAGTTGGCCAAAAGACGGTTGTAGCGTCCACCGCTGATTAAATAGGCACCGGTCGTCTTTTCCACATAGCCTTTCATAACGATACCCGTATAGTATTTTTGCGGCACCGCACTGCTGAGATCGACAATTACCTGCTGATCAGCCAGCTCACCAGCGAATTCAGCCACCGTCTTGAGTTGACCAAGTAACGGACGGGCCGGCTCAGGAACCTTGACTTCTGCCAACATGTCGTTGACCTCCGCCAACGTGCCAAACAGCCATGGCCATTTACGCAGAAACGGCATTGTCTGGAGGGCATCAACCTGTCTGAGCAGCTTTTCATAGGCCGGAAAGTTTTTATGATAAAGTGCCTGGGCCAATTGCTGCTGCAGTTCTTCATCCAGTTCAAGCGCATCGAGAATCGTATCAACCAGTCTGGCGTGTCCCAGCTCAATCGTTAACTGATTGTCCAGCAGATGGCGGTTAAGCTGATGCATTAAGATCACACCTTCCATTTCTGCCTTCAATGAACCATAGCCGATTAATTCGATGCCAGCCTGCGTCTGTTCGTTTTGCCCGCCTGAAAGCTCAGGTGCCGCTTGAAACCGCTCGCCCAGATAATAAATCTTTTGGGGGAGCTTAACGTTGGTCGTTGCCAAGAACCGGGCAACCGGCAAGGTCAGATCCGGTCTCAAGACCAACTCATCGCCAGCCGGGTCAATCACTCGATACTGCTCACTTTGCATGTTGAACTCGGCAAACAGATCCCGTCGCTCCACGATTGGCGTAATGATGCGTCGATAACCACGACTGCGCAGATTTTTCATCAGCCAGGCACTGATTTGATCCTTTGATTCTGCCTCCGTGCCAAACTGATCGCGCAAGCCAGCCGGTAAAGCAATGCTGCTCATCATGATAATGCCTCCTCTCATTTTTTACTCATTTATTTTTTATATAAAAAAGCGTCCTCTCTGCCCATCTGGACTAAGAGGACGCTTTTCGCGTGGTCCCACCTCAAATTCGATCGCCCCTTGCGAAACGATCCTCATGCTGGATAAAATTCAGCCCTGATAACGAGTGGTCCCGGAACAGCCTACTTATAACCTTTCAGCTGGTCGGCTCACCGGTGTGGTTCACTATCGCAATCAATCTCTTCCCAACTTTGCGAGACTCTCTTAATAATCCACGATAGCTACTCTCCGGTTCATTACCATTAAAAAATAATGAGATTCATTTGGTGTTGTAGCTATATTATTCTCATCTTTTAAGAGTGTCAAGAACTTTTAAAAAATTTTTCATACCGTGCCAGCCACGACCAACCTCATCAACACCATGCGCATCCGACCCAAAAATCAACGGTACTCCGGCATTTAATGCTGCCAATGCAATCTGAATGCCTGGGTAAAAATCATTGCAGTATTTTTTGTAAAGACCAGCCGAATTAAAATCCAAGCTCAGCTGCCGTTTGCTGGCAGTGGCCATGATCTCATCAATCAGCCGCTGACATGACTGATCAAAAGCTTCCGGCAGGCCGAAATAATCCTGATATTTTTTGATCAGACTAAGATGGCCAAGCCGATCAGGTCCAAAGCTGCCCAAGTCGCAGCGAGCACTGGCCAGAACCGTTTTTAAGTAACGCTGATACAGCAGCTGCGGCGTCTTCAGCTCATTGGCAAACCCAGCCTGCAGCTCATCTATGGAGTAGTCAATCCCCCAAAACTTTCCTTGATCATCCTGAAGATAATGCACCGATAAGATGTTGTGCTGGGTATTTTTTCCGTATTGATCCAAAAAGGCGCGTGTCGCTTCTTCAAAGCCCGCCAGATACTCAATCTCAAAACCGATACTGATCTTGATCTGGCCGGCATACTCGCTTTGCAGCTGATCAGCTAAGTTTAGATAATCGTCAACCTGCTCCCAGCCGAGTCCTTCCGTTTGCCAATCGTCAGCTGGACCGGCAAATCGTTGAACAAAGTCTTTTGGCATCGGCGCGTGCTCAGTAATCCAGTATTCGTCAAAACCAAGCTCAATTGCTCTTTCAATCATCGCTCGTGTCTTCTCATGGCTGCCGTGAGGACACAGCTCAGTATGCGTGTGGCCATCAATTTTAAGCATTCTAATCATCCCTTTTTAAAATTTTTTTCAGTTTAGCGACTGGCTTAAAATTCGTCAAGGCATAAAAAAAACAGCAATCAAACTGATTACTGTCCTTAAGCTTGATTTTAAATTTTTGGCATTTTGATAACCACAAAACTGGCCAAAGTACATAAAGCGATGACGATGGCAAAACACCAAATCTGCATGATCCCCAGCGGACTGCTTTTAAAAGCCAGGCCATAAAGCGCTGGACCAAACGATGCTATTAGATAACCGCCACTTTGCGTCAAACCAGAAAGCTGTGCCGTTCGGGCTGGTGAAATCGTCTTAAGTGGAAAAGTCGTTAGCGCCATAATGAAGTAAAAAGCCGTCATCGCACCAGTAATGATTGACAAATAATACCAGTAAACAAGTGGCATGGACGACTGCCAAAACATCAAAACGGCCGCCAACAGCGTCAACAGTCCAACCACGATCGACATTAGGATCTGGCTTCGATGCGTGGCTGTTTCAAGAAAACGGGGCAGCAGCAATGACACCGGCATGCCTGCTGCTGAATACATTGCCAAGACAATACTGATCTGACCGCCAGAAATACCGTTAAAGCGCATCAGTTCTGGCAGCCAGGCCACTAAAGTATAGTTAATAAGCGACTGTGTACCAAACATCAACAGGCAGCACCACGCATATCGATTCTGCCAAAGCGGCGCAGCAGTCGTTTTTAGGTCTGGTTCATGAATTGATTTGACTGACTGATTATCAGCGCGCTTTGCTTGAGAACGTAATGGTACCGGCAACCTGAAAAGTATCCACATCAGCCAAGGAAACATCGTCAACATTAATAAAACGACCAAGACGGACCACCAGCCAAAAGTACTCGATAGCGGATGCGTCAGCAGGCTGAATACTGATGAACCAACCATAATCGCCAGCGAATAAGCTGTAGTATAAAAAGCGGTGTGATTGGGCTCATACGTGGCAACCACGGAAGGTGTCAAAACGTTTAAATGGGTAATTCCCAGCCCAACCAAAATCGTTCCCGCCAAAAGCATTGGCCAGGTCACATGAAGTCTTAACAATGCTCCTAATACCAGCGCCGTCAAACCAAAGTTCAAGGCTTTGCGCAGGCCAAAACGAGTCATTTCCTTAGCGGCAACAATTGAGAACAGCAAAAACATTATCAGCGGAATGGTTGTCAAGATTCCAAGGTTGCCGACCGCCGTTTTTAACTGACGAGCAAGTTGATCAATTATCAACGGAATGGTAATAATTGGTGCCCGCATAGCCAGACCAAACGCAATCACCGTCACCAAAACCACTCGATCATGATTTTTCATTATCCCACCTCTTACTGATTGACGATACTATAAGTCTGTTTACCATCCTTTGCAGTATATAATGCCGTCTGATCATCGTTGGGCTTCATCATGCTCAGCGAGTAGCCGCTCCCCACGATTTTTTTAATCTGGGCCGAAGTCTGATTAAGCGAGCTGGTTAGATTCGACCACCCTGCCTGCTGGGCCTGATCGGGATTTTGCGCGATATAGTTCAAAGCTTCAACCGTATTTTCATTGGTTGGCATAATCTGATATGTTTTTGAGCTGCTGTCATAGTTAACAGTCCCCATCTTACTGTAGGCTTTCTGCAGTTGGCGCAGCAGGTACATTTCTTTTTGTTCCTGAGTGGCGCCGCTGTCTTGCTGATTAAAGACCGCGGTAGTACCATTGACTGAAAAGCTGGAACTGGAATCAGCTTGCGAGCCGGTCGCAGAGCTAAGCGACGATTTTGAGCTGACAGCACTCGTCGTTTGTTGTGCAGATTGACTATGGTGCCAATATGGAAGATTGATCGTACCATAAACCGTAGCCGCCAAACTTAGGACCAGCATAATCGTTGGCACTACCCACTGGCGATACTGCTGCCAGGAATTAACCAGGTAAAAGGCACTTAAAATCAGCATCAGTGCACCGAATACAACTAAGAAAATCATGAAAAGCTCCTTTATAATCCTTAAATAAAAAACTATTTCATTACTACTTTACAATAAAATTTTACTAATCGTACTTTAATTTCAATTATAATTTGAACTTTTTGACTGATCAGCTGCACGATCACTATAAAATAGACATGTGATAATAAAAGGGTCCCCCACTCCAAGAGCGTTGGACCCTTTTTTGCCAAAGCAATCCTAAACGATCAGTGCCTAGAATTCCATCAGCGTCTTTATATCAATATCGCGCAGATGCTTGCGGCCTTCCAACTCTTTTAATTCAATCAGGAAGGCTGCACCAACGACCTTGCCGCCCATCTGTTCAACCATGTCAATCGTTGCGCCGATCGTACCACCAGTTGCCAGCAAATCATCAACCACCAGCACGCGCTGACCTGGCTTAACCGAATCATTTTCCATCTGCAGCGTAGCCTCACCATATTCCAGCTGGTAAGAAGCGCTGACCGTTGCCCGTGGCAGCTTGCCCTTTTTACGGGCTGGGGCAAAGCCAACGCCCAACTCATAGGCAACTGGGCAGCCAACGATAAAGCCCCGCGCTTCAGGACCAACAACCATATCAACGTCTCGTTCACGAGCAAATGCTGTAATTTCATCGGTTGCCTGCTTGAAGGCCTCACCGTCAGCCATCAGCGGTAAAATATCACGGAAGATGATTCCCTTTTCTGGATAGTCAGGAATACTTGCAACGTATTTATAAAGATCTAGAGCCATTTAAAATTTCTCCTTATTCGTTTGCCATCAGCCAAGCCGCAACTCGCTTGCGCAGCGTGTGCGTATCGCTGTACAGCAGTACCTGCGCGCTTTTTAGGTGAGCCGCGTGCTGCTGATAGCATTTCGTCTGTTCCAAGTCAACATGGGCAGGATGCTCCGCCAGTCTCAGAACGCCATCATTTATTGTAACAAATTTTGCCTCATAAAACACCGTAATCATCCAATTTAACTGCTCAACCGGCATCAGCAGTGAACGGGCCATGGCTGGCTGCTGCTGGCGATAGTTGGCAATCTCTGGATACTGACGCAAAAAGCGATATAACATGGCAAACTGCTGACGATTTGGCAAGCCAAACCGAACGGGATGCTTTTCCCAAAGCAGCAGTCGAATCATTGCCGGCTGGCCGCCATTTTGCCAAAGTGCACTAAGCATCGCCAAATCAGGTGGGCAGTCTACGATCGTTACCTGCTGATCTTTAAAATCAGTCTCCAGTGCGGTCTGGGGATCCAGTACGATGCCATGTGCGTGACCAGCAATGTTTTCGCGCAGCGTTTGATCAAAGGCCACATAATAGCCGGTTTCATTAAACATTCCCGGCAAAAGCTGGCGCGTTCTTTGATCCAGGATTGCCGTTCCCTGCGTCTTGATGTCTTTAAGCATCAATTGAGCGGTTCGCTTGCCATGCCATTCATTAATGCCAAGCGTAGCCGCAATCGTTACCGGGACTCCAGCCAAAAGCAATGGTGCCAGGTCGGCCTTGCCAAACGCTACCACGGCCGCACTGTTTTTTTGACCACGCAGCTCAAATTTAAGATGCTCTTGCTGCTTGCCCATCGTCTTGACATTATTAATGCGATCGGCATGAATTGCAAAAACCGGTTCTGGATTGCCCGGTCCAAAAGGCGCTAGTCGCTGCAGCTGATCATAAAGGTTTTCGTTAACATCATCCGGACTGAGGCTGGCTGCCAGATCTAATTTGATCGGTCCTGACTCAGCCAGTCCCTGTGCTTTGGCTTCTTGTTCCAAAGCAGCGCGCAACTGGTCAACCTGATCGATATTAAATGACATGCCACATGCCTGAGCATGACCGCCAAACGCCGTCATCAGATCACGGTGCTTTTGTAAAGCCTCAAACAGGTCAAACCCATCATGACTGCGCCCAGATCCTTTGGCAATCTCATCACCGTCATTGACGCTGGCAACAATCGTCGGTTTGCCGGTTTCTTCAACCACGCGACTGGCAACGATGCCTAAAACACCTTGATGCCATTCATGACCCAGCAGCAATAGAGTCGATCGGTCGGTATTTTCAGACGCACGAGCCTGTCTTAACGCCTCATCCGTAATTTTAGCCACCAGCTGCTGACGCGTTTGGTTGGCATTTTCGACTTCTTGGGCGATCTCTTTACCCTCGCGATCATCCATGGTCGTCAAAAGCAAAACGCCTTCATTGGCGTCATCAATCCGTCCCAACGCATTCAGGCGTGGTGCAATGCCAAAGCCAACGTCTTGATCGGACAATTGATCCTCATTGAGCTTGGCCAGCTTGACCAACTGATGAAGACCAGGTCGCATCCCTTGTCGCAATTGCTTGAGACCCCAGGTGATCAGTGCCCGATTCTCACCGGTTACGTCGACCAGATCGGCCAGTTCGCCAATTGCCACCAGATCCAACATTTCTTGGGGAAACTCTTCGGTTAGGGCCCAGGCCGTCTTAAAGGCAACGCCAACACCGGAAAGGTCCCCGCCTGCATACTCACTGCCTGGATACTTAGGGTGTACGATTGCTGCTGCTTCAGGCAGTTTTTCAGGCAACTCGTGGTGATCGGTAATGACCACGTCAACGCCGCGCGAGTTGGCATATTCGATCTCCTTGGCTCCAGAAACGCCATTGTCGACCGTAACGATTAATTGAGCACCACCATCAATTAATCGCTGATACTCGTCAAGGTTGGGACCATAGCCATCAGTAAAACGGTTGGGAATGAAAAACTCAACCTGAGCCCCCACCTCGTCCAGGGTTTCATACATAACGGCCGTACTGGTAATGCCATCCGCGTCATAGTCGCCATAGATAACGATCTTTTCACCATTGGCAACGGCAGCTTGAATCCGATTGACCGCCTTTTGCATATCGTGCAGCTCAAAGGGATCGCGCAGTTCGGCCAGTTGTGGATCCAAGTACTGCTTGGCTTTTTCAACCGAATCAATGCCGCGCTGGATCAATAATTGAGCCAACAGTGGCGATAATTGACACTGCTGCTGTAGCTCATTGGCCAGCTGCTGGTTTTTATTTTGGGAAAATTCCCACTCATAGCGCGCTTCCATGATTTCACCATTCCTTAAAATATAACAACCGGAACCTGCTTTAGTCCCGGTCGCTGCTTTTTATAGACTGCGCTTGTCCTGTTGATAGTCAAAAAACTTTTTGATTGCCCAATCGCCAAGTCCCGGCCACACCTGATAGCCCCATGAAAGCCAAGAAGTCCAAGCTGGTACGTTAATCTCACGGGTCTCATACCCAACATGATCCCAAACCTGCTTAGCCAGTTCCGCCGGCTGCACAATCATCCAACGTGGCAGTTTGCTTAGGTAGCTGCCATCGGAATCCGCCTTATCAAAAAACGACGTGGCAACGGGACCCGGATTGACGGTCAACACCTGGACACCATAGTCAGCCACTTCCATGCGCAAAATATTGTCGAACTGGATTACACCGGCCTTGGTTGCTGAATAGGCGGCGGCATTCGGCGTTGGGATCTTGCCATCCAAAGATCCCAGATTGATAATGGCGCCAAATCCCTGGTCCATCATCTGTTTGGCTACGCAGCGGCTCAGATACATCAATGCCAGCAAATTAACGTCAACCATGCGCGTCATGGCTGAACGAGGCTGATCTTTAACCGCGGTAAAGTCGCCCAGCCCAGCAGCATTAACCAAAACATCAATCTCGCCAACCTCATGCCGAATCGTATTCAAGACCTCATCGACGCGATCCGGATCAGTGACGTCCAATTGATAGGCAAATGATGGGCGTCCCGAAAGAATCAGACACTGCTGAGCAACCTGATTGAGCTTTTCTAGATTACGCGCGCAGACTACGACGATTGCACCGCGTCTGGCTGCTTCTAAAGCCAGCTCCTTGCCAATACCACTGGATCCGCCAGTAATCAAAACAATCTTGTTGCGCAGCATCCGTAATGCCTTCATTCGCTTCATCATTGCCATCACCTCTATTTAAATGGTACGTCAACTATATCAAAATCATTAACGACGCGCGTGGCGGGGAATATATCACGAACCTGGTAGGCCAGCTGATAGGCCGCCTTGCCGGCATAGCGTGCCGAGATATGCGTCAACAGCAGTTTTTTGGCATGCGCCTTTTTCGCTGTCATTGCCGCCTGACCACTGGTTGAATGGTAATAGCTGCGCGCCATCTTGATCTCATCTTTGGCAAAGGTACCTTCATGAATCAAGACGTCGGCATCCTCCGCCAGTTCAACGGCCGCCGGCGTATGACGCGTATCACTGATAATCGTAATCACGCGGCCCTTTTGCGGCTCACCAATAAAGTCGTGGCCATCCAAAACGCGTCCATCCGGCAGCTCAACGGTCTGACCGGCTTTAAGCTGGCCATAGATTGGACCGGATGGAACCTTGGCTGCGCGCAGTTTTTCGACTTGCAGCTCGCCAGGATGATCATGCTCAACCACGCGATAGCCAAAACAGGCAATTTTATGGTTCAGCTTTTTGGTATAAACCGTAAACGTCTTATCGCTGAAAATCTTACCATCATCAGTCAACTCGACAAACTTCAGTGGGTAACTCAAGCGCGACTCACTCACTTTTAAGGCCGTCTTGACAAATTCTTTGATGCCAACCGGGCCATAGATCGTCAATGGCTCATTGCCGCCTTGAAACGACCGCGAGCTCAGCAGGCCAGGCAGACCAAAAATATGGTCGCCATGAAGATGACTGATAAAGATTTTTTCGATTTTGCGAGGGCGAATCGTCGTCCGCAAAATCTGGTGCTGAGTTGCCTCGCCACAGTCAAACAGCCACACTGCATTGCGTTCTTCCAGCAGTTTTAAGGCAATGCTGGAAACGTTGCGCTGCTTACTTGGCGACCCCGCACCGGTTCCTAAGAATTCAATCTGCATAAATCATTTTCCTATTCTGTCTTCTATTATCATCAATTATTGGACAAATTCAAAAACAAATTTTTCGATGCGCACCAGATCACCGTTTTGAATGCCCTTGGCCCGCAATGCATCGTCCACGCCCATGTGCCGCAGCTGGCGGGCAAAGCGCAGCTGACCATCCTCATGATCCAGATTGGACATCTTAAACAGCCGCGTCAGCTTTTCGCCACCCAGGACCCAGGTGCCATCGTCATCACGCGTAATGGTAAAGGCTGGTTCTTCTTCTTTGGCATGGTATTCAACCGTCTCCAGCTTATCATGATGCTCGCTGTCAAAGGCCGGCGTTTGATCAAGCAGATCGGCCGTCATCTGCATCAGTCCCTGGACGCCTTGGTGCGTAATGGCACTGATCGGCACGACTGGCGGCATCTTTTCAAACGTATCGTCTTGGGCCAGCTTTTCCTTAAAGTGGGCCAGGTTTTCTTGGGCATCCGGCAGATCCATTTTGGTAACAACGATAATCTGTGGCCGCTTGAGCAGCTCAGGATCATACGCGGCCAATTCATGATTGATCTGGTGATAGCGCTCAATGGCCTGTTCGGGGTCTTGACTGCCCATATCGATCAGGTGCAGCAAGACCCGAGTCCGCTCAATGTGGCGCAAGAAAGTCAGACCTAACCCGACCCCTTTAGATGCACCCTCGATTAAACCAGGCATATCAGCCATTGCAAAGTCGCGACCATCTGGCAGCATGACCATCCCTAGATTTGGCACCAGCGTTGTAAACTCATAGGCCGCAATCTTAGGCTTGGCTCCCGTAACAACGGAAAGCAGCGTTGACTTGCCCACAGATGGGAACCCGATCAAACCAACATCGGCCAGCATCTTTAATTCCAATTCCAAATAGCGATCCTCACCTGGTTCACCATTTTCGGCAATCTCAGGGGCAGGATTTTTGGCTGAGGCAAAGTGAATATTGCCGCGACCGCCACGGCCACCCTTAGCAATTACCAACTCTTGACCAGGCTGAGTCAGATCGCCCATGATTTCGCCGGTATCCAGATCGCGCACCGTAGTTCCCTCGGGGACGGCAACGATCAGATCTGAAGCAGCTGCCCCCGTCATCTGCTTGCTCATTCCATTTTGGCCATTTTTAGCCTTAAAAATCCGGTGGTAGCGAAAATCCATCAGCGTCCGCAAGCCAGGATCGACCTTTAAAATGATGCTGCCGCCGCGGCCACCGTCGCCACCAGCTGGTCCGCCGTTGGGAACGTACTTTTCGCGTCGGAAAGCCACCATCCCATTACCGCCTTTTCCGGCATGGGCTTCAATTTTTATTTGATCCACAAACATGTTAGCCATGAAAAATATTCTCCGTTCTTAAAATAGTGACTACTAAGTCTAGTATAAGGAAAAATCATGCGGGCGTCAAAATCAGTCATGACTGCTGCCTTTTGCCATTGTGGCCTTACCCTGCAAAGAAAGTTTGATTAATTGGGCCGTTTTTTGATTGATGCCCAAAGCTTGAATCTCTTCAACCTTGGCATCAGCAATCTTATCCAATGAGCCATAAGCCTTTAACAGCTTATTGCGCGTTCTGGGCCCCACGCCTTTGATCTCATCCAAACGTGAGCTAAGGGAATGCTTGGTATGCACGCTACGGTGAAAAGTGATTGCAAAGCGATGCACCTCGTCTTGAATTCGCTGCACCAGATAAAAGCCCTGACTGCGCGGATCTAGATGAACGTGATGATCGTCGTTGCCATATAAAAGATCAGCCGTTTTATGCTTATCATTTTTTACCATGCCAACTACCGGAATCTGCAGGTTCAGTTCATTTTCCAAAATGTCTTTGACGGCATCCATTTGAATCTCACCGCCATCCATAAAGATCAGATCAGGCAGTGGCTGACCTTCTTTTAAAAGTCGGCTATAGCGACGCCGAATTACCTCACGCGTGCTGGCGGCCTCATCGGCATGATCGATCACGGATTTAAGCTTGTATTTGCGGTAAAGCTTTTTGGCTGGCTCACCATCAACAAACACGACCATGGCACTGACCGGATCGGCACCTTGAATATGCGAGTGGTCAAAAGCTTCAATCTTATGACATTCTGGCAGTCCCAGGGCGTCCGTGATTTCTTTCATAGCGCCACTGGTTTTGGCTTGATCAAGTTCTAGTAAACGAAACTTTTCATTGAGCTGCAGCTGGGCATTTTCATAGGCCATGTGCATCAGATCCCGTTTTTCTCCTCGCTGCGGCGTTCGTACCGGTACCCCTAAAATCTCGCTGATTTCTCGATTGGGCAAGCCAGCCGGCAAGAGAATCTCTTTTGGCAAAATATTATTTTTACGGTTATAGAACTGTAAAATGAAGCTGGTCATTTCTTCTGCTGCTGAATCAACGACTGGAAACAAACGCTTTTCCCGCTTCATCAAACGAGCCTGACGAATAAAGAATACTTGAATGCTCAGCCAGCCTTTGTCCATATAAAAGTTGAACAGATCACGCGGTGTTTTGTCATTAGTAATGATTTTTTGTTTTTCAACCGTCACCTCAATATAGTGCAGTTGATCGCGAATCTCCGCGGCTCGTTCAAACTCCAATTCTTCACTGGCCTGTTTCATCTTGGCCAACAGCTGACGCTTGACGCTGGCAGTATTACCGTTTAAAAACGACTTGATTTTTTTGATCTGGGTATCGTATTCCTCACGCGGTACCTCTCTAAAACAGGCGCCCAAGCACTGTCCCATGTGATAGTAAAGACATGGCCGTCCCTGATGCCCCTTGCAGCGCCGCAGTGGATAAACTTTTTGGATAAAGTGCAGCGTTTCTTCAGCGGCATAAACGTTTGGATACGGGCCAAAATAATAGGCCCCGTCTTTTTTGATCTGACCGGTGATTTCGATACGTGGGTCACGCTCATTGGTAATCTTGATATAAGGATAGCCAGTCCCTCGCTTAAGCTTGATATTGTAATAAGGCTGGTGTTTTTGAATCAGTGTGATCTCCAGCAAAAAGCTTTCTTTGTTGGAATCAGTGGTAATAATGTCAAAATCAGCTACTTGATCAACCATCGCCGCGACCTTGCCGGTATGACTGCTCTTAAAATACGAGCGTACGCGATTTTTGAGATTTTTGGCCTTGCCGACATAGATGATCTGACCATTGATATCTTTCATCAAATAGCAGCCGGGTTTGTCCGGCAGCAGCATCAGCTTGTGTTCCACTCGTTGTGTGGTCATCAAATTCCTCCGTTTTAGCAATTATCTTTAATTTTAGTACAGGTCGACTCCTGGTCGCAAAAGAATCGCCTATGAGTTGATTTACGCTTTTTCTAGTTTATGTTAGGATAGCTTCAAGCAATAAGTTAAAGGAGGTTCAGCTATGGGTTTGGTAACGCAGCGCAATCAAAAGCTGGAAAAGCTGTTCAACGATCTGGCAATCGATCCTAAAGAAAAGGCTAAGCCAAAAGACAAGCCAGCTGACAAAGAGCAAGCTGAGCAACAAGACAAGCAGTAATGACTGTCATTAAACGACAAGAGGGTCCCGTATCCGGTCAATTCCGGACGCGGGGCCCTTTTATGTTGCCTGATTCAATTTGATCCAGCTACAGCTGATAAATATCTCTAATCATGCATGCGGGCTTCGATCCATTGCCAAACCTCATCCTTACCGTACTTGGTTTCTGCCGAGAAAAGCTGCAGTGGCGTATCTTCTAGCCCCAGCGTCTTCGTGATCTGTGAAATCGACTTTGTCCGGGCACTGGGCTTAACCTTGTCAATCTTAGTCCCAACCACCAAAAGCGGTACTTGGTAATACTTCAGCCATTGATACATGGCCACATCGTCATCACTTGGCGCATGGCGGGCATCAACCAGCTCAATCACGCCCTTTAATTGCGGACGCGTAGTCAGATAGGTCTCAATCATCTTGCCAAACTTTTCGCGCTGCTTTTTGGAAACCTTGGCATAACCATAGCCAGGCACATCAACGAAAAAGAGCTGATCTTCAACATTGTAGAAATTCAGCGTCTGCGTTTTACCAGGCTGGCTGGAAGTATGGGCAAAGTTTTTGCGATTGATCAAGACATTGGTCAAAGAAGACTTGCCGACATTGGAACGGCCAACCAGGGCAATCTCAGGGTAGTCCGTTTTAGGATACTGCTCTTCGGCAACTGCACTGATCGTTAAGTCAACGTGATGAACTTCCATAATCTGTTTTGATTCCTCCGTTAAAAAAGGGCCACTGTTGACCCTTTCTGACTGCCTATGAAGCTTTTTCGTCCTTTAATAGATAACGCGGCTCGCCATGATTTTCTACGCAGCGCTTGTCGATTACGACCTTAGCCACGTCATCGCGACTCGGCAGATCAAACATGACATCGCGCATCACGTCTTCAATAATTGAGCGCAGGCCCCGCGCACCGGTATTACGCTTGATCGCCAGTTGCGCCATTGCACGCAAGGCACCATCCGTAAACTGCAGCTGACTGCCATCCAGACGAATCAGTTCTTGATACTGCTTGACCAGCGCATTCTTTGGTTCGGTCAAAATACGTACCAGATCATCTTCATCCAGCTTTTGCAGTGCCGTCAAGACTGGCAGCCGACCGATAAATTCTGGAATCAGTCCAAACTTGAGCAGGTCTTCTGGAATTACGTGTTGTAAAATGTTCTTTTCGTTAACATCCTGCAATTCACCAGTATCGGTGCCAAAGCCAATCGTCTTGTCACCCAAGCGTTCTTTGACGATGTTTTCAATTCCGTCAAAGGCCCCACCGACGATAAACAAAATGTTGCTGGTGTCAACTTGAATGAATTCTTGTTGCGGGTGCTTACGACCTCCCTGCGGCGGAACATTGGCAATCGTGCCTTCCAAGATCTTAAGCAGCGCCTGCTGAACGCCTTCACCGGAAACATCCCGCGTAATCGAGACATTTTCGCCTTTTTTGGCAATCTTGTCAATTTCGTCGATGTAGATAATCCCTTTTTCGGCCCGTTCAACATCAAAATCTGCCGCCTGTAAAAGCTTTAGGATGATATTTTCAACGTCTTCACCGACATAACCGGCCTCAGTCAAAGTCGTTGCATCGGCAATGGCAAACGGCACGTTTAAGATCTTAGCCAATGATTGTGCCAGGTAGGTTTTCCCAGAACCCGTTGGCCCAATAATAGCAATGTTGCTCTTTTGCAGATCGGTTTCGTTGTTGTCACCGGTCATCATGGCGTTGACCCGCTTGTAGTGGTTGTATACCGCTACGGCCAACGTCTTCTTGGCATCGTCTTGACCAATTACATAATCATTGAGCTCCTTGACGATTTCAGCCGGCGTTGGTACGCGGAAAGTTTCATTGGCGTGATCTTCAGCCAGTTCCTGTTCAATAATCTGCTGACAAAGATCGACACACTCGTTGCAAATGTAGACGCCAGGACCGGCAACGATCTTTTTTACCTCGTCTTGCGACTTGCCACAAAAAGAACAGTGCACGGCATCCATGCCACTGGTATCTTCAAACATTTTGCGTCCTCCTCTTAAAATGATTGTGTTTATCATACCAAACTGTCGACCAAATTTCGAATAATTCAAACCATCATCTGCCCATTCAGAATGATTCAAGACGTGGATTTAATCGACTCAGTACGACAACAGGGCCCAGCACCCGGATGACCGAACGCTGGGCCCTATTTGTTTTAAGCAGCGTAACAGCTGTTTTTTAACGCAATGTCAAAGATTACTTGTCTTCTTCTGCGTCCTTGGATTCAACCTGCTTGGCAGAATCCGTAACCAGGTCAACGGCCTTCTTGATTTGAATGTCGTGACTCAGCATATCCTTGGACAGAGCCTTCTTAACGGCATCTTCTTCCATACCGTATTGAGAAGCCAGGTCCTTGATTTCAGCATCGATGTCTTCATCGGTTGCTTCCAGGTTGGCGTCCTTAACGATGGCTTCCAGAACCAGGTTGGTCTTAACGCGCTTGGCAGCATCGTTGGCGAATTGCTTGCGCAGGTCGTCTTCAGTCGTACCAGTGATTTGGAAGTACATCTTAGGGTTGATGCCTTGTTGTTGCATGCCCATCAGGTATTGTTGTACTTGACGGTCCGTGTCGTCGTCCAGCATAGCTTGTGGAATTTCTTCCGTTTCAGCATTGTTGACAGCGGCTTCGATCGCGGCATCTTCAATGGCAGCGTGAGCAGCGTCTTCTTTTTGTTCTTGCAGCTGCTTTTTCGTCTTTTCCTTCAGTTCGTCAAGCGTGTCAACGTCTTCGTCAACGTCCTTGGCGAATTCGTCGTCCATTTCTGGCAGTTGCTTTTCCTTGACTTCGTGCAGCTTAACTTCAAAGACGGCTTCTTTACCAGCCAGGTCTTGAGCGTGGTATTCTTCAGGGAAGGTTACCTTAACTTCAACGTCGTCACCGGACTTGTGGCCAACCAGTTGGTCTTCAAAGCCTGGAATGAAGGCACCAGAGCCCAGTTCCAGCGAGTAGTTGTCAGCAGAGCCGCCGTCAAACTTTTCGCCATCAACGGAACCAACGTAGTCGATAACAACCGTGTCGCCGTTTTCAGCTGGTTGGTCTTCTTTCAGAACCAGTTCAGCTTGTTGTTGACGCTTGGATTCCAATTCGTCTTCAACTTCCTTGTCGGAAACCGTGGTGTCTTGAGCAGGAACTTCCATACCCTTGTAGTCGCCCAGCTTAACTTCTGGCTTAACGGCAACTTCGGCAGTCAGTACCCATGGCTGACCCTTTTCCAGACTCTTAACATCGATTTGTGGCTGGTCAACTGGTTCGATGCCCGTTTCCTTAACGGCATCTTCGTAGGCCTTTGGCAGCACGATGTTCAAAGCATCTTGGTACAGAGCTTCTTCACCGTACATTTGGTTAAACAGTTGACGTGGCACGTGGCCCTTACGGAAACCAGGAACCGTGATCCGTTTTTGCGTACGCTTAAAGGCTTGGTCAATACCCTTCTTAGCCGTTTCAACGTCGATTTCAAAAGTTAATGTCCCTTTGCTGGCTTCGCTGTCGCGTTCCCATTTTGCTGACATTTCATTTCCTCCAATAACTTGCAGTTTTCAACTGATCGCCGTTTCAATTCTTAAATAACAGCGACCTGTACATACTTTAATAGTTTACCGTACAGTGTTCCGGATTTCAACTATTCGCGCCAATTATCGCCAATTTAGGCTTGATCGTCAACCTCCAGCGTAGCAAAGCGACCATTGGCAACGTCAAACAGTCCCTCATCGGTTAATTTTAATTCTGGAATCACTGCCAATGGCAAAAAGCTCAGTGACATGACCGGATCAACGTTGGCGGGAATTTCCAGCTCATCATGGGCGACTCGGTTGATCTCGTTTTGCGCAGCCACGACTTTTTCAGCTGGCTGATCGCTCATCAAGCCAGCAATTGGCAATGGCATCCGCGCAATCGGCTCTTGATCCTTGACCATGACAACGCCGCCACCTTGTTTGATCAATTCATCAACGGCTGCATGCATCTCGTTATCACTGACTCCGGTAACCATGATGTTGTGCGAATCATGGCCAATTGAAATGGCAATCGCACCATGCTTGATTCCATAGCCACTAACCAAGGCCGTACACATTTTACCGGTCGCATGATGGCGCTCAATAACTGCCAGCTTGGTCACATCTTGAGCTGGATTATAGACAAAGTCGCCATCGTTGTCATGACTGACTTGGCAGATCTTTTCACCAGTCAGCACCTCGCCTGGAATTACTTCAATCGTGCGCACCGGCTTGCCGCTCAAATGCAGTTTAAAGCAGTCAGCTGACAATGGCTTAACATGCATGGAAGATTCTACGGCGCCAATTGGATAACGTTGCACTTGAGGCAGATATTGGCTGTCTTGAGCAACTTTTTCACCCATAATCCAAGTCTGTTCCACATGGAAACTTCTTAGATCATCAACAACCACCAGATCAGCTCGGCGTCCTGGCGCAATCGCCCCACGATCATTTAAGCCACAGTATTCGGCAGCATTGAGTGTCGCCATTTGAATTGCCGTAATTGGTGACAGTCCCTGTTCGATACAGATGCGAATACTGTTGTCCAAATGGCCCAAAGTCATTGCCGTGACCGCCTGCACATCATCACCAGCCAGCAGACAATGACGTGCAGTCTGTGGCGTAACAACCGGCAAGAGGCTCTTTAAATCATGTTCGGTCGTACCTTGGCGCAGCAAAACATACATCCCACATGCCAAACGATCTTGCGCTTCTTGAACCGTTGAGCATTCATGATCGTTGCCTACGCCGGCCGCCGCATAAGCATTGAGCAGCTTACCAGAAACCTGTGGCGCATGGCCATCAATACGACGATGATATTTTTGGGCCAGCATGACTTCATCAATCATCTTGTCATCATTATTGACAACGCCGACATAGTTCATCAATTCAGCCAGCCCATCCACTTCACCATTTTTTAAGGCCGGCTCCATGTCACTGGCAGCCAGATTGGCACCGGCATGCTCATAAGGCGTTGATGGGACGCAAGCAGGCATCAAATAACGAATATCCATCTTAGCCAGCTTGGCAGCCTGCTCCATGTATTCCAGTCCCTTTAAGCCGGCTACGTTGACAATCTCATGCGGATCACATAAAGCGGTCGTCGTCCCGCATGGTACAAAGATACGACTAAACTCTTCCGGTGAAACATAGGACGACTCGACGTGGATATGGGCATCGATCAAGCCAGGCAATAAGAATCTGCCGGCTAAATCAACTGTCTGCTTGCCTTCATAATGATCACTGATCCCAGCAATATAGCCGCTTGCAATCGCTACATCGCCTTTACGCATGCAACCCAAGCAGACATCGACAATCTGGGCGTTTTTGATTACAACGTCTGCAGCAACGCGCCCAGCTGCCACGTCAATCACATGTTTTAACTCAGCTTTTTTAATCATTAATTCGTCCCTCTTTCAGTTTTTTCTATTATATATTAAGAAAAAGACCCGACCGCTATCGATCGCGTCTTTTAAAGATTTTTATGATGGCAAAACGTTTAAAACGTACAGCATCAAGATGAAGACGAACAGCAGCGTCCACATGATCCAGTTGATTTCTTTACGGCGACCAGCAACCGTCATCGTCAATGGGTAGATGATAAACCCAAATGCGATCCCGTAAGAAATGTTGTAGGTCAATGGCATGCCGGCAACCACCATGAAGGCAGGAAAGGCAATTTCAAAGTGAAGCCAATCAATGCCAGCCAAAGAACTTGCCATCAGCGAACCAACAATAATCAGAGCTGGTGCCGTAACCTGCGTCGTTACCACCGTCAAAAGTGGACTGAACAACAGACTAAAGGCAAACAACACACCGACCGTCAAGGCAGTCAGACCAGTCCGGCCACCAACGGCAATTCCGGCAGATGATTCAACGTAGGCTGCCGTTGGCGTAGTCCCCATTACCGAACCACTCAGCATGGAAATCGAATCTGCCATCAAAGCCTGACCAATCCGCGGCATTCGGTCGTTTTTCATCAAACCAGCCTGTTGAGCTAAGCCCACCAGCGTTCCGGCTGTGTCAAAGAAGGCCACCAGCAAAAAGATCAAAACAACGGCCCACATCTGCGGCGTATTAACCTTGCCCAGGCTGGTCAGTGCCACGCCAAAAGTTGGCTTCATGGAAGGAGCTAACGAAATAATATGAGCAGGCATCTTAATCAGGCCCGTAAACAAGCCCAGCAGCGTTGTCAGAATCATCCCGATAAAGATTGATCCAGGAACCCGTTTAGCCATCAATAGTGCGATTGCCAAAACCCCAAAGATCGTCAGCCAAGTCGTTGGTACCGTCAATGAACCCAATTGAACCAATGAGCTCTTGCTTGCGACAACCAGGCCACCGCCTTGCAGACCGACAAAAGCGATGAACAAACCGATCCCAGCGGCAATTGCCAGCTTCAAATCATGCGGAATCGCGTTGATAACAGCTTCACGCACCTTCATCAAAGAAAGGATCGTAAAGATTACCGATGCTACAAAAACACCAGCCATCGCGGTCTGCCATGAGATCCCCATTGCCAGAACCACCGAGTATGTAAAGAACGCGTTATCACCAAGACCAGGCGCAATGGCAATCGGATAATTGGCTAAAAATGCCATCAATAAACAGCCGATAATTGCAGATAGTGCCGTTGCCGTAAAAACCGCGCCCTTGTTCATGCCGGCCATTCCCAAGACGCTGGGATTAACAAACAGAATGTAGGCCATTGAAACAAAAGTCGTCAGACCCGCGAGCAGCTCACGCTTGATCGTCGTGCCCTGCTCGCTTAAATGAAACCATTTTTCTAAAATATTGGTAGAAGCAGGCGAGTTATTCGTGCTTTGACCCATTAAAATTCATCTCCTATGCATTTAATCCAACAAACAAGATTTGATTATGCAACAATTTTCGGATTTTTGCAATAGATTAAAACGATAAAATTACGAATGTTCGCATCTGATTTTTAAATCGGCTTTTGTAAAAGGATTTAAATACGATTGTTCGGAAATAAAAAGCCAAGCCGTCAAGTTGCAGCCTGGTTCAAGCTTAATTTAGATACGCTTTTTTTAAGAACATCAGTCACCCTAGCCAAGCAAAGATTCATTTTTTAGACACAAAAAAAGAGCAAGCAGAACTCTGCTTGCTCTTTTATTTATTGCACTAATTTGAAATTAGTCCAGGATGTCAGAAACGACACCGGCACCAACAGTGTGGCCACCTTCACGAATAGTGAACTTCAGACCCTTTTCAATGGCAACTGGCTTTTGCAGGGAAACAGTAAACGTAACGTTGTCCCCAGGCATAACCATTTCTACACCATCTGGCAGTTCGATCGTACCCGTAACGTCAGTAGTGTGGAAGTAGAATTGTGGACGGTAGTTGGAGAAGAATGGCGTGTGACGGCCCCCTTCTTCCTTCGTCATAACGTAGACTTCACCCTTGAAGTTCTTGTGCGTTTGGATGGAGCCTGGTTGTGCCAGAACTTGACCACGTTCTACTTGGTCGTGGCCGATACCACGCAGCAGAACACCAACGTTGTCCCCGGCTTCACCAAGGTCCAGCGTCTTGTGGAACATTTCAACACCCGTAACAGTAGACTTCAGGATTTCGTCCTTCAGACCAACGATTTCAACTTCGTCGCCGACCTTAACAGTACCACGGTCGATACGACCGGAAACAACAGTACCACGACCAGTGATAGTGAAGACGTCTTCGATTGGCAGCATGAATGGCTTGTCAGTAGGACGCTTTGGAGTTGGGATGTATTCGTCGATAACATCCATCAGGTGCAGGATAACCTTTTCTTGTTCAGGGTCACCTTCCAGAGCCTTCAAAGCAGAACCACGAACAACTGGAATGTCATCGCCAGGGAAATCGTATTCGCTCAGCAGGTCGCGAACTTCCATTTCAACCAAGTCAACCAGTTCGTCATCGTCAACCAAGTCGGTCTTGTTCAGGAATACAACGATGTATTGAACACCAACTTGACGAGCCAACAGAATGTGTTCACGAGTTTGTGGCATAGGACCGTCAGTAGCAGCAACAACCAGGATAGCACCATCCATTTGTGCGGCACCAGTGATCATGTTCTTAACGTAGTCGGCGTGACCAGGGGCATCGATGTGTGCGTAGTGACGCGTTTCCGTTTCGTATTCAACGTGGGCCGTGTTGATAGTGATACCACGTTCCTTTTCTTCTGGAGCGTTGTCGATATCAGCGTAGTCTTCAGCCTTTGCCAGACCCTTTTCTGCCAGAACCTTCGTGATTGCAGCAGTCAGAGTAGTCTTACCATGGTCAACGTGGCCAATAGTACCAATGTTTACATGGGGTTTAGTACGTTCATAATGTTCTTTTTCAGCCATTAATGAAATCCTCCTGATAAATTACAAGTATAATGCCAGACAAGTCAAAAACCGTCTGACACACCCTTAATGAAAATTGTACTACTTCCGGGAGCCAATTAAAAGTTTTAAAACCGGTTTTCCGAAAGAATTCTTAATTATAATATCAGCTCTACCCTGATTTGTAAATGAATTTAACCGAAACTTTTTATTGCATGCCCAGTCGCTGAGCCAAGCGGGCAATTTGATTCTGCCATTGTTTGGCCAAGATAACGTCGTAATCCTGATCCGTGCTCTGTGAATAAGCCGTTAAAGCATGGTACCATGCGGTTGGATTGGGAATTGCCAATTCAATCAATGGATACAAAAATGCCAGCTGCAAGTGAAACTCTTGATCAAACATTTGATACGACAATGGATCGAGCTGACTAAACTCTTTTTTAATCATTGATTCGATCTGCTGGACCGTTTGAATCGACTCGACATCTTGTAGCCTGCCCAAATCAACCTCATGCTCTTGCTCATCCAGCCAATAGATCGTGATTCTTTCTTGCAGATGCAGACGCTGCATAATCTGCAAAAGACTTGATCTAATCAGTGGATTGACGAATGGATCACGCGCTAAGAACTTGGCACCGATCAGATACTGTTTAAGCGGCAGATGACTGGCCGCTTTAAAACGTCGCTGCTGTTCGGCAAAACTGCCGTCTCCCAAATGATAGAACTGCTTGAGCTGGCTGTTCAGTGAGGTCTGATAGTGCTTGGCAAACGAACTTTCAGCCTGCTCAACTTGTTTGATGAACTCATCATGCCATTTAGGCAGACTGTTTAATTGCACGCGAACGTCAATAAAGGCCTGAGCATGCAGCTCAACCTCGATCAAAAGCTGCATTAATTCCCTAGAGGCGGTATATTCATTGAGATGCTCATTGGCATAGCTGAGCGCCTCGGCATACTGTTGATCCTCATACAAAGATTTTACCAGCTGACGATTGACAACGAACTCATCAACTTCTTCATAAAGCGCGGCAAATCGCTGTGCAGCCTCATGATAATGCTGCTGATCAAGAAGCTGATCGGCTTGATGAAACTGCTCTTGTTGCAAAGGCGTCATAATTATTAATTCCTTTCTGAAAGCCAAACAGCGCGAGCATTCACAGATGCTCACGCTGTTGATTATTTGCTGGCCTTGGTCTCGGCTTTGCGCTGACGCTTGGCTCCGCGTCCCCGGCCACGACGCTTGGCAGTCGTCTTTTTGGACGTTGATTCTTCATTGGCCTTATCATTGGTCTTTTTAGAATGATTCTTGCGCTTTGGATGCTGGTTGATCTCCATAATTACCGGCAGAATCACTGGATGACGCTTCGTTTGGTTAAAGAGGAAGCGATTCAGTTTTTCGCGCACGTCGGATTTAAGATGCGTCCAGTCAAATTCTTTTTGGTCCAGATTTTCTTGAACGACCTTTTCAACCAGATCCGCACTCTGCTTCATCAATTGACGATTCGTCTTAACAAAGACAAAACCGCGTGAAGTGATCTGTGGCCGGGCCACGATCTTCTTTTTCTTACGGTCAATCGTTGCTACAACGACAAAGATCCCATCTTCTGACAGCACACGACGATCACGCAATACGATATTGCCGATATCACCAACCCCGGTTCCATCAATCATCGTATTGCCAACTTCCACGTGGGCACCCAAATGGAAGGCGCCATCTTCATAAGTCAAGACGTCACCCTTATTGGTCAAGAAGATATGATCAGCAGGAATGCCAACTTCTTCAGCCAAGATGGCATGCTGATCAAGCAAACGATACTCGCCTTGAATTGGCATGAACCACTGTGGCCGCATAAAGTTGAGCATCAGCTGTTCATCATTTTGATTGGCATGACCGGATGGATTCAGATCAGCAGCAATAAACTTGACGCTGGCCCCCGTCCGGTAAAGCATGTCCTCAGTCTTTTGCACTGTTGTTTCCATCGCATATGATGGTGTCGTTGTAACAAAAACCAGATCGTTTTCGTTGAGCGTAATGTTTTTATTGTCACCATTGGCAATCTGCTGCAATGCCTTGATTGGCTCGCCCATTCGGCCAGTTTCCAATACAACCAGTTCTTGTGGCTCCATCTTCTTAGCTTCTTCCAAGGTAATCAAAAGATCGTCTTCAGGCATCTTCAACTTGCCAAGGCTCATCGCCGTATCGATGATCTGCTCTAAGTCATGCCCAGAAAGGATTACCTTGCGACCTGTCGCAGCAGCTGCATTTAAAATCTGCTGTACACGCATGATATTGGAAGCTACGCTGGCGACAACCACCCGGCCAGGCGCTGCCTCAAAAGTATCTTGAATATAGGCAGCGATGTCTTTTTCTTTGGTGTTCATGCCAGTGATGCCTGAACCAGCCGAATCAGACAGCAGCAGCAGCACACCTTGCTGACCAATCTGAGCCAGTCGTGCCAGATCAGTGCGGTAGCCTTCTGCCGCCGTTTGATCAAACTTAAAGTCCCCAGTATAAACGATGTTGCCCTCTGGCGTCTGCAACACGATCCCCATGGTATCTGGAATCGAGTGCGTTGTCTTAAAGAATGAAACCGTCACATCGTTAAAATCGATTTCAGTTGCAGCATCAACGACATGGAAGTCATTAAATTTTTTAACTTTCTTGTCGGCGCTGTCTTTAACGGCCAGCTTAGCCAAGGCAATCGTTAATTCGCTCCCAAAGACAGGAACGTTGAAGTCAGTCAAAAAGTATGGCAAGCCGCCAATAGCATCGGCGTGACCCTGCGTCAGGAATACCCCAACGATTCGATCAGCACTTTCCTTTAAAAATGACCAGTCCGGTACGACCACGTCAATCCCCATCAGTTCGTTTTCTGGGTATTTCAAGCCGCAGTCCAGGATAAAAATCTGTTCATCAACCTCAACGGCATACATATTCTTGCCGTTTTCGTGCACGCCCCCAAAAGGCGTAATCTTAATCTTGCTCATATTTGCTCCTTATGATTGTATTTAAACGCGCCACGGACCTGGGCGGCTCATGGCAATTTATTCGTTCATAATTGCTGTTATTCATCTTACCACAGAATCAACATAGATTGAAAATTAACCATTCTATCCCGGCAATTTTTTAAATTAATCATCAATAGGCAACAAAAAAAGCCCCGACGATTGTCGAGACTTTGAATCTGAGCAGACGTTAAGATTAACGACGCAGGCCCAGACGCTTGATCAGTTCACGGTAAGCTTGCAGGTCAGTACGACGCAGGTAAGCCAGCAGGTTACGACGGTGACCGATCTTCTTCATCAGACCACGTTGTGAGTGGTAATCATGCTTGTGCGTACGCAGGTGGTTGTTCAGTTCGTTGATGTCAGCAGTCAGTACGGCAACTTGAACTTGAGTTGAACCCGTGTCACCTTCGTGCGTAGCGTATTCCTTGATGATTTCGTTTTTGCGTTCTTTAGAGATAGCCATGTTGCTATTCCCACCTTTCAATTTTTTGTGCGCCGAGTTCTAGGTAAAGCGTCGGTGAGGATCGCTGAACCGAGAAGAGGCAATGACTGCTTTGAGCAGCCTTTGTTACTATAACGGATCATGCTTAAAATTGCAACTCCCATGTTCTTTTTTCAAAACGATCAGATCAAGACTATTGCAATCGACTACCGACTTTTGTATAATGACAAATGTTGAAAAATTCTGGTCAACTAATTAAACCGGGTTAACGGAGGTGAAATTCATGCCAATCATCAAATCAGCAATCGAACGTGTACGGATCAGCGAAAAGGCCCAAGCACGCAACGCTTCCCAAATGAGCGAAATGCGCACGGCTGTTAAGAAATTCGACAAGGCTAAGGTAGCCGGCGCCGAAAACCTTGACGACCTGTACAAGGCAGCTATTTCCGCTATTGACCGTGCCCACTCCAAGGGCCTGATCAAGGCAAACAAGGCCGCTCGTGACAAGTCCCGTCTGACGGCTCGTTACAACAAGTAGCGCCAACATTAAAAAAGCCGATGTCTTAATTGACATCGGCTTTTTTGTGTTATCCGGCCTTTTTAGCGAACTGTAGCATAAACAGCTGAAACAGCAGCTCCGGATCGCGCGCTGTCGTCTTGAGCGCCTTTTCACAGCGAATCAAGCCTAAATAGGCCCGTACCAGATCGTTCATCTGAAAGCGTCGTGCCGTCTGCATCACGATTTTGACCCGATACGGATGCACCTTAAGCCGGCTGGCCAACGTACCTTGGCTTAACCCGCGACTGCTTAAGACCTTAATTTGGATCAGCAGTCGAAACTGACCGACCAACAGCGCATTTAACTGCAATGGCTCATGATTGGTTTCCAAAAGCTGTTGGTAAATGTCTAAAGCCTGGGCCTGATCACGCTTTAAGACTGCCGTAATCAGATCAAAGACATTTTCATCCAGTGATTGGGGAACCAGGCCGATCACGTCGCCTTGACTGATTTGCTTGGTTTGATAGGCCAGCAGCTCCAGTTTCTTTAAATTAGCCATCATCAGCCCATAATCAGCATTGGTGCGCCTAACCAACTCATCCATGGCTCCATTTGCCAAACGGTAGCCATCACTTAAGAGCTGTTGTTCGACTTGATGCCGAGCATCCCGTTCACTTAACGGAGCTGCACTGACTTCAACGGCCACTTTTTTCAGTTCCTTGACCAAACCCTTGCGATTGTCGAGCTTTTCATATGGCGCCATCAGTACTAGGACTGTCGAGGGCTCAGGATGCTCAAGATAACTTTTAAGCGCATCCAGGTCGTGATTAACCTTGACCTTGGCTGGACTGCCCGTTAAAAAATATGGTTTATTGATCAATACCAAGCGCCGCTCACCAAAAAAGGGTGCTGACATGGCATCATCAATTGCGGTCGCAAGCGGCGTTGTTTCCATATCATAGCTGCCGACATTCATCACGCGCTCTGCTTCTGGAATCAATCCCATAAATGCATCACGAGCCTGCTGCTGTAAAATCCCCTGCGTTCCCAATACTACGTAGACCATTGCCGGTGCCTGGCCATTTAACTGTTGGCGTAAGGTGGCAACATCCATTTTAACTCATCCCCTTTTAGTCTGGTTTTCCAATAACCATGATTTTGATGATAAACATAACTGATCATTCCATACTGCTGCGTTGAAATCGGCGTAATGCCCTGTTTTTTTAGATTTTTGATCGTCACGCGATTAGGATGACCATATCGATTAAAGCGACCGGCCGAAACGATCCCGTAACGCGGTTGCAGCCGATACAAGAACTTTGGATCACTACCAGTCTTACTGCCGTGATGACTAAGTTTTAAGACATCAGCATGTAGCTTCGGATAGTGCTTAATCACCTGACGCTCACCACTGCGATCCAGATCACCGGTAAAAACAAACCGCAACTGTCCAAATCTTCCAGCCAGTACCATTGAGTCCTCATTTTTGCCTGTACCTGGCTTAAATGGATGGACGACTTTTAGCGATGTTCCCTTGATCTGATCCCCTGCTTGAACCGGTACGACCTGAATCGGCTTTTTGATCAAACGTGTGAATTTTTGATTACGCTCCATTCCACTGGGTACCAAAATCTCGCTGACGCGCATTGAGTCAAGCACAGTCGGCAGATACCCGATATGATCAGCATCGCTGTGGCTTAAACAAATGGCATCCAGGTGCGTAATGCCCCGACTCTTTAAATAACTGATTGAGGTTCTGGCTGCCTGATCATTGTTTGTCTGACTTTTGGCCCATTGTGGCATCTGATAGTGCAGCTTACCCCCGGTATCGATCATGATTACCTTGCGATTCAACGGCATTTTGACAACGGCACAATCGCCTTGCCCAATGTCAACAAACGTTACCTCTCCAAAAAGCGGCAGATGAATCATCATAAAAACAGCACAGTAGACCAGTATCAAAAGCTTCCAGCTGCCCTTTTGTGCTGGATCAGCCAGCAGCCATAACGTTAAGATCAAAAGCATCATAGCCCAAAAAGCGGGGATCTTTCCAAACGTCAGCATTCCCGGACATGCAGCCAGCTGGTCCAAAAAATGATGCAGCAGCCTAAGCATCTGATTGAATCGATATGCCAATAATGGCAGCCAATTAGCAGTCAGTGCTGCAATCAATGTCAATGGAAAAAGGATCGTACCAAACAGTGGAATCAAAAGCCAGCTGACCAGCGTGCTAAGCAGATGCACCTCATAAACATAATGAAACAGACTGGGCAAGCTGACCAGATTCAGCCAAAATGCTCTTTTAAGATCCGAGACGTCTTTTAATGACAATGGCATCAAAAGCGACATTAAATAGCTCAGTTGACCACCAAGCGTTAATAATACATATGGATCAAGCATTATGCCAATTAAAAGACTGATCGACCAGGCATCGATCCCTGAAAAATGCAGCCGATGACTCAAAAGCCGGACCTCTGCCATAATCGATGCCCGAATCAGACTGGCCGCGCCGCCACCGACGATTAGATAAAACGGCAGCAAAAAAATCAAGAGCCAGTCAATCGTTTCAATATTAAGACGCAGGCGAATCAAAAGCCCACGCAAAATTGCAATCAGCAAGACAACATGCATGCCCGAAATACAAAACAGATGTATCACGCCCAGTTTTTTAACTGAACTGAGCAGGCGAGCCGTCTCAAACGTATTCAAACCGATAATCAGACTGTCGCAATACTCGCTCAAAGGTGCTGGCAGCGTTTGAAAATACTGATGCAGTGCAGCTCTTAGACAATGACATCCCTCAATAAGAGTGCGTGGTTTTTGTGAGTCTACCTGCCAGTCATCTGTTCGGACCTCATTATAGATATGATGGCGCCATTGATACTTCTGATAGTCGAACTGGCCAAAATTGGTCGGCTCGATAATTGGTTCTTTTTGCCCCTTGATTCGCCAGATCAACATGGTCTGATTATGAATCAAGGCGGCTTTTTCTTGAGAGGAATGCAGTCGCAAAGTGATTAGTTCCCGCTCACCTGAAGCAAGCTCGACTCCCTGCATCTGAACCAGATTGCCATTGATGCTGATCTGATCGGGCATCGTCTTAAAGGTGCGCTCGATTGGCTGCGGACTATGCAATGGTTTTTGATAAGAATTATAAAGCGCCCGGCTGCAGAACATTCCTGTTACCAAAGCCGCCAGGAGCACATATCTGAAAGTCGATCCATCATGCAGCGTCCACACACGGTACAGCAGATAGATCAGAAGTAATAACAGCCATAATTGACTGCCTAAAATAATCCCAGTAACCAAGGCAGCGGTTAGGGCTGGAAAAAGCCACCGCGGCTCAATCAATTAATCATTCGCCGGTTTTTGCGGATTGATGTATTGATCCAAATGGGCTTCTTCCAAGATGTTGGCATCAAGTTTAATCTGGTGTAAAGCAACGTTTTTAAGACGAATCAGCTTCATTGCATAGTCATCATTGTGATAATTGCGGATATAATTGATTTCTTTGATTCCAGCCTGCAAAAGACTCTTGGTGCATTGCAGACATGGAAAGTCGGTAACATAAAGACTGGCCCCGTCAGTTGGTGCACCAAACTTGGCACACTGCAAAATTGCGTTCATCTCGGCATGAATCGTTCGTACGCAATGGCCGTCACGCAAATAACAGCCAGCATCCAAGCAGTGATCATCACCTGAAACTGAGCCATTATAGCCCCCTGCAATGATGCGCTTATCACGAACCAAAACTGCACCAACCGATAGTCGCTGACAGGTACTGCGCGAAGCCAGCAGGGCTGCCTGCATCATAAAATACTGATCCCAATCAATTCTGTGTTCCACTTTTATCATCCTCTTTTTTATTCTGCTAACCAGTATACCAGATTCAATCCCAACGCCAACGTCAATTTTAAACCGCCACTTGTTCCTTTAGCTTGGCAACCGTCTTATCGCCAAAGCCATCGACATTTTTCAGCTCATCAACGCTTTTAAATGGTCCATGCTGCTGCCGATACTGGATGATCATATCAGCTTTTTTGTCGCCAATTCCGTTAATCTGACACAATTCTTCCTTGCTGGCCTGATTAAGATTGATCCTGGGTGCATCCTGTCCCCCAGCTGAAAGACTCGGCCCAGTTTGGTCAGCAGCCATACCAGTCATCAAACTGCCTGGCAGCTGTTCACCTTGTGCTGGAACATAGACGACCTGCTGATCCTGCAGTTGCTTGGCCAGATTAACCTGACGCATATCCGCATCGGCATGCACGCCGCCAGCTGCATTAATGGCTTCTTGGACACGAGCGTTCTTGCCCAGCGTATAGACACCTGGCTGATTGACTGCTCCTTTAACGTCAACACAGACCTTCGCAGTCCGTGTCGCTGACTCATTTTTAACATCAGCTGGCTTGGCCGAGCTGGTAGCCGTAGCAAACGTAGGACTGGTCGGCGTTGGTTTTGAATACAGCCAGCCACCGATCAGCAGTATCAATCCGCCTAAAACGATCAGAATTGTCTTACGGTGCAGCTCAAAGAATTCTTGCCACTGCATTTTTTCACCTCCTCAATATGCTTTATGCCAAAAAGATATGATCGCATTAAAAAAGCGCCAGAAATTTTCAAAAATCTCTGACGTTCTTTCTATTGATGAGTTCTAAGATATTTAACGGCATCGTTAAAGCTCTTGACCGGTACTACTTCCATCCCCGGTGCATACTTTTTAGCCGTTTCCTTGGCCAGCTGGTAGTTGGTCTTATGACCCTCTTCATATTTGAGAATCGTCTTGGTTGGCTTGACATAAGGAGCAAAAAAGATCGTTGCTCCAGCCTTGTGAGCGGCAATGACTTTTTTATCGATACCGCCAATCTCGCCAACCGAGCCATCTGGAGCAATCGTTCCCGTCCCGGCAATCTTGCGACCATGCCGCAGATCTTCACCGGATACCTGCTGATAGATCTGCAGACTAAACATTAAGCCGCCAGATGGCCCACCCAGCTGCCCAGGATTGACCTTAACTGGAATCTTGGTATGAATCTTGACGTTGTCAGTCAATAAAATTCCGATTCCAGCGCGGTCACCCATGATCTTGATCAGCTTATGCGTGGTCTGGTGTCGCTTGCCATTATGCAGATAGGTGATTGTCAGATTTTGGCCGACCTTTTGCTTGGCAATATATTTTTGATAGCCTTGTGCAGTATTAAAATGCCGACCGTTGACCTCAGTGATCGTATCGCCAACCTTCAGATCGTTTTTAAATTTAGACTGCTTTTCGACCTCTAATACGTAGATCCCCAGATACTGCTTGGTATATTCTTGATGAGCAGCCTTGTAGGCAACAGCAATTGCCTCATTGATGGCACTCTTCATATAGAAGTTTTGGACCTTGTTATACGTAGCACTGCTTTGACCGCCCGTAACGTCAGAAGCCTTTTCAATCGTTGCGTGTGGATCAAAATGGGCCCAGACATAGGTTGCGGGGCGGGCTTGCTGCAGATAGACGGATGTAATCATATAGCTGCCCTTTTTCTTGTCAGGATGTCCCTTGACCGTTACGTATGATTTAAGATTATCGGCCGTGCCTGGCGTTTCGATATAGTAGTTCAATGGCCAAAATAAAAACCAGCCAACAAACAAAACCGCGGCCAGGACTCCCGCAATCCGTTTAAGAATCTGCTTATCTTGTCTGCTCATTTTGTTCTTTTACCTGCTCCAGTTTTTGCTCTCGCAGCCGTTTCTCCAAAGCCTTATTGATGTTGCCCGGCAAATAGGCAGAGATATCACCACCAGCTGCCGCCGTTTCTTTTAAAAGACTGCTGGAAAGATGCTGATATTTAGGATCAGCCAGGAAAAAGACCGTTTCTGCCTGATCATCTAAAAACTGGTTCATGGCCGCAATATCACGCTCATATTGAAAGTCATTAACATTACGCAGGCCACGCATTAAATAATCGGCGCCAATCTTGTTCATTAAATCAACGGTCAGTCCTTCTGCCGTGATAACCGAAACGTTAGATAATCCGGCTACGGCCTCTTTGACCTGCGCCACGCGCTCCTCAACCGTAAACAGTGGTTTTTTGGAGTCATTGCTCATTACCGCAACTGCCAGCTGATCAAACAGGGCGCTGCCGCGACGGATCAAGTCCATGTGTCCTAAAGTCAGTGGATCAAACGACCCAGGAAAAAGTGCGATTTTCATTCTGTTTCACCCTTTCTAAAACGATAGATCGTCAGCACCGTAATGCCATAGGTCTGCTGACGCAAGAATTCAAAGCTTCCCCAGTTTTCAGTCGGCAGATTTGCCTCTTGATTGGTTTCGGCTACTATTAAAGCTTGATCGTTCAATAAATCCAAGTCAACCATTTTTTCAAGATCGTCAATAATATGTTGCTTGGCGTATGGCGGATCCAAAAAAACCAAATCAAAATGCTGCGTTTGCCGACTCAAGAAATGCAGGGATTTTTCGGCATCCTGCTTATAGACGCTGAAACGCTCAGGGTGCTTGGTAACCTCAATGTTTTTTTTGATGGTTTTGATGGCTGCATACTGCCGATCAATCAAGGTTGCATGATCGATTCCTCGCGAAACGGCTTCAATGCTTAGTCCACCGCTGCCGCCATAAAGATCAAGACTGGTTCCACCCTCAAAATAAGGTCCAATAATGTTGAACAGCGACTCTTTGACCTTATCAGTCGTTGGTCGAGTTGCCATTCCAGGTACGGCATTCAAGCGCCGTCCACGAAACTCGCCGGAAATAATTCTCATTCTTTTTCATCCTCATCATGTTTTTTATACAGACCCGTTAATTCCAAGTCTATTAATTCTGGATCAAGTTCTGGCCAGTGCGACTGCATTACTCGCCTAACGTTACGCATCTGTCGCAGTTTTTCGGTTATCGTATCCACATTTTGTTCATCAACGTACAGCACCGCATAATGCATGCGACGTGATGCATATTGAATTCGGCCGTATCGCCGCAATGACTTGACCGTTTTCATACTGTTTAAATAAACGATCAACCCACGTCTGGGACGAATCGAAAAATCCATTAGCCAATCCCCCTTTGTCTGATTGCCTGCAGTCGTCGCTGGTTTTTACGCCGCAGCTTTTGCCGAATGCTGACGTTCATCGCCAAGCCTAGCGCAATGCTTAATGCAATCATACTGGATCCCCCATAACTGATAAATGGGAACGTCACCCCAGTAATCGGCAATAGGCCGGTAACCCCACCGACGTTGATTGCAGCCTCAACGGCAATAAAAGTACCGACTCCGTAACAAAGCAGCCCCTCATACATACTGTCAGAACGAACTCCAACCCGAATGATCTGGCAAATGATGATCGTCAAAAGCGTAAGCACCAAAAACACGCCAATAAAGCCAAGCTCCTCACTGACGACTGATAAGATAAAGTCGGTATTTGGTTCTGGCAGATAGCCCATTTTTTGAATACTGTTGCCTAGGCCGATGCCTTTTAGACCACCATTGCTGATTGCATAGTATGAATTGACCAACTGACTGCCGGCACCGCTTTGTGTCCCAAACGGATTGACAAATGCCACGAAGCGCGCGACTTGATAATTTTTGATATGACCAGTCGCCACAATCTTAGCTAGGCTAGGCAGGGCAATCATTCCAATCAAAAGCAGGCCATCAAAAATTAGGATCGTCCAGCGTGAATTATAGCCCGATGCCATGATTATCAAAGCAGCAATGGCAAAGTTGATCGAAAAACCGCCGACGTCAGGCTGAATAATGATAAGCAACAGTAAAAGACTAGTTTTAAACAATGCCATGGAATACTCGCGCATACTAGGATGATGCAGCTCATCGTTAACCTTGGCACAGCGATTGGCCCAATAGATTATCAGATACAGTTTTGAAAATTCGGCTGGCTGAATACTGATCGGCCCGAGATTGATCCATCCATTGGCACCATTAACAGCGCGGCCAAAGAACTTAACGAAAAACAATAAAAAAAGAATACCCACATAAGTCCACCATAAAAAACCTCGTCCACGAAGTTTATTCAGGTTGAGAGAAGCCAAAAATCCAAAAAATCCCCAACCCATCAAAACAAACACGATCTGCTTAACCAGATAGCCAACCGGTGATCCGCCCGTCTGCATTTTGATGGCAGCACTGGCCGAATAGACCATCACCACACCGATTAAACACAGCACCAAATATGGCAGCAAAATCCAATAGTCGATGCTGCGCATTTTTCGATAGATTTTTTTAAACGTCGTCTTCAACTGGCTATTCCTCGCTTTTGATAAAATCAAACAATATTATACACCACCTGCTCAGCAAAACCCGTTTCGCGTTCATTCATCAGCTGGCATTGTTACAAAAAAGACCCATTCACCCGGTCAATAAGCCGAATGATGGGTCTTTGGCGACAGCTGTTACTTAATCAGACCGTCTTTTTACTTGCGTGAAGCAGCCCGACGACGCTTAGCTTCCTTTTCACGAGCATTCGTGTTCAGGATCTGCTTACGCAGGCGAACGTTTTCGGGCGTAATTTCACAATATTCGTCATCGTTCAAGAATTCCAACGATTCTTCCAAAGAAAGGTGCGTTGGCGTCTTGATCCGTGCCATTTCATCAGAACCAGCCGCCCGCACGTTGGTCAGGTTCTTACCCTTAGTGATGTTAACGGTAATATCGTTTTCACGGTTGTTTTCACCAACGATCATACCTTCGTAGACTTCCGTACCTGGGTCGATCAGAAGCGTACCACGGGATTCGATACCCATCATTGCGTAGGTCGTAGCCTTGCCGGCATTCATTGATACCAACGTACCCTTCGTCCGACCTGGGTTCCAATTCTTGATAACTGGCCGGTATTCCTTGAAGGAGTGGCTCATGATCCCATAACCTCGCGTTTGGGACATAAATTCGGTTGAGTAGCCGATCAAGCCACGTGAAGGTACCTCAAAAATCATCCGTGTTTGACCGTTCTTGGATGGTTCCATGTTCTTCATCTCACCCTTGCGCTTGGCAAGTGAATCGATAATCCCACCAGTGTATTCGTCAGGTACGTCAACTTGAACTTCTTCAAATGGCTCGCAAGTCGTACCATCAATTTCACGGTAGATAACCTGTGGACGAGAAACCTGCAGTTCGTAACCTTCACGACGCATCGTTTCAATCAGGATCGACAGGTGCAATTCACCACGGCCAGAAACCGTCCAGGCACCTGGTTCATCGGTTGGGTCAACCCGCAGTGAAACGTCAGTGTGCAGCTCAGCATTCAAGCGGTTTTCCAATTGACGAGAGGTAACAAACTTACCTTCCCGACCGGCAAATGGCGAGTCGTTGGTCCGGAACGTCATCTGCAGCGTAGGTGGATCGATCCGCAGTGGCTTGAGGGCTTCTGGGTGCTCGGAATCCGTGATCGTCTCACCAACGTTGATGTCTTCCATACCAGAGATGGCAATCAAGTCACCGGCCTTGGCTTCTTGAATTTCTTCACGCTTCAGACCGAAGAAACCAAACAGCTTGGTAACCCGGAAGTTCTTCTTGGAGCCATCCAGCTTCATAACAGAAACGTTGTCACCGACCTTGATCTTGCCACGGAAGATTCGGCCAATCCCAATTCGACCAACAAAGTCGTTGTAGTCCAAAATTGCCACTTGGAACTGCAGTGGTTCATCAGAATTGTCGATTGGCGCTGGAATCGTCTTAACGATCGTGTCGAACAATGGCTTCATCGTGTGTTCCTGCGTCGAAACGTCAGAATCGTAGCTCGAAGTACCGTTCATAGCTGACGTGTAGATAACTGGGAAGTCCAGCTGATCTTCGTCGGCACCCAGTTCAATAAACAGGTCGAGCACTTCATCAACGACTTCTTCTGGACGAGCACCCTTACGGTCAACCTTGTTGATAACAACGATTGGCGTCAAGTGTTGTTCAAGAGCCTTTTGCAGCACGAAGCGCGTTTGAGGCATCGTACCTTCAAAAGCATCAACAACCAGCAGAACACCGTCAACCATCTTCATAACCCGTTCAACCTCACCACCAAAGTCGGCGTGACCTGGGGTGTCCAAGATGTTGATCTGGTACTTGCCGTACTTAACGGCCGTGTTCTTGGAGAGAATGGTGATACCACGTTCACGTTCAATGGCGTTGGTATCCATGGCCCGATCTTGAATCTCGAAGTGTTCTGGCAAAGTGTCAGATTGCTTCAGCATTTCGTTGACCAGCGTAGTCTTACCATGGTCGACGTGGGCAATGATCGCAATGTTGCGAATATCATCACGTGTTTTCAAAAGTTATCTTCCTTTCGTCTAATCAATACTCTAAATTTTGTGAGGCAGCGGCCTTGTCATAAAAAAACTGTGACCGCTGTCACAGTCTTGGGCTATTCAGCGATGTTCAAAAGATCTTGACCCGCTTGCTTTGTCGCTACTAATACAAAGTTAGATGATAACACATTGAGATGATCATCGTCAATTGGTTTCACAACTAATCCCAGTTCTTCAGCCAAGACACGCCCTGCTGCCAGATCCCAAGGGTGCAGATGAGAAACATACGCCCCCAAGCATCCCGTCAGAACATAGATCATTTCAATTCCGGCACTGCCATACATTCGTAATCCCCGTGCTTTTCTGGCAGCCTTTTGCAGGCCATGCACATTATTCATAGTCAAGTAGCCGTTCATGACCATCAGGCTGTCAGCAAGTGATTTGTTTGCTGGCGTGCGCAGACGCTGCTGATTGGCAAAAACGCCTTTGCCAATACCGCCGTGATAAAGCGTTCCTTCAACAACATCCATGATATACCCCAGTACCGGCTTGCCATCAATATACAGTCCCATCATAATGGCAAAATTACGTTTTTGCATCACAAAGTTCATCGTGCCGTCAATCGGGTCAACAATCCAGACATGCCCCTTTAAATCGTTAACTTGATCGCCAAAGCCTTCCTCACTGACGATGCGGCAGGTCGGATCAATTTCTTTAAGCCGATCATCAATCATTTTTTCGTTTTGTTTATCAACGGTCGTGACCAGATCCCGAGCACTGGTTTTTTCAGCAACGTTAAATTCTTTGGTCATCAGCTGCAGCGTCTGCTGACGGACTTCCCACATCAGCTGCTGCGCCTGCTGATCAATCTGTTCCAGCATTATGACACCCCTAATGTTATTTTATGCTTAGCTTAATCTGTCCTGCCTTTTGCTCACGAGCCGCTTTGACAACATCATACAGCTGGTAGCCGCCCGTGGCCTTAGCAAATTCTCTTCCTAAGCGTTTCTCTTCACTTTTGGCCGATACTACCATCTTGAATTTTCGATAACAGTCCATAACCTGCTGACGATTGATGCCAACCTCATAAGCATCTTCCACTGCCCGAAACATTGCAATGACGGTTTCGATTTCAGCCGTGCTCCAGCTCGGATCTAGTGGATAGGAATAGTTTTTATCGTGCACTGTCTCACATCCCCTTTTGCAGATTTCTGCTTATCTTATTTAGTATATGCCTTCATTATCAAATTGACAGGCTTCTGTCAGCTTTTTTTTGAGTTTTTATGATAGACTATTCATTGAACGTTTAATATGGAGGCGAAACCAAGTATGTTTCTAATGAAAGACATTGTTCGTGATCCCGACCCCGTTCTGCGCAAGCGAGCTGCCAAGGTCGAGTTCCCTCTTTCTGAAGATGACCAAAAACTGGCCAAGGATCTGATGGAATATCTGGTGGTCAGCCAAGATCCCGAATTATGCGAAAAATACAAGCTGCGGGCCGGTGTCGGTCTGGCGGCTCCTCAAGTCGGTCAGTCCAAACAAATGGCTGCTGTGCTGGTTCCTGGTGAAGAACCCGATGATGAGCCAGTATTCAAGGATGTCATCATTAATCCGGTTATTGTCAGTGAATCAGTTCAATATGGCGCCCTGACTGAAGGCGAAGGCTGCCTATCGGTTGATCGCGACGTACCCGGCTATGTGCCACGGCATGACCGGATTACTTTAAAGTATCAAGATACGACTGGTGAAACGCACAAGATTCGGCTCAAGCATTATCCAGCCATCGTCTGCCAGCATGAGATTGATCACCTGCATGGCATTTTATTTTATGATCATATCAACAAAGAGCATCCTTTCGAGGCCCCTAAGGATACGATCTTATTTGACTAATGCATTCATTCAAGACTCCAGGCACGCTGCATCCAGCATGCCTGTTTTTTTGTGCTCAATCAATTGGTTTGATTAGATCAGTTGTTTTGATTGAGTTTATGCAGATCCATCACGTATTCACGAGTTGCCTCATTATAAATGTAGGCCACATCAACGTGCAGCATCTGCTCATAGGTCCACCAATCGGTCACGACAAACGTCTTGGGGGCTGAAGGCAGATAATCCAGATGTTTTTCTTTAGCATAGGCGTTTAATGCCAGCTCTATATCTTTGGCATTAAGTTCAGTAACCTTTTTAGCCTTGAGCGTATACTCAAATGCCAAAACGCCCTTTCCCCAGACATCGGCCACCAGCTGCGATTCAGGCATGGCCGGCAGCTGCAGCAAGATATGCTTTAACGCATAGGCCATTGCTGCATCGGTCGTTGCCTGAGCCTGTCTGCGCAGCATCAAGGTTGCCCGATTGATCATCGTACGGTGAACCAAAAAATAGATGGCAAGGACTATGATTGCTGAGATTAAAATTATCATAAACAGTCGCATGTTCATCCCTCCGTTTATTATTCTTATCTTAAGAATACCACATGGTTCATTAAGAATGACGACACTGCTCGTTAGTTGTGATAAAATAAATTGGTGATTTATCGATATCCAATATCTAAGGAGAGAAAATATGACTTTTAAAGTTTACTATCAACCAGATAAGACCATGACTCCTCGACGTGAAAACACCAAGTCACTTTACTTGGAAGCTGACTCCGAAGCAGCTGCACGTCAACTCGTGGAAAATAAGACTGAATACCAAATCGAATTCATTGAACTGCTGGATGAAAAGTCTTTGGCATACGAAAAGCAGAATCCAGACTTCAAGATTACCGAATTCTAGGCTGAATGGTCTTAGCGGCTGAGATGGCAAGTCTGTCTCGGCTTTTTTATTACTTTTAAGGAGTTTGGTATGGAGTATTCAATCATTGTTAACCTATTAGCTGGCGGCGGCCGGGCAAAAAAAATCTGGCAACAGCTGCAGAGTCGTTTGAATGAACTAAATATCAGCTATCAGGTCGTTTTAACTCGCTATCATGGCCATGCTATTGATTTAGCTGAGCGCATTGCTGGTCGCTTTGCCGGTGCTGACGATCACATCATAATGGTGGTTGGCGGCGATGGTACTCTACACGAAACACTCAATGGCCTCATCAAAGCGGGCTCATCAATACCGCTTGCCTACATTCCAGCTGGCAGTGGCAATGATTTTGCACGCGGCTATGGAATCTCACCCAACCCAATGACGGCTCTCAGCCAGATTTTGGATGCCAAGCACCCGACGCTAATCAACGTCGGTCACTATTATGACGCCATCAAGCAGGAGAATGGCTGGTTTTTGAATAATCTGGGGATCGGCTTTGATGCAGCCATCGTCAGCCAAGCCAATGCCTCAAAAGCTAAAAAACGACTCAATCGCTGGCATCTGGGAAACTTTTCTTATCTATCACAAGCCTTGAGCGTTTTATATAACCAAGAGCCATTTGAGACGATGGTTCAAGAAAAAAACGGCCACCATCATCCCTTCCCCAAAACCTTTATTCTAATCGCCAGCAATCACCCTTACATTGGCGGCGGCTTTAAGGTTGCTCCGGATGAGTCGCTGAGCTCAGATACCCTCGAATTGCTGGTGGTTGAAAAACGCAACTGGCTGATCACGTTTTGGTGTCTATGGCTGTTTTCGCGCGGCAAGCTGAACCGCTCTCGTTTTGCCAAGTGCTTTCGTTCACCAAGGCTGCATTACGTAACAACTTCGCTGGAATTTGCGCAAACCGATGGCGAAGAGATGGGCAGTCGGTTTATGGATTTAACGCTGGATACCAGGCGATATCCATTCTGGGGTACCTCACTAAAGGAAAAATCATTCAATTAAAAAACGTGCGAGCAAAATTGTTCGCACGTTTTTTAGACTAAAATATCCCCACCTCAGCTAACCAAGGCGGGGATCGGTTAATCAGCAGAGCCGTAATAACCGTTTGTCTTTATTTTTGTAATTGGTTTTTACTTGAGCCGACTAGTCCTCAGAAGCTTCCATGGCTTCTAAGATGATGCTCAACTGACTGCATTCCTCACGCAGACGCTGCATCTCATCACCAAACTGAGGCTCGATTGTTACCGTTTGAGTACCGGATTGGACGGCATTGGCTTTTGACTCTGCCTGACACAACCGATTAAGCTTGTTTTGTGCTTCAACCAGATCATGTTGAATTTCAAACTTGTTACTCACTTTAAACAACCTCCAATAATAATGAAAATATTTAAAGCTGATCCTAATTTGATAAACATAATTTAACACTCTCTTTAAGGAATGTTAACCTTTTTCGTTTTACAAGTTTGTTACGTTTTAATAAGAAAAGCCTTAGTATTTTGACAGTCCAAAGTAGTTATCATCACAATAGGTAAAACTTTTTATTAGAACCAATAAAAAAGCACGAGATCGGATCACTTTGAACCGATTTCGTGCTTATCTTAACAATTATTTTTAGCGATTCATCGTACCGGCAAAGCTTGGCATAAAGTATGAGCTGATCGTTTCAATCTCAACGTTTTGTCCAGGCTGTGGTGCCGCAACATATTGGTTGTTGCCGATGTAGATGGCACAGTGGTAAGTGCTGCCATGCTCACCCCAAAACAGAATGTCACCTGGCTGAGCTTCGGCTACCGAATGCTGACTGACACAGCTTTCCAAAGATACCGTGTAGTGTGGCAAAGAAATGCCTTCTGCGTTTTGGAAAACATAATCGACCAAACCCGAGCAGTCCATACCAGAAAGCGAGGCCCCGCCCCAAACATATGGAATGTTGGCGTTGGCCAGTTTAACCGCCAGACTGACTACTGAGCCAGTCGTCAGATCAGAGCTGCTGGTCGTTGTCGTAGAAGTGTTTTCAACCGTAGCCGTGCTGTTGGCAGTTGATTGTGTTGATTGATCAGAGGTACTTGCTGATGCAGCTGAGGTCGTCTGATCAGTCATTGCCGTGGTTGATTCAGCAGTCATAGTTTGATCAGCCGTCACTGGAGACGTTTCAGTGGATGTAGATCCAACCTGATCCGTTGATGAGGCATCATTATTGACAACGGCAGTCGTTGCCGTCGTATCTTGTGCAGCTGCATCATTAGCCGGGTTAGAAGCAGCGATTGATGATGACTGAGTATTATTGCTAGATGATTCACCACTGACAGCTGATGCTGCACTTTGAACATCACTGGATGACTCAACGCTGGCGGCTGATGAATCCGTTGGCTGGGCTGAAGCGATATCCTCATTTTCCGCAAGCGAAACGGCTGAATCAACACCAGCAGTTTCTACTGCAGATGAAGCTGACTGTTCAGTACTTGATGCATCAGTTGCTGAGTTTGAAACCGCAACTGATGATTGATCAACAGCACTGGCAGATACTGCCTGCGCAGAAGCTGAAGCACTGTCAGACTGAGGAGACTCAGCAGCCTGAACGGATGCAGAGTCGGCTTGAATTGTCGTACTTTCCGCCAAACCAGCAGCTGAGGATGGCTGAGCCTGACTAACCGGCTCTGCCGATACAGCTGATGCTGCACTGGCCGGCGTACTTGAAACGTCAGCGACTGAGGATGCAGTCTGACTGACAGTTGACGTTCCCGTTACGACCAGCTGTTGACCAACCGTCAACTGATCTGGATTACTAAGATGATTCCAGCTTACCAGATCAGCAATTGATACGTGTAGACGCTCACTGATCGCGCTCAGCGTGTCACCGCTCTTAACCGTATAGCTGTCGCTGCCGGTTGTTTGGGCTGACTGGCTGGCTGAATCGTTTTTAGACAGCTGCAGCTTTTGGCCGGCATAGATCAGATCAACACTGCTGCTGATCTTTTTAACGTGCGGGTTGGCATCTTCAATTGCCTTAACGCTGGTTTGGTATTGATTGGCCAGATTCCAAACGGTGTCACCATCTTTAACGGTAACCTGGTCAGCCTTGGCATGGGCCGTTGCCAGCAGACTTAATGCACTGACCGTTCCGAGCAGCCATTGCCGACCATGTCGATGATGCTGGGCTTTGATCCGTTTAACCATGAACTTAACACCTCTTTGAACTTAACTTTAATTGACGTCAAGACGTCACTAAAAATTTTATACTCTCTTAATTTACCATTTTTTGATAAACATTTGAAGACGCCAGCATGTTCGCTTTTTAGGTGATAATCACCAAATCCCTTATGATCATTAACGTTAAGCTCCTTCAAAAAGATTAAGAGTTTCTAAAAAAAGTCACAATTAATAAAGTTTTATTTAACAATTGGTCAATTAGTATTTATATTTTTATCAAACTTGCTAAAATGTCTTTTAAAGTACATAAAGGTGGTTCGTTCAAATGGTCAATCTGTATTTTCATACCAATGATCCTTCCAAGCGCAAGGCCGTTCAATGGTTTGCCAAGCATAACATCGCACTGACACAGCGCAATATTGAAAAGGAGCCATTGAGCGCGGCCGAGATTCAACAACTGCTGACGATCTCTTTAAACGGTACCGATGATCTGGTTTCTCAGCGTTCGCGTGAGACCAAGGCGTTAAGGATTGATCCGGATCAAATGACGCTCAATGAGCTGACGGCAGCCATTCAAAAAAGTCCACATATTTTAAAAAATCCGATCATTTTCAGTGATAATAAACTGATTACCGGTTTTGACAAGGAAAAAATGGGGCTCTTTATTTCCAAACAGCAGCGCCGCCTTGAGCTCAAGCGGCTGTTACAAGGTTTTGCTGCTCCCAGTCCGCAAGCCAAACCAGCTTAACTGAGTTTATAAAAAAGGATTCAACATCAAAATCGAATCCTTTTTGTTTTAGTCTTCTACTGGCTTGACTTCTGGCATGCTGTAAAGATAATGAATCGATTCATGATTGTGAATGCTTGCCACGGCCCCAGCCAAAAGATCAGCCGTTGACAATCGAACCAGCTTATTGATTCGTTTTTCATCCGGCAGATCGATCGTGTCGGTAACTACCATCTTTTTAACCGCAGAAGCTTGAATCCGTTCAACGGCCCCTTTTGAAAGTACTGCATGCGTTGCAACGCCATATACATCTTTGGCACCGCAGCTCTTAAGCAGCTCAGCCGAGTTGGCCACCCGCACCCCGGTATCAACGATATCATCAACCACCAGAGCCGTTTTGCCCTCAACGTCACCAATGATTGAAGTTGGCGTTTCAGTATTTTTGGCACCGCGCTGCTGATCAAGGTTGCGGTTGTCGATAATTGCAATCGGCGTTCCCAAAAATTCAGCAAATCGACGAGCCAAGGTCACGCCAGCATGGTCTGGAGCCACGATAACCGTATTTTCCAGATCCAGATCGCTTTGCGCAAAGTAGGAAGCCAAAATTGGCGCTGCCTGCAGGTGATCGACGGGAATATCAAAGAATCCCTGCAGCTGTGGAGCATGAAAGTCAACAGCAATCAAGCGGTCAATCTGGTCCATTTCCAGCAGGTTGGCAATCAGCTTGGCCGTGATTGGTTCACGGCTGCGGGCTTTGCGGTCCTGACGCGCGTAACCGTAGTAAGGCATGATTACGTTGATCTTGGCGGCACTGGCACGCCGCAAAGCATCAACCATAATCAAAAGCTCCATCAGATTGGTGTTGACAGGCTGTGAAACCGACTGCAAAACGTAGACCTCACGACCACGAACGCTTTCATTGATCGTAATTGAGATCTCACCATCGGCAAAGTGCGTAATGGTTGCATCCGAAAGCGGCAGTCCCAATTTCTTGGAAAGTCGCTTAGCCAATGGCTGATTGGAGTTCAGCGCAAACAGACGAACGTTTTCTGCATTTTCAATCTTGCTCATTTAAATCCTCCACGCAATTATGCTAAACATTGAATCTATTATCTCAGCAAATAACCTGATGTGCAAGCCGTATCTGCTTCAGTTATCCTTTGGCGTAATACCTCGCATCCCGATCAATGGATCAATTGACTCTTCTTCAATCAACTTAGCAGTCAAGCGATCGGGGCGACTAGCTTGGGGTAAATTGGCAGCCTGATTGGTTACCGTTTTATCCGATTCACGATTTTGCTGTCCCAAAAAGTCTATAACTTCGGCCTTCGGAACGTTGGCAAACAGATCGATATCCTCATCGTCACTGACCGGTTCGGGGGCCTGGTATAAATCCGGCTGCTGCCAGACTTTTAAGAGCCGGTCAACCAGCATCGTATGCCGAGCCAATGGTGGCTGTTGAATACAGTCTTGAAAGGCCTCAGGCTGACCCAGCAAAAGCAGAAAATTGGTTGCCCGCGTAACGCCGGTATACAGCAGATTGCGCTGATACATCATGCGATAGTTGGCCAGCATTAAGAGAATTACCACCTTGAACTGACTGCCTTGCGATTTATGGATCGTTACGCAGTATGCAAGCTGCAGATTGGTCAGCTCCTTGCGATTATAGTTGACCTCATTGTCGTTGTTAAAGCGTACGGTAACCTTAAGCGGCTTTTTGATCTTAGCCTTAGGCGCATTGTCCCCGCCCTCGATGGCCGAAATTACCCCCATATCGCCGTTATAAACATTATTATTGGGATCATTGACTGTTTGGATTACCTTATCGCCTTTGCGAAAGATCGTTTCACCAAATTTTACTTCTTGCCGATCTGGGCTGGCCGGATTGAGATGTTCTTGCAGATTGCGATTCTGCTGATCGATCCCGGCAATTCCCTTGTGCATTGGAATTAGGACCTGTACGTCCATTAAATCGCATCCTGGCTGACTCAATCCCCAGTCCATCAATTGATTAATAAAACGACCGGCATTTTGGGCGTCGGTTGGAATAAACGAGCGGTCTGGCAAGGCCTGCTTGAACAGATCAGCTGGGACCTGCCCGTCATTGATGCTTTTGGACAGCGGAATAATCGTTGACTTAGCATCTTGTCGGTGAATCTGCGTCAACCGCACCTGAGGCAGCTCTGCAAAGCTCAAAAGATCCCGAAAGACCTGTCCTGGGCCAACCGATGGCAGCTGATCCTGGTCGCCAACCAAAACCACATGCATCGTTTGCGGAATTGCCGCAACCAGTGTCTTGAACAGCAGTGTATCAACCATCGACATCTCATCAATGATCAAAAGACTTCCCTTTAAGCGACTAGCCGTCATTTTAGAAGGTGTTTCCTGACCAGTCAGTCCCAGCAGATGATGGATCGTGCTGGCCGGCATCTTGGTGGCTGCTGCCATTTGCTGAGCCGCCCGTCCCGTTGGTGCCGCCAAAATAATCTCTTCATCGTCAACGCCATGCAGCTGGGCAAAGCTGTTGACGATCCCGCGAATAATCGTCGTCTTACCCGTACCAGGTCCTCCAGTCAGCAAGAGCACCTTGGATTCCAGTGCCATTTTGATTGCCTTTTTCTGCTGTTGATCATATTCGATCTGCGCGGCCTTTTCTGCTGTCTGAACGGCTTTTTCAACACGCCTTTTATCAACCTTGGCCTCAGTAAACAAAATTCGGTGCAGGTGTTGGGCAATCAGCCATTCTGCGTTATATAAGAAGCTGGGATAAATATGCTGAGCATCCTCAGCCTGTAGCTGATGGCTCTTGATCAGCTCAGCCAGCTCATTTTCAAACAGTCCGGCATCAGAAACATTGCCAAGCTGCCGCATTGCCTGAGTAATCAAGGTCTTTTGACTGACATAGGTTGCCCCTTGATTCATGGTCTCTTGATTCAAAACCTCTCGCAGTGCTGCTGAAAGACGCCGCGAATCATCGGGAGCAATTCCTAAAACGCTGGCAGCAAAGTCGGCCCGGCCAAACCCGATTCGATCGATATCTAAAACCAGCTGATATGGATTTTCCTTGACGATTTTCATCGTATCGGCACCATACTTATTGATGATTCGCTCACTAAGGCGATCCTTAAAGCCCAGCTTGGCCAGCCAGTCAACCAGCTCGTCATTCATCTGATGCTCATCATGACGGGCATTGAAGTAGTCTAAAACCAGCTTGCGATCGGCTTCGCTGGTAATCTTGATTTTTTCCAATCGCTTGGGATCGGCAACGATTTTTTCAACGGCTTTCTTACCCAACTTCTTAAACAGACGATGACTGATCTCTTCAGCATCGGTCACGGCTATGCCGGCTTGATTCAAGGTCCCCGCCAGCTCATCTTCAGTCTGGGGTAAGGCGATCTGGCAACCGGTAGCTTCAAACTGACGGCCATAGTTGGCATTATCAACCAGTCGCCCAGTAAACTCATACATTTGATGCTTTTTTAGATCGCCCAGCGGACCTTTGACCGTAATCTCCTCTTCTGACCAGGGAAAACTGGCTTCATCCACATCAATGACACAGATACGAAAGGCACGAGGACCATCTTCTTTGGCAAACTTGATAAAATGAACCGTCCCGCGCAGCCTTTCTTTGGCAGTTGCGGTTTTACTCTTGACCATGCAAATCCCCCTCTATTTTTTGATAGTCAACGGCATGAAATTGATTGCCAAAACGAGCGCGCGTCTGCCAAAAACCGGTAAAGCGATATGCCTGTCCGACGGTTAGATCGCCGAAACGTCCCACTACGGTAATCTCAGTTTGACGATCGACAAACGACGCATCCAAAACCTGAACATAGAGAACCTGGTAAAAACTGTTTGGCGCAACAAAAGCCGCCCGGCGCACGACGCCGATAAATGACGTTTTTGCCGGACGGCTATTTTTTTGAGCAATTGTCATTTGTTCTGGCCGGATTGCTTTTGTAAGAAGTGCTCAATGTCGGAAATGCGCTTTTCGCTTTGAGCGTAGTAGTCCGGATCAAGCTGCTGCGACTGCGTCAAATAATCTTGGTAAGGCTCGCCCAAAACCATCGCCACCAGTCCACGGTTAAACTGTGTATCGGCACGACCGGGATGACGCTTTAAGATCAAATCATAATAGGTTTTGGCCTGCTTGAACTCACCCAAGGCCAGCAGCGAGTCGCCGATTACCTGATTGATTTCAGGATCCTGGGGACGCAGATCATGAGCCGTCAAACCATATGCTACGGCTTGCTGATACTGTTTTTGCTTCATATAGCTCTGCGCCAGCATCAGATATGAATCACCCTTTAGCTTGGCATCGTCAATTTTATTGTACTGCTTGATGGCATCATTGATCTTGCCTACTGAGTAGTAGACGTTTCCCAGACCATAGTTCAGCAGATTAACCGCTTTGGCATCGTTTTTCTTTTCAAAGATCCCCAACGCCTTCATAAACAATTCTTCTGCTTGTTCATAATCATTAAGCCGCGTCAAGAGCGCCCCCAGATCATAGTAGTTGTTGAACTTATCTGGTTCTTCGTCGATTGCCGTTACCAAGCGATGTACCAGCTTTTGGGTCTGTTTCTTTTGTTCTTCACGATTGATTTCTTGGTTGCTCATATTATTCACCCCATTAAATCGTATCAGTCGGATCTAAATGTTCTTTATGCAGATAGGTGGTATCATTCCATTTTTCCAGCTCAAAATGCTTAGCATCGTCAGTTTTCAAAATTGTGGTCGATGTATTGCTGAGCCCGCCGCGATCTTTTAAGTGCGCCATTGGAACCTCAAGCAGACCATTAATTGCTGCATTTAAGGCCGCCCCATGTGAGACGATCAGCAGATTTTGATCGCCAGGATAGCTTCGCGCATATTCTTTGACCGCTTGACCAACCCGTGCAATGACTGCTGGAAAACTTTCGCTTTGAACGATCGTGGCATCGTATTGATCGGGATGATGGCGAAAACTGTCCAGCACCGTGGGCCATTTTTCGGCAACGGCACTAAAATGCATTCCCTCCATCATTCCCAAGTCAAACTCGCGCAGCCGGCTGTCAATGGTAAACGGCATCTGGCGATTTAGATTATCCAGCAGCGTCATTGCCGTTACGCGAGCACGCTTGAGCGGACTGGCATAAGCATGGGCAAAAACAGTATTATTTAATGATTCGGCCAACAGCTCAATTTCCCGGTAGCTGCTTTTCAAGAGCGGCGAATCGCCATGGGCTCCTTGATAGCGTGATTGCAGGTTCCATTGAGTTTTACCGTGTCTGATAAAATAGATCCTTGTCATTTTTCTCTTCCAAAATATCTGCCTTTTCGATGTGTCTGCTTATATGATACCAAAAATAACCAGGGTATAACCAATATTTATCGCAAAATCTAAAAAGCCGCGTGCAATCTCTTGCAGGCGACCATAAAAATCATTTGAATTAGACGTACTGCAGCTGATGATCGTGATTGTAGGCCCGATCGATAATTGCGCTGCCCAGGCACTCTTGACCATCATAAAAGACTACGGCCTGGCCTGGCGTAATTGCTCGTGCCGGATCGTCAAACTCAACCGTTACCATCTGGTCATCATCACTGATCGTTACCGTTACGCCCTCATCGATCTGACGGTAGCGGAACTTAGCGGTGCAGTGGAAATGGCGACCATAGCGGCTGACTACATCGTCAACCCAGTGAATGTCACTGGCTTCCAGGTGCGTAGCGTACAGATGCTCATTTTCATAACCCTGACCGACGTATAATACGTTTTTGGTAATGTCTTTGCCGATAACAAACCAAGGCTCATTGCTCTCCTTATTGCCGCCCAGGCCCAGACCACGACGCTGACCAATTGTGTAGTACATCAAGCCAGCATGCTGACCAACGACCTTACCATCAACGGTCTCCATATTGCCAGGCTGAGCTGGCAGATACTGACTCAAGAACTCGCGGAAATGTCCATCCTCACCGATAAAGCAGATGCCAACTGAATCCTTCTTGTCGGCAACTGCCAGACCGGCCTCCTTGGCAATCTCACGGACCTGCTTTTTAGTGTAGCCGGCCAGTGGGAACATCACGTGATCCAGCTGAGCATGGTCCAGCTGACTCAAAAAGTAGGTCTGATCCTTATGGGGGTCGGTTGCCCGCATCAGATGCATATTGCCTTCTGCGTCGGCCTTAAGATCAGCATAATGGCCCGTTGCCACATAATCGGCCCCCAGCTGATGCGCATATTCGATGAATGCTTTGAACTTGATCTCTTTGTTGCAGATCACATCAGGGTTTGGCGTACGCCCCTTTTTGTATTCAGCAATGAAATACTTGAAGACTCGATCCCAGTATTCCTTTTCAAAATTGACGGAATAATATGGAATCCCGATCTGCGTAGCAACCTTGGCTACGTCCTTATAGTCTTCAGTCGCGGTGCAGACGCCGTTTTCATCGGTATCATCCCAGTTTTTCATAAAGACGCCTACGACATCGTAGCCCTGCCGTTTCAATAAGAGCGCCGTAACTGAGGAATCAACGCCGCCACTCATGCCAACGACGACCCGTGTCTTAGAGTTGTCTGTCATTTTATCACCATCATTTTCAATAGATTCTGGAACAATCTACGAGTGAAGGTCGCGTGTTCACAGTGCCTTTCATTGTAACAAAGACACACCCGGTTTGACCAGTAAAAACCATTATTGACGGTCAAAGATATGCCGATCGACCATCTCGTCTAAGATAAAGTGATACTGCGTAATCAATTCATCAGCCCGGGGATGCTTGAAAATATTGACCTCCCGAAAACCATTGGTATTGACCGTTTCCATTTTAAAGCCAGTCATTTCAGGATTGATGCGAATTTTTAAGCGGGCAACCGGCTTAAATGGATTTTGCCGATCAAGGCTGCCCAGATAGGTATAGACTCCCCGGGGTGATTGTTCAAATCCCAGGTCAAGCAGCGTGTATTTTTTAATTGCTGGGCTGATTGCGTAGGTATCGTTATCACCCGGCAGCTTGATTTTTGAAACGAATTCAGCCATTTTTTCACCTCGAGACCTTTAAGTCGCTGAACAGCTGCAAAAGCATCTTGGCCGAGCGCTTGCCGGCATCAATGATAAACTCATCAAACGAAACACCGGCATCCTCATCACCAGTATCTGACATTGCGCGTACGACCACGTATGGCAGTTCATGATCACAGGCTACCTGACCAACCGCTGCCCCTTCCATTTCAGCTGACAGCGCATCTGGAAAGTGCTGCTTGATCTTGTCGATTGCTTTTTGGCCAGCAACGAATTGATCACCAGATACGATCAAACCGCGCTTAACGTTGAGACCAGTCTGCTCACCGGCTTTCATCAAGGCATCGCCCCACTTTGTCGAAGCCTTGAAACGGGGTGCCTTTTGCGGCAGCTGGCCATATTCGTAGCCAAAGGCGGTTGCATCTACGTCATGATAGGCCGTCTCTGAAGAAACCACCACATCGCCAACGTGCAGGCCTTCACCAATGCCGCCCGCTGAACCAGAATTGATAATTACATCAACACCAAAGTCAACTGCTAGATGCTCAGCCGTGATGGCCGCCTCGACCTTGCCAATGCCGGATTCAACCAAAACAACTGCTTGGCCATCGATCTGTCCGCTAAAGTACTCCTTGTCGCCCAAAGTCGTGGTCTGGGCATTTGAAAGAGCTCCCTTCAATTCCTTGATCTCTTCTTGCATTGCACAGATAATTCCAAACTTCATTAAAATCTTTTCCTCCATTAACCTACAAAAAACAAAATCAAATAGACAACGATGATTGCCAGACTCAATCCTAGAATCGCCCAGTTGAGCCGGCGCTTTAATTGAGCCGTTTTTCTCTCTGCCAATTCTTGGGCCTGTGCCTGCTTAACAGCTTGACGCGGCATCATGGGCTCAGCTTCGGTACTTGGACCAACATTCTCAAATCCATCATTAAGATTATCGGTATCATTGACCGGCCCTTCATTGCCCGATACTGGGCGATTATTTTTTGAGGCCTGTCGCTTTTGCCATTCACGATACTGTTGGCGTGTCATCTTTTCTGGATCAATCTGCTGATTATTCATGATTTTCCTTTAATTTTTGTGCCAGCGTCTGAGCCTGCCAGTAATAAACCGCTACGATGGTCTTGGAATCCTCAATCGCTCCTGCTTCGATCATCTTTAATGCCTCGTCCAAACTGAAGCGGTAAAGCTTGATATCCTCATCTTGATCCTGTGGCAAGGCATGCTCAACCGGCTTAAGGTTTCGTGCCTGGTAAAGCGTTAGATATTCATCGCAAAAACCAACGGAACTGTAAAAAGCCGTAATTTTGGTTAGTTCACCGGCCTGCAGACGCGTTTCCTCATTCAATTCACGAATCGCCGCATGTCTGGCATCACCGTGATCGCGCTCATCTAATTTACCAGCCGGAATTTCCCAGGTAATATTTTGAACCGGCGCGCGCCACTGCTTTTCTAAAATCATCTTCTGATCATCGTCAATCACCAAAAGCGCAATTGCTGGAGCATGCCGAACAATCTCACGCGTGGCGATATTGCCTTGTGGCGTCTTAACGTGTTGAAGCTCGACATCGACTACATGACCCTTAAAGACCGTTTGTTGATCAATTGTTTTTTCTTCAAGATCCATTGTCGTCCCCCATTTCTAATCCAATGGCAAAACGTGTGCGGCTTGTGGCCCTTTTCTTCCCTGCACGACTACCAAAGAAACCAGCTGACCTGGTTTTAATTCGCGATGTCCGCTGCCTTCGATACCGTTAAAGTGAACAAAGACATCCGGTTCGTTTTCGACTTCGATAAAGCCCCAGCCTTTTTGGGCATCAAAATTTTTTACTCGTCCTTTTAGCAATTTTTTCACCTGCCATTTCGCTGCAAAATAAAAATGCATCAAACAGTTAAATGCTGCTTGATACATTTTACACCGTTTATTAAACCTTGTCTTGATTAGGTCAATAAAGGTTCGGTTAAGATTGGACTACTTTTCCAAACCTTCAGCAACCGTTTCAGGGAAGTTTTCCCGTACCAGCTTGGCACAGCGCGCACAAAGCATTGGGTAGACGGGATCGCTGCCAACGTCTTCTTTGACCATCCGGCAACGTTGGCAAGTCTCGCCATCAGCTACGGCAACCTTAACGGCAACGTTATCATTGAACTTTTCAGCATCTGCTGGTGCTTGGTCTACATCATGAACGTGCAGTGCCGAAACTCCGAACAGCAGACCGGCATCTGCATTCATGCTGTCTAAGAGGGCTTTTTGGCTGTCAGTCAGGTACAGATCAGCCTGAGCTTCCAGTGACTTACCAATCAGCTTGGCATCACGTGCTTCTTCCAAGGCCTTCAAAACATGAGAGCGAATCTCCATAAAGTCGTCCCACTTGCTCAGCAGTTCTTCTTCATTGGCGTAGGTCCGTGGTTCTGGGATTTCAGTCAGTTGAACGAATTCTTCTGGCTCGTCCATGTATTCCCAAACTTCTTCGGTCGTGTGTGGCAGAATTGGCGTCAGCAGCTTAACCAGCGTTACCAAAATGTCGTAAAAGACCGTCTGCATTGAACGACGCGCATGAGAATCCTTGGCTTCGACGTACAAGACGTCCTTGGCTACGTTCATGTAGAATGCTGACAGATCGTTGTTGACAAAGTTGATCAGCTTCTTGTAAGCCGTCATAAAGTCATATTCATCAAACAGATCGCGCATTTCCTTTAAGAAGCGGTTCAACTTAACGACCATGTATTGGTCAACGCTTTCCAGCTTTTCATAGGAAACCGTGTCATCGTTGGCGTCAAAGTCAGCCGTGTTGGCCAAAAGGAAGCGGAAGGTATTGCGCAGCTTCCGGTAGGCATCTGAGATCTGCTTGAACGTATCCATTGAAACCCGCACGTCAGCCGAAGTATCGGCACTCATTACCCAAAGACGGATAATTTCGGCCCCCATCTGCTTAACGACCTTGTTTGGATCAATAACGTTACCGATCGACTTGGACATCTTCTTGCCGTCCTTGTCCAGTGTAAAGCCTTGCGAAACGATGGACTTGTATGGAGCATGACCAGAGAGCACGACGCTGCAGATCAGACTGGAGTTGAACCAGCCTCGGTATTGGTCGGAACCTTCCAGATACATGTCGCATGGATAAGTCAGGTAGTCACGTTCTGCCAAGACGCCTTGATGACTGGAACCAGAGTCGAACCAAACATCCATAATGTCGGTTTCTTTCTTAAACTGACCATGTGGCGAATGTTCACTGGTAAAGCCTTCTGGCAGCAGGTCCTTGGCATCGCGTTCAAACCAAACGTTGGAGCCATACTCACGGAACAGGTCGGAAACATGGTTGATCGTTTCTTCAGTCATGATTGGCGTACCATCTTCAGCGTAGAAGATTGGCAATGGCACACCCCAGACCCGTTGCCGAGAGATAACCCAGTCGCCACGGTCTTTAAGCATGTTGTGCAGCCGTACCTTACCCCAGCTTGGGTAGTACTTGACCTCATCAACGGCGTTCAAGATCTCATCGCGCATCTTGTCGATCGAAACGAACCATTGGTCAGTGGCCCGGAAAACGATTGGCTTCTTGGTCCGCCAGTCAAATGGATAGCTGTGCTTCAGCGGTTCCTGCTTCAAAAGCGCGTTATGCTGCTTCAAAAGATCCAACGAAATGTCATCTGCATCTTGGTAGAAGACGCCATCAAACTCAGGACCATTTTCAGCCGTCAAGACACCTTGATCGTTCATTGGTGCAAAAATTGGCAAGCCGTACTTCTTACCTACCTGGTAGTCATCATCACCATAGCCAGGCGCAGTGTGAACCAGCCCTGTCCCTGCCTCAAGCGTAACATGATCCCCGTTGACGACCAGCATTTCCTTGTCGTTGTATGGGTGCTTGCTGGTCATGCGATCCATGTCTTGACCAGACAGCCGATCAACAACTTCATATTCGTCCCAGCCGAACTTTTCTGCGCACTTGGCAACCAACTCATCGGCAATTACGAACTTGCGATCATCATTGGCCGGCTTAACCACGGCATAGATAATTTTAGGATTTACGGCAACGGCTTCAGAAGCCGGAATCGTCCAAGGAGTAGTCGTCCAGCCAACCAGGTACGTATCATTGTCCAAACGTCCCTTGCCATCAATCACTCGTTCACAGAAGTAGGCCGTCTTGGCTACTACATCATGATATTCAACCTCGGCTTCTGCCAATGCAGATTCAGATGACCATGACCAGTAGACCGGCTTTTTAGCCTGGTACAGCAGCCCCTTCTTGGCAAAAGCGCCAAAGACTTTGATCTGTTGTGCTTCAAATTCTTTAGCCAGTGTCAGGTATGGGTTGTCCCATTCACCAGAAACACCCAGACGCTTGAAGTCCTTACGCTGCTTGTCAACCTGTTCTAAGGCAAACTTGCGGCACAGATCCCGAAATTCGGTCGTGCTCATCTTCTTGCGGTCATAGCCCATCTTGGTCAATTGGTGTTCAATTGGCAGACCATGCGTATCCCAACCAGGAACGTATGGTGCTCTAAAGCCAGCCATTGACTTGTAGCGGACGATAAAGTCCTTGGAGATCTTGTTCATGGCGTGACCAATGTGGATATTCCCGTTGGCGTATGGAGGGCCATCATGGAGAACAAAAGTTGGCTTGCCTTGATTTAATTTTTGACGCTGTTCGTAGACTTTATTGTCTTCCCACAGCTTTTCGCGTTGTGCTTCGGTTTCCGGCAAGCGTCCACGCATAGGAAACTTAGTCTTGCCGATGTTCAAAGTGTCTTTGACCCGCATCTGCGAATTCCTCCTTGTCAATTCTCTAAACTTAAAAATCGCGTCCAAACGACAAAACGCTCCATCCGCAATGGGACGAAGCGTTTTCGTGGTACCACCCAAGTTCAAATCAGTTGTCTGATTCCTTAAGTCATTTGGTAACGGCAATGGGCCGGCCAATGCTACTTAGTTCGCATTGGCGTTCAGAGATGATAGCTGCCCAGGTCTTAATTGCCAACCTCTCACCATTCGTTGGCTCGCTGAAATGCGGCGCTGGGGGCGCGATTCTCCTCAACAGTTTGTTCGCGATTAATTATCAACTAGTGTGCCGTACTGTCAGGAAAGACAACGACCGTCTCGCCTTCGTTTTTAGCGGCTGGCTTGACAGAAGCTTTTTGATCCTGCTTTGGTGCTTGACTTTCCTGCGACTTTTCAGCAACTGGTTGATCAATTGCTTGTGATTCTACACTGTTTGTCGAATGATTGTCAAGACTGCTTCCCAAAATCTTTTGAATTTCGTCGTATTTGCTCAGATCATCATTGGTCAGCAGCTCATCCCAATCCTTGCTCTTAACGACTTCCAGCTGGGATTCCAGCATAACTTGCAGCCGCTGTCTGAAGATTCGGGTCTGCTTTTTAAGATCATTGGTTTCCGTAGTCAGCTTCCGCGTTTCATCAGCACTGTTTTCCACGACCTGGTTGGCCTTGGTATTGGCTTCAGAAACAATATCGGTCGCCTGCTTTTGCGCCTCGCGAATCATGATCTCAGCCTCACGCTTGGCGTTGGTCTTAACCTTGTCAGCAGCTTCTTGAGCAACCAGAATTGACTTGTTTAAAGAATCCTTCAAGTCGGTAAAGTACTTTAGTTTTTCTTCATTGGCCTTGATGGTTTCCGTCAGTTCATGATTCTTGACTTGCAGCGCTTGAAACTCGCTAGCTACTTGACGCAGAAACTCATTGACCTCGCTGGGATTGTAGCCCCGCATTTTGTTGTCGAACTGCTTTTTGCTGATTTCTTCCACGGTTAAAGTCATTTGCATTTCCTCCAAACTAAGCATGCACCACTGACATGGCGACGCGAATCTTATTTTTTCTAGTGTTTCCTTGAATCTCATCAATCCGAATCCGGCCGGCATGTCTGATGGAAAGCAGATCATGGGCTACCAACGGATAATCGGGACGCATCTCGGTCTCCCAGTTGACACGAACATCGCCGTGCTCAACCAGCTGCTTGGCGCGATTGCGTGAATAGTTAAATCCGGCTGCCACCAAGACGTCCAGTCGCATTGACGACACGGTAGCGACCATCTTTTCCCAGTCTTCTTGTGGCGTAACGATGGTTTCCAGATCAGCTTGTTTCAGCTTAACGTGAATCTTGCCAATCTGGCTGACCTGTTGGCGCAGATAGTCAACCAGGCTCTGACTGACGACTACCTGCCAGCGCATGCCCTCGTTGAGTACGTCGCCAAATGCGGAACGCTCCAAGCCGCTGCCAATCAGCGTTCCTAGAATCTGACGATGGTGCAGCTCGGTAAATTTGGTTGGATAGTCGATTTCGATCAGCTGCAGTTCAAAATCAGCCGTCTGTGGCTCATAATAGCTGGGATAAAACAAAATCCGCTGCATTTCGGCCTTTTCCCAGCCGCCATTGGCCCGCATCTTAACGTCATCGCGACGGTTGGTCAGCGTTTGCGCAATATAGACCTGCCGCGGATTCAAAAAGTCGGTTAAAACTGGACGATACTGGTCGGCTGCCGTATTCAGCCAATCCTCAACCTGCGCAATCAAAGGTGCCTCATCAGGCCGAAAATGCTGCTTGATGTTTTCTTCATCAGTCATTTATCTGCTCCTAATAGCCAATCAACCGCGACAGCATAATCACGCCATATTGGACTAGATAAAGCACGAATACGGCTACCACGGGGGCAAAGCTGATCCCGCCCAGTGGTGGAATATGCTCGTCAAAAAAGCGCAGGTATGGCTGAACCAGTCTGGTAAGCAATTCACCCAAACGGCTCTGCATGGCACCAGGAAACCAGGTCAATAGACACCATACTACGATCAGTAATATATAGGCGTCAATTATCTTATTGATCAAATATGCAATCATAATACCCCTTAAAGTCGTTCGCTGCTGTTGGAATTAAGATCCCCAGCCAGTTTACCGGCAACGTCAACGCCACGCGGCACGCATAAAAAGATCTGCTCGCCAATGCGCTTAATCTCGCCGTCAATTGCATAGACAGCCCCATTTAAAAAGTCAACGACCTTGTTGGCTGCCTTATTGTCCATTTGCGAGAAATTAACGATGACGGCGTGATGATTCAAGAGCTCATCAACGATTTCCTTGGACTCACCGTACAGCCGTGGCTCAAATAGCATGATCTTGCCATTTTCAGCCGGTGCTGACTTAACTGAAACATGCGACCGATCGATCGGTACTACCTTACTGCTGGTAGTTGATGCAACGGGGGCTGTTGGTGCGACTGGCTGTGGTTCATAGTTTTCGGTCTCTGACTCATTGCCGATTCCAAAAAAGTTGTTGAAGAAATTTGCCATGTTCGCTCCTCCTTTAATTTTGAGCTAAAGATACAGCAAAAGGGAGCGCCTTTAGCCAGCTCTCCCAAATTACTCATTAGTCGTGACGACGATTCTTGAAGAATGGCGGCGTCGTCAGATTATCATCGTCTTGTTCATCGGATGCGGCAACATCACCGTGAAAGACATTAAATTCTGGCTTCTTAACGTGATTGAATTCATCGTTTTGCTCCCGCGTATCCGTCAGGCGGGTGCCTGCCGTAGGATCATCCCAGCCGGCAAATGGATCTTGGGAATCAGCCCGTTCTGCTCGCTTGGTTTCAGCCGGCTGCTGTTCTTCAGCTCGCCGTTCTACCGTTGTATTTTCTGGAACCGGCGCAGCTTCTGGCTCAACGCGCGCTACCCGTGGCTCACTGGCAGTCGGCGTGCTCATTGGACGAGCGGCAGCTGCCTGCTGACGCTGCTGCTTGGCCTTATCGATCCCAGTAGCAATAACCGTTACGCGAACCTCGTCTCCCAGCGTGTCATCCATGGCCATCCCAAAGGCAATATCGACATTGGTATTAGCAGCCTGGCTGATAACGTTGGATGCCTCTTGAGCCTCAAACATTGACAGGTTCTTACCACCAGTGATGTTCATCAAGACGTGTTCGGCACCGTCAATCGATACTTCAAGCAATGGCGAGGAGATAGCTTTCTTCGTGGCTTCGGCAGCACGGTTTTCACCCGTTGATGAACCGATCCCCATCAAAGCAGAGCCTTGGTTTTCCATCGTATGACGAATGTCGGCAAAGTCCAAGTTGATGTAGCCTGGGTTGGTGATCAAATCCGAGATCCCTTCGACCCCTTGACGCAAAACGTTGTCGGCTTCTTTAAAAGCTTCCATCATTGGCGTCTTTTTATCGATCATTTCCAGTAGACGGTTGTTGGCAACCACGATCAGCGTGTCAACGTTTTGCTTTAATTTTTCCAGCCCTTCACTGGCCAGCTTAGAGCGACGCTGACCTTCAAAGGTAAATGGACGCGTAACGACACCCACCGTCAGGGCACCAGAGTCCTTGGCAATCTTGGCAACTACTGGAGCGGCACCAGTCCCGGTACCACCACCCATACCGGCAGTCACAAAGACCATGTCAGCACCTTCCAGCGCCTTTGAAATCTCTGATTCACTTTCTTGGGCCGCTTTGGCACCGACTTCTGGGTTGGAGCCAGCCCCCAATCCCTTGGTCAGCTTAGGTCCTAATTGAATCTTGGTTTGTGCATGTGAGGCATCCAGGGCCTGCAGGTCAGTATTGGCTACGATAAAGTCAACGCCAGATACCTTGTCGTTGATCATTTGATTAACCGCGTTACCGCCACCGCCACCGACGCCGATAACCTTGATCTTCGCACCTTCCAATTGCATTTGGTCTGTTTCATTCGTTACATTGTCCATTCGTTGGTTCCTCCGTCACGTTAGGGTTAGTTTGATTAGTCAAAGAAATTTTCAAAGAAACGTTTGATGCCGCCTTTATTTTTAGGCTTTTTAGCTGGCTTTTCCGGTGTCATTGGAGCTTCTTCGGGCTGCTGAGCATCCGAAGAAGCATCCAGTCCTGCTGGCTTTTGATAACGCTCTTGATAATAGCCGCGCGTTGTTTCGGTTTGCCGAGGACTATCGGCTTGGTGAGGGCTCATGATCAATGCACCCTGCTGAACGGTCTGCTTAAGCAGGCGATCGATGTCGTTTAAGTGATCCTCATACATGCCTAGAGCAATCGCCAGTGCAAAACCTGGATGCCGAACACCCATCTGTTCCGGTACAAAAGTCTTAACGTTGGCCGTAAAGTATTCTTTGGCCAATTCAACCACGCCAGGCAAAGCCGTTAAGCCACCGATCAAAATCACGCCACCAGGCAGATTCGGCGCATGAACCTCTTTTAGACGATTGCTGATGCGCTGGAAGATTTGACGGATTCGCGCCTCAATAATCTCAGCCAAATATTTTTCCGAATATTCAACCGGCTGATTCTGGCCTACCACGTCAACCGCCAACTGAACGCTTTCATCCGCCATCCGACTATCGGCATAGCCATGGTCACGCTTCAATCGCTCGGCATTGCGCATTGAGGTGTTGAGCACGGTCGAGATGTCACGCGTTACCAATTGACCGCCTTCTGGATCAACATAGACAAACTTCAGCTGATGATCGTGAATGATGCTGGCCGTAGTCTGACCACCACCCATGTCGACAACCAGCGTCCCGAAGTCTTGTTCGCCATCGTTCAAAAGGTTAAAGCCCGTGGCAATTGGTGAAACAACCAGGTCTTGAATCTGCAGGCCAGCCTGCTCAACTGCTTTTTTGGTATTGTGAACAATCGTCTTTGGTCCGGTATAAAGCGTTGCTGCCAATTCCAAGCGAACGCCGACCATGCCCCGTGGATCCTTAATGCCCTTAAAGCCATCGACCGTAAACTCTTGTGGAACCAGGTCAATAATTTCACGTTCTGGTGGCAGATTCTGCGTTAACGTTGACTGTGCAACGTCAATTACGTCTTGATTGACGATCTCGCGTGACTGACCTTGACTGGCAATCGTGATCATACCGTGAACATGGCCCATCTGCAAATAGTTGGCCGGCAGTGCAACAACGACTTTTTTGATATCAATGCCTGATTTGGCTGCGGCCTCAGCAACTGCTCGGGAGATTGCTTGAGCAGTTTTGTCGATATCAACGATCACGCCATGATTCAGCCCAGCAGATGGCTGAACGCCAGTGCCTACAACTTTTAATTGTCCTTTTACGTTTTCGCATACCAATACTTTGATTAAAGTGGTTCCGATATCTAAGCCAACGTAGACTTGTGAATTTTCCATCTACCTGGAACCCTCCTGTTTTCTAAAATTCAACCCGGATTCAGATTGTAATCATAAACTGTACTAAATTTTACCACACTTAACATGATTCAAAAAAGGCCCAAACCATGTTTATTTGGCGCTTGATCAACGAACCTACTCGTCCTGGTTGTCATATGAATATGAGAAGGCCCCATATTGCAGATCAACCACGCCATTTTCCTTCATCTTGGAAGCAATTGAAGGATAATAGCGCATCTTTTGATTCAGATTGTCCGATCGCACCAGAATCTCATTACCGTCATTCATATAGATGCGCAGTCGTTTGGCATCTGAGGTCGTAGGCGCAAACGTGACTTCGGAGATGCCGGCTCTGATAGCACTGGGCAGGCTGCCAATCTGTCGCGCCGTCTGCTGCATGATCTTTTCATGATGCTCAAAACCGGCATAGCGTACAAAATTAGAGATTGAGTGATTTTTGACGGGACTCAGACGACCGTTGCCGATCAGCAGCTGGTTGACACCATTATGCTCAATCACACCAATGATTGGATATTCGGTAACCTTGATTCTGATTGATTGTGGATCGGTCAAGCTGACCTTGAGCGACTTGATCTGTGGATTGGCCTTTTTAGCCGTCTGCTCCAGCTTTTTTTGCTGACTTAAAACGCGCCAGATCAATGCGCCCTTTTTAATCTGAGCTGCCGATTCAACCTTGGCTGCCGTTAGATCCTGGTTGCCGGTTACCTGAATGCTTGTAATCTTACTAAGCGGGGAAACAATATACAAAGCCAGCAGCAAGATAATCACAAATGGAATCAAAACGCTCAGTACTCGGCGAGTGTTGCTGATTTGTTGTGCGTGCTTAATCCCCTTGACCCGGCTGCCAATGCCTTGCTTTTGATAGCGACGACGGCGATCAAAAGCCATGGCACTTTGAGCCTCTAACTTGGCCAGTCGGCGTGCATACCGCTGGTGCTCTTGATTGCTTTTTTCGTCGCTGTTCATGATTTCCCCTCCTTTTATTTTTGGTGATCGGCAATCGCCTTATGCAAAATCTTAATCAAGCGATCAGCTGCATCAGGTCGTCCCATTTTTTTCGAAGCCGCGGCCATTTTTTCACGCACTGCCTTATCTTCCATCAAGCGATCAGCCTGGACCAGCAACGACCGACCATCCAGCTTATCTTCAGTAATCATAGCTGCCGCGCCGTTTTTAACCAATGCCATCGCGTTTTTGACCTGATGATTGGCCGTTACATATGGACTTGGAATCAATATCGTTGGAATTCCCAGGGCCGTAATTTCAGCAATCGTTGTCGCGCCAGCTCTTGAAACCAGGCAGGCTACCTTAGGCATCTTGGCTGGCATGTCTTCGATATAGGGAACAATCTTGACGTTTGATCCAATCTTGACGTTTTTAAGTGCTTCTTTAACCTGGTTATAGCGCTTTTGTCCCGTGGCAAAAACCACCTGGTAGTCGCGCTGGCTGAATTCTGGAATCGCTTGAACGACACTGGCGTTAATCTTTGGTGCCCCTTGACTGCCGCCAAAGATCATCAGGACCGGTTTATCATTGCTTAATCCATAGCTGGTCCATGAGAAATCAGAGTCAGCATTGGCCGCAGCCTGTTGAGCACGGGGATTGCCACACATTGTAACCTTGGCAGCCGGGAACTGGTCTCTAGCTGCCTCAAAAGCAATGGCAATCTCATCAACATAATGACTCAAAAACTTGTTGGTAATGCCGACAACGCTGTTTTGCTCATGAATAACCGTTGGCACGTGCAGGCGGGCTGCTGCATACAAAACAGCACCGCTGACATAGCCACCGGTACCCAGGACCACATCTGGCTTAAAGTCTTTGATAATCTTTTTGGCTTCATGAACGGCTTTTAAAAACAAATAGGCCGTCTTGAAGTTTTCCAAAGACAGCGAACGCTTAAACCCTTGCGTGTGCAGTACCTTTAATTCAAGTCCAGCTGCCGGAACGATCTTGTTTTCCAGCCCGCGATCGGTTCCCACGTAAAGTACCTGCGTATCCGGCTCAACCTGCTTTAAACGTTCAATCAAAGCCAGCGCTGGATAGATATGACCACCGGTGCCCCCACCGGAAACAATGATTCTCATTATTTCTGCTCCTTTTGTCCGGTCAACTGCTCGACTGCCTTGACGAACTCATCACCACGCACCTCAAAACTTGGGAATTGATCCCAGCTGGCATTGGCTGGTGAAAGCAAGATGACATCGCCAGGCTCGCTTAGTTTCCATGCCTCTGGTACGGCCGTCACGGCATTTTCAGTTTCAATGATCTCAGGGATGCCCGCCTGTTCTGCGGCATCTTTCATCTGCTTTTTACATTCACCAAATACGATGATGGCCTTAACGTGTTCTTTAAAGTAAGGTACCAAGCGCTCAAACGTGTAGCCACGATCCAGACCTCCAGCCAACAAAATGACCGGCTGTTCAAATCCTTGCAAAGCCACCTCAGTAGCTTCGATATCAGTCGACTTGGAATCATTGTAAAAGCGCCGTCCCTCATAGTCCATGACATACTGCAGCCGGTGACGCACACCAGAAAAGGTCGTTAAAACGTCTACGATATCGGCAGTCGAAACACCGCTCAGCTTGGCTGCTGCAATTGCTGCCAAGGCATTTTCAACATTTTGAGGGCCAATCAGACGAATGTCTTTGGCAGCCATGATCTTTTCATCACGCCAAAAGATCTCGCCATTTTGTTCATAGGCACCCTCATGACTCTTGTTGAGCCGCGAAAAAGGTACGATCGTTGCATTGGAGCGACGGGCAATTTCCTGCCATTCATCACGATCCCAGTTAATGATCAAATAATCATCCTTGGTTTGGTTGCGCGTAATATTGAGCTTGGCATTGATGTAATTTTCGCGATTCTTATGATAATCGAGGTGATTGGCAAAAATATTGGTAATTACGGCAATCTGCGGATGAATCGTTGGTGCACCCAACAGTTGGAAACTGGACAATTCAGCGACAATCGTGTCATCAGGGGCCATCTTTTCAGCCGTCTTGCTGAACGAAACCCCAATATTGCCAGCATAAGCCGTTTGATAAGGATTGCTCTTGGCAACCATTTTTTCAATCAAAGTCGTCGTCGTCGTCTTGCCATTGCTGCCAGTAACGGCGATCAGATGACCGGCAAAGATCTCGCTGGCCAGTTCAGCCTCGGTAATAATTGGCGTTTTTTTGGTCATGAATTTTTGAACCAATGGCACATCATAAGGAATACCGGGATTCTTAACCACCACGTCAAAGTCTTCGTCAGCCAGTGATAATGGGTTTTCGCCAGTAATAACCTCAATGCCATCCGCTTTTAAATCGGCCACGACGGCTGGATCATCTGGCGTTTTTTGATCATTAGCCACAACTTTGGCCCCTAATTTAACCAACAGATGAGCCGCGTTAATGCCGCTGATTCCAAATCCCAATACTAAGGCTTTTTTGCCTTGATACTTCGTTACCTGTCGCACGAAAATTCACCTCGTTATTTTTTAAAAGCAAAAATTATTTCTGAGTGCATAGACAATCATAGACCGTTTATGCCGCCCAATTTTTAAAATTATTCTTAAAACCTGATTTTATTCAAACAGCATGATCGTGCCAATCGACAGGATCGAAAACAGCAGCGTCACGCTCCAAAATACGATATCAATCTTCCATTCACTCCAGCCCTTCATCTCAAAACTATGATGAATTGGCGTCATTGGAAAGATTCGATGACCAGTCGTCTTAAAAGCTGCCACCTGCAAAATTACGCTTAAGGTTTCAGCAACATAGATAATCCCAATAAACAGAAGCGACCATTCATGATGCAGCAGCAGTGATACCGCAGCCAATGAGGCCCCAACTGAAAGCGATCCCATGTCGCCCATGAAGATTTTGGCCGGCTTGTGATTATAAGGGAAGAAGCCGGCTAAGGCACCTACCATTGCCAGACAAAACAGTGCAACCTCATACTGACGCTGCATAATGGCCAAAAACAGGTAGGCCAAAAATGACACGATACCGCATCCGGTTACCAGGCCATCCAGACCATCCGTCAAGTTGACGGCATTAGAAAAGCCAACTATCCAAAAAATAATGAACAGGCCATAGAGCCAACCAATCTGCGAGCTACCAAAGCCCATTTGAAAGCCTTCATGCTGATAGATCACAGTAAAGATCATGGCTGCAATAACTTGGCAAAGCGCTTTTTGCCACGGCTTGAAGCCTTCATTTTGGTGATTGAAAATCTTGATCGAGTCATCCCACATCCCGATCAAACCATAGACTACCAACACAAACAGCAATGCCCACATCGTGTTGGTTAAAATTCCTTGCCAGATGGCGACCCAAAGGCAGGTTGCCAAAGCGGCAACGATAAACAAGAGTCCCCCCATGGTTGGCGTGCCGGCTTTTTTGGCATGCCAGGTTGGCCCTTCTTCTCTAATCTGCTGTCCTTCTTTTTTGGCACGGAAATAGCGAATCAACGACGGCATCAGCAGAAACGTAATTAAAAACGAGCTGAGCAGCGTCAAAATGACAACCAGTATACTCATGATATCCTCCTAAAATCAATTCTCTTATTGCTTTATTTTGCCTTGTAGCGAACCTGCAAGGCGGCTCCCTCTTTAAGGGTCGTGTTGGCCTTAATGCTTTGTGAGATCGCATAGCCGCCACCAGTTGACTTCAACTTTAAGCCCATTAATTGTGCAAAACGACTAACATCGGCCTGAGACCAGCCAGAGATGTCTGGCATCGTAACTTGACCACCTGTAAGCAAGAAGACGCGCTCATTGATAATCACACTGCTCCCCTGCTTGGCCGATTGTTCCTTAACCTTTTTACCATTTCCCAAGACGACAACGTTCAGCTTTTTATTCTGCAGCTTTTTTTGTGCCGCTGTAGTACTCATCCCAACAACGTTTGGCAGCTTGACGACGCCTTGCTGCTTGGAATCCTTGGCAGCGGCTCGTTCCAAAAGCTGCTTGGTAACTGGATTGACCACATCAGCCATGTACTGTTCTGCCGCTTTGGTAATGTTTTGCGGCTGTTTCATCGTAATATAGACGATATATTTAGGGTTCTTAGCCGGTGCCATACCTACAAATGAGTACAGATAGTTCGTACTCCCCGTCTCATAACCATGCGAGCTCCCGATCTGGGCCGTCCCCGTCTTACCGGCGATCCGGTAGCCACTGATCTTGTACACCTGGCCGGTCCCATTTTTATTGTAGATGACGCCTTGCATATAGTGCCGAACCTTCTTAGCCGTTGCCTTGCTGATTGGCTGACCAACCGTTTTGGGCTTGGTCTTTTCAATCGTCTTGCCATCGCTGGCTACGATTTTTTTAATAAAGTACGGCTTAACCATCTTGCCGTTGTTGGCAACCGCTGAGAAGGCCTGCATCATTTGCATTACATTAACGGTGATTCCCTGACCAAATGCCGTGTTGGCTTGTTCCAAAGTTCCCTTATAGCTCGTATAGCCCTTGGATTCACCACTCATGCCATAGACACCAACGTTTTTCAGCAGGCCAAACTTCTCAATATATTTTTTCCAGGTAGCTGATCCCATATCCTGTTCGATATGAGCAAAGGCAACGTTACTAGAGCGATAGAACCCTTCCTTATATGTAATATTGCCCCAACCAGCCGTATTCCAATCAGTGATCTTGCCACCGCCAAGCTCCCAGGTTCCTGATTTGTAGACCGCCTCAGGATTGAAGTTGCCTGAGTCAATAGCAGCTGCCAGTGCCAGCACCTTCATCGTCGATCCCGGTTCATAAGTATCCTGTACCAGAGCGTTTCGCCAGACTGGAGTTGATGAGTTGACATTGGGCCGCTGCGTTGCTGCCAGAATTTTTCCGGTCTTGGCTTCCATGACCACAGCCGTCATCGAGCTGGCCTGGGTTTCTTTTTCAACCTTGGTGATCAGCGTCTCAAGCTGTCGCTGGGTCCGATTGTCTAAAGTCGTGTAGATGTCGGCACCATCCTTGGCCGGCTTGCCCTTGACCTGGCTGTCGGCTAACTGATAGCCATAGACGTCTTGTTTGATTTCTTTTAAGCCGTTCGTCCCGGTTAGATTCTTATTAAAATAGCTTTCCAGTCCCAGCCGACCAACCAGCTTGGACTGACCGGTCTTGGCATTGGTCTTGGCCGTTGCCAGACCTATCAGCTGGCTGGCAAACTCGCCGGCTGGATACTGACGAGCAGGCGTTGAGGTGAACTCTAATCCGGTGACGTGCTGAGCCTTGATCTTTTGCATCGTGCTGACTGAGATGCTGCTGCCAGCCGTACCAAATTCAACTTGATAGACGTTTTTGCGCTTTGGCGACATGATTGATAAGGCCTTTTTCTCAGTAATATCCAAATATTTGGCCAGCACCTTGGCCGCTTTTTTCTTATTGGTAACGTAATTGGGCTTACCCTTGGCGGTCAGGCTTTGATGACTTAGGATTGCCGTAACGGTATAGGTCTTGGTATCTTGAGCCAACGCATTCCCTTGCGAGTCATAGATCGTACCACGCTTGGCTTCAATAATTCGTTTGGACGTGTACATGCGGCTGGCCATCGTCTGTAAATTACGATTCTGAACGTCCTTAGTTGATGCAATGACAAAAAAACGAACGACAAACAGAACAAAAATAAGGAAAAACGTTGCGAATAAGGCAATACCGAATGCTTTTCGATTTTTTTGATTCTTTCCAATCGTTCGTTGTTGTTGTTTCTTCATTACTTGTTAACGTTCCTTACGCTTGAATTTGCATCCGTGAGACCATATTTTTGCGCGATCTGGTCTAATCGCGATTGGCTGGTCAGCGTGGTAACTTCCTGCTGATCACTGACGTTCTGCTGTTTGACGTTGGCTACCTGCGTTTGCAGATTTTGCAGACGGTGCTGTTGATTAACGACTGACAGCTGCGTCGTTACGACCATAATCATCATTGAAAAAACGACTAGCGCACCAACGATCATCAGGGTCTTTTCAAAGGCCGAGAACGGCAAGCGCTGCTGATGTGACTTTACTTGTGGCGTCGGCTGATTAGGGCGCGGCGTCAATTGAGGCGTTGGTTGATTTAATTTTCTTGCCGCATTTGAGGCCATATAAAACACATTCCTTACTGATTTCTACTTGACTTTTTCAATAATTCGCAGCTTTGCACTGTGCGAGCGATGATTGTCGCGCAGTTCTGCATTGCTTGGCAAAATTGGCTTTTTGTTTACCAATTTAAAATTAGGCTCCATGTCCGGTGGAACCACAGGCAAACCGGGTGGCAGTTCCGGCAATGATGCCTGTTCTTTAAACATCGTCTTGACCAGTCGATCCTCTAGTGACTGAAAAGTAATCACACTGATCCGACCGCCAACGTTAAGCATCTCAAATGCTTGCTCCAAGGAATCTTCCAAGGCACCCAGCTCATCGTTGACTGCAATGCGAATTGCCTGAAAGCTTTTTTTGGCTGGATGGCCGCCATGCCGACGAGCAGCCGCCGGAATCGCACTTTTAACAACCTCAGCCAGCTCAAGCGTTGTCTTGATCGGTGCTTGTTGGCGCTGACGCTCGATAGCACGGGCAATTTGTTTGGCAAATTTTTCTTCGCCATAGCGATGCAGGATCTTGACCAGACGCTCATATGGCCATTCATTGACAACTTCCATCGCGGAAAGCGCCTGGCTCTGATCCATTCGCATATCCAGCAATGCATCGTGCTGATAGCTAAAGCCTCGCTTGGCATCATCAAACTGGGGTGAAGAAACGCCCAAGTCATAGACAATCCCATCAAAGCTCGTTACGCCTTGAGCATTCAATGCCAATTTAAGATGACGAAAATTATCCTTAATAAAGGTTTCTCGGCCAGCTTTTAAATAAGGTGCCAAATGCTCTTGGTTATAGTCAATCGCAGTCTGATCCTGGTCAAAAGAATACAGATGCCCCGTCGTTAGCTGTTTTAAAATTGCCTCACTGTGACCGCCACCACCAAGCGTTGCATCAACGTAGACGCCGGCTGGCTTAACATTCAAGCCGGCAACCGCTTCGTTGAGCAGCACCGTTACATGGTTGAATTCAGTCATTAATATACCTCCTTTCCGACAAGCTACAGATCGAAGTCAAGATCTTCGGCAAGCTGGTCAAAATCGGCAGCTGTATCGTCCATATACTGTTGCCAGCGTTCTTTGTCCCAGATTTCCAAATGTTCCGATACTCCAACGATCGTGCACTGTTTATTTAAAGCAGCATGCTGTCGCAGTGCTATTGGCAAATTGATCCGTCCTTGCTTATCGAACTGGCATTCGGTCGCCGCAGCATACAAAAAACGCACGAAGGCTCGTGCATTGCGTTTCGTCATTGACAACGACTTTAATTTTGTTTCCAATTCATGCCAGACACTGAGCGGATAGCCAGTCAGGCAGCCATCCAGGCCACGTGTAACGACAAAGCCTTCACCCAGCTGCGAACGAAATTTTGCGGGGATGATCAGACGACCTTTATCGTCAATCGTATGTTCATATTCACCCATGAACATACCAATCCCCCCTTTTGGACCAATGTTACAGATACAGTCTACCACAATCCCCCACCACTCACCATGGATTTTAATAATTTTGTACAACCTAAAAAGCCGCTGTCTCTTGGATGGAGACAACGGCTCGATTTAAGTGATTCCTTGACGATTTTCTAAACAACCGGCAGATACGATCCGGTCAAAGAAACCAAAAAGGCAGCGATTGAAATAACCAGCGTTACTCGCCAAAAGGCTGGCCAATACTGACGATAGATAAACTGATGAGCGGCCGTCAGCTGCAAAATAATCAAAGCAATTCCCGCAATCATCCAGACAATCAAAACATAACAATACCAATAAAAACCCAAGTTCCAAAAACTGAGGATCATTAAAAGCACCGCCCACAACCAGGCAGCCCTTTTATGCGGCAGCTTGAACAGCCTAATCGTCAGCTGTTCCAACAGTCCATATCCGATCAAGATTATGAACTCCATGATCAATTGTCGTACCATTCAAAACTGCCTCCGATAAAATTAGTTAAGTTTAATTCTAACACAGATCAACACCAAATTTGAATTTGCGTGATAAGATGTGTAAACTGAAAAGGATAAATTGAAAGGCGGGATAAAATACCGATGCAACGCAAGAAAAAGACCCGATTCCAAAAAATCACTATGGTTGCCGTTTGGCTAATGCTGATCGCAATGCTGGGTTCTCTGATTCTAGGGGCCGTTGCCTCACTTGGCTTCTAAGCTTAGTCATCATAGACTTAACATAGAAATCTTTAAATAGGCACAAAAAAAAGAGGCTCGACATCAACGTCGAGGCCTCTTTTTTATTGAATTGGCTGATCCGACTTTTTATAAACCTCACGTGGCTTAGAACCATTGGCCGGGCCGATATAGCCCCGCTGCTCCATGTCATCAATGATGCGGGCCGCCCGATTATAGCCAATCCGGAAACGTCTTTGAATCAATGACGTTGAGGCTTTTTGCTCACGAGCCACAAATTCGAGTGCCTCGCCAAACAGCTCGTCTTCATCGGCTGTTTGTTCTTCTTCTTGAATTTCGGCATCACTAACCATCATTTGATCATCATATTCAGCCGGCCGCTCATTTTTAATGAAATCAACGACTGACTCAACGTCATGATCCGAGATGAAAGCTCCTTGAATTCGAATCGGCTTGTTTTGATCGATTGGTTCAAACAGCATGTCACCGCGTCCAAGCAGTTTTTCAGCCCCATTGGTATCGATAATCGTTCGTGAGTCAACCCCGCTGGAAACGGCAAAGGCAATTCGTGAAGGAACGTTGGCCTTGATCAGACCGGTAATGACGTCAACGCTGGGCCGCTGCGTTGCCAGAATCATATGGATCCCAGCTGCTCGCCCCATCTGTGCGATTCGGACGATGGCATCTTCTACATCTTTGGAAACAGTCATCATCAAGTCAGCCAGCTCATCAACGATTACCAAAATCAAGGGCATCGTTGGCTGCTGCTCGTTGGGATCGGAATGCTGCTGATTTTCTTTTTCAACCAGCCGATTATACCCATCCAGGTTACGGACGCCCAATGTTGCAAATAATTCATAGCGGCGCTCCATCTCAGCGACAACCTTGCCCAGCGCACGCGCCGCTTTTTTTGGTTCAGATACGACTGGACTGAGCAGGTGTGGAATGCCATTATAAACGCTCAACTCAACTTTTTTAGGATCGATCATCAGCATCTTGACCTGGCTCGGTTTAGCCTTCAGTAAAATACTGGTAATGATCACGTTGATGGCCACCGACTTCCCACTCCCAGTAGCACCGGCAATCAAAAGATGCGGCATTTTCGTAAGGTCTGCTGTCATAACCTGACCAGTAACCGTACGACCAAGCGGCACGTCAAGCGGTCGATCATCATGCGGTGCAGCTTCAATCATGTCACGAAAACCCACTGTAGCAATCTGCTGGTTGGGCACCTCGATTCCAATCAAAGACTTGCCAGGGATCGGTGCCTCAATTCGAATGTCCTTGGCTGCCAGGGCCAGGGCCAGGTCATCGGCCAGATTTGTGATGCGACTGACTTTAACTCCGACTGCCGGACGCAACTCATATTTAGTTACGGACGGGCCGAGGTTCACATTTTCAACCGTCGCCTCAACGCCGAATGATTTCAGCGTATCCTGCAGCTTTTGCGTATTTGACTTGATTGAGTCAAGATCTGCGCTTTGATCAGTTGGCTTTACCTTGCTCAAGAGATCAAGCGGCGGGAACTGATAGTCTTGATCCTCTTTGGCATCCGCATTGTTCAACGTCAGTTCGACATCGACTGGCGGCTTGGCATCAGTTGACCTTGATCGCTCATTTTCACTGGCTACTGTAATCCGTGGCTCAGCGATATCAGATCCATGCTCAGCATTTTGCTCAGTGCGTGACCGACCAAGCTCAAATTCTGGCAGTGCTCGCGCTTGGCGATGTTCAGCAATCGGCTCTGGCAAATCTTTTTCAATCATTGCCTTCCCTGGTATGTTGGCATGCTGCTCTTTTGGATGTTTCTGGCGTTCTTTTTGATGCTGGGCCTGACGCTTTTGGCGATCATCATTTAATTGATGCAGCCGTTCTTTCAGCTGACTCAGTGCTTGACCAATTGCCAGCCGCAGCTTTTGGACCGGTAGATTAAAAAAGATCACGAATCCTACAATCATCAATAAAACAGCCGCTGCCTTGGTTCCAGTGCTGCCCAGCAAATAGCCGCTGGCAGAATATAATGCCGCACCCAGCATCCCACCACCAATCGGCATACTGGAATCATCGTTTAAAACGGCTTCAGTCAAGCTGCTCAACGTTTGATTCCAAAAGTCGCTGTGCCGTCCCAGCTGATCGAACATCTGCGCGTGCAGCATCAGCAACAGCCCCAGATAAAAAATCATCGTTCCCCAGATCCAGCGCTTTTTAAAATGCGGCCATTGGGCATAAATCGTCAGTCCCAGACTATATAAAATCACGATTACCATCAGCAGCGGATAGCTTTGACCAACTAAGATTTTAAAGACATCCTGCACACCGGTTCCTAAAATTCCCAGCTTAAACAGGCCGGTCAGCGTCAATAAAATGATAGCCAGACCGCTCAGACTGCGAATGGCTCGCTCGTCTCGTGCTGGCTTTTTGGTACGCCGCTTGGCAGCCGTTTTGTTGGAACGACGCCGTGTCACAGTTTTTTTGCGAGCCATGCAAATCCTCCTTTATCCCTGATTATTTCAGCTTATCGTCTGAATAGCGATGTACACGCGCCAGTTTCGGAAATCCTTGTTGACGCAGCGCCTCATAAATAACGATTGCCGCACTGTTGGAAAGATTAAGCGCGCGAATGTTATTGTCATCTTGTGGAATCCGAATACAGTTTTGCGGATAGCGCCGCATAAACGGTTCCGGCAGCCCTGTCGTTTCCTTGCCAAACAAAAAGTAATGGTCGCCTGGCAAACGATAGTCAACTTCAGTATAGTCGCGTTCGGCAAACTTAGAAACCAGATACAATCGATCAAGATCTTCAATTGTTTCCATAAAGCTGGGCAGATCATCATGATAGACCACTTTAACCTTGTCCCAATAATCCAAACCAGCCCGTTTCATATGTTTGTCGTCCGTTGAAAAACCAAGGGGCTTGACCAAATGCAGGATCGTATCGGTGCCGGCACAGGTTCTGGCAATATTGCCGGTGTTAGCAGGAAACAAGGGTTCAAACAGTACAATGTGATTAGTCATATTCACTCTCCTAAAAAAGGCAATAAAAAAAGCAGGGTCTCGGTGTGGGCACGGCGAAACGCTGCTTTAATGAAGTACTCTTTGACCAATGCCAACGACGCAAATCGATGTCCTCGGCCAAACGATTTCTATAAAACAATATACTCCCATCACTTAAAAAAAACAATAAAATAATCAAACTTTTTTACCGATCAGTAAGCTGACGTCAACCGTAACTTGTTTTAATGACGATAAATCGCTTTCATTCAATTTTTTGGCATTGCGTCCCCAATGCAGCGGCGACATCTCTACTAAATCCCCTTGCAGTCCTGCCGGAATTTCAAACTGATATTGAATCGGTATAATGCGAGCATCTTTATAATGCTGCTTGAAGCGCTCGACAACCGGCGTATTGTCATAAGCGGCATGCTGGTCGTTAAGCTCATACAAAAGATGCCGCAGCTCAATCAGATAGTTGGCATTAGGAATAATCTTTAAGAGCTGACCACCAGGCTTGAGAATGCGATCAAACTCCCGGTAATCGGATGGTGAAAAAAGCTCCATCACCTGATCAAACGATTCATCAGCAAATGGTAGGCGTCTAAGATCCGCTACACAAAAGAACAGATCGCCCGAAAGCTGCGTAGCCAGTTGGATGCCGGCCTTAGAAATATCAAAACCAATTGCGGCATCCTGCTGTCCACGTAAATCTCCCAATTGAGCCAGTGGCGTTCCTTCACCCGTGCCAACATCCAAAATCGTCTGTGATTCATCTGGCAGCTCGGCATTGATCTGTTCAAGCATTGGCAGGAATAGCCCCGCATTAAGCATACGGCGTCTTGACTCAAACATCGTCCGATCATAGTCGGTACCATTGCCGTTATTTAAAAAATAAAGGTAGCCATGCTTGTTGAAGTCAATCGCATGTCCCTGCTCACAGACCAGACTGTTTTCAAAAACGCCTTTGATCGGCGCCTGGCAGATCGAACAGCGAAACAGCTGCCGATGAGCGTTGACCCATTGCCTTTTGATTGCTACTTTTTTCATATTTGCTCCCTTCGATTTGCTCATGATTTCTCAATCCTAAGCGTACAGTTTCTGCTATTATATAAGTGTATATTTTTTTAAGGAGGGCTTCGTTTTGACTGAAGACTTTTTAATTGGAACCTACACCAGTAAATCCAGCCAAGGAATTTATGGCGTAACTTTAGATACTGAAAAAGAAGAACTGACCAACGTACGCCTGGTAGCTGCCTCTGGTAAGCCGGCCTACCTGCAATATGGCGCACAAAAACGGCTGTATGCCTTGAAGCAGGATGGTGAGCTGGGTGGCGTGGCATCCTATGATCTGTCTGGTGACACGGCCAAACTGATTGATGCCAAATTGGAAAAAGGACCTACGCCAGCCTACATTGGTGTTGACGACCATCGTCATCTGCTGTTTTCGGCCAATTACCACACCGGTGAGCTGAAAGTCTTTAAAATTGCTGAAGATGGCAAGCTGACTCAGACCGATTCTGTCGTTCACCAAGGGGAAACCGGTCCCCAGCCTGAACAAGACGCACCACACGTTCATTATATCGACTTGACGCCGGACAATCGTCTCATCGTCTGTGATCTGGGGATGGACCTGGTTGTTGTCTATGACGTAACCGATGACGGTAAGCTGACGGCGGCATCACGCTATCAGTTTGAACCAGGCTTTGGTACGCGCCACCTGGTCTTCCATCCAAATGGCAAGATCGTCTATGTGCTGGGCGAATTAAGCAGCAAGCTGGCCGTAATGCGCTACAACGCCGCAGACGCCTCGCTGACGCATCTGCAGACCATCAAGACCATTCCTGCCGACTGGACTGCCCACAATGGTGCGGCGGCTATTCATATTTCTGCTGATGGACGCTTCGTCTACACATCCAACCGTGGTGAAAATACGATTGCCGTTTTTGCAATCCAGCCTGACTTTACGGTGGCTCACATTCAGTCAATCAGCACGGAAGGCGACTTCCCACGCGATTTTGAATTGAGCCATGACGATGCCTATCTGGTTGGCTCAAATCAAAACAGCGACAACCTGACGCTGTACAGGCGCGATGCCAAATCCGGGATGCTGACGCTGTTGCAAAAAGATGTTGCCTGCCCAGAACCGGTTTGCGTCAAACGCTGGCCTAAGTAGTTTCAAACTAATCAATAAATAAACGGGGTGCCTAATCAGCGTCCCGTTTATTTATTGACTCAATTTTTTCAATTGCCGTCTTCATATCACTTGGCATAGGCGCGTTCAATTCAATCTGCCGACCCAAAAACGGACTGTAAAAGCTCAGCCACTGACAATGCAATGCCTGACGATCCATGACGGCCGGTCCGCCATACATAACATCCCCCAGCAACGGATGATTCAGATAGCTGAAATGAACCCGAATCTGGTGCGTACGTCCCGTATGCAGCCGAATCTTGACAATTGAAGCCTGATCAGTTGCATGTGTCAGCCAGTATTCAGTTACCGCTGCCTTGCCATCCAAGCCAACCTGTCTTTTTACGAATGACTCTGGATCACGCTGAATCGGTGCATCAATATAGCCGTGAGCAATCGTGATACGACCACTGACCAAAGCCACGTACTCTTTTTTAACCGTATGATGCTTGAGCTGATCATCTAAAACGGCATGGGCAAAACGATGCTTGGGAAAAACCACCAGGCCACTGGTATCCTTGTCCAGACGCGTAGCAACATGAGTAACCTGATTTTCATATCCCTGTTTTTGGTAATAGTACTTAACACGATTGACCAAGCTGTCTTGAACGGCTACGTTATGAGCCGGTACCGTTGCCACTCCGGCTGCCTTATTGATTACCAAGAAATCGCGATCCTCGTAGGCAATCTCAAATGGTGCCTGACAAGCCGGTACATGATCATTGGGAACCTCAGGCGGCAATTCAATAGCAAAGCGATCACCTGGCTCGACCAGATCAATGGCCCATTTTGGCTCATGATTGATCGTCATTTGTCCGCCATGAAAAATCGCAACCTTGATCAAAGAACTGGTAACGCCACGCTGCTTTAAAGCCGAGCGCAGCTTAATCGGTTGATTGCCAGTATAGACCCAGGCAAACTCCATTATTGGATCCCCCCAATAAACGAATCCTTGACCCGATCCCAAAAGTTGGTGTGTCGATACTTGGCAAAGCGGATTACCTTATCGGAGACGCGATATGAAACATCAATCAGACGACGCTCCTGCGTATCCATCATAATCTGATCACGATCGCAGCTCAAAACCGTTCCTGAGTCATCGGGCAATCGCAAGGTCAGCTTGGTATCCGAGCCAAATACAACCGGTGAGCCCAGCGTCCGAAACACACGATTGTTCAATGAAGCCATTTCGCCCAGCTGAAAGCCAATAATCCGCGGATCCAGAATTGCCCCGCCTACTGATTTATTGTAGGCCGTCGATCCGGTTGGCGTGGAAATAACCAATCCATCACCACGGAAACGCTCAAACAGCTGGTTATTGATATAGACGTCACAAACCATGGTCTTAACTATATTGCGCAGCGTTGACTCGTTTAGTGCTACGCGACGCTCAACCTCGCCATCATCGTAGGTGGCGCTCATTTCCAACAGTGGGTAGCTGACGGATTGACCACTGTCGTTTTGCAAACTTTCAACCAAGTCCTCAACTTCAAAATTACGCCAATCAGTATAAAAGCCCAGATGTCCGGTATGGATCCCCACGAAGCGAATCGTTGACAGACGATCCTCATAATGATGAAAAGCCGAGATCAGCGTGCCATCGCCGCCAATTGTGATGACGATGTCTGGCTGCTGGTCATCATAAGTAATTGCGGTCTCTTCTTCCAGACGATTCAGCAACAGCTTGCGCACCCGCAGCGATTCTGGTGACTCATAGTTAAAAATGGCTACCCGCATTGATCAATCCGCTCCTTTTTTATCTTCCAGCGAAGCATTCAGCAATTCGTCAGGCGCCTGCTTGCGACCAAACAGCGTCTGCGCCTCTTGAATCTCTTCTCTGATCTCCGACATTTCCTCATCCAGTTTAAAAGCCGCCTCGGCCGCGCGCTGTAAGCGATCAGAAAGCTCCTTGGGAAAGGCGCCCTGATATTTATAGTTTAATGAATGCTCGATCGTGGCCCAAAAGTTCATGGCCAGTGTCCGAACCTGAATCTCTGCCAATACCTTTTTTTCGCCGGTAACCAGCTGAACCGGATACTCGATTACGATATGATACGACCGATAACCGCTTGGCTTGACGTTGGTTACGTAGTCACGCTCTTCTAGAATCGTCATATCATTGCGCTGGCGAAGCAAATCAACGACTTGATAAATGTCCTCGACAAATTGACACATGATTCGCAAACCAGCAATATCTTGCATGTCTTGTTCCAAACGCTCTTCTAAGACATGCCGCCGTACCATTTTTTCTTTAATACTGTCAACTGGCTTAACGCGGCCAGTAACAAATTCAATCGGCGAATGCTGATCTTGATCCTGGAATTGTTTGCGCATGCCCCGCAGCTTGACCTTTAATTCATTGACGGCTTGCTGATAAGGTAATAAAAAATGCTGCCAATCTTCAATCATTGCAATCCCACTTCCTTGACAATCTCTGTTTATTTTATCATAGTTTAGCCATGACTTAACCAAAGACTATCGGGTTCAAGAATGAAATCAAGATTTTACAAATCCCTTGATCTGTCAGATGCTTGATCAAAATCATTTTATTTGATGATCAGCTCAAAACAGATCACTTTACATCTTGCACTTTCTTTGTAAAAATAACATTGTTCAATCATCGATTATTCTGTAACGAACAGGAGGAGCAGCCAATGCTCGAAATTCATCTTTTTGTTAATCCATTAGGCATGCGCTGTTTTTGCTGCGAACAGGATGTTTTGCGCATTGACCAAGAACTGCGCACCAAAGTCAACTATCAGTTCGTTCCATTGTTTAACATGGAAACCATTCAGCAGACCATGGAGCTCTATCACTTAAACGTCCATGATCTAAGTGTTCGGCAGCAGACTTCGGCTACGCTTTACCAGATTATCTTGGATTATAAAGCAGCACTGTTTCAAGGACGCAAACGTGGCCGTCACTATCTGCTCAGGCTTCAGTCGGCACTAATTAACGACGGGCTTGACTACTCAGAAGCACTCGCCAAAAAGATTGCTCGGCAGGCTCAGCTTGATTTGGACATGTTCTGGGAAGATCGTAAGTCGGAACTGGCAGTCAAAGCCTTTAAAAAAGACCAGTACATGGCTGACGAAATGGGTGTTACCCAAACGGCTACGGCAGTTGTTTTTGATTCTGAGCAACCGGTCTATGGGTTTATGATCAACAATTTTGATTATGAATCGCTGATTGAGTCCTATCGCAGTCATCAGCTCTGCTTGCATCAAACTCCCCAAGAATTTGCTCAAAGCTATAACGACAAGCACCATCAGTCAACATTACGTATCCTTTAGATATTTGCCAGCTGCTTTAGGTAGCCCAGCTTGTGCTCATAGCTTTTAAACCATCGTGGCCGTTGAATTATTTTTACCTGAGTCTGACATCGAATAATCCCTGCCAAGGCCAATTCTTGAGTATAGCAAGCCAATAAGCGATGCCGTACCAGATTGATCTGAGCTGGGCTGAGGCATGGCAATGGCAGCCATTTTACGCTCTGATTCAATAAATCATACCATTCCGACCAGCTCCAGCCTTGACCAAGGGTGCACTGCTCAAGGCTTAAAATCACGGATACTCGCCACTCTAATGGTGACTCAGCCATTAGGTCCCATTGTGGATGCGTATCATGAGCAACCAGCGGACAAGTACTGAGGGTGCCATGTCCCATTAAATAGGCTTGATCAGCCAGTCTACGCAGTCGTGGCGCTGCAAAATAGACTTGCCGCTGCAGCTGTCTGGTTTGTTGTATCAATACTTGCCAAACATCTTGACGACCCATTTCAATCCTTGAAATGGGTCGTTTTCTTTGATAGTTGGGCTGCTGACGGCTTAAATCCCAAAACGGCAAAGTCAGCTGCTGCTCGTGCCATTGCAGAAACTGAGCCGCTTTATACGGGCGCAGCTGATGCGCATAGGTTGGCCCCAAAAACCAGCGATAGGCAATTCCCAGCTTGGCATATCCTTGATTACGCTCGATCAGACGTTTCACGCTCAGTGGACTGCATTGAAACTCAATTGCTATCCACTGATCATTAATTCTGGTTAAGACATCCGGTCGCTGCCTGACGGTGGGCAAATAAACCTCTGAATAGCTGGACCACCCTTGCAGGGCAAGCCATCTCTCAATTTGGTGCTTACCCAGTTGGTGAATGATGGTTTCGTTGGCATCGCATCTGCTCTTGGCATAATGAGCAAAATATGGACGATGGTCGCTGCCTTGACATAGATGGACTCTTTGACCACAGTCGGGGCAATAATATGTCCGTTGCGTTTTTTTAACTTCATTTTGCGCCCAAACCAATTGATCATTCCACAAAGCGGTCTGCATGATTACACCTCCACTTTGCTATATGTCAAAAAACAATTGCTGGCATTAAAAAAGCTGAATCATTGAAACAATTCAATGACTCAGCCTTTTGTTAATCAAAATACGTTCTTACCAATTCCAAAGCTGCCTGTTTCATCAGTGGTTTGCCATGCTCTAGGATAACGTCTGGTGTCAGGTTGGTTTTTTGTCCATATTCATAGGCTAAAGCAAGCTGATCCTTTAGCTGCTGTGAAGACAATGAGCCATCGTCAATAAAAGTCAGCAGCAAATAGTCACTGTCTTGATAGCGATAAAGATCAGATACCGCATAGATATTGCCTTGTGCAAGCTTTGCCAATGCAACCAGGTCCTCAAAATCATCAATTCGCAAAACACAGACGTTTTTTTCAATGTCTGGATTGGCAATTGCTTCCTCGGGATCATCGCCAGCAGCTGAATTTGTTTGTTGGTCGTGAGCTGTCTGCGGTTCTTGACGATCTCTACCAACCAGTTCTTTTTTGATCAGGTTCGTGATTTGATCTTGGTCCAGTGGCGGCTGTCCGGCAGGCGTTCCCTTTTTTAGGCTGGCCGGATCGGTTTTGGTAATATATAGCTCTAAACCGTCTTGTTGGGGACGAACCTGAAATGTAACCAGATCATTGTCTTGGAATTGATGCTCGGCATCAACCTCTTCCAGAATGCTGTAAAAGAAGTCTTCAATCTGTTGATTGTGATTCAGCAAATCAAGTACGGTGATACCACGCTCATTTAAATCTTCATTGTTGAGCAGTACGCGAATCGTATTTTCGTTAATGCGTTTCATTTCCATAAGCATCGCGCCCCCTTTGATTCGCTAATTTCTTATCCGATCGTTATGACCTTTAAAACCGAAAAGCCGAACGATGTTAAATGTCTATTTTTCATTATATCATTCTTTTTCCAGTAACTGTTCGATTAAAAAATAAAGGCGACGAAAAAATCGCCACCCCTTTAAAACAGATTTGCCTTACGACGTGCTTCTGCCAGTTCCAGTGCCCGTACCTCACGTGGCAAGAAACGACGAATCTCGTCTTCGTTGTATCCAATCTGTAATCTTTTATCATCCATAATGATTGGTCGTCTCAGTAGACCTGGATTTTTGCGAATCAAATCATAGAGCTCGGTCATCGACATTTCATCCAAATTAACGTTTAAGCTTTGATAAGCCTTAGAGCGTTTTGAGATAATGTCTTCTGTGCCGTTTTCAGTCATTCGCAAAATATTTTTTACCTCATCCATACTCAAAGGTTCAGAAAAAATGTTGCGCTCGGTGAAAGGAATACCATGTTCCTTTAACCAGGCCCGCGCCTTACGGCAAGATGTGCAACTTGGAGACGTGTATAGTGTAACCATTTGTTGGGCCTCCTTTAAATCAAAAACATGTTTAACCTTGATCACTCCATAAATAATTATAACCTATTTTAGAATGATTTTGAACCACTGCAAGGAATTTTCTTGACTTTTTGTAAGTAAATTTTTTGTCGATCACTATCGATACTAATCGGTAGTCAAGATTAATCTGCCATTAAAAGATATACATTTTCAATAAAAATGGTCATCAATGATTAATTAATTGTGCTTTCTAACTCGTTATTCCCAATTACTGTTAATCAGCGGTATAATTAAGACAATTAAGATAAGGAGGAGACACTTATGCTTTCACAAATCAGTTTTACTTTTGGCTCCATGCCTGTTCTACTCGATATCGTAAAGAAACACCCAGATCGTGATTTTCGGCTGCTGCAAGCAACCGGCGACAACAGCAAACTGGCCTTGTTTGATCTATCGGGCAAGCCAAGCATTTTTCAAAGTCCGATTACCTTAGAGTCCTTATACAGCGTCGGTAATGACAAGTTTAAAGGAATTTTACATTTTGAGTCTTTTGAGCTTGGTGCAGACGATCGGAACCTGTTACGCAAGCAGGCTAAGCTGGCTCTTGACAGTGCCGATCATTCCAAGATGACGACTGGCTACATGTTCTCACGTCCTGATCAAACCAATGCAACAATTTTAGTTACTACCTGGACTAATGCCGATGCGATTGATGAGTGGACCAGCAGTGCCGACTTTGCACCAATTGCCGGTTACATGGATCACAGTCCACGCAGCGTCTACTACTACGAAGATTATCGTCCAGCTGAATAAAGAAAATGCAATGCATTGTCTGCATTGCACTTTTATTTTATATGGGTCTACACTATCTGGTATTGGTGATCGCCAATGCCAGATTTTTTCGTAAAAAAAGAGGGCAAAAGCTGTCCCCTTTGACGGTGAGATTCGTAACGTTATCAAGGCACGGTTGTCTTGACCGATCTCTCGCTGCCCTTACTGCGGTTTTGAGACCATTATTAAAAATGGCGCACAACTCACACGCATCTGCTAATTTCGAAGCAAGGCATCACTCTTCACCAATGTGGACAAAGGTCAAAAATAAAAAGTATTCCGCCATTCTGACAGAATACTTTCAAAGACGGTCCGTACGAGACTCGAACTCGTGATCTCATCCGTGACAGGGATGCGTCCTAACCAAAACTAGACCAACGGACCAATATTGCGGGGGCTGGATTTGAACCAACGACCTCCGGGTTATGAGCCCGACGAGCTACCAGGCTGCTCTACCCCGCGATAATTAAAATAAAGTGACCCATGCGGGATTCGAACCCACGATACCAGCGTGAAAGGCTGGTGTCTTAACCGCTTGACTAATGGGTCATTACAAGTGACCCGTGCGGGATTCGAACCCACGATACCAGCGTGAAAGGCTGGTGTCTTAACCACTTGACTAACGGGTCATAACGGAGAATGAGAGATTCGAACTCTCGCGCCGCTTTCGCGACCTACACCCTTAGCAGGGGCGCCTCTTCAGCCACTTGAGTAATTCTCCAATGGGTCTAAGTGGACTCGAACCACCGACCTCACGCTTATCAGGCGTGCGCTCTAACCAACTGAGCTATAGACCCATATATTGCAAAAGCGGGTAACGAGAATCGAACTCGCGACAACAGCTTGGAAGGCTGTGGTTTTACCACTAAACTATACCCGCATTAAGCTAATGCTTAATTGCTTTAATGGCGCGGGACGGAATCGAACCGCCGACACACGGAGCTTCAATCCGTTGCTCTACCAACTGAGCTACCGAGCCATATAAACGGTCCGTACGAGACTCGAACTCGTGATCTCATCCGTGACAGGGATGCGTCCTAACCAAAACTAGACCAACGGACCAATATTGCGGGGGCTGGATTTGAACCAACGACCTCCGGGTTATGAGCCCGACGAGCTACCAGGCTGCTCTACCCCGCGATAATTAAAAGGAGGATAAGAGATTCGAACTCTTGCGCCGCTTTCACGACCTAGCGGTTTTCAAGACCGCCCCCTTCAGCCACTTGGGTAATCCTCCATAAATGAAAAGCTGTCGAGTGTTATGAGGCCCGCCAATGGACCTTGTAGGACTCGAACCTACGACCGGGCGGTTATGAGCCGCTTGCTCTAACCAACTGAGCTAAAGGTCCCTAACAGCCAGTCAATCGCGGCGGGGGGGATCGAACCCTCGACCTCCCGGGTATGAACCGGACGCTCTAGCCAGCTGAGCTACACCGCGATAATTCTAAATCGGGAAAACAGGATTCGAACCTGCGACCCCCTGGTCCCAAACCAGGTGCTCTACCAAGCTGAGCTATTTCCCGAAAAATGCACCCAGAAGGAGTCGAACCTTCAACCTTCTGATTCGTAGTCAGACACTCTATCCAATTGCGCTATGGGTGCAATAGATGCCGAGGACCGGGATCGAACCGGTACGGTTATCACTAACCGCAGGATTTTAAGTCCTGTGCGTCTGCCAATTCCGCCACCCCGGCATTATGGAATTGACAAAGCGGAAGACGGGATTCGAACCCGCGACCCCCACCATGGCAAGGTGATGTTCTACCACTGAACTACTTCCGCATAGTATTTAAATGCCGACTAGAGGGCTCGAACCTCCGACCCCCTGTTTACAAGACAGGTGCTCTGCCAACTGAGCTAAGTCGGCGTAAAATTACGGTAATCCGCATCTCAAAGCCTCTATTTGGCAATGAGCCGTGACGGGTTCGAACCGTCGACCCTCTGATTAAAAGTCAGATGCTCTACCGACTGAGCTAACGGCTCATGAGCTTAATGCTCAATGGAGGATACAGGGCTCGAACCTGTGACCCTCTGCTTGTAAGGCAGATGCTCTCCCAACTGAGCTAATCCTCCATAATGTGTGGCAATGCCCTATCCTCGCAGGGAGCGATCCCCCAACTACTTTCGGCGCGTTGAAGCTTAACTTCTGTGTTCGGCA
>NZ_JABAFO010000008.1 GCF_012843675.1 Lactobacillus sp. MRS-253-APC-2B
GCTGGCTGCCTAATAAAAATTTTTATTCAGTTTACAAGTAATTAATATTCAATTCCAGCTTTTTGGGTACACACCAGTTGCGGCTGTTTTTTAATGAATTAATCAGCTAATTTGCCAACGACCTTTAGCTTGCCCAAAACGCTTTCTCCATGTGGTGAGTGGACGATAGCAGCCGTAGCATCAGTGCCTGCCGCAACGCCATGGTGCTTGCCGCCTTGCCATGCTGACACTTCAGTTACGTCATAGACCGTGCCCTTAACGGCGACATAGGCCGGCTGACCATTTTGACCGTTAAAGTTTTTCAGTTCTTCAAGCGTGAATGTCTTTTCCATCATGATTCCTCCTTAACGAGAAAACGATTGTAACTTGATAACTGAATTATATAAGAATCAATCTAAAAAAGCCAACCAACTGCCTGATAAAAACTACTCAATCTTAGCGAAGTGTCGGATTGGCTGCCAGGCGGCTTTTAAGATGACCCAGGCTAACAAGCCGCCGACAATGGCACTGATCGCAAAGCTAGGAACGAACAAGAAAAGTGATCCCTTGGCACCCATTAAGGCAGCTGCAATCGGATAGGCGGTTAGTGCGCCAATCAGTCCCGTACCGATCAATTCTCCAATCGCTGCCAGCCAAATTTTGCCAAAGCGCTTGAACAGCCAACCACTGAGCCAGGCGCCAAAGATACTGCCAGGATAGGCCAAAATGGTGCCGGTTCCCAAAAGATTACGAACGGTTGAGGTCAATAGTGCCTGCACGACTGCCCATTCCGGCCCTAAGACAACGCCAGATACGATATTGATCAGACTTTGTGTGGGTGCACATTTGGCAAAACCGATTGGAAACGAGAAGATGCTGCCGCCACAAACCGCTAATGCAGATAAAATAGCCGTCAAAACCAATTTATAAGTACGCTTTTTCATGAATTCCTCCTAAAGAACTTTAGCATCATCAACCAATAAAAAAACTCCTTCCCGGAATCGAGAAAGAGTGCCTAATTCATTATCAAAAGCGCGTATTTATGCTTATGCCAAAATTAAGCTGTCTCCCTCCGCTAGTACTAACTAGATCAGGTTATGTGGGTATTTCTCAGCCAAATCAATGGCACCCCAGACAGAGTTGTTTTATTTCAATATCCATTAAAGCACCAATCTAATAGCTTTAACAGAGGAATAATAAAATTATCTGAAAATAAGGATTGCCTTTTGTAAATAATCTGGTATTATCTAGTTAATTACTTGAGTAACTAACTAAGACGACAATCGCAATTGAAACATCTGTTGTATTTGGGATTTTTGAAACGGAGAAATTGGGGAAGATTATGCAGAAAATAAAAAATTGGATAAAAAATCATCGCAAGACGACGATTGTAATCGCAATTATGCTAATCCTAGCAATCATTTGGGGGATTGCAGATAAGATTAAGCAAAATAAAGCAGCTAGTGAGTCGCATTATGTTGTAGCCAAGGTTGCTAAATCCACGCCATTGACGCTGACTGGAACCGTTGTGTCACAACAGCAGCAGGTCTTAAGTCTGCCAACGGGAAAAGTGCAGTCAATCGGAGTTGCCGACGGCCAGAAGGTTAAAGAAGGTGATCCGTTGGTGACTACCTACAGTGAAAGTACCAATGAAGAGCTGATTGATGCCAAGCAGACCCTGGCTAAGGCGCAGCGCAATGTGTCCGCACAGCAGAACAATGTCAGTGCCGCGCAAAAAGATGCTGCGACTCAAAGCGAGGACGGGACGGCTTCTGGATCAGCCAGCAGTGTTGCTCAGGCCCAAGCCAGTTTAGCCGATGCACAAGCTGACGTCACGGCTGCGCAAAACAAGGTTAATACACTGAGTCAAAAGGTTACTCAGACGCTGACGGCACCATTTGATGGCACGGTTACGGTTGATGATTCCAAGCAGAATGCACCGATAATCACGATCTACTCCAATGATCTTAAGCTTAAAACCAAGGTATCGGAATATAACTACGGCAAACTCAAGGTTGGTCAGTCGATTCACGTCCGGGCATTAGCAACCGGCAAGCAGGCAGACACGACGATCAGCTATTTGGCAACCGTACCAACGACCAATAAGCAAAGCAATGACTCTAACTATGAGGTTAATGCCGATCTGAGCAGCGACGACTTTATGGATGGGCAGACGGTCAAGGCTTCCGTAGCTCAAGATCAACTGCGAATTCCAAAATCCAGCGTCAAAAACGGCAAAGTCTATGTCGTTGAAGATGGCAAGGCCAAGGTAGTCAAGGTTTCTGGCAAGCGGGTCAATGGGTATTTTGAGGTCAAAAAAGGCGTCAAAGCCGGCACAAGCATCGTCACGAACCCGGATGCCAAGCTGCATAACGGTACCAAGGTGAGCGATCATGACAATGATTAGATTGGAACACATCAATAAATACTATGGCCAGGGCGCAACCAGATTTCACGTCCTGCATGATATTAATCTAAAAGTTGCTGCAGGCGAGCTTTTGGCCATCATTGGCGAATCAGGTTCTGGCAAGTCGACTTTGATCAATATCATTGGTTTTTTGGATGATGATTTTGAAGGAAACTATTTTTATAATGATGAACCAATTCATGACTATACGCGGGCTGACTTTGCCAAACTGCGCAATCGACACGTAGGATTCGTCTTTCAAAACTTCAAACTGATTCGTGATATCAGCATTGCTGAAAACGTGATCTTGCCACTGCTCTATGCGGGCGTGAGTCGTAAGCAGGCCAAAAAGACGGCGGCCCGGGTTTTAAGTCGGGTTGGTCTGGCTGGCTATGATGATAAGCTGCCAACCGAGCTTTCCGGCGGTCAGCAGCAGCGGGTCTCAATTGCTCGTGCGATTATTGCCAACCCGGACTTTTTAATTGCCGATGAGCCAACCGGGGCCTTGGATACCAAGACCAGTCAAGAAATTATGGATCTGTTTAAGCAACTCAATCAAACTCAGCATACGACCATCATCATGGTGACGCATGATCCACGAGTTGCTGAGCAGTGTGAGCGCATCGTCAAGATCATTGATGGCAAGATTGTCGATGATCGAAAGGTGGGAGTAGATTGAAAAATACCGAGCTTTTGCGCAGTGCCTTACAATCGCTGCGAGCCAATCCCAAGCGCAGTTTTTTAACAACGATTGGGATTACGATCGGGATTGCCGCCGTAATTACGATTCTGGCATTGGGAAACGGGGTAAAAAAAAGAATCAGTGATGAGTTCAATACAACCAAAAACGGTGAGCAGTCGACTTACCTCTACTTTACGCCCAGTGATGCCCAATCTACGACGGCAGGCTTTAATGAAGCGGATCTGAACCTGATTCAAGAACGTTTTGGCGCTAAGGTAAAAAAAGCGGCAATCTCTCATGAAACCAATAACGTTTCCGTTTCGCCAATCGTCGGTAATCAGCGACTAGATAGTACAAAGATTTCTTTAATCAAGCAGCCAACCAAAAAAATCACAATTATGGCCGGTCACAACTTGACGACCAGTGATTTATTGAATGCCGAGCCGGTAATTTTGATGAAAGAATCACTGGCCAAAAAGCAGTATCATACGGTTCAAAACGCAATTGGAACCTCAGTGACTATTGGTGAAATCAATTATCGCGTTGTGGGCGTCTATCAATCACAAAACAATCAATACGGTGACAATAAGTATGGTGCGGATCTAATTGGCAATGCCAGATTGTTTTATTCTGGTACTACGGCGACGACTGGCAATGGTATTAAGCTGACGTTTTATCAAGGCGTCAATGCTAGCCAAACTACGAAAAAAATCAAGAAATACATGGTCAAAAAGGGAACCAGTGCTCATGACGGTACTTACATGGCCTATGATGCCGGGGCCGAACTAGCCAAGGTCAACAATATGATTACCGGCTTGACGGCCTTTATCAGTGCAATTGCGGGGATCTCACTGTTTATCGCTGGGATTGGGGTCATGAACATGATGTACATTTCGGTTTCTGAACGAACGCAAGAAATCGGAATTCGCCTAGCCGTAGGTGCCTCGCCTAAAAATGTAATGGCTCAGTTTCTTTTGGAGGCAATCGTCTTAACGGTTGGCGGCGGCCTGCTGGGCTTTGCAATTGGCTGGCTGCTGGCGGGCGTGATCAGCAATTTCATGCCTTACCACATTCATGCCGTCGTGACCTTGAATTCGTTCCTGTTGGCATTTGGGGTCTCAGCTTCAGTCGGCATCATCTTTGGGATTTTGCCAGCCAAACAGGCGGCCAATAAGAATCTGATCGAGATTTTGCGCTGATTGCTTGAATATAATAAAAACGGATGTCACGCTTAGCGTAGCACCCGTTTTTATTTAATTTTCCTGTCGATGATAGTTGCCCAGCAGTCTTAATGAAGTCGTATACTGTTTTAACTCGTCTAAAGCCGTGGCAATGTGCTGATCAGCCAGGTTGCCGTCTAAATCCACGTAAAAATAATATTCCCAAGGATTGCCCGGCAATGGGCGTGATTCAATGCGTACCATGTTGATTTGATGTTCTTTAATGATGCGCATGACTTCATAGAGTGTACCAACCTCGTTTTTCAACGTAAAGATCAATGAAATGCGATCAGCGTCTGGTAGAATCTCAGGTTCGCGGCCAAAGATGATAAAACGGGTATGGTTGGACTTGTCATTTTCGATGCTGGGAGCTAAAACGTCCAAAGCGTACAGTTCAGCAGCTTCTGTTGAGGCAATCGCCCCAACGGCTGGATCTTGTTTTTCAGCAGCCATCTTAGCCGCCAGAGCCGTGTTGAGACATGCTTTGCCTTGAATGTGATGAGCCGCCAGAAACTTACTGGTCTGCAGCAGGCCCTGGGGATGCGAATAGGCTTCTTTGATGTCTGCAAGCTTGGCTCCTTTGATGCCCAGCAGGTTTTGGGCAATATAGATGGATTGCTCGCCAACAATGAAGAAATGATACTTGTTGATCAGATCATAGTTATCGTTGATGGCTCCGGTTGAAGAGTTTTCCATCGGAACGACGCCATAGTCGATCTCGCCTTTTTTGAGCGCGACAAAGACATCTTCAAACTTGGGGTAGTTATGGCTGTCGACCTTTCCAAACCATTGATGCATTGCCTGAGAAGAAAATGATCCCGGTACGCCTTGATAGCCAACGGTAACGCCGGTTCGCTGTGGTTGTGCAATCATATTGATTCCTCCATCATCGAAAATTTCTTATAATCTTAGCTGATTGAATTGATCATGACAACCGTTTATCGATAACATGCTAAAATAGACGAGTCATCAAAAGGAGAAGGATTTATGCAAATCATTATTGCCCCCGCACGGAATATGAAGTCGGATCCAGATTCACTGCCAATTCAGGGACTGCCACAATTTTTGCCGCAGACCAAACAGATTTTAGCCCACATGCGCAGCCTCAGCTACGATCAGCTTCACCATCTTTGGTGGGATTGCAGTGAAAAAATTGCCATTCCCAACTATCAATGGGTGCAGGCGATGGATCTTTATCATCAGCTAACACCGGCTCTGCTGGCATTTACTGGGCTGCAGTATCAACGGATGGCACCAGGCGTTTTTGATGAGCAGTCATTGGAATACGTTCAGGATCATTTGCGAATCTTGTCTGGTTTTTATGGTCTGTTAAAGCCATTCGATGGGATTGTACCTTATCGGTTGGGAATGGGGGATCGTGCTCAAGTTGAAGGTACTAAGAATCTGTATGAATTTTGGGGCAGTTGCTTGGCTGATGAGCTCTACAGTCAAGATAAGCTGGTTTTAAATCTGGCATCTCAAGAATATGCCAAGGTAATTGTTCCTTACGTCAAAGGTAATCGCCAATTTGTCAGCTGTACGTTCGTTAAGGCTGAGAATGGCCGTTTCAAAACGCAGGCTACCCGGGCCAAAATTGCTCGTGGCAACATGGTGCGTTATTTGGCTGAGCATCAGGCTAATGATCTGACAGTCGTCAAAGATTTTAATCTGGGGTACCATTTTGATGAACAGGCCTCGACTCCTGACAAGCTGATATTTGTAGAAGACTAGAGAGTGAGAAAGAGAATTGAGAATGGAAGAATCGAGTGACAGTCGGGCACTAGCAATTGCCACGGCTGTTATGGGTGTAATTGCTGGAGCCAGTTCCAGCTTGTTGAGCATTGTCTTGGATGCAACGGAAAAAATCTTTTTTAACTTTACTGAAACCAACGCGATTCCGGTTGCTTTTTCTGCCACGCCGTTGAATCGACTGTTGGCACCACTGATTGGGGCTTTGATCGTTTCCGTTGTCTGGTACTTTATGCAGCTGCATTATCGACCGGTTAAGTTAGGCAAGGCCGTTGACGGTGAAAAACTACCAATGGGGGCCACGATTATGCACGTTACGGCACAGGTATTTTATGTCGGTACCGGGGGCTCGATTGGCCGTGAATTGGCCCCACGGGAAGCCGGTGCTATGTGGGCTCAGTCATGGATTGAGCTGGGTGATCGAATCGGTTGGCTTAAATTGGCCCCAGAAGATCGACGGCTCTTGGTCGCGGCTGCAGCCGGCGCTGGGTTTGCGGGCGTTTATATTGCACCAATTACGGGCGCGATGTTTTGCCTGGAGATTCTGTATAAAAGAATTGATAAAAAAGCCGCAATTGTCAGTCTGAGCATGGCGGCAATTGCAACGATGGTTGGCGCAGTCGTTAAGGGCTGGCAGCCATATTATCTGGTAGCTTCAAAGCAGTTTTCGATTCGTTTGATCCTATTTGTCATTGTCGTAGCGCCAATCATGGGTTATCTGGGCACTTGGTATAAGCGGTTTATCAGTCGGGCCAGTGCACTGCGCATCAAGGATCGGCGTATTTTTATCACAATGCCGCTGGCAGGTGCCTTAACTGGGGCCGTCGCCTGCTTCTTTCCAGAAATCATGGGTAATGGTCGCGGTGTGGCACAAATGGCAATCAATGTAAATAGTGTTTCAGCTTCGGCGATCGGTCTGTTGGCATTCGGCTTTTTTGCTAAGGGACTGGTGACTTTGGCAACGATTAGCGGCGGTGGCTATGGTGGTACTCTGACGCCATCAATTGCGATGGGATCGACTTTAGGCGTCTTGTTGGGGATGCTTTTTATCCAGGTGCTGCCAGGTGAGCCATTGATGCAGTTTGCGGTTTTGGGGGCAGCGTTTTTCCTGGCAGCTACGCAACAAGCCCCGCTGATGGCGATGTTTATGCTGTTTGAGGTTTGCCACTTGAACTTTTCGGCCCTATTGCCACTAGGACTGGGTGTTGCCTTAAGCATGGCCGTCTCCAAGTGGATGCAGGCATAGGAGGAATTCATGAAAATACATGCAATTGACGCGCCAATGGGACCATTGATTATGCTGATCGCGGCAGTCTTTTTGATTGTCTCGGCAATCACTGATCATCAATGGCTGTATTGGCTGGCGGCCTTACTGGTCTTGATCTGTTTGGGAATGTATTTGAATGCTTCACTAAATGGCAAGTATCAGATTATTGATGAGACGATTTGGAATCTACACCTCAAGCCGACTGCGCAAGTATTGGATCTGGGCTGTGGGCAAGGAGCAGCCTTGATTAGAATTGCGCAGCACTTAGAAGTACCGGGACGCGTGATTGGCATTGATCTATGGAAAAAATCCGATCAGTCCAATAATTCGCTCAAGCGGGCCCAAGCCAACCTGCAAGCGGCTGAGCTGGCTAACTTAGCCGAGGTGCAGACAGCCGATATGATCAATTTGCCATTTGATGATCATCAGTTTGACTGTGTATTTGCCAGTCTGTCGATCCATAACGTCAAGCCGGCAATTAATCGAGCGCGGGCCATTCAAGAGGCTGCCCGCGTTTTAAAGGCCGATGGAACGCTTGCTATTATCGACATTGAACATGTTGATGAGTATCAAAAGGTCTTGGAAAACCTGGGCTTTCATAACGTTATGGTAAAAAAATGCGGTGTTAGGGGCTGGTGGGGTGGCCCGTGGCTGAGTACCAAAGTCTTATTAGCCAAACGTTTTTAGTTATGACTGGCTGGAAGTCTCGCAGTCATCAATCGGATAATTTTTATGGTTCTTTGTCAAATCGTATTGGTGAAGATCTATTCCCTACTTCAAAAATGAAGTGGGGATTTTTTATTTAGACAAGCGTTTTATTTTTTAATGATGGTTGTGCTTTACTTAAGAAACGCTTATCCTTGTCCAGTACACCTAGGATTAGGGAGGAAAAGATTTGAGAAAAAGAACCAAGGGCATTTTGCTGGCCACGACTGGCGCATCCTTTTGGGGTACGTCTGGCGTTGCTGTGCAGTATCTGTTTGGCGAGACGACGGTCAGTGAATTTTGGCTGGTCGGGTTACGGCTCTTAGGCGCTGGCACACTGCTGCTGATCTTAGCCAGGGTTACTGGAAGATCATCGACCAAGGCATTGTTTAGCAATCGTCATGATGTGCTGCAGCTGATTTTATTTGCTTTTTTTGGCATGGGAATGTCGCAATTGACCTACTTTGCGGCCGTCAAATATAGCAATGCCCCAACGGCAACCGTAATTCAATATTTGGCACCAGTCTTTATCATCAGCTATACGGCTATCGTTCAAAAAATGCTGCCTCGGCGGATTGACATGATTTCAATTATCGTTGCGTTAATCGGCACGTTTTTATTGGTAACCAACGGCCAGCTTAATCATTTAGCCCTGTCACCGCAAGCATGCTTTTGGGCGCTTTTGGCAGCCTTGGCTAATGCAATCAGTACCATGGCACCTGGTAAGCTGTTTGATCGCTATGGCACCTTGAACGTTACGGCCTGGTCAATGCTGATCTGTGGGATTTTCTTTATTCCGTTGTATTTTGTAATGCCAATGCCGATTCTAAAACCAATTGATGTGGCTCTGATCGGCTGGATCATCATTGGTGGCACGCTTTTGGCCTATACCCTGTATCTGGCCAGCGTGCAGTACGTTGATCCAAGTACGACCGGAATGCTGGGCGCCTTTGAACCGTTGGTAGCAACGATTCTGGCTGTGGCACTCCTACACACGTATTTTGGGCCAGTCAACGTTTTGGCAAGTCTGTTGATCATCTTGGCAACCTTTATGCAGATGATTCCCGTCGAGATTTTCTCGCGCCAGCAGTCGGCTCACTAAAAAAGCTCATGGAAATCCATGAGCTTTTTATATTGAAGATTTATTGTGCATCCTTATTTAAACCGTGCCGACATAAGTAGACAACGGCTGCTAAAATCAAAACGCCGGCCCCAACGATTACCGAGATGCGGGTATCAGGGTTAATGAACATAAAGACGACAATCATGATCAACATGACAAAGGCAAAGTAGTTGGAAAATGGGTAAAGCGGCAACTTAAACGGATGATCTTTCATCAGTTCCGGATTATGCTGTCTAAATCTCAATTCGGCCAGTAGGATCACAAACCATGGGATCATTCCGGGCAAAACCGAAGAGCTGAAGACAACCACAAACAGATCGGCAGTTGATTTGCTAAAGAACTCAGCTAAGATGTCCAAGACGAACCCAATCAAGATCCCGCCTGAAATCCCCAAAATGGCCGCATCAGGCACTACGCGTTTCGAAAGGCGACCAAACAGCCGGGGAGCATTACCTTCATGAGCCAGTCTGAACAACATTCGACTTGAACTGTAAATGCCGGAATTAGCTCCAGACAAGGCAGCCGTCAGCACCACGAAATTAATGATCGACGCTGCGGCAGTAATGCCGACTTTAGCAAACGTCTCAACAAATGGTGAACCAACGCTATCCAATTGATTCCACGGGTAGATCGTCACGATAACGAAGATGGCGCCAACATAGAAGATTAAAATTCTAAACAGTACCGATTTGACCGACTTGACTACGGCTTTTTGCGGGTTGGCAACCTCACCAGCCGAAATTCCCAGCAGTTCGATTCCTTCATAGGAGCCAACGATGATCGACATTGAGAACATAAAGCCCTTGAAACCACCGGTGAAAAAGCCGCCATGGGTCCAAAGATTGCTAAAGCCAATTGGGTGCCCGCCATTGCCAAAGCCCAGCAAGATTACCAAAAAGCCTAGAATTATCATTAAAATAATCGTTACGACCTTGATCATGGCAAACCAAAATTCCAAGGTACCATATGCCTTGGCACTGGCTAGGTTGGCAAGCGCTAAAAGGATGATGATGATCAGACCGGCAGCCCATGTTTGAGTATGCGGCCACCAGTACTTGAGATATTCGGTTGAGGCAATGACTTCTGACATCCCGACTACGATATATTCAAAAACGTTGGCCCATTCTGCCATGTAGCCGGCCATGGGATGAACGTAATGGGTGGCATAATCGGCAAACGATCCCGTGCTGGGGTTGACATAAATCATCTCGCCCAAAGCTCGCATTACGATATACAAAATCAAGCCGACAAAGGCATAGGCCAAGAGCACGGAAGGCCCAGTCCATTTAATGGTTGATTTTGATCCCATAAACAGACCAACGCCAATCGCGCCGCCTAAAGAGATCATCTCCATTTGTCCCGCTGTCATTGTCCGCTTTAGTTTTGGCGCGACGTGGTTTTTCTCACTCATGCTGTTTCCTCCAAAAATAAAAAGCGATTCAAGAATAATGAACCGCTTATCACTATTATTAGGTTTGATAAAGACGTTTCTTTAGTCAGTCATAATCAGACAATCGGATCGATATTTAATTATTTATTGAACGGACTATATCAAACCCCTAAAAATAAACTAGTTTTCATTATACCGATTCTGGCCAGGATTTCCATGCAAAATTAGAAAGTCCTCAGAGTTGACGACTTAAAAGACAGTCTGTTTCAAAATTAGCAATAAACAGCTTATAATGATCAACAAAAGCAATGAAATGGGGAAACAAAATGGTAGACTCAACGCATTTTTTTGAAAAGTTTCAACCAACTCACTACGACATCTATTTGGATATTGATCGATCAGCCAAGCACTTTGCTGGTGTAACGACAATCAAGGGTAATGCCAGTGCAGCTGAGATTGCTCTGCACCAAAAGTTCTTGAATGTGACCAGCGTCCAGGCAGATGGTCAAGCCGTGCCATTTAGCTTTAGTGATCGGCAAGAAGCCATCAACATTAAGCTGCCGCATCCTGGCAATGTTGAGCTTAAAGTCGCCTATGATGCCAAATTAACCGATACGATGATGGGAATCTATCCATCGTATTACATGCTTGATGGTCAAAAGCATCAGCTGATTGGCACTCAGTTTGAAACCACGGCGGCACGCCAAGCCTTTCCTGGAATCGATGAGCCAGAGGCCAAGGCAACTTTTTCTTTAGCCATCAAATATGATGAGCATCCTGGTGAAACCATCATTGCTAATATGCCAGAAGATCACGTTGAAAATGGCGTGCACTATTTCAAAGAAACCGTCAAAATGTCGACCTATCTGGTGGCGTTTGCCTTTGGCGAATTGCAGAGCAAGTTTGCTAAAACCAAGAGTGGCGTTGAGATTGGCGTGTTTTCAACCAAAGCGCACCAGCCAAAAGAACTTGATTTTTCACTGGACATTGCCACGCGGGCGATTGAGTTTTATGAGGACTTCTATCAGACGCCTTATCCATTGCCGCAGTCATATCAATTGGCGCTGCCTGATTTTTCAGCCGGGGCAATGGAAAACTGGGGCCTGGTCACCTATCGTGAGGCCTATCTGCTTTTGGATCCCGACAACACGACTTTGAATCAAAAACGCGTAATTGCTACGGTTATTACGCATGAGCTGGCTCACCAGTGGTTTGGTGATCTGGTAACGATGAAGTGGTGGGACGATCTCTGGCTTAACGAATCATTTGCCAACATGATGGAATATGTGGCTGTGGATGCCCTGGAGCCGGAATGGAAAATCTGGGAAATGTTCCAGACATCAGAGGTACCAATGGCGCTGCAAAGAGATGCTACAGATGGTGTACAGTCGGTTCACGTAGCAGTTGACGATCCTGCTGAAATCGATACGCTGTTTGATGGTGCCATCGTTTATGCCAAGGGGGCGCGGATGCTGGTGATGGTGCGGGCACTGCTGGGCGATGAAGCGATGCGCAAGGGATTGAAGAACTACTTTGCCGCCCATCAATATGGCAATGCCACGGGAGCTGATCTTTGGCAGGCATTGGGCGAAGCATCGGGAATGAACGTTGGCCAGATTATGGAATCATGGTTGGAGCATCCTGGCTATCCAGTCGTTACGGTCAAGGTTGAAAATGGCCACTTGATGCTTGAACAGAATCAGTTCTTTATTGGCGATGGTCAGGATAAGGGCCGGTTGTGGCAGATTCCTTTAAATGCTAACTACGATCAGGCACCAGCCATCTTTAGCGAACAAAGCCTGGATTTGGGCGACTACCAGCAGTTGCGGGCCCAAAACGGCAAGCCATTTCGGGTTAACGTTGGGGATAATTCACACGTTATCGTTAAATATGATGAAACACTGTTAAATGATATCTTGGATCATCTCGATGAACTGGGGGCAATCGATCAGCTGCAGCTGCTGCAGGATCTGCGGTTACTGGCTGAAGGTCGCCAGCTTTCCTATGCACAGATCGTTCCATTACTGAACCGCTTTAAGGACAGTCAATCCGGTATCGTCAATGAAATGCTCTATCACGTGGCCAACAGTCTGAAAAACTTTGTCCAGCCGGATACTGTTGAGCAAAAACATCTGCAGCAATTGTTTGACCAACTCAGTGCCAAGCAGGCTGAGCGTTTGGGGTGGATTTCTAAAACCGTTGAGAGCAACGATGATCAGCTGACGCGGCCGATTGTCTTGAGTGCAGCTTTGTATGCTCAAAACCAAGCCGCCGTTCAAGCTGCTCATGAGCTGTTTGAAAAGCATCACGACCAATTGGCAACCTTGCCAGCTGACGTTCGTGGGCTGGTCTTGGCCAGTGAGGTTAAAAACTACGGCAGCCAGTCACTGTTTGACCGGCTGTTGCAGAGCTATCGCGATACGGCGGATGCTGGCTTCAAACAGGATCTCTGTGCTGCCTTGACCAAGACTGAAGATCCCAAGCTGATCGCACAGCTGATTGAGTGCTTTGAAGATGCTGATACCATCAAGCCACAGGATCTGCGAGCTTGGTTTAGAGGCGTACTGGCTAATGATCATGGTCAGCAGGCAGCTTGGGACTGGATTCAACATGAATGGCCATGGTTGGAAAAGACCGTTGGCGGCGATATGGAATTCCCAACCTACATTACCGTGATTTCCCGTATCTTTAAGTCTTCAAAGCGGTTGGCCGAGTTCAAGCGTTTCTTTGAGCCTAAGGAGAACGACCCAATGCTCAAGCGCGAAATTCAAATGGATGAAAAGGTAATTGCCAGTCGCGTAGAGTTGGTTGAAAGCGAGCAGGCCGCGGTCAATGCCGCAATTGCTGAGGCGATTGTCGAATAACGAAACATAAACTAAAAACTGGTAATGGCGGATGTCATTACCAGTTTTTGAGTAGAAACAAAGCCTTTTCATAAGCGATCTGAAAGTGCGTTTTAAGGTTGATGGGTTAGACAAACTTTGTACTGAATCGTAGGCAATGATTATTTCGTCATGTGTTTTATACAAAATTCACTGCATAATAGCCGTAATTAAAATATTAATGGTGAGCCCTAAGCTGCTTTAGATTACAGCAGCGTCATAACAGTGGCTGCAATCAGTCCCACAGCCCTTCAAAGCGGGTATTGCCTTTGGAAGCCGCGGTGAAGGCATCGACCGGCTCGCCATTGCCATTAAAGAAATGAAACGTCAATCCATTTTGTCCATCATAGTCGATCAGCGTGGTCTTGCCTGAAAAAAACCAGCTGTCTTGATCATCGATATGATAGTTGATCTGATCGATAATAACCTGCAAAACCGGCTGCTTGGGTTGGTCTTCTCGTTGATAGGACTGCTTTGGACCATAGTTGACGTGTCCATTGCGGCCGCCAGTTGAGGTAAAGAAGCGCACGCCGTTGCCGGGCTGGAGATTCAGCTGCTTGATCAGCCATTGTTGAGCGGCTTTTGAAATTTTTAACTGCATTAAATCACCTGCTTTTGTTTGATTGAACAAGATCGTTTCAGACATTTGATCAAAATTTATTCGATTCGCTGATTGGTGTGTTTAAAATCCAAGCTTAACCGATGATCTCAGCATATCTAGAATTGAATCGTTATGCAAATAATCAGTGCCTTAAGAAAGCCTTGAATTCAGCAGCATCGAAACGCTGACTTGGCATATAATTGGCTGGCCCTCAAAAAGTGAGTCAAACTAGCGGCTAAAAAACGTCAGGGAGATTTTTGGATTTTGCTGCTAATCAGGCAGAATTTTGCGTTAAGATAGAAAAGACAGTGTCAAGAAAGAATTATTAATAAGGATTGATATTTAAAATGAATAGACATAGCTGGAAGAAATGCCTGCAGAACCTGGTTTTGGTACTGCTCAGCCTTAATCTCAGCCTGCTTGGCCTTTCTTCAATGGTTTTGGCTGATGGCGAGGCAACTGAAGAATCAACGGTTGTCGCGCAAGACAGCTTATCAGACAGCAACGGCCACCAATCGGGACAAAACGTGGGTACGAGCCAAGATGTCGATGCCAAGGCTGCGATTGCCATGGATGCTAAGACTGGGCAGATTCTGTACCAAAAAAACGCGCGAAAACGTTATCCGGTTGCTTCCACCATTAAGATTCTCACACTGGCCGTCATTGAAAAAGATATTCAGGCTCATAAGCTAAGCTGGGATCAAAAGGTAACGATCTCGCATCCAGTGGCGGTCATGGCCAATGACTGGCGCTTTTCCAACGTTCCTCTGAATGAAGGTGAAAGCTATACGATTAAGTCATTGGTTGATTCAATGATGCTGGTTTCGGCTGATGGCAGTGCCGAAGCGCTAGCCTTAGCTGACGCCGGCAGCGTGGCTAAGTTCAATACAAAGATGCAGCAGGTTGCCAAAGAAGCTGGTGTGACCGATGCCAAGATCTACAACATGATTGGCCTGGAGAATGGTGATTTGGGGACGCTGCGCTTGAAAAATGTCTCCAAGCACGCAGAAAATCAAATTTCAGCTGTCGATCTGGCTAAGATTGCCAGCTGGCTGTTGAACCATTATCCCGATGTCGTCAACATTACCAAAACAGCGCAAGAAGACTTTCCAGTCAGTGCCTCACAGACATATCACATGCAAAATATCAATCTGATGATCAAGGGGGCCGCATTGGATCGAGCGGATGGTGAAATCGATGGGTTAAAGACTGGGATGACCGATTCTGCCGGCAACTGCTTTGTCAGCACCGGAACGTTTAACAATCGTCGCCTGGTAACGGTAGTCTTAAACGTTCCTGGCGACTTCAACAATCAGTTCCAACAGACCAACAACCTCTATAATCGCGTGCTGGGCCGCTTTACACCACAAACGATCAAAAAAGGCACGCTGATCAAGGTCGGTCAAAAGAAAGCCCGCGTAGCTAAAACAACGACGCTGTGGCTGCCTAAAGACACTAAGCTTAGCAAAAAGACGGTTAAGATAAAGGGAACGCTGAAAGAAAGTACGCTAACGCCCAACGATATGCCACAGGTTGCCCTGAAGCTAAAGTAAAAGTAAAAACGCTGATTCAGACTGCTCAAAGCCTGAATCAGCGTTTTCATTGAATCGGTAAAACCGATTCTAAGCTGAACCTATTTATTTAAGATTTTGCTGGTTGATTTGGCCAGCTTTTCGATCGTGTTTTCACCATTTTGCATTGAAGAATTGTCATCAGTATAGACGGCAGTCGTATAGCTGTCGCTGGCGCCATTGTTACCTGGAATATAGCCGATGCTGTTGATGATCCAGCCATCATCCCTATCCAGCCAGCCGTTTTTAAGGTAGAAGTTGGTGCTGCCGGCTGAAATGCCCCACTGTTGGTCGCTTTCAACGTTTCGCATCAGATTGCGCACGTATGACTGCTGAGTGGTACTCAAGAGGTTGGATGAGTAGAAAATGGCGTTGAGCAGTTTAAGCTGGTCGCTGGGAGTAGTGGTTGAAAGTCCCCATTCTTCATGTGCTGTAGAGTCAGTCATTCCCAGTTTGTCAAAAGTTTCCTGCAGGCCGCTTTTTTCGCCCAGCTCAACAAACAAGGCTGAAGCAGCGGTATTGCTGCTGTTTTCAATCATGGCCTGGGCATTAGCCTGCTCGCTGCTGTTCAGTGTACCCTGTTTCATCAAGAGGCCAACTAAAATTGAGACCTTGACCGTGCTGGCCATGCGGTATGAATGATTAGCAGCATTGGATGCCATGTAGGTCTTTTTGGTTTGATTCGAGTAGACGGCAATGGCCACGTGCCCGTCCGCCTGCTGCAGAGTTGGTTTCCAGGCTTCTTGAAGCTGGGTGTTGCTGTCAGTCGATGAGGAACCATTAGAGACGACCTTTTGGACGATTTTTAAGGGCGAGGATAGTTTAACGCTGGCGTTGCGAGAGCGGTTCAGACCAGGAATCAGCAAACCAGCCGTACATCCTAAGGCAAGGAATATTAAGATGATCGTCAGCCATTTAAAAAGACGGCGCCTTCGATTGGGTTTAAACTGAGTTTTTCGTGCTGGTCGCTGGTTCATTACAATTTCCTTCCATGATTTTTTTATTTAAAATATAAAAACTTTTGTAAAGACTGAAATAGTTTAACACCTCAAATTGAAGAATTCATGAATTTTGAAGTGGTTCTGCCATGATTATAGGCAAAAGCTTTGTCACAGATTTTGAATTACCCTAAAGTAGATATCATGACCAACATTGTTAGCTTAAGGAGTGCTTTATGACGTGGATGGATAATCAGCTGCGAGCTGACTTACAAAATGGCTTTATTGACAGCAGTCTGCCGGCTGGCTCACTTGGACCAGAAATTCTAACCAATCGACAAGGCAATACGATCTTTAGTGAAATAAAAAATGAACTACGCACCTGCACGAGTTTTAAGATGGCAGTTGCCTTTATTACACCGGCTGTTTTAGTGCCAATCAAGTCGATCATGATGGACCTGGCGCAAAAAGGCATTGGCGGCGAGCTTTTGACAGGAACCTATCTGCAGTTCAATGCTCCCAAGGTCTTTGCCGAATTGATGAAGATTCCCAATTTGACGGTACGCCTGACGAAAGAGACTGGCTTTCACCAAAAAGGCTACTGGTTTGACCATCAAGACTATGAGACTTTGATTATCGGCAGTGCCAACCTGACGATGGACGCGCTCTTAAAAAATGCCGAATGGTGCCTTAAAGTCAATTCTAAGCATCAAGGAGCCGTTGTGCAGCAGTTTGCAGCAGACTTTGGCGATCAATGGCAAGCGGCAGTTCAATTGACTGCGGGATGGCTGACTGCATATCGAAAAGACTGGCAGGCACCGGTCTTAAGACCAGCATTGCAAACGACGCGATCTGCTCTGATTACGCCTAACGCTATGCAAAAAGCAGCCTGTGAACGAATCGAAACGCTGCGCCAGGCTGGTGAAAAGCGGGCTTTGGTGATATCGGCAACTGGGACGGGGAAAACGTACCTAGCCGCGTTTGCCGTTCAAAGTGCCAAGCCCAACCGCGTGCTGGTGGTTGCTCATCGCGAGCAGCTGCTTTTAAAGGCGCGGGCCAGCTTTCAAAAGATCATTGGCGGTCAGGATCAAGACTATGGTTTTTTTACCAGTCAACAAAAGCCCGGCACCGCGCGATACGTGTTTGCTACGGTACAGACGCTGGCAAGGCACTTGGATCAGATTGGACCTGCTGATTTTGATTATGTGATTATTGACGAGGTTCATCATGCCGGCGCGGCCAGCTATCAAAAGATCATCAACTGGCTGCAGCCGCGCTTTTTGCTGGGACTGACGGCTACTCCGGATCGAACCGATGATTTCAACGTCTATGCCTTGTTTAACTACCAGTTGGCCTACGAGATTCGGCTTCAAGAGGCGTTAAGCGAACGAATGCTGTGTCCATTCCAATTTGTCGGTGTCAGTGACTATGTCTGGCAAGGACGGACCGTTAGCGAAAAAACGCCACTTAAACACTTGCTTCAGCCTGAACGAGTGGATTGGATAATTAAAGTGGCTGAGTATTATGGGCATGACGGGGATGTCTTGCATGGCTTGATTTTTTGCTCGCGAACCAAGGAGGCCCAGGAACTGGCCGCGCTTTTGACGCAAAGAGGGTATCCAGCACAGGCTTTGACGGGACAGGATTCGGCAGCCAGAAGAGAGCAGGCGGTTGCCAGACTGCAGGCCGGTGAGCTGGTGTATCTGATAACGGTTGATGTCTTTAATGAAGGGATTGATATTCCCTGCGTCAATCAAGTGCTCATGCTGCGTGATACGCAGTCGGCAATCGTTTTTCTGCAGCAGTTGGGACGCGGACTGCGTAAGGCACCAGGTAAGCAGTTTTTGACGGTGATTGATTTTATCGGCAACTATCAGCACAACTATTTGATTCCCCAGGCATTGACTGATGACCATTCTCATCAGCGCAGTCGGGCAATTCAGACGCTGAGTACCGAACCAACTTTGGGAATTTCAACGATCTCGTTTACCCGTCTGGCCTATGAGCGCATCTTGACTTCAGTTGAAAAAGCCCAGCTGACTGGGATGAGCCTGCTCAAAAGCGAGTTTAACCAGCTTAAACAGCGGCTGGGAAGAGCACCTTTAATGGCTGATTTTCAAAGAGCAGGAATCCTTGACGAAAGCATCTTTGCTGAAAAGTTTAAGATTTATCCGCGCTTCCTTCAAAAAATGGGAGAAACAGTCAGGCTCAAGCCCCAAACTGAATCGGTTTTACAGTTTCTGACTGAGGAATTGGCCAATGGCAAGCGCCAGCATGAACTGATTTTATTGGCTGCCCTAACCAAACAGTCAACGATTACGGTCGCTGATTTTAGCGAGCAGCTGCGTCAGAACGGCTGTTGGGTTGATGACGCGACTCTAGCATCGGTCAAACGAGTCTTGACGCTGGAGTATTATCTGACTAAAGGCAAGATTGGCAGCCGGATTCGCTATGGCAATCAGCCTTTGATTATCGTAACTGGTCAGCAGATCCAGCTGCATCCCCAGATTCAAAGATACCTGGCGGACGCTGAGTTCAGGCTGTTTTGGAATGATGCTATTGAAACCGGCCGACTACAGGCCTCAAAATATGACCAAAAAAAGCCGCTGACGCTCAACCAGCGCTATACTCGCATGGATGCCGTTAAGCTTTTGAACAATGCACACTACATGGTGCCGAATGGAATCGGCGGCTATTATTTTATGGGCGAGACGGGAATTCTATTTGTGACCTACCATCACCCACACGCACGAGCCGCGGTTGACTTTAACAATCAGTTTCGCAGCCGGACGCAGCTTTCCTTTTATTCCAAGACTAATCGCACGCTGGCCAGCCGCGATGCCGAAAAGCTGTTGAATCCCAGCGCCAGTCTGCATCTGTTCGTTAAAAACTCGGACGAACAGGATCAATCGCAGTTCGTCTATCTTGGTCCTTGCCAGGTTATGCCAGGATCTGCGCATGAGTTTTTACAAAAAGGTACCAATAAGCCGATTTTTGGCGTGGAGCTGCTGCTGAAGCATCCTGTTGATCAATCGCTTTATCTGACTTGGCAAAATGAAGGATTGGTTCATCAGTTCAATCAAGCGGATTCATAAAAAAGCGCCCTCGCAAGCTTGAGAAGGCGCGATGATATTTAATGGCGTTTGGCACGCCGAGCAGGGGGTTTGATGTTGTTTAGCTGCCAGATCAGTTCATCAATGGTCATGATGCGCGGATTGTCGTCCCACTGGCGGCTGTCGGTAAAATCAGCCACGTCCCAGTAATGATTGAGTAGATTAAGACCGTCTTTGCTGATGGCAAGATAGGAATCCTCATGGACAGCGATGGCCAATCCAAAATTAATCAAGGCGCGCAATCGATGCAGGGCGGCCGGATTATCCAACAGCTGCTGATTGATCAAGACGCCGCCCTTAGCAAAGCGTAATGGCTCATTGCCCGTTTGTCCCAGCTTTTCCAGCAATGCCAGCCAAACAAAGTGCCAATAGCCCAGTTTGATGCTGCCAAGCTGGGGCTGCAGAAAGTTTTTTCTTAGACTGGCAATCAATTCCCGATGGCTGCCAAAACGCCGCAAATCATACGAGGCATCGGCAAAGCGACGCGAGCGCTCATTTTCATGCCAGGAAAAACGCAGATAAAACAGCCGTTGACCATGTAAGACATTGGCATAGATGCTTTCGGTGGACTTAGCTTGGTTAAAGGCGATCAGCTCGTAGTCGTGATTGGGTAAGGCGGCAATAATGGCATGATGAATCTCATGATGCCAGTCAAGAGTTGCTTGCGCGGTCATGGAAAAACCTCCCTCAATTATGCTGACTCAATTATAAGCCCGGCGTTCATTTATTCTCAAACCAAAGCATTTCAGTTGTGGATTCAAGCTGGGTATACAGTATGGGACAATCACAACGGAATGAGCCGTGAATCGAGTGATTGACGAAATTATCGACTGGTGATGGGGTATAATAGTTTCCAATGATGTTTTGAAGGGAGTTTTCTGCAATGGATACCAAGCAGTATAAGTTTGTTGGTAACGACTTTGACATTGAGGCCGAACCAACCAGGATCGATGGCTATAACGATGAAGACCTGGCCATGGTCGAAAACGTCAAGGGCCAGATTGAAGCTAACCTAAAAAAACTGAAGAAGTTTCAAAAGAAGATGTATTCAAGATCACGCTATGGCGTCGTTTTGGTCTTTCAAGCTCTTGACGCCGCTGGTAAAGACAGTATGATTGCCCACATCTTCTCGGGCATTGATCCGGTTGGCTTTACGGTCAACAACTTCAAGCAGCCAAGCAAGACTGATCTGAGTCATGACTACTTGTGGCGGATTCATCAAAAGCTTCCCGAACGAGGTGCAATCGGAGTTTTGAATCGGTCTTACTATGAAGACGTGCTAGTTTCACGGGTACATCCAGAATTGATTTTGAATGCCAATCTACCTAATGTACTGACGATTGATGACGTTAACGATGCCTTTTGGGATGGTCGCTATGAAGATATTCGTCAGTTTGAAAAGTATCTGACGCGCAATGGCTATGTGGTTTTGAAATTCTTCTTGCATGTTTCAAAAGATGAACAAAAGAAACGGTTTGAACGCCGCATTACGATTCCAGAAAAGAACTGGAAATTCTCGTCTTCAGACATCAAAGAGCGTCAATACTGGGATGAATATCAGCTGGCCTATGAAAAAGCCATTAACGAAACAGCTACTAAAAAGAATCCATGGTACGTGATTCCAAGTGACAGCAAGTGGTACTCACGTCTGGCTGTTTCTGATATCCTAACCAAGCGCTTGGGTAAATTGGACCTATCATTCCCAGAAGTTACCGTTGCACAAAAGGCCGCGATGGATGATGCCTTGCGCTTTTTGGAAAACGAAAAAGATTAATCAGTGAGGAAAATTATGGCTCTGGTAAATTCATTTGATCAATGGCAAAAAATCAGCGTACCAAGCAACAGCTATCTTAGTCTTAAGCAGCTTAACGATGGTCAATGTCAGTGGGAACTGATTGAAAAGACCCATGCCAAACCGGCGATTAAAGACTGGCAAAATCTGCCGGCCAACGAGTTCAACCATTTACAGACCAAACGACTGTACCAGAGTCTAACGTCTTTGATTGAGGATTCTAAGACGCGGCGCTGGTTTGTTGGCGAGCATCCTTGGTGGGACTGGTCGTTTAATCTGCAATTCATCGAAGACCTAACGCCAGATGATCCGCTTAACCGGTGGATCGAGGAGATGGCTGATAAATTGGATGGTTATCTGAAACAAAGCCACTATCAGCAAGCTGTCAAAATGATGGCTGGTGTTTTGGTCAAAAAACTGCAAGTGTCACCGGAACTGATCGAACCTTATGCAATTTATCTAAACGCCAGTGCGCATCAATTCGCCAAACGCGGCCTGACTACGGATCGTGCTAAAACAGCAGTTCAGTTGAAGCAGACGGCTCATCATTTGATGAATCGACAATGGGATTTGCTGCAAGCTGATCTGCAAAATCTCAATCACTGGTGGGACTGATCTTGAAGTAAAATGATGCTTAAAAGAACGAGCTAAAATGATGCATATGGCCCAAATAATAGGCAGATTGATGAATTTAGTTGCGCTGAGCCGTAAAGTTGCTTAAAATAGGTCCGTATAGCTATATACACACCTATTGCGCGATCCTTGCCTAGCTGAATTGTTAGACAAGGGTCGTTTTGATTTAGGGGAGATTTCAATGAAAAAACGCAGAATTATCTTAATCATCGGTGGCGTCCTGGCAATTCTAGGGCTGGCAATGCTGGTTTGGGATTTTCGCCATGAACTGATGCTGGTGCTTGATCCAACCACGGCGCATCGTCACCAGTTGATGCGACTGATCCGATCGCATGGGGCCGCTGATATTGTCTTATTGACTATTGTGATTGGACTTTTAAACGCAATTCCTGGTATGTCCAACTCGCTGCTCTGCATTCTGGCGGGATTATGCTATGGACCATTGACCGGTTTTTTGATGAACTGGACCGGCAACATTTTGGGCAGCTGTCTGGTGGTATGGCTGATCAAGCATATCGACGTTTCGAAAAAAATTAAAACCAGTCGCCTGCTGACGGCACTGACCGACCAGCGCCACCCCTTGATTGGTTTGACAATCGGCTATATGATTCCCGTAATTCCCAGTGTTTTGGTCGATTATGCCGGGGTTAGAATGAAGCTTGATCGTTGGCGGTTTCTGCTGATGATTGCTGGTGGGATGCTGCCGACCTCCTTTTTGTATGCATTTGGTGGTGATGCGCTGTTCAATGCCGACTTCAAGCGCTGCAGCGGGGTGGTAGTCGCACTGCTGATTTTGATTGCGATGTATTTCTTGATTCGGCGTCGGATGAAAAAACCGGCCAGTCCAGCAGTCTAACTATATCTGAAAACTAAAAACACCTCGTTTGGTCATTTGCCAAATGAGGTGTTTTTGAAATATTTATTGAGCCAGATAGGCTAAGAAGCGTTGATAATCTTGATCAACCTGTTCGCTATATTTAATCGCCCAGTTGGCTAAGCCCTCGTCCAATTGTTTTTGCTTGCGCAGATAGCCAGCAATTCGTGGTGCCGTTGGACTTTGGAAATGTGCCATGGCCAAAAGAAAACTGCAGATTTCGGCATAGACGCTTAGACTTTCCAGATCCAGGCGGGTAGCATCGATTGATTCCTTCATATCACGGAATTGGCGCAGATAATAGCCCCGACCGTCAAAATGCGTACTGCCTAAAAATGGATCCGAGGCCGACTGCAGCACCTTTTGAGCCGTAACGATGCGGCGTCCAGCGTTAAGGCTGCTTTTGATTGATTCGGCAACTGGCATGGCTAATAAGTTGTAGCGCAATGGCAGGGCTTCTTTCATCTGCAAAACCAGGTGACTGCCATCGATCCCAGTCAACAGCAGCAAAAAGCAGCGCGTGCCAAAGCTGCCAACTCCTACACTGTAGCGGATTACATCTGAAAGATGATAGCTGGCCAATAAAACGCGGACGTCTTCTCTGACATAGTTGCGGTAGCTGTTAAACGCTGCTTGGATTTGTTTGAACGTTCGATCGCTGACGTGACGTGCACGTGGCGGATTTTCCCGAAAAACGAGACGACCGCGCAGATCAAGCGTGGTGAATTTTTTGATGACCATTTCTGAGTTGTTTTTGGGACTCTTTTTGAGAATTCGGTCAATGATGCGACTCATTTCGGCACGATCTGTGTCTTCTAATGAGTTTAGCGTCTGCATCATGTCATGAATCTCATATGAGAAATAAAAGCGCTGCAAAAGGCTCAGGGTTTCGGCATGTTTGACGCCGCGTCGATAGACCTTGCACATGCTGCCTAAAAGCGTCCGCATGCGATCAATGTCAAACTCGTTTTGCAAGCCGACCAAATAGGTGCTGACCAGCAAGCGTTTTAGGTCGCTTTCCCAGTTGCCGATTCTGGCTTCGTCAAAATCATTTAAATCAAAAAGCAGTTTGCGTTCCGGTGAGGCATAAAAGCCATAGTTTCCCAGATGCGCGTCGCCGTTGATGATAATTGAGATACCGCTTTGAAACTGCTGCTTGAGGTCTTGTTCCATTAATTCGGCAGTACCACGAAAAAAAGCAAAGCGACTGGCAGCCATGCGTTGATGACGCAAAGGCAAAAGTTCTGGGATCATCTTGGCTTCGGTCAGCTTGATCAAATTAATTGGATCGCGCTGAACAGGGACGTATTCGCCGAGTTTTTCGACTGGAACCTGGCGTCTTTGCAACTTGCCATCGTTTTCCAACTCGGCTTTGGTGGCGTTGACCTGGACCTTTTTAAGATCAAAAACATCCAGAGGCTGATTGAGCATCACTGACAAAACTTCCTTCACATGTTTTTCAGCTGCCAGACCGTACCATGAGCATTGATGCGTTCACTAAAGCCTGCCCAGACCTGACATGGATCATTGAAGAACCGCAACGTCAAGACGTGCTCGCCATCATTGACGAAGATCTCGGCTAGTGAGTGATCGATAAAGATATCAAGCTTTAATGGCTGATCGGCTGGCAGATCTACGCTGCGTACCGTGCCAAAGTCAGGAGCGACAGGTTGGCCGGCATGACTGCGATCTACGCTTAGTTTACCAGTCCGCGTATCAAAACGCACCTGCAAACCGGCAGAAAGATCTTGCGAAGCTGTCAAAAAGAGCGTCCCAGCCTGGTCGGCAGCAATGTCGACTTCCATTTCAAACTGCCGTCCAGTCTTGATATGGCTGACGTTACCGTTGAATGACTCGGCTTGACTTCGCAATTCTTTCATTGCTGGGACCGGTTTTTGAATTAGGCGTCCGTTTTGGTAGTGCAGCTCCTTGACCTGGCTTAAGCAATTGGCCCAGTTCTCTTCATCAGTTGGGTAGGAAAGATCGGGAAGCCCAACCCAGCTGATGGCATAGGCTTGGCCATCCGGAGCATTGAAGGCCTGAGTTGCATAGACGTCAAAGCCATCGTCTAGATTGACGGGAGTCTGCGAGCTGTTGATCAGTTTGGCCTGCTCATAGTCAAATTCATCACCAGTCAGATACATATTCGGGTAAATGTTTTCATAATCGGCAACCCTTTTATCCAAGCCTTGAGGACAGAAGATCAAAACGGGATGACCGTCAACATCGATCAGGTTGGGACATTCGCACATATAACCCATCGAGTCTTTCATACAGTCAACGTAACCCACTTCATGCCAGCCATTGATCAGGTCATCACTGGTCCACAAATCGATGTGACCTTCTTCGGTGGCCTTTTCCTGCGCCCCGATAATGGCATAGTATCGGCCATCATGTTCAAGCAACTGTGGATCACGGAAATGCTCGCTGATGTGGTCAGGATTGACAAATAGTGGCTGGTCTAGCTTGGTTACGCGGTTTTGCTCATCCATCCAGGCGCCCAGCTGGTATGGTGTTCTTTGCCAGTCTTGGTCACGATGATTGCCGGTATACATCAAAAACAAGCGATCATCGATGGCCCGTGCCGACCCGGAATAGGCTCCATGACTGTCGTATTCGGTATCGGGTGCCAAGGCCAGACCGTGATCTTTCCAGTGCACAAGATCAGGTGAGGTCATATGCATCCATGACTTCAGACCATGGGCGGCACCAAATGGAAATGACTGGTAAAAGACATGCCATTCACCATTGTAATAGGAAAAACCATTTGGATCGTTTAAAAGACCAGAGCTTGGCCGAACGTGATAATGCATCTGATAAGGCGAATTATCAGCCTGAGCCTGCAGTTTTAATAATTCTAAGGCGCTATGCTTTTCATAAGGCAGATAGCGCTGCTCGCGAGTCCATTCCATAATATTTAACTCCTTACTGTTTTAGATAATCGGAAACTGATTTGAAAGCGCTGTTTTACCTTCTAATTTTAAGGAGTTGAATGCTTTGTGTCAAACGTTTATCAAATATTGGCAGCTGTCAGCCGCATTTGGCAATGAGGAATGTTGTCCAGTAGGTAGACTTCGGAAGTCTGCTTGAAGCCAAAACTGCCATAAAATTTAGTAAGGTGGGCCTGAGCTTCAATCTCGACGTCTTGGCCTGGAAAGTTTGCGGCGATAAAAGCCAAAACGGCACTAAGCAGCTGCTTGCCCAGTCCTTGTTTTCTAAAACGCTCAACAACCAATACGCGTCCAAACGTTACGTAACCATCCTTTTGCATGATACGTGAATAGGCCATTAGTTCATTGGTCTGATCATTAAGCAGCCGGACGTGAAAGCAATGATAGTCATCATCATCGACTTCTTGGTAATAACAGGTCTGTTCAACGACAAATACGCGCGTCCGCTCTTTAAAGATCGTAACCAGTTCTTGGGGTGTCAGTTCGTCTGTTTTTTTAATATCAATCATGATAAACCTCTTAATAATGTAAACCTGAATCTGCGTTATTATTTACTTGTGGATTAAGTATAAGTTTTTAGCAAACGAGGTGGCAATATGGAAATAAATGAAAAAATTCCTGAAACAATGCATGCCTGGGAAGTCGTTAAGCCCGGTCCGGTTGATGGCGAGATCTCACCATTGAAATTTGTTGAAAAGCCGGTACCAAGGCCTAAGCGTGGTGAGATCCTGGTCAAGGTACTGGCCTGTGGCGTCTGTCATACCGATCTGCACGTCAGCGAAGGCGATCTGCCAATTCATCAGCCAAACGTTACGCCTGGTCACGAAATTGTCGGACGAGTAGCGGCATTTGGTGATGACACGCAACGCTTCAAATTAGGTGAGCGCATTGGGATTCCTTGGTTTCGGCATGCTTGCGGGGTTTGTCGTTTTTGTCGCTCAGGGCGTGAAAATCTTTGTCCGCATTCGATTTATACCGGTTGGGATCATGATGGCGGTTATGCCGAATACGTCACTGTCCCAGAAGGATTTGCCTACCGGATTCCAGAACGCTTTGACGATCTGACGGCTGCACCACTGCTTTGTGCCGGGATCATTGGTTATCGAGCCTATCTGCGTGCCAACGTGCCAGCAGGTGGCCGACTAGGGTTGTATGGATTTGGCGGATCAGCCCATATTACGGCCCAGATTGCCATCAAGCAGGGAATTGAGGTGCATGTCTTTACACGTGGCAATGATGCACAAAAATTTGCACTTCAGCTAGGTTGTGCCTCGGCGCAGGGAGCCTATGACAAGTCGCCGGTGCCGCTTGATTCAGCAATCATGTTTGCACCAGCTGGCCAAATGATCCCAAACGCCTTAGAGAATCTGGTATCAGGTGGAACATTGGCATTGGCAGGAATTCATATGAGCGATGTACCGACAATGACCTATCAAGAACATCTTTTTCATGAAAAGGTAATAACCAGTGTTGAGAGCAATACCAGACGCGATGGTGAGGAGTTTTTGACCCTAGCCGATCGATTGGATATTCATCCAAAGGTTGCTGAATATCCATTAAAAAAAGCTGATGAGGCACTAAGACGCGTTAAGCAGGGTGACATCGATGGGGCGTGTGTCCTGCGTGTCAGTCAATAATTGGTTAATATTTAAAATTTTTTTAAACTCGTTAAGGGGATCTAAATGCCTTTAAAACGGGCTTATATGTCAACCCATTGTCATTTAACCGGTAAAAACAAATGTCAAACGATTGACATTTGTTGAAAAGCGGGTATGATAAATAAAAGTAAAAGCGCTTACAGTTATTTGAGAATTATTTATTCTGGTTAGTAATGCAATTATTTATCTGGGGAGAGCAATTATGGATCATAAACGAGTCGCCCAAACCGTTGTCAAAGCGGTGGGCAAAGATAATATCGTGGCTGCTGCACACTGTGCCACGCGGCTTCGTTTGGTGGTCAAGGATGATTCCAAGATCGATCAAAAAATGTTGGATAATGATGCTGACATCAAAGGGACGTTTGAAACGAATGGTCAATACCAGATCATCATCGGCCCTGGTGATGTCAACAATGTCTATGATGAAATGGTTAAGATTACCGGTTTAAAAGAAATGTCAACCGATGATCTGAAACAGGTTGCAGCTAAGAACCAAAAGACGAATCCAGTGATGGCGTTCATCAAGCTGTTGTCTGACATCTTCGTACCGTTGATTCCAGCCCTGGTTGCCGGCGGTCTTTTGATGGCTTTGGACAACGTGCTGGCTTCACCTGGTCTGTTTGGGCCTAAGTCAGTCATTCAGATGTACCCTTCGCTCAAGGGCATTGAATCAATGGTCAACGTAATGTCGGCAGCACCATTTACGTTCCTGCCAATTCTGGTTGGGATCTCTGGTGCCAAACGGTTTGGCGCCAACCCATTCCTGGGCGCGGTTGTTGGTATGATGATGACCTCGCCGTTGCTGCAGGCAGGTCATTTCTGGAACGTCTTTGGTCTGCACGTTTCAATGCAGCCTTACACGGGGCAGGTTATTCCGGCGCTGGCTGCAGTTTGGCTGCTGTCAATCTTTGAAAAGTGGTTCCATAAGAAATTGCCAAGTGCGGTTGACTTCACGTTTACGCCACTGCTGTCGATTCTGCTGACTGGTTTTCTGACGTTTACCATCGTGGGTCCAGTGATGCGGGATCTTTCCGACTGGATCACGGCTGCAATTGTTTGGATTTACAACACGCTTGGCTGGGTCGGCACTGGTATCTTTGGTGCCTTCTACTCACCAATTGTCTTGACGGGGCTGCACCAAAGCTTCCCAGCCATCGAAACGCAATTGATTTCAGCCTTTAAGTCAGGTACTGGCTATGGCGACTTTATCTTTGTCGTTGCCTCAATGGCTAACGTTGCGCAAGGGGCTGCGACGACAGCGGTCTACTTCTTGACCAAGAGCAAGAAGATGAAGGGGCTTTCCAGTTCAGCTGCGGTTTCGGCCTTGTTGGGGATTACGGAACCAGCCATCTTCGGGGTTAATCTGAAATTGAAGTTTCCATTCTTCTGTGCTTTGATTGGTTCTTGTGTGGCCAGTGCATTGGCCGGTATGTTCCACGTTATTGCCGTATCGCTCGGTTCCGCTGGTTTCATTGGCTTCCTTTCAATCAATGCCAAATCGATTCCGCTTTATATTCTGTGTGAACTGGTCAGCTTTGCCATTGCATTCTGTGTTACGTTCTTCTACGGCAAGGCCCACCACAACTTGGTTGACCCGGTTACCGAGACTGAAGCTGATGCTGAAGCCAAGGCCGTTGAGATCCAAGCAGAAGCAACTGCTGCTGAGCCAGCCAGTGCCGTTAAGAGCGAGGATGTCTTGAGCCCAGTTGATGGTAAGGTTGAGGATCTGTCCAAAGTTAAAGATGAGGTCTTCTCCCAAAAGATGATGGGTGATGGCGCCGCCGTTGTACCAAGTGATGGCACTATTTACTCACCAGTTGATGGTAAGATTACCGTTGCCTACGCTACTAAGCATGCATATGGCATTACGTCTGACGATGGTGCCGAAATTCTGATCCACGTTGGTTTGGACACGGTTAACCTGAAGGGCGAACACTTTACCAGCGCGGTTGAGCAGGGCCAAACCGTTAAGCGCGGCGACAAGCTGGGAACGGTTGATCTCAAGGCAGTTGAAGCTGCCGGCTACGACACTACGGTAATGGTCGTTGTTACCAACACGGCTAGCTATGCCAAGGTTGAACACGTAGCAGAGGGCGACATCAAGCATGGCGAAAAGCTGATTCAAGTTGCCAACTAAAAATCAAATACCTTCTCTGCATTAATGCAAAAGCAGCTCGATTACTGGGAATCGGGCTGCTTTTTTTATATAATAAAATTTAATATTCAAAATGTTTAATGCTTGAGGAGGTAAAAATGACTTTTCCACAATTAGACCTGGCTGATGCCAAGGGTCCTAAAGCAACTATTAAGACCAACCACGGTGACATCGTGATTCAATTGTTCCCAGAGCAGGCGCCCAAGACGGTTGAGAATTTCATTACGCTTGCTAAGCAAGGCTACTATGATGGCGTGACGTTCCATCGGGTCATTCCTGAATTTATGATTCAAGGTGGTGATCCAACCGGTACCGGTGCTGGCGGTCAAAGCAGCTTTGGCGCACCGTTTGAAGATGAATTCAGTCGTGAACTGTTTAACTTCAATGGGGCGCTGTCAATGGCCAATGCCGGCCCCAATACCAACGGCAGCCAATTCTTTATCGTCAGTGCTACGCAGGTGCCTGATAATATGATTGGTCAAATGAAGCAGCTGGGCTGGCCAGCCGAAGTCGTAGCCAATTACGAAAAGAATGGTGGCACGCCTTGGCTTGATGGACATCATACCGTCTTTGGCCAGGTAGTCAGCGGCATGGACGTGGTTGACGAGATCAGCAAGGTTGCTCGTGATGCGGCTGACAAGCCGAAAGAAGACGTTGTAATGACAACGGTTGAAATTGATGAAGCTTAGCATATGATTATCAAACCGCAGACAGTGTTTAAAGGCTGTCTGCGGTTTTTTATATGCCTTGAGATTAATAGCCGATTACATATAAAATGACTGATTACTCGAACGGGCGAAAGATTTTTAGATTTTTTTGAAATTAATTAAAGATTGTGCAAAAGTTTCAAAAAGATTAAAACGGCTTGGTAACGGGTTTTTGATGGGGGATTATAAGTAATTGTTATAAGCTCTATGTGTTTTGACTATAGCAGTTTGTGCAGAGTAAAGTTGGAACCGTAGAAAAGCAACAACGCTTACATCACTTTGTTTATATCGCATGTTGAATTCAATTGGAGGTTTTAATATGCCAGAATTTCGTACTGAAGAAGATACTCTAGGTCCAGTTCAAATCCCTGCCGATGCTTTGTGGGGTCCTCAAACTGAACGGAGCCGTCACAACTTCCCAACTGGCCAATACATGCCAATCGCTATTATTCGTGCACTGCTGAACATTAAGAAGGCAGCTGCTCAAGCTAACATGGAAACCAACGCGATTTCTGAAGAAAAGGGTAACCTGATCGTTAAAGCCGTTGATGAACTGCTGGCTTTGAGCGATGAAGATCTGCGCAAGGACTTCCCATTGAAGGTTTACCAAACCGGTTCCGGTACGCAGACCAACATGAACACTAACGAAGTCGTAGCTCATAAGGCAATGCAGATCAACCCAGACGTTGAAATCCTGCCTAACGATGATGTTAACAAGGGCCAAAGCTCAAACGACACGTTCCCAACTGCTATGAACGTCGTTGCCTTAGAAGCACTGGACAAGCTGAAGCCAGCCGTACAACACCTGATCGATGAATTGAAGATCAAACAAGACAAGTACTGGGAAACGGTTAAGGTTGGTCGGACTCACTTGCAAGATGCCGTTCCATTGACTTTTGGTCAAGAAGTATCCGGCTACGTATCTGCACTTGAACACGACCTTAAGTACATCGAACAGCTTGAACCAACGCTGGAAGAATTGGCAATCGGTGGGACGGCTGTTGGTACTGGTCTGAACGCTGCTGAAGGCATGCCTGAAAAGATCGCCGAAAAGCTAAGCCAAGCATACGGTCTGAAGCTGACTGCCAAGAGCAACAAGTTCTATGGCCTGTCACACCACTCTGGCCTCAATGTGGTTCATGGTGCTTTGAAGACGCTGGCTGCCGACATGTTTAAGATCGCTCAAGACATCCGTTTCCTGGCTTCTGGTCCACGGGCCGGCTATGGTGAACTGCACATCCCAGCTAACGAACCAGGCTCTTCAATCATGCCTGGTAAGGTTAACCCAACTCAAGCTGAAGCCGTTACGATGGCTGCTTTGCGAGTGTTCGGCAATGACGTGGTCGTTTCAACTGCCTCCTCACAAGGTAACTTTGAAATGAACGTCTTCAAGCCGGTTATGATTGATGCCTTCCTGGAATCTGCCGACCTGCTGACGGGTACGACGATGGGCTTTGCTGACAAGATGATTCATGGTCTGACGGTCAACGAAAAGCGGATGAAGGAACTGCTGGACAACTCACTGATGACGGTTACGGCACTTTCCCCACACATTGGCTACCATGACAGTGCCAAGATTGCTCAAGCTGCTGACAAGGCTGGCAGCACGCTGAAAGAAGCTGCCTTGAAGTCTGGCAAGGTTACCGAAGAGCAATACGACGAATGGATGGATCCGCTGAAGATGACCAACGCCGATCGTCACGATTACGAAGACTAGTTAAAGGAGCTGCAAAATGGCACAATTTCAAACCACGCCAGTCAGTCAGCTGGCAGACAGCTATGATGCCGTGATCGTCGGTTCTGGCGGTACCGGTCTGGCGGCTGCAATTCAAGCTCATGAACTGGGGATGAACGTTGCCGTGCTGGAAAAAGAAGAACAGCTTGGCGGTAATACCAACCGAGCCTCTTCTGGGATGAACGCTGCTGAAACCAACGTTCAACTCAAGCATGGCATTATTGACAACATCAATGACTTTTACCGCGAAACCTACAAAGACGGCGGTAAGCTCAACGACAAGGACATGCTTGGTTTCTTCGTTGTTCACTCACCACTTGCAATCGACTGGCTGGCCGACCATGGCATCAAGCTAGAAGACGTTACGATTACCGGTGGGATGTCCAAGAAGCGGACCCACCGTCCAGCTTCAATGGCTCCAATTGGTGGTTTTCTGGTCAAGAGTCTGCTGGATGTCGCTGCTAAAGAAAACATCCCCGTCTTTAACAAGGTTAAGGTTGAAAAGCTGGTTAAAAACGACCAAGGCGCAGTTGCCGGGGTCGTAGCCAGCGTTGATGGTCAGCCAAAGCAGATCAATGCTAAGGCTGTGCTGCTGGCAACCGGTGGCTTTGGGGCCTCTAAGGAATACATCAAGCGCTATCGTCCAGACCTGGCTGATTACAAGACGACCAACCAGCCTGGGGCAACCGGTGACGGCTTAAAGCTGGCTGAAGAGGTTGGCGCTCAATTGACGCAGATGAATTTTGTTCAAGTTCACCCAACCGTTCAACAAGACAATCCACACGTCTACCTGATTGGCGAAGCCGTTCGTGGTGAAGGGGCCATCTTGGTCAACTTCCAAGGTGAACGTTTTGTTAATGAACTGAACACGCGCAAGATCGTTTCCGAAACGATTACCGCCTTGCCAGAACATAGTGCCTACCTGATCTTTGACCAAGGCGTTCGTGACCATGCCAAGGCTATTGAGTTCTACGACAAGGTTGGCTTGGTTGTTCATGGTGACACGGTTGAAGACCTGGCCAAGAACCTGAAGATGGATCCGGCGGTGCTTAAGAATACGGTCGAAACTTGGAACCAGGCCGTTCAAGCCGGTGAAGACAAAGAATTCGGTCGGACGACGGGGATGGATCGCGATCTGTCCAAGTCAGGCTACTTTGCCATTCACATTGCTCCAGCCATCCACTACACGATGGGTGGAATTCACATCAACACCAAGACGCAGGTTCTTGACGGCAATGGTGACGTGATCCCTGGTCTGTACGCAGCCGGTGAGGTTTCCGGCGGTCTGCACGGTAACAACCGGGTCGGCGGTAACTCAATTGCTGAAACGATCATCTTTGGTCGTCAAGCCGGTCAACAAGTAACGGTTTACGCTCGCGAACATTAATTTTCTGCCTTCAATAGCGTACGCGGGTCTAAATATTTGAATACGGCAGGGTTAGGGATTTTGCCCTGTCGTATTATTAGCCATTATTTTGTTGAAATTATCACAAGAAGCGTGTACAATACTGAATTTTGTTAGAAAATTTTTGAAAAAGTGTCTAAACAGTCTTTTTCAGTCGAGTAGAGAGGAAAATCAGATATGTCAAAAGTTATGCTGGTTGGCGACGGTGCGGTTGGTTCCGCTTTTGCCAACGATTTACTGCAACACGTTAGTCTGGATGAATTGATCATTGTTGATCGTAAGACGCAAAAAGCGGCTGGTGATGCAATGGATTTAGAAGACCTGGCTATGTTCGATGGTACGACGGTAGTACGCGGTGGCAAGTATGAGGATGCGGCTGACACTGACGTTGTAGTTATTACGGCCGGAATTCCGCGCAAGCCGGGTGAGAGTCGGCTGGATCTGGTTAACAAAAACGTTGGGATCTTAAAGACGATCATCGACCCAATCGTTAAGAGCGGCTTTAAGGGAATCTTTGTCGTCGCCTCCAACCCAGTTGATATTTTGACAACGCTGACGCAGCGGATCTCTGGTTTTCCAAAGAACCGGGTCATCGGTACGGGGACGTCGCTTGATACGGCTCGGCTGCGCGTGGCACTTGCCAAGCGCTGCCATGTGCCGGTACGTGAAATCAGCGTTGACGTCTTAGGTGAGCACGGTGACACATCGTTTGCCAACTTTGATGAAGCAACGATTGCCGGCAAACCATTAAAGGAGTTTGCTGACGTTACTGATGAAGAGCTTGCGGAAATGCAGTCTGGTGTTAAGAAAAAGGGTGGCGCCATCATTCGTTCCAAGGGTGCCACCTACTACGGCGTGGCCCGCTGCCTGTCTTTGATCTGTGAAGCCATCATCTTCAACCGTTCGATTGTCTTGCCACTTTCGGCACCATTGAATGGTCAATACGGTATCAAGGATCTGTATCTGGGGACGCCAGCCTCTGTTAACCGGACTGGAATTCGCTATGTCATTGAAACGCCGCTTTCAAAACGCGAGGTAGCGGCAATGCAGCACTCCGCCGCCAAAATGAAAGAAGTTTTGGATGGCGTTGAGCTTTAGATTAGGATTTTGAGACAACCTTTTTGGAGGAAATATCACAATGGGTTTAGCAAAAGTTAAGTATAAGGGCTTTATTGCCCCATTAATTATCGGGCTGCTGATCTGGTTCACGGCTCCAGTCCGACCAGCCGGCGTATCAGTTGCCGCTTGGCATATGATGGCGATCTTTATTGCAACGATTGCTGCCTGTATTACGCAGCCGCTGCCAATTGCCGCGGTTACGCTGATTGGCTTTACGGTAGTAGTCATGACGAAACTGGTGCCAATGGATGATGCTTTGATGGCCTTCAGCAACTCTTCTTCTTGGCTGATTGCCATGGCCTTTATGTTGGCACGTGGGATCATCAAGACTGGTCTGGGTCACCGAATTGCCTTATATCTGATCAAGGCCTTTGGTAAAAAGACGCTTGGTCTGGCCTATGCCGTTGGAGGAATCGATCTGATCACGGCGCCAGCTACGCCTTCCAACACGGCTCGTGCCGGTGGGATCGTGTACCCACTGGTTGAATCACTGGCCAAGACGTTTGGTTCTGAGCCAAATGACGATTCACGTAAAAAAATCGGGGCCTTTCTGACGTTCTCTGAATTTAACAGCAACATCATCACTTCGGCTATGTTTATGACGGCTTTGGCACCTAACCTGGTTATCGTTGCCCTGGCTAAGACGATGAAGATTCACATTACCTGGCTGGGCTGGTTTACGGCCAGCGTTGTCCCTTGTTTGCTGCTGTTTATCTTGGTGCCATATGTCATCTACAAGATGTATCCACCTGAGATCAAGGAAACGCCTAATGCCCGTGAATGGGCTGACAAGAGCCTGCGCGAAATGGGACCAATGAAGGTTTCTGAAAAGGTTATGGCTGGTGTTTTCATCTTAACGATTATTTTGTGGATGATGTCCAATGTCCTTGGCATTGAAGCTTCATTCGTTGCCTTTTTGGCAATCTGCTTGTTGCTGATCTTTGGGGTTTTGACTACTAAGGATCTGTTGAGTGAAACGGGTGCTTGGAACGTATTGATCTGGCTTTCAATTCTGGTCTTCATGGCCGGCGAGCTTTCTGAAATGGGCCTGATCAAGTGGCTGTCAAAATCGATCGCCAGTGGTCTGCATGGTATGAACTGGGTTGCAGTGTTGGCAATTCTGATGGTTATCTACTTCTATGCTCACTACCTGTTTGCCAGTGCCACGGCGCACGTTACGGCTCTTTACGCGCCATTTGTCGGCGTTGCGATTTCTGCCGGTGCTCCAGTTATGCTGGCGGCAATGTCACTGGCATTCTGTTCGGCAATCATGGCTTCGACTACTCACTATGCCAACGGTCCTGCTTCCATTTTGGCAAGTTCCGGCTATGTCAAGCAGGGTGAATGGTGGCGGATGAGCTTTGTCTTGGGACTGCTTTACTTGGTAGTCTTCTTGACGGTGGCACCGCTTTGGATGAAAGTTATCGGCATGTGGTAGACATGCAAAAAAGCGATCCGGTCTGGGTCGCTTTTTTTACATCGAAAGGAAAGATTATGAAATTTATTACATCAGATCACGTACGTCTGGATTATGAGGATGAGGGTTCAGGCTATCCAATTCTGCTGGTTAGCGGCTTGGGCATGTGTAAGGAAATCTGGCGGCCCACCAAGGCATTTTTATTGCAAAACGGCTATCGAGTCATTACGTTTGACGCCCGTAATCAAGGGGCTTCTGAGCATACTTTTAAAGGCGCAAGGATTTCGCGGCATGCGATTGATGTTTACGAATTGTTGAAGAGCTTGTCGATAGAGCATTGTTTGGCAGTAGGACATTCAATGGGCGCTTCAACAATGTTTGGCTACGTCTCGTTATTTGGGCGCGGTCAGTTGGATGGACTGGTAGACATTGATCAAAGCCCTAAGATGATTAATGATGAGACATGGCATTATGGTTTTAAAGATTTATCATGGGACGAATTTCCAGCAGCGCTGAAAATGCCGCTGGGCCGCGCTACGGCAGTTGAAATTGATGAAGCCACGGTAGCAGCTGTTCGGCAGGCTAATGCACAGCATCCTTATGATGAGAGTGCCAACTTAAATTTTGCCATTGATCATGCTTTTCAAGACTGGCGTGACATCGTTGCTTTAATGCCAGTGCCGTTTTTGGCGGTTGCCGGTGAAAAGTCGCCTTACTTTAATCCTGATTTTCTGCAAGCAATCCAAATCTTAAATGAAAAAGCTCAGACACAGGTTGTTGCTAATGCTGGACATGCCGTGATGGCCGAGCAGCCAGTCGAGTTCAATGCTGTTTTGGGTGACTTTGTCAAAAAGATCGCACCATAATAAAAACGTCGCCTAGCTTTTAGACGACGCATTGAGTCAATTATTGTCCAATTCAAGCAAAACGCGGTTGGCAACGGCTTCGTTGGTAATGATATCGGTTAACAGATTGCCGCGTAAGGCTCCCAGCATGGCGCGCGCCTTGAACTTGCTCTTAACGACGCCGATACGGCAAGGTACCTCCAAAAGAGCGGCAACTGAGGCACCAAAAAGCTTGTCACTCTTTGGCGTTAAAATCTGACCATCGATACTGTAGGGGCGACCATACAGCATACCAACGATTTCTTGACGATCAACGTTTTCAAAGATCTCGTTGAGGCTTTGGTGCCAGATGCGAATACTGTTGACCGAATCAATCGTGCCAATTCCGGTAAAGAGCATATCCATTTTGCCGCACTGTTCAAAAACATTGGCGATCGCCGGCTCGTTTTTCAACTGTTCTCTAACGGTGTCGTTGAGAATGTAAAGCGGCGCTGGAATTGTCAGATAGCTGGACCCGTATTTGGCAGCTGCCTGCTGAACTAGTGGCGTGGCCCCAATGGCGGAGCTGTATTTTAGATTGTCGCCCATAAACTGGGTAAAGACCAGGTCATCACGCACCTCGGTTTGGAAGCGATTGATGATGTTCATCAAAGTGCCGCCCCAGCTGACGCCGACGATTTCGCTGTTTTTGATATGGCGCTGAACCTCAGCGGCCGCAAAATCGATGATGTTTTCGATGTCAGCATTGGTCGTAGCAGCATCCTTGATGATCATGGTATTGGTATGCGGAAAAAGTTCGGCAAAGCGCGTCTCTAATTCCGTATTGCGATCAATGGGGGAATTGATGGTGATCCTAACGATACCGGCCGCGCGCGCTTCATTTAGAGCCTTGGTAATCAAATAGCGGCTCAGCTGATATTTTTCTGACAGTTGAGTAATGGTTAATTGCCCAAGATAAAAGTCGCGGGCAATATCAGCCAACTGTCCCTGCTGTGTAATGTCATTCATGCAAATGATCCTTCTTTCCTAAAAACGATTCTGAATCTCTTTTAATAATATCAAACTTTTTTAATTTTGAAAAAATATTATAACTATTTGAAAAAGTTAAAAAGAGCGTGTAAAATAACTGATGAGAGATTTGAAATTTAGATGAGTTTGAGAATTTGATAACTTGAAGGGATGATTAGATGACTTCAGAAGAAGATGCTATTCTTCGCCTGCATCAAGCCCATACTGGGATGCTGAACATTAAGTCAGAGTTTGACATTGAGGATCGCGCTGATCTACAAAAGGCTTATACGCCCGGAGTTGCGGTCTTATCGAGAATGATTGCTGAAAATCCGGAACTTAAAGACAAGCTTACGGTCAGCGGTAAATTGATTGCCCTGATTACTGATGGGACTGCCGTACTGGGACTTGGCAACGTCGGCCCAGCTGCCGGTTTGCCAGTAATTGAAGGGAAGGCCTTATTATATAAGGATCTGGCTAACATCAATGCAATTCCATTGGCAGTTGATCAAGTCAGCCCGCAAGAAATCATCAAGACGATCAAAAACATCTCACTATCGTTTGCCGGCATTCACCTAGAAGACATTGCCGCGCCACGCTGTTTTGAAATTGAGAATGCTTTGAGTGAAGAGTTGGACATTCCAGTTTATCATGATGATCAAGAAGGCAGTGCGATTGTGGTCTTAGCCGGTTTGATCAATGCTGCCAAGGTCGTTGGCAAACAGCTGACCGATCTGCGGATCGTGATCAATGGCGTGGGGGCCTCTGGTCTGGCTACCGCACGGCTGCTATATGCGGCCGGAATCAAGCATCTGACATTGGTTGACGTGCATGGGGTCATTACGTCAGAAGACTACCGGGCCAATGACTATCAGCGTTTGTTCGCCGCTAAGCTGGGCACGCCAAAGAGCATGGAGAATCAAAATATTCATGATGCCATTAAGGGACAGGATGCTTTTATCGGACTTTCAACCGGTAATGTGATCAACCGTCATGACGTCAAGCAGATGAATGAACGGCCGATTATCTTTGCCCTGGCCAATCCGCACCAAGAAATTGCGCCTGAAAAAGCCAAAGAGGCTGGTGCAGCAGTAATTGCTACCGGGTCCAGTCAATATCCTAATCAGGTCAACAACATCCTGGCCTTTCCAGGACTGTTCAAAGGCCTGCTTACCAGTGGTCTAAAAAAGGTTGATATGGATCTGCAAAAAGCAGTGGCACAGGCATTAGCTAGCGTTGTTGAAAAGCCAAGTGCTGAAAACATCGTCCCAAGCGTGTTTGATGAGCGCGTTGTTCCAACCGTTGCCAAAGCAGTTGAGGACTACGCTAAAAAGCAAAAATAAAAAGGAGTCGTTCCATGGAAAATCAAATTGTTGACCTGCATCTGAGTGATCGCGCCACGCGGCAGAAATGGCAGCAGTTTTTGGAGTCGTTAGGAATTCACAACTTTTCGGATGCTGAGGTCGACAAGATTGATTTTACTCTGGGACTGCTTGATGAACAAGGCCAGTTGGTTGGTACGGGTTCAGCGGCCGGCAATGTCTTGAAATACATTGGCGTCTGCAACAAAGAAGCCGTACCGGGAGCCAGATTCAATGCGATTGTCAGTGCTTTGACGAATCGACTCTTTCAGGAACATCGCTTTCATCTGTTCGTCTTTACCAAGGCCAAGTACTCGGCAAGCTTTCAGCACCTTGGATTTAAAGAGCTTGCCCATTCAGACGTGGCCGCTTTTCTAGAAACCGGTGACCCTAACGTTGATGACTATTTAGCAGCTGTTCCAAGAGTGGCTGGGCAGGAGGCTAAAAAAGTGGCCGGTATTGTAATGAATGCCAACCCCTTTACCAATGGTCATCGCTATTTGGTCGAGCAGGCCGCCAAAGAAAACGACCTGGTTTATGTCTTTGTAGTCAATACGGATCTGTCGCTGTTTAAGACCAGTGAACGCTTCGAACTGGTAAAAGCGGGTACGGCTGACCTAAAGAACGTCATTGTCGTTGATGGTGGCGATTATATGGTCAGTTATGCTACTTTCCCAGCCTACTTTTTGGAATCAGCCGACCAGACGATTCGCTACCAGACAACCTTAGATGCCCGCGTCTTTCGCGACACGATCGCACCGGCACTCAATATAAAGACGCGTTATGTTGGCAGTGAGCCGTTATCACGAACGACTGGAATCTATAATCAAGTTTTGCAACAGGAACTGCCGCCTAAAGTTGCGTTAAAGATCATCGAGCGCAAGACGGCAACTAATGGAAATTATATTACCGCGACTGAGGTACGCAAATGCATCAAGGATGACAATCTCGATGCTATCATGGGGCTCGTCCCAGCAACGACGCAGAAGTTCGTTGAAGACCATGTTGCGATACTTCAAGAGCGGATCAAGGAAGGAATGAACATCAATGGAAATTAAGGAAACCGCAGTAGCTGGTACCTTGGAATCATCTGATATTCAAATCATGCTGTCCAAGGGTACGGATGGCATTGCGATTGATTTGGAATCAGACGTTGCCAAGCAGTTTGGCAATCAAATCAAGAAGGTCATCACTGAAACGCTGACGGCAATGGGAATTCAAAACGCTAAGGTTAAGGCCGTTGACAAGGGTGCCTTGGACTGTGTAATCAAGGCCCGCACGATTGCCGCTGCGCAACGTGCTGCCAAGACGACTGATGAACCTGCATGGGAGGTATTGTAAGCATGGCTGAAATTAAAGAACGCTTGCGCCGGACGATGATGTTCGTACCTGGCAACAACCCAGCAATGGTTAAGGATGCTGGTATCTATGGTGCCGACTCCATCATGTTCGACTTGGAAGATGCCGTTTCAATGGCTGAAAAAGATGCTGCTCGTGACCTGGTTTACGAAGCACTGCAAACGCAGGACTATGGCGACGCGGAACTGGTTGTCCGGGTCAACGGCCAAGACACGCCATACTACGCTAATGACGTTCGGGCCATGGTTAAGGCTGGCATTGACGTTGTGCGGCTGCCAAAAGCTGAAGACGCTGAAATGGTTAAGAAGCTGGATGCCGACATCACGGCTGCTGAAAAGGAATTTGGCCGAGAAGAAGGTTCAACGATGCTGATGGCTGCTATCGAAAGCGCCAAGGGTGTCATCAACGCCTACCAAATCGCTTCTGCATCTGACCGGATGATGGGGATTGCTCTGTCTGCCGAAGATTACACGACTGACATGAAGACGCACCGCTACCCAGATGGTGCCGAACTTGAATTTGCCCGCAACATGGTTCTGCATGCTGCCCGGGCTGCTGGTGTAGCTGCCTTTGACACGGTCTTCACCAACATGAACGACACGGAAGGCTTCTACCGTGAAACTGAATACATTCACCAGCTTGGCTTTGACGGCAAGTCCCTGGTTAACCCACGTCAAATCCCAATGGTTAACAAGGTTTACGAACCAACCAAGAAGGAAATCGAAAACGCCAAGAACGTTGAAAATGCCATTAAAGAAGCCAAGCTCAAGGGTTCTGGCGTTATTTCCATGAACGGTCAAATGGTCGACCGTCCAGTTGTGCTGCGTGCTGAACGGGTTATGCGCCTGGCTAAGGCATCCAACCTGATTGACGAGGAGGGAAACTACATTGAAAAATAATGTAAATCGCGAACTGCCAGAAGATTTGATGAAGCAGCTCGACTACAAGCCATTTGAAACTACCGAAATCGGTCATCCCGAAGTTCAACGGGTTGCGCCTAAGGTTACCGTAACGACTGGTGACGACAAGGTTGTTGAATCACTGGAAGACGTTGTTAAAAAGACCGTTAAAGACGGCATGACGATTTCTTTCCACCACCACTTCCGTAACGGTGACTTTGTGTTCAACCAGGTCATGGACATCATCTTGAAGCTGGGTATCAAGGATTTGACGCTGGCGCCATCTTCTCTGACTGGCGTTATGAACGACAAGGTAATCGAAGCCATCAAGGCTGGTACGATCACCAACATTACCAGTTCAGGGATGCGTGGCTCTTTGGGTGACTTTGTTTCTCATGGTGGCTTGAAGAACCCTGTTATCTTCCGTTCTCATGGTAACCGAGCTCGCTCAATCGAAAATGGCAACATCAAGATCGACGTTGCCTTCCTGGGTGTGCCTAACTCCGATGCCTTGGGTAACGCCAATGGTATGAATGGTGATGCGGTCTTTGGCTCACTTGGTTATGCTTTGATGGATGCTCAATATGCTGACAAGGTTGTTTTGCTGACTGACAACATCGTCGACTACCCTAACACGCCAGCTTCAATCAAGCAGACGCAAGTCGACTACGTTGTTAAGGTTGACAAGGTTGGTGACCCTGACAAGATCGGTTCTGGTGCTACTCGTTTCACTAAGGACCCTAAGGAATTGAAGATTGCCTCAATGGTAAATGACGTTATCGTCAACTCACCATACTTCAAAGATGGCTTCTCTTTCCAGACTGGTTCTGGTGGTGCGGCCCTGGCCGTTACTCGTTTCCTACGTCAATCCATGATTGATGCTGGCATCACGGCTTCATTCGCACTGGGTGGTATTACCTCACCAACGGTTAAGCTGCTTGAAGAGGGTCTGGTCAAGAAGGTTATGGACGTTCAAGACTTCGACAAGGGTGCGGCTGCTTCGATGAAGAACAACCAAAACCAACAAGAAATCGATGCTTCTTGGTATGCTGACCCAGACAACAAGGGTGCCATGGTTGATCAGCTTGATGTGGCCATCCTGTCCGCTTTGGAAATTGACACCAATTTCAATGTCAACGTTATGACTGGTTCTGACGGTGTGATCCGTGGTGCCATTGGTGGTCACCAAGATGCCGCTACTTCCAAGCTGACGATCATCTCAGCTCCATTGGTTCGTGGCCGCATCGCTACGGTTGTACCAGACGTAACCACGGTTGTTACGCCAGGCGAATCCGTTGACGTATTGGTTACCGAATACGGGATTGCCATCAACCCTCGTCGTAAGGATCTGCAGGAAGCTTTGAGCAACGTTCCGGGTCTGCCGGTCTACGACATTCACGATCTGCAGAAGCTGGCTGAATCCAAGGTTGGTAAGCCTGAACCACTGCAATTTACTGATCGGACGGTGGCCCTGGTTGAATACCGTGATGGGACGATCATCGACACGATCAAGCAGGTTAAGGACTAATCTGAACTGATTGAAATTTTAAAACCGCGGCTGCTTTAATCTCAGTCGCGGTTTTTTATGAAATTGAGGATATGATTTATGGAACAGACAAGCGCTAAGCTGGTTAACGATGCACTGCGAGCAATGATTTATGAGGTTTCCGTCAACCCTAAGCCTGGTTTGGTAGACCCGGTGTCTTCTGGACCGCACCCTGATATGGATGTATTCTTATTTATTGACAGTGCTCTTAGTTTGCATCATTATTTTGAACAAAGCGTTGATTTGGGAATGAGTTTTGCAGCGACCGATCTGACGCTTATGTTTAAAAAGCTGCGAACTTTGGGTATTGAAGCCGAAAAGACGATGTTTAAGGCAACCAATGGCGTTAATACGCATAAGGGCGCGGTTTTTTCACTTGGTGTCCTGACGTGTGCCGAGGCTTATCGAATCAAGCACCCCCAACTGGAGCTAGCCACGATCGTTAAACGGATGCTTAAAGGATTGACGGCCAGTGATTACGATATTGAAAAGCTGCATGCCAAGCCGGTTGAACAGTTGACGGCCGGTGAGAAAGAATTTCTGCGCTATGGCATCAAAGGCATTCGCGGTGAGGCCGAGGCAGGCTATCCAACCGTAATGAAGATTGGCGTACCGGCATTAGCAAAAAGCGAAGGGACGACGATGCAGCGCTTGTTGGACACGTTTATGCATATCGTTGCGCGGACTGAGGACACCAATCTGATCAAGCGAGCCGGTCGTCATGACGTTGTTGAAGAGGCTCATCAACAGGCAAAAAGATATTTAGAGCTTGGCGGCACACAGACGCAAGCGGGCCGTGATTACTTGAAGCAGCTCAATCATGATTATCTGATCAATAATTATAGTCTGGGTGGTTCAGCGGATTTGCTGATATTGACTATTTTTGTTGGCTTGCGCAAGGGAATTCTACGACCTGAAGCAGCAATCTGAGGAGATGATTTGATGAATACGCGGGATCTGCAGTATTTTCAAGCATTGGTCAAGTATAAAAACTATACGCGAGTTGCCAAGGAATTTGGGGTCTCACAGCCAACCGTTACGCAGGCAATTAAACGCTTAGAAAAAGAATTTAATGCTCAGCTGGTTTATACGGACCGTGCGCACCGGCAAAACTTGATTACGCGCAGTGGTCAGCTTTTGGCGGCCAGTGCCAAGATGATCAATGAACAGATCTCGCTGGCTCATCACTCCATTGAACTGGTCCAAGAACGGCAGATTCGTTTTGGTCTGCCACCGATTATCGGTAAGCTTTTGGTTGCCAAGATTGCCAAAAAGGTGCCTGGCTCGATCATGCGCCGAGTACGAATCCATGAGGCTGGATCACAAGAACTGCTGTCGAAGCTGCTTAAAGGTGAGATTGATGTAGCCATGCTGGGCTCAGTGGCGCCGCTGGATGAAGAAAAAGTCTATGTTCAGCTTTTGACCAAGCGGCCCTATAGCATAATGGTCAGCGCTAGTAACCCGTTGGCTCAGCGAAAACATATCAGTTTTAAAGAGCTCGCTAATCAGCATTTTATTACTTATGATAAACAATACGTTCATGTAGCAGCAATGCGTTCTTATTTTGCCTATGCGCATATCAAGCCGACTGTAGCAGTCTACAAAGTCCCCGATGTTTCATGGGTTAAGGAACTGGTTAGAGAAAATGTTGGGATTGCGCTAATGGTTCGGGATGCTGCTAAAAATGAAAATGGCATCGTACCATTAGAGATTGATGATCCGCTGCCGGAATGGTTTTATATATCATTGGCGATTCGCAACGGCTACGTGCTTAGCGATGAAGAGCAACAATTTGTAAAGCTGTTAAGTCAGGTTGCTAAAGAAGATGAATAAATGATCAGGCTCGGTATCCGAAATTGGATGACGGGCCTTTTGAGTTGACTTTCTGTATTTGGCATAAATTTTTCGTACAGACGGGATTAATCGTTTTATAATGGTAAGAAGTTTGACGATTTTTAAAAAGTCAGATTAAGGAGCGATTTGAACGATGAGAAAACTGCCGATCGAACAAGATCAGCCCAAAAAAAATAACGAAGATCTTAGCAACTATCGTCATCATATGGCGATTCACTGGCATGATTTTTATAGCAGCGATAATGTAACGCCAGCTCAAAAAGCCAATCTGGTCGAACGTTCAACGATTGTTGGGCGTATCGGGATCATGATGCTGGCCTGTGGGACGGGGGCCTGGCGAGTGCGCGACTCGATGAATGTGGTCTCTAAAAAGCTGAAGATGACCTGTTCAGCGGATATTGGTCTGGTTTCAATTGAGTATACCTGCATGGATGCCAATAATAGCTATACGCAGGCTTTGTCATTGCCTAATACCGGGGTCAACACGACAAAATTGAATGCCCTGGAAAGTTTTGTCAAGGAATTTGACCAACACGGTGATCACTGGACCGTTGGCGAGATTCACAAACGCTTGGACGCCATTCACCAAATGAAAGGCAACTATTCACCGCTGCAGGTTGGACTGGCAGCTGCCTTAGCCTGTAGCGCCTTTGTTTTTCTGCTGGGTGGCGGTCCAATTGAAATGGTATGCTCCTTTTTTGGCGCCGGGATTGGTAACTTCGTGCGACGCAAGATGATTGACCGCAAGCTGACTCTTTATGCCTGTCTTGCAACTTCGGTAGCCGTGGCCTGCATTATCTATGTGATGACTTTAAAACTTTTAAATATGGGAATCTCGCTTAATCCACGCCATGAAGCCGGCTATATTGGCGCGATGCTGTTTGTGATTCCAGGTTTTCCGTTCATCACCAGCGGCTTGGATCTGTCTAAGCTCGACATGCGTTCAGGTTTGGAAAGGCTGGCCTATGCGGTGACGATTATCGTGGTAGCCACTTTAGTCGGTTGGCTGGTCGCTATGATGGTTCATCTCAAGCCGGAAAACTTTGAGCCATTGGCACTTTCACCATTAATGCTCTTTTTATTACGGCTGCCAGCCAGTTTTTGTGGAGTGTTTGGCTTTTCAATCATGTTTAATTCTACGCCTAAAATGGCAGCTGCAGCGGGTGTAATAGGGGCAGTTGCCAACACGCTGCGCTTGGAGCTGGTTGATTTTAAACTGATGCCAGCGGGGGCGGCCGCGTTCTTAGGGGCGTTGACGGCGGGAATCCTGGCCTCATTCGTTCGTGATCGGCTCGGCTATCCGCGCATCTCTTTAACGGTTCCGGCAATCGTAATCATGGTACCGGGACTTTACCTTTATCGTGCCATGTATAACATGGGACTCACATCGATCAGTGTTGGTGCTTTATGGATTACCAAGGCGCTTTTGATTATCGTTTTCTTGCCGCTGGGGCTGATTGCTGCGCGGATTTTGGGCGATCCTAAATGGCGCCACACTAGTTAGTAATATCAAAGATTTCTGTTATTATAATTGATAACCGAAATCTTTTTTATTTATGAGGGTGAAAGCATGATTATTGAGTATCCGCAATCACTGTTGAAGCAGGCTGAGGATTCATTAAAAGGTCATCATCTAACCGGTTTTGTAGCTGGGCAAGGCCCTGAACATCCTAAAATTATGCTGATTGGCGAAGCGCCAGGAAGAGAGGAAGCCAAAACCGGCGTGCCGTTTATTGGTGCATCTGGTAAAGAATTGATGAAGCTGATCGAAGAATATCTTCACATGACCAGAGAAGACGTCTATATTACCAGCGTAGTTAGAAAACGGCCTTACTCAATCAAAAAGGTTAAAGATAAAAAAACGGGTGAACTCATTGAAAAAACGCCCAATCGAACGCCGACCAAGGCTGAGGTCTATGCCTATGCACGGCTGTTTGACTGGGAGTTGGATCAGGTGAGACCGAAGATTTTAATGCCGCTGGGAAACACCAGTCTACAGCGCTTGTTGGGGCCAAGTGCTAAAATCGGTAGTCTGCATGGTCGGATCCTGCACTGTCCGATTCAAAGAGCAGCTAATGATCATCAAGGCTATATCATGAGCAGTCAGAGTTACATGGTGATTCCAATGTATCATCCAGCAGCCTTTTTGTACGCGCGAAAGCTGGAGCCAATCGTTCGTCATGATTGGGAAAAGGTTGCGCAAAAGCTAAATCAGCTGGAGATTGATAAAATTTAACAAAATCAAATAAAAGTTAGCAGCTGATTCGTGATAGGATTAAAGGCAAAGACATTAAGAAAGTGAATTTCAGTCCATGGATAGAAAAAATTTTGATCATCATATTTTAGCCGCGATGGCCGATAATCTGAGCAACAGTCTGCGTGAAATGGCACGTTGCGGACATTCGCGATCCAAAAGGGCTACCTTAACCGAGATGAGCATTCAGCTATCGGGCTTCAAGCAGACTTTGGCTGATCCTCAAAAACGTCAGCAGTTGGTAGAAAGCTGCCGGCAAGCCAATCGACAGCCTTTGAAGATTCCGGCCGACGTTCAGTTCAGCGTACCCGTGAAATTGGTGACAACGCCTTATCCAATGATCTGGCTTAATCAGAATTCTCAAGCACGCAATCTGATTGTTTATCTTGCTGGGGGCGCGTTTATTCAGCGACCATTAAAATGGCACTGGCAGTTTTTGAATCGATTGGCCCAGGCAGCTGATGTTGAGATCGTGGTACCTAATTACCCACTAGCACCCGATCATGACTTTAAGGATGATTATCAAGCGCTGCTTGGTCTTTATCAATGGCTGTATGAAAAGCGACCGGTCAGCAGCATTATCTTGATGGGTGATTCATCAGGTGCAGGATTGGCGGCTGGCTTCTGTGAGAATCTGGCACAACAGGGATTGCCGCAGCCGGGCCGTTTGGTGCTGATTTCACCTTGGCTGGATCTGCAACTGGGCAATCCTCTGATTAAAAAGTATGCGGCCAAGGATCGCCTGCTTGATCAAGAAGGTTTGCGAGCGTTAGGAAAGCTGTGGGCTGGGCCAACCGATCCTTACGATGCTCGTCTTAGCCCGCTAAATGGCCCTGTCGATCAGCTGCGCAACGTTACGATTTACATTGGCACGCATGAGATTATGTATCCAGATGCCATTCACTTTACGCGACGGTTAAAGGCAGCTGGCGTCAAAACCAATACCGTGATTGGCCGTGGGATGTTTCATTCCTATCCGCTGTATCCAATTCCAGAATCGGAGCACGTAATTGCGCAGTTGGCTCACGATTTTGATCAACAATAGATTTGAATTATTCAGACTATCATAACTATGAGGTGATAAAAATGACAAAAACGGCAGCAGTAGTATTTGCAGATGGCTGTGAAGAAATTGAAGGCTTAACGGTGGTCGACGTTTTGCGCCGCATGGGGGTACAATGCGATATCGTAGGAGTTTTAGGCTATGAAATTCATGGTGCTCATCAGATTGATTTTAAGGCTGACAAGCTAATCAGTGATCAGCTACTGGATTATGATATCGTGGCCTTTCCTGGCGGGTATGGCAATGCGCAGACCTTACGCGATAATGATCAGTTGATGGCAATCATGCAAAAGCGTCAATCGCTTGGCAAATGGTGTGCTGCAATGTGCGCTGCACCGATTGCTCTGGCTCGTTATGGCCTGCTGGACGGTTATGACTATACATGCTATCCAGGAATTGAAAAAGAAACGCAGTCGTTGGCGCCAAACGGTCATTTTAAAGAAGACATCACGGTTACCGATCAAGCAGGCCACCTGGTTACCAGCCGTGGTCCGGCAACGGCTTGGGCCTACGCATTTGCAATTGCTGAGGCACTGGGACTTGATACCAAGGCAATTAAGCAGGATACGCTGTACGACTACCTTAAAGAAAACATCTAACAAAAAAGATCCGGAGATTAATTCTCCGGATCTTTTTATTACCAACCCATTTCAGCAGCCTTAGCCGGCAGCGTCAGCTTACCAGCAGCAAGTTCACTGAAGGCTTGATCAATCATGGCAAAAGCTTGATCAAGCTGTTCTTCAGTAATTACTAAAGGCGGTTGGAAACGCAGAATGTTGCCGCGCAGACTGATGATGATCGCACCTAGTTCAAAGATCCGATACATCAATTTAACCGTGGCATTGGTGTCGCCTTGACCAGTTGCTGGATCAATGATATCAATCCCACCGTCAAGACCATACATCCGTACATCGCCAATGAAGTCGAACTTTTCTTTTTCGGCCTCAAAAAATGCCTTGGCTTTTTGCCCCAGTTTAGCGGAGCGCTCCAGCAGATGCTCTTCTTCAAAAACATCCAGCGTTGCGTTAGCGGCAGCCGTCGTAACCGGGTTGCCGGCGGTCGTAAACAGATGCGCTGGCGCGCCAAGTGATTCCATAATCTCTTTGCGCCCAACAACGGCACTTAAAGGTAGGCCAGATGCCAGTGATTTGCCGACAGACATCAGATCAGGCTCGATACCGTCAAAGTTTTGAATTGACCACCATTTGCCGGTACGGCCCATGCCTTGATTGATTTCATCAACGGCGAACAAGATGCCATGTGCCTTGGCAAAATCATAGACCTTCTTCATAAAGGCAGGCGGTGTCTTGCAGATCCCACCGTCACCTTGAATGGCCTCCATCAAGATAACCGCAGTTTCTTCAGCTGGCAGGTAGGTTTCAAATGGCCGCATGAATTCACGGAAGAAACGATCAACGAAGTGTTCTTCGCTTTCATTAGGTTCGCGTTCCCAAGGTGATGGGAAAGGAACCTTAACGACACCAGGCAATAGCGGTGCCATTTTACGGCTCATGTTCATACTGATGCTGGAAAGCGACATGGAACCATAAGTAGAACCATGATACGCACCAGTAAAGGCTACCAGATACTGGCGACCGGTGTAGGCCCGCGCAAACTTGATAATGGCATCATTAGCGTCAGAGCCAGACAGTCCCCATGAAACCTCAACCGGACCACTCATCGGGGCCAGTTTTGCCAGACGTGGCGCCAAGCGGGCTTCTTGCGTGTTGGCAAAGTAGGCCGGCGTATACTGGATCAACTTGGCAGCTTGATCCTGAATCGCCTTGACGACTTTAGGGTGGGCATGACCGGTATTGGTTGAACTGGCACTGGCCAAAAGATCAATATAGTCATTGCCGTCAGCATCGGTGATCACCGCGCCCTTACCATGATCGATAACGATATCGTAATAGTTGATCCGGCCAGAAGAAGCAAACGCCTTGGCTTCTTCTTCCAGCAGATGCTTGTTGTTACTGTCTGTCATTTTGACAGCCGCCCCCTTTTAAAGCTTACAACTAGTCCTTTTTCGTCTTGTTTAAGTAAGAATGACGAGCGCCATAGGTAAAGTAGATTACCAGACCAAGCAGGAACCATACGCCGGCATAGATCTTGGCATCGATGTCAAGTCCCCAGAACACGAACAGGGAAGCCAAGAAGGCTAAGCATGGCATTACTGGATAGAATGGCATCTTAAATGCAGGTGTTGGAATATCCTTGCCTTCACGAGGGCGCAATGCATAGATCCCTAATGAAACAAACATAAAGGCAATCAGCGTCCCAGCGGAGATTAATTGTGACAAGAATGCAAATGGGAACATGGCACCAATCAGGATCGCGATGATTGCCAAAGTCCAAAGTGCATGGTTAGGCCGGTTCTTTTCGTCCAGCGTTCCCAAGAACTTAGGCAGCATGCCGTCACGACCAAATGAGTAGATCAAACGAGAGCCAGCCATTGTCATCCCAATCAGTGCGGTAAACATCCCAACAACGGCAACGATTTGGACAACCGAAGCAACGACTGGGTGACCAATCGAACGCAGAGCCAGACCAACTGGTTCAGCAGAGTTGGCATACTTTTGGTAAGGAAGAACCCCAACCAGAACCAAGGCTACGGCAACAAACAAAACAACGGCAATTGCCAGTGAGCCTAAGATTCCGCGTGGCATCGTCTTGCCAGGGTTGATGGCTTCGGCAGAATTGGCGGCAATGGAGTCAAAGCCGATGTAGGAAAGGAAGATCATCGAAACCCCAGCGTAGATACCTTGCCAACCACCAAAAGCACCATTAGAAGTCATCCGGTACTTAGGAATAAATGGAACGAAATTACTGTGCTTAACTGCAGTTGCACCAACGACGATGAACAGCAGAATTGCCAGCACCTTCAGCGTAACCAGTACGTTTTCAACACGGGCGGCATCCTTAACACCTTGGGAAACCAGGATGGCAACCAGTGCAATCACGATCAGCGAGATCAGGTCAACGACCCCGCCACTGGTACCAAAGGCATTGGAAAGCGAAGCCGGCAGCTTGATCCCAATGTTGGCAAGCAGTGGCCGCAGATTGGCCGAAAGACCAGAGCCGACAAAGGCTAAGGCGATAAAGTATTCAGCCAGCAGTGCCCAGCCGGCAATCCAACCAAAGAATTCACCAAATACCACGGTGATCCATGAATAAGCGGAACCAGCAAATGGCATGGCAGCTGACATTTCAGCATAGGCAAAGGCAACCAGACCAGCAACGATGGCCGCGATTACAAACGAGATGGCAACGGCTGGACCAGTGTGCATGGCAGCAACCTCACCAGGTAAAGTAAAGATCGAAGTGGACACAATCGTCCCGACCCCTAAGGCCAGAAAGTCCCGTACGCGCAATGAGCGAATAAGGTGACTATCCTTATCTTGATAGACACTGGGGTCTTCTTTTCGAGTGATAGTTTTCCAAAATCCCATAAATCTTCCTCCTGAACTAAGTGAGACAATCCTAATTCTGCAAAAAGTTCCAATATGATTGCAACGCATCCAGACTTGGCAGGAAAAACCAAGCGATAAATAATTACATTTAAATTAGAATTCTCTAATGTTTTAAATTATAACTATAATTTAAACAGCTTGCAAGAACTTTTTGTGCATTCTAACAATCCACCTAAACTGTGTAAGCGTAAACTCAGTAGTAGTGACAAGCAATCAAACGTTTATAAATTCTTGGTTTAAATTTAATTATCTTAATCTTGATCTTAAAATTATTGCGACTGATTTGGTCATCAATGAACGATTGGAACAAAAAGAGAGTGAGAAAAAACTCCGAAAATCAGCTTGCGACCGATTTTCAGAGTTTGTCTTCGCACCTCCGCAAGGGTGGCTAGGTCGGTCAAATGCTGATAAATCAGCATTTGAACTGCCAGCCAGCTACTGCGCTGAGGCATTGTTATCCATAAAATAGTTAAGAAGTGGGGCTAATTCTCAGTCTCTATTGTTAATGTTTCAAAATATCTTCAATTAGCTGCGGCTGCAGTCGATGATTGTGATTTGGATTGGAACGCTGATTGACGACACTGACCAGTGCCAGCATAGAGCCAACCAGTGAGCTCTTTTTACGATAGACGGTGTAGCGTGACAGCCAGAGATCGGCATATTTTTCCTTATAATTACGCAGACCTTGGAAGCCATAGAGCCGGTAGCCATATTCGTAGATAAAGTGGGCAGCTTTTTCTTCAATAAAGCTGAACTGTGATTCACCAACGTTGCTTAGTGGTGCCATTCCTAAATCGAAGTATTCGTAGCCGGTCTTTTGTCCATACAAGAACAGATTGACAAAGATCATGTCCATAATGCCAGATGGCGCCAGGTCGCGATCATGACGCATTAAATCGATGGTCAGAATCTTTTTGCCACCAGTTGGCATAAGCGTTGCAAAGGCCACGATCTTTTGTTCTTGATTCCTAACGATGGCAATTGGAGCCTGCTGCAGATAATATTCATCAAAAAAGCCCAGTGAAAAGCCTTTTTCAACCTGCTTGCCCAGCCAGCTGTCAGAAACATGTTTGAGCTCTTTGATCAGCTCGTTATCAAATGGTGGTTCCAAGACGTCAAACGTATAGCCTTCTCGCTCAAATTTATGCATCAAGGCACGCTGAGAACGTTGGCGCTTACCGGCAAGCGTAAAGTCGGCCAATTTAACTAGACCGTCCTCACCGGTTTTAAGAAAGTCAAAACCAAATTCGTGCAAAAGCATCGTTGTTGATTGACCAACTTCATAAAATACCAGTTGGTAGCCATAGCGATCAGCCTCAATGATAAACTGTCGCAAAGCATCATTCAGTACGCTTTGATCGCCAACCGGTTCACCCATAACGATCAGCTTGTCGTATTTGCGCCGATACATGAAAAAGAGCCGGTCTTCTTTTTCAACTTGATAATAATAGAGATTCTTGTCGCGCAAAAACGCCAGATGACTGGTCTCATTGCCACCAAAATGTTCGATCAATTGCCGACAGCGCTTAGCATCAAACGAATGATAGCCGTTGAATGGATCATAGCCACTGGTAAAGTAGCGCAGAATGGCCAACATGACCAAAATTCCCAGGATCAGACCGATGAAACCAGAGAACCAGAGACTCTCACCAGGGAAGAACAGGAATTGCGGAATGTTATGATGTTCATAATAATTTGGCTCATTGACGATCCCTATAATAATGTAAAGAACGAACAGACCGACAAAGACGATTCCGTCATTAAAGGCCTTCCCAAGCGAATAGGCCATCTTTTCTCGATACAGTGCATGGCGCATGGTTAAAACCAAAATCAAAAGGATCAAAAGGTAGAAGGTCAGCCCCCAGGTTCCCAAATTCCACAGTGTATTGACCATTCCAATCAGCAAAAGAATCAATGATGGCCAATAAGCCTTCTTGAGCTTGGCCTGGACCCCACGTGCACAGGCCAGCATAGCGATAGCAAACAAAACCGTGCTCAGCTGATGCAAGAAGAAGAATGTAAAAGGATAGAAACGCTGCAAAAAGCGGTTATTTTGGGTTAGATCCGGCATTGAGGCATCAATCAGCATCAAGATCCCAGAAAAATACATAAATATGGTGATCAAGACATGCGCGCTTTGATGCCAGATCAGATTAGGCAAGCCATTAAAAAAGCGATTGATCTTCTGGCAAAAATGATATACAAACATTAAAGCACCAAAAATCAGCGGCACCAGATAATAGAAAACCCGGAAAAATACCAGCCAGACCAAGGCCGTTGAACGACTGACGCCCATCATAGACAATTCCATCAGCATAATGATGTCAAAAGAACCGATTGCCCCAGGCAGCATTGAGATAACTCCCAAAAGCTGAGCGACAACGTATAGGGGCAGTACGGACAAGAGATTAATTTTAACCCCTAAAAGCCAGCCAATCATTAAAAAGAAAAGTGCAACCAAAAGCCACTCACCAGTTGAACTGGCAACGATAAACAGTTCGAGCTTGGGGGTCAGATCTTTAAAAAAGCTGGAGTTTTTCAGCCGGGTAAAGATAAAGACAACCGGGAAATACAGGCCGCCACCAATCAGCCAGACGATGTAACGATCGAAGCGATGGCCATTTGGTACTAAGAACATGACTGCTAGAGCGAGCCAGCATAAGATCGACAAGCCAGACAAAAGAAAAATGGCGATTTTGGAGATGGCAAACAGAATCTGTTTTTTACTGGAATGCTTGCCATAAAAATAGGCTCTAAGCGTTGCGCCAAGCAGACCGCCAAAGCCGGCCACGTTGGTCAGGGTATTGGTAATCCAGCCGCTTCTGATGATATAGTGCTTAGAAAAATGCCCTGATAAAAAGTGGGTAATCGCAAAGTCATAGCCAAGCATGGGCACGATTGAGAGGCAGCCACCGATCAGCATCAAAAAAATATGAAGCGGTGACTGGCTGGACAGGCCAAGTCCAACGCGATTCCAGTCAACGTCTTTTAAAAAGTTGCCCAGTGCTGTGATGACAAAGATAATCACCGAGACAACAAACAGCAGTTTAAAGAGTTTGGCATAGTGCCGCCACCAATTTTTGATGCGCACAGATAGAGATGAGTTCATTTTTCAGAATCCTCACTTTTTAATTGTGTCAACCTGGCTGGTTCAATGGCCTGCCAGATTGGAATTCAATACCAATGATAGTAGATTGCCCATTCGGTAGCAAAAAATTTTTCAGTTAAAATGGTTTAATTTTGGCAGCTGCTATTGACGCCGAGTAAATCTTTTCGTATACTATCAATTGTTGTGAAATTGGTCCGTTGGTCTAGTTTTGGTTAGGACGCATCCCTGTCACGGATGAGATCACGAGTTCGAGTCTCGTACGGACCGCTATAGTTTTTGAAAGTTGAGATTTCGGTCTCAACTTTTTTTGTATGCCAATTTGGAGGGGAAAATGGAAAATACTTGGATTTATCGCGGTCAGGAACCAATCAAGATCAAAAAATTTCTGCAGACGCTTGGAATGGGGCATCGGATGTTTAATGACATCAAAAATGGTGCTGGTGAGTTTCAAGTTGATCATCGTATTGTACGACCGACAACCAAGATCTTGCCCAATCAGCCGCTAACAATCAAAGTTGCGCCAGAATTTCCCAATCCAGACGTTAAATCAAGCAATGGCACGTTGGATATTGTATTTGAAGATGCCAACTGGCTGGTTATCAGCAAACCAGCCGGCCTAGCCTCAATTCCAGGCCCAACGACTGGAGATGATACGCTGCTCAATCGCGTGACTGGATATCTGATACGCAACGATTCGCCAGACCAGCGACCACACCTGATTACACGGTTGGATCGCTACACCAGTGGCCTATTGCTGGCTGCTAAGCATCAGGTAGCCGTCAGCATGATCAGCCAACAGGTTCAACAGCATAAAATGATTAAAGAATATCAAGCGATCGTTCAAGGCATTTTAACTAATGATCATGATATGATTGACGCTCCGATTGCTCGAGTTGAAGGTCGGGCTCAGCGTGAAATCAGTGCCGATGGTCAAAATGCCAGGACCGAATACTGGGTCGAGGCACGCGGTCAAAACTGGACGCTGGTCAGAGTGCGTCTGCATACTGGCCGCACCCACCAGATTCGCATTCACTTCAGTCATCTCGGTCATCCACTGCTGGGCGATCATCTGTATGGTGGTGATACCAGTCGCTTTGACCATCAGCTGCTCTGTGCTTCGCATATTGCGTTTGATGACCCATTTACCCTAAGGCACCTTGATTTTAAGATTGGGCTGCCAGCAACGTTTAAACAGGCAATGAACTGATAATTTATCCATGCGAAGACGTTCAAAAGTTCTATAATAAGGCTAATTAAGTTTTAGGAGGAATTTTTCATGGCTAAAGTTGAAAGTTTCACGCTGGATCATACCAAGGTAAAGGCACCTTATGTCCGTTTGATTACGGTTGAAGAAGGACCAAAAGGCGACAAGATCAGCAACTATGATCTGCGCTTGGTTCAGCCAAACGAAAATGCCATCCCAACGGCAGGACTGCACACGATTGAACACCTGCTGGCAGGGTTGTTACGGGACCGTTTGACGGGCGTCATTGACTGTTCGCCATTTGGCTGTCGGACTGGTTTCCATTTAATTACTTGGGGTGAGCACAGCACGACCGAGGTTGCCAAGGCCTTGAAGTCCTCACTTGAAGAAATTGCCTACCAGATTAAGTGGGAAGACGTGCAGGGAACCACGGAAAAGAGCTGTGGCAATTACCGTGACCATTCACTGTTCTCAGCTAAGGAATGGAGCAAGAAGATTTTGGCTGAAGGCATTAGTGACCAGCCATTTGAACGCCATGTAGTTGACTAGACAATAAAAGAGGCTGGGAATTAACTCAGCCTCTTAACTATTTTATGGATAATAATGCCTCAGCGCAGTAGCTGGCTGGCAGTTCAAACGCTGATAAATCAGCATTTGAACTGCCAGCCATCCTTGCGGAGGTGCGAAGACAAACTCCGAAGATCGGTCGCAAGCTGATTTTCGGAGTTTTTTTCTCACTCTCTTTTATATATTCAGTCTTAATTTTGTAAGTTTGAGTATCGAATAATCGGCATTTGTCAGTTTGCTTGCGCGAGCATTTTCTTGATTAATTGAACTTGAAACTGCTGTTGAGCCTGCTGGGCAATTTCCAGCTGTTGGGTAGTTGACAGCTGCGGATTCTTTTGCAGTGCACTTTGTAACTGAGCCTTAACGAACGCTTCTGCCTGTTGCTTTAGAGCAGTTTGAGCAGCTGCATTACTGGATTTCATCTGTTTTTTTAGCAGTTCAGCCTGCTTGACGGTAAGCTTGACGTAGTTTTTTGGATACCTAAGCGTATTGGTACGTGAGATTAGATTGCCATCCATCTTGGAACCAGCAAACAGTAAGCGATAGAATTTATTCTTAAAACGCCAGCGCGTCTCTTTGGTCGTTAGCGTTGCCTTGGTGTCGTTTGTCTTGACAACGCGGTTAGTAGTATATCCATCAGTTTGAGTATGCGTGGTTTTTGCTGAGTCGTCATTAGTCCGATAAACGTAGACGTCGTCTTTACCAGAGGTACCAATCGGCTGGTAGAGGATGATCGGCAGCTGGCTGCTTGCTGAATAGATTTGCGTGGTTTTGGTCGTCGTAACCTTTTTCATGCCAAAATGATCATGAAAGTTGGTGGTAATCAGAACCGTTGAACCAACAAAGATAATGCCAGTAATCAAACCGGCGATTATTCGCGTACGCCGACTGGGAGCAAACATGATCGAGATAAAGAAGGCAATTGCACCCAGAAACATTAAAACAGTAATCATTTGGCACTGCCTCCTTTCTGTATATTGTCAGCATCATATCTGGCATTGATCTTGTTATGATTCTTCAATTTGGAGGATGCCAAAAGGCCGATAACGGCAAACGTGATGGCGACCCAGAAGGCTGCATGGTAGCCGTTTAGCGTGGCATCGATCATTTTGGCCTTGTATTGAAGTGGAGAAGCCTTAAGCAGGGCATGTGATGGCTTTTGTGAATTGGTAACGTTGGTTAAAATTGAGATCAGAATTGCCGAGCCCATTGATGAAGCCACTTGACGGATCGTATTGTTGACGGCCGTGCCATGTGAGATCATCTCAAATGGCAGTGCGTTCATGCCTGAGGTCGTAACCGGCATCATAACCATTGAGATCCCGAATAGCCGCACGGCATATAAGAAAATTACGTCGAAAATAGGCGTCTCTCGGGTCAGAAAGGCAAATGGAATCGTCCCAATCGTTAAGATAAACATCCCAGTCATTACCAGTCGCTTAGCACCGTAACGGTCAAAAAGATCACCGGTAACCGGGCTCATCAATCCCATCATTAAAGCACCTAACAGCAGTGACAGACCAGAATGAAAGGCCGACATGCCATGAACGATCTGCAGATAAAGCGGCAGTACCAGTTCAACGCCGACCATGGCAATCATGACAATCGAGCTGAGTAGTGTAGCCAGGGTAAATTCAGGCGTCTTAAAGACCTTAAAGTCCAAAAACGGGTTGGTCAGCTTGGTTTGACGCCAGACCAGCAGTGCAATCAAGATAGCACCAAAGATGATCGAAACCCAGACAACGGTGCTAGTCCAGCCTTTGTCACCGACGGATGAAAAACCATACAAAACGCTACCAAAGCCCAGCGTGGAAATGACCAAAGACAGCCAGTCAAGCGTTGGATCGGTGTTTTTAAGTACGTTTTGCATCAAAAAGAAGCTGGCAATGATTACGACGGCCACGATTGGAATAATCATGCCAAAGAGTACCCGCCATGAGTAGTTGTCCACTACCCATCCGGAAAGTGAAGGACCTAGAGCTGGTGCCAGAGCAATCACCAGACCGTTGATTCCCATGGCGGCTCCACGCTTTTCAGGCGGGAAGATCGTCAGCATGATGTTTTGCATCAAGGGCATTGTAATTCCGACTGCGGTTGCTTGAATCAGTCGGCCGCACAGTAAGGTACCAAAATTAGGGGCGAGAAAGGCGGTAATGGTCCCCAGTTCGAAAATCGACATTGCTGAGATATAGAGCCATTTTGAGTTGAATTTGTTGCTTAGATATGCCGAAACCGGAATCATGATCCCATTGACCATCATAAAACCGGTTGTCAGCCATTGAACGGTTGCCGTGCTGATGTCAAAAGCCTTCATCAGGGTTGGAAAAGCCGTGGCTAGAATAGTTTGATTCAAGACCGTACAAAAGCTTCCGACCAGCATTACCATTACCAAAAGATTGCGATGGTATGGCTTACCGTTGATATCGACTGCCATGTTTACAGACAAGATAAAGCCTCCTTTTTTGATTGTTTATATTTTAAAAGCAGAGACTAATATAGAATGATCAGATATCTTTGTCAAATTTTTTGATAAAGATCGCAGTAAATGATATATTAAACGAAAAGATGCCGAAAGGAAGAAAAAATGAGTGCCATAACAGAAGAGTTTCGTAAGATGTTCGTGCATGAAAAGCTGCTGATCAGTATGACTGAGCTTTCCCAGGCAGTTGGCGTCTCACCAAGTCAAATTCGCTATTGGGAGCGCAAGGGATATATTGTCTCAGAACAAGAACAGCAGCATAAAAACCATAAATATTCGATGACAACACTGGTTAAGGTTGCTGGAATCAAATATTTTTTGGACGAAGGCTACACGCTGCCAGTTGCCGTTAAAAAACAAGAAGAACACTGTGATATGTCGCGTGCGCTTAAGCATTTCATTGCCGATCGCCTATTGGACTTTGAAAAGGCTGCCGACGGAGCAACCCTGATTAATCTAGGGACCCTGGATGATGATCCCCAAAAAGAAATTGTTGCTAAAGTTAATGGTGCTGGACACGTTCAGCTGCTATTACGTGATCGGCAGTCAAAATAATCAGAAATTGGTTTGTCATTTTGGTTTAAATGACTGACGGCACGGTTGGCTTAAACCGAATCGGCAAAAAAGTGATAAGCTAATAATGTACAGTATTTAAAAAGGGGACGAGTTCATGAGTGAAAATACTTTTGGCTTTAATGAACTGACCGATGCAGCACAAGACAATGCTTTGAAAACATTTGCCAAGTACTACGTCCGCCAGTACAAGCAAGATAATCTGGAGATCATCGATGCCTTGGCCAATGATGATGAGGCCGTAGCCATGATCAATCAGATCTTGGAGGAAAACAACTATCTGACAGAGGCCAAGTTGGCCGATATGAGTATTGCGATGGTCAAATCTTGCTATGTAAAAATTTTAAACGAACTATCGGCACGTTTTGATGAAGACGGCGAACCGGTTGAATCCTGGGAAACCTGGATGCAATCAGAGCACGCCAAGCTGCCGCAAGAAGACTAGATCAACAAAGGGCTGGGAATTAACTCAACCTTTTAACTATGTATGGATAATAATGCCTCAGCGCAGTAGCTGGCTGGCAGGTCAAATGCTGATAAATCAACATTTGACCGACCTAGCCATCCTTGCGGAGGTTTGAAGACAAACTCCGAAAATCGGTTGCAAGCTGATTTTCGGAGTTTTTTCTCACTCTCTTTTATTTTTCCCAAAAGCGACTTACTACTAATGCCTTTTAGGATGTGTTAGAATAAACTAAGTTTTATTTGAACGGATAAATAATACGAGTTGCTCATTTTCAAATTCGGATGTGACGTCATTTTAAGACGGCGCTGTTTTGGCTTGCATTGATTTCTGAATTATGAAAATTGGCGAACATCAATCATATAAAGGAAAGAAAGGTATTATGCGCAAATTAAAAATCAAAAACAATGAAGTCGCTTTTTATGCCATGGGTGGCTTGGGCGAGATCGGTAAGAACATGTACTGTGTCCAGTTCCAAGATGAAATCATCATCATTGACTGTGGGGTGCTCTTCCCAGAAGATGAACTGCTTGGAGTCGACTATGTCATTCAAAACTATGACTATTTGGTAGAAAACAAGGATAAGATTAAAGGGATCTTTATTACGCACGGTCACGAAGACCACATTGGCGGCCTGCCATTCTTTTTACAAAAGGTTAATGCACCAATCTATGCTGGTCCATTTGCCATGTCTTTGATTCGTGGCAAGCTGGAGGAAAAGCACCTGTTAAAGAGCGCTGAACTGCACGAGATCAATGAGTTTGATACGGTGCACTTTAAAAAGCTGTGGGTCTCGTTTTTCAGAACGACGCACTCAATCCCGGATACGCTGGGGGTTGCCGTTCATACACCACAAGGTACGATCGTTCAAACCGGTGACTTTAAGTTTGACCTAACGCCGGTTGGTCATCTGCCAGGGCCAAACTTTCAGCAGATGGCAAAGCTTGGCGAAGAGGGCGTGCTGCTTTTGACCTCGGACTCAACCAATGCAGAACGACCAGAATTCACCAAGTCCGAGCGCTGGGTTGATATTCATATTCGGCGCATCTTTGAACGCATCAAAGGTCGAATCATCTTTGCATCTTTTGCCTCCAATGTTTATCGTCTGCGAGAGGCCAGTGACGCAGCCTTAAAGCAGGGCCGTAAAATTGCCGTGTTTGGCCGCAGTATGGAAAATGCCATTACGGCTGGCCAGGAGCTGGGCTATCTGCATATTCCAGAAGATGCATTGATTGATCAAAATGATATTAACAGCTATCCGCCGGAAAAGGTCATGATTATGTGTACTGGATCGCAGGGTGAGCCAATGGCCGCATTGAGTCGTATTGCCAATGGTACGCACCGTCAGATTACCATTCAGCCAGGCGATACGGTCGTCTTCTCATCCAACCCGATTCCCGGCAATACCACCAGCGTCAATGCGTTGATCAACAAGCTGGAAGAAGACGGTGCTGAGGTTATTCACGGCTACGTCAACAATATCCATACATCCGGTCACGGTGGTCAGGTTGACGAAGAACTGATGCTGCGTTTAATGAAGCCAAAGTTCTTTGCTCCGGTTCATGGTGAGTACCGGATGCAAAAGATTCATACCAAGCTGGCAGAATTAACCGGTGTCCCAGCTGATCACAGCTTCGTGTTGGCCAATGGCGATGTGCTGGCCTTAACCAAGGATACGTGTCGCGTTGCCGATCACATCGAAACGGCAAGCGACGTCTACATTGATGGTCGCGATGCCGGCGATACCGTGGGCAATCCGGAAATCCGAGAACGACGGATGCTTTCTGAAGAAGGGGTCGTAACCGCCATTGCCGTTGTTGATCTTAAGGACTATCAGATCGTTGCTGGCCCAGACATCGTTTCACGTGGCTTCGTCTACATGCATGAATCTCAAGAGCTGATCAAGGCTGCCAATCATGAAGTCTTCTGGGCAATCTTGAATACCTTTAAGAATCATCAGCACGTTGATCGGCGTGCGATTAACCGCACCATTGTCAGCCGCCTGCAAAAGCTGCTGTTTGAATGGACGGGTCGGCGTCCAGTCATCATTCCGATGGTTACGATTCTGAATGCTGATGAAGAAGGGCAAGGCAGCGATCTGCAGCGTGACGTTCGCCATAACACCCGCCGGACTAACTCGCGCCCTAAGCACAAGACTAAGAACGGCACTGCCAATAACGAAAACGATAAGTCACGGCCACGACCACATCGTCGTAATCGACCAGCTGCCAAGAAAAATGAGCAGCCAGTCGCAGCAGAAAAATAACCGATTGATAAAAGTTCGTCTGCAAGACGGGCTTTTTATTTTTAAAATAACGCCGGCTTTTTTGATTCCAAGCTTAATCAATCGGCAACCCTCTGGTATTATGAAAGCTGTAATTATTTTTGTTTTCATTATTTAAGGAGGCTTTTTGATGTCAGGGAGAGACTATCTTCACATCTGGTATCAGGCCCAGTTGGTTGGCGCTTTAATTTTCTTGATTGCCGTTGCTTGGTGGAACGTCTTGATTATGGGACGCGGCATTCGGCTGTTGGTATTCATTTTGGCGCTGGTTGTTTTAGAAGGTCTGATGATTACCATTGTTGCGCATGTACCACGTTGGCTTAGATTAACGGATGTTTTTTTGCAGACCATGCTGCAGCCAATCATGCTGATCATGCTTTGGGGAACCGTTACCCGAGAGATTATCGTGCGGCTGTATCTGCCGGCACGGGGCGTAATTGCAGTAACGCTGCTGTATTATCTGATCATGTTTGCTCCATTTGCCAGTGAGATTGGCGGTCAGATGGAAAACGTGGTCGCTCGCATCATCTTTTTAATCTATCTGTTTATGACAACGGTTATGATGATGCAGTACTTTTTACCCGATAAGTTTATTCAGCCACAGCTTTTTAAAGAGTTTATCGAAACCGGCTTTTGGGGCGCCTTGGCATTTTTTGTTTCGGTAACGGTTTTGATGCGAGCCTGGCATTTGTCATGGCCAGGTTTGATACCGACGTTTGGTACTGGCTGGAGCTGGTGGGTAATGAGCGTTCTGCTGGCTGTTTATGTAATTTATTTGGCATTTGATATTTTCCAAACCGGTTGGCTGCAGTTTGATTTTCACGTTCAATGGAATCGGCGTTTAGTCTTGACGGCTCTGGAAGCAGGAATTGCTGAAGAGACGCTTTGCCGTTTTGGAATTTTAGGCGCGCTGCTTTATGCCTGCCGTAATCTGACGCAGCGTGTACCGATTGCGATAGGTTTGAGCGCACTCTGCTTTGGACTGCTGCATCTGCCAAATGCTGCTGTGCAAAAATGGGACGTGACGATTCTGCAGATGATCTTTGCAATCGGTTTGGGACTTTATTTGGCCGTGGTCTATCTGTACACGGGACAATTATGGCTGACAATGCTGATGCACTTCTTTATCGATGCAGCGATCTTTTGCCTAACGCATCATGAAACGATGGTTGGCAGCACCAGCACGGCTGATTGGATTGTGCTGGCAATTGAGTTTCTGTATTTTGCCGGCATTGCCTTATGGATGATGTTTGGTAATCGGCGCGTGGTTATGGAACGGCATGCCGATCGCTTTACCGGTGATCATCAACATTTTGATTTCTCGTTTGATTTTAGAATGTGAAGTTTTGGTAAAGACCCTATATTAAATCATAAAAAAAGCTTATCATTATAAACAGCGATTTTTGAAAGGATGTTTAACTTAATGATAATTGAATTGATCAAGTCCTTTATTTTCGGGCTTGTGGAAGGGATCACCGAATGGCTGCCAATCAGCAGTACCGGACATATGATTTTGTTGGACCAGTTCGTTAAACTGGACGTGTCCAAATCGTTTTACAGCATGTTTGAGGTGGTCATCCAATTAGGTGCAATTATGGCCGTTGTCGTGATCTATTGGAAGCGCATCTGGCCATTCCACCACAGTCAGGCAGTAGGGATCGATGCGCCAAAGGGGATCTGGCGCTACATTGATAAAGATATTATGATCATGTGGGTCAAGATCTTTATCTCTTGTCTGCCAGCCGGGATCATCGGGGTTGCCTTTAACGATACCTTTGAACGGCTTTTTTATAACCCAGTCAGCGTTGCAATTGCCTTGATTGTTTTCGGGGTCGCCTTTATTTGGATCGAAACCGTTCACAAGGGTAAAAAAGCCAAGGTCAATTCAATTGCTGAGATCTCATACAACATGGCCATTATGATTGGCTTCTTCCAGCTGATTGCAGCGGTTTTCCCTGGGACCAGCCGTTCGGGGGCAACGATTGTCGGGGCCTTGCTGTTAGGGGTATCACGAACGGTTGCTGCTGAGTATACCTTCTTCTTGGCAATTCCAGTCATGTTTGGGGCGGCTTTGTTTAAGCTGCTCAAGTTCGGGCTGACTTTTACCTCGATGGAGTTTTGGATCATGGCAGTCGGTTTGATCACGGCATTTGTCTCATCAATCATTGTCATTAAGTTCTTGATGCACTACATCAAAAAGCACGACTTCAAGGTATTTGGGTGGTATCGGATTATCCTTGGCTTAATCGTCTTGCTTTATTTCCTGGTTTTGAAGTAATAAAAAGCACTGCTTGGGGCAATTAGCCTTATGCAGTGCCTTTTTAGTCAGAAAATATTGAGTGATTTCCTGGGAAATTGATTACATTTCCTCACCCATCTTACGGTAGGAATCCATACCGCCCAGCCAAAGCTCATTTATTGGTACGTGGCGCTCTTCAGCAAATGCCCGCATCAAAGTCATGTGATCCATCAGATGATAGTGCTTGTCGGGATCGTTTGGATCAATGACTTTCATTTGGGCCATCATTCCCCCGTCCTCATGTTCCAGAATATGACAATGGTACATAAAGACGCCCGGTACATCGAACCATACCTTGATTAAGACATGCTCGCCTGGATTGATGGCAATCGTATCTTTTAACCCCAATTCATTTGGATTTGGGGCATGACCATCGCGCGATACCGTGACAAAACCAGTTCCATGCATATGATATGGGTGAATCATACCTGGAGCATGGTTGGTGTTTTCAATATCCCAGAGCTGAACCTTGTGCATTGGCATTTGGTAGTCGATACGATCCATCTTGAATTTTTTGCCATTCATGGCTACCGCCTCATCCATGCCATCCAAGGTTACATAATGAATCGGCATTTCTGGTGAAACGGCTGGATTAGGCGTCTCAAACAAGATGTCTGGCAGCTTGGTGTGATCCGGCTTGAATTCGTGAATCCGGAAGTGTAAAAGTGGTGTGTTATCGGAATAGAGCACAACCTCATCGCCAGGCTGATATTTACCAAAGTCAACGATGATTTCAGCCCGTTCTGCACATGTCAGCATCAGCTTGTTCATTTTTAATGGCTTTGGCAGCAATGAAAGATCACCGGCAATCTGAGTAAACGGTAGCTCATCACTAAAGTGCAGCCGCCATTCGCGACGGTTGGCACCGTTTAAAAAGCGCAGTCTTACTTTTTGAGTAGTAACGTCAAAGTAAGGGTTGATCGTACCGTTGATCATTGGTGTTGGTCCCAAGATACCATCTGGATCATAGTCCTTTCGGTAATCCCATTGATTGTTTTCGTGAAAATGGCGATCCTGTAAGATTACGGGAATATCATCGATGCCGTAATTGCGTGGCAAGGGCAATTGGGATTCATGCTGATCTTGAACGATCGCGCCGCCAGCCAGTCCATGCCAGACCTGCTCGGCCGTTGATGGACAGGGATGGGCGTGCAGCCAGACGAAGGCCGCTGGCTGATGAATGGTAAATTCAACATCTCTGGTTTGGCCGGGATAAACCGGAGCATGACAGCCACCGTCTTCAATTGGTCCCGGAATTGCCAGTCCATGCCAGTGGAAGGTGGTGACTTCAGGCAGATCGTTAATGTAATGAATATGGACGGTCTGACCGTCTTTAAAGATCACGGTCTTGCCAAGTAGCGGCCCGTTGTAGCCCCAGGTTTTGGTTTTTTCGCCGGGCAGAAGCTGAATGGCACCAGTTTGTGCGGTGATCGTATAGTAGACATCGGTAGCGGTCTCTTGATCTGGTTTTAAAATCTCGGGGATCCGCAGCGGTTGTGCGGGAGCATCGGCAACCTTTAGCGGAATATATGCACGGTCATGATAGTCAAATGCGGCTTCATTGTAAAAGTAGTCTTGAATGAGTTCTTGGTCGTTCATGTCAATAGCCTCCCTTAATTGAATACGCTTTCAAAAATATTATACCGCAATTAGAAATTAATTAAACTGAATTAAACGATAGACGTTTTATATATCATTAAATAATATTTAGGTATGTCTAAAAAATTGAGTTTACAACGCCGGCAAATGTAGTAACATAGACATAGATGAGTTAATGAACATCAGTCAGTACCGGCGAGTGGAGTCGGTTTTTATCTAAGAGAGGAGTCGTTAGTTTGTTCGACATTAAGCCAAAGAAATTCAAAAAGATTCTCGTCGGGGTTGACGATGCGCCTGACGCCCGGGCTGCTTTTTCATATGCCGTTGATAAGGCTAAGCGTGATGGATCCGAGATCGGAATCGTTTCAATTCTGGAGACTAATCATGTCAACATCTACCAGGTGTTAGACAAAGACTACGTTCACAGTACGGAAGATGAACTGCGCAGCCGCCTAAACGACTACGTCCAGGCAGCCATCGACTATGGCGTAGATCCTAAAAAGATTACGGCCATCGTTGATCAAGGTGATCGTCCTGCTGAACGGATCTGCAATCACGTTATCCCTGAATTCAAGCCTGATCTGCTGATTATTGGCTCAATCGGCAAGAACGGCAATCGTAATACGGTTGGCTCTCAGGCCTCTTACATGGTTAAGCATTCTGGAACCTCCGTATTCGTTATTCGTACCGATGAGGTCAAGCATTACGAATAGTCAGCTGAGCAAAAATATCGCTGCTGATCGTCAAAAGGCAAGACTAGTGCTGATTTTGGCACTGGCTTGCTTTTTATATTGTGATGTTGAAAAATAAAAAACTTGTTGGTTCTCGATTCTATGTTATAATGATTCTAAACTAAAACAAGAAAAGAGGACTGGCTAATGAAAAAGAAAATGTCGCTGGCACAAAAGATCAATGTGCTGCGAGCCAGTGTCATGGGTGCCAATGACGGCATCATTTCAGTTGCCGGGATCGTTATTGGGGTGGCGGCAGCGACCAGCAATCCCCATGCTATTTTAATTTCAGGACTTTCCGGCAGCTTGGCCGGGACGATTTCAATGTGTATGGGGGAATACGTTTCGGTTTCGACCGAAAAAGACTCGCAAAAAATGGCGTTGATTGAGGAAAAAGAACGCCTATCAGAAGACTATGATCGAGAATTTAATTATGTTAAAAATAAGTTCCTGGCTCAAGATATTGATCCGCAACTAGCTCAGCAGGCCACTGCAGAGCTGATGAGCGAAGATCCGCTGGTAACGGCTGTTCAAGAACGCTATGGCTTTAACCCCAAAGAATTTACCAGTCCTTATGCAGCAGCAATTGCCTCACTGATTGCTTTTCCATTGGGCTCGATTTTACCAATGGTTGCGGTGATGAGCTTTCCCCATGAGATTGCAATCATGGCGACAATTATTGCGGTTTTGATTGCGCTGATTATTACTGGTTATTTAGCGGCAGTATTGGGTAAGTCCGATCGTTTAAAGTCAGTGGTTCGCAACGTGGCATCCGGTTTATTGACGATGCTGGTAACGTATTTGATTGGTCAGCTTTTTGCACGTTGAAAGGGGTAGTTGATAATGGAACAAAATAAAAAGCCCAAACAGACGATGCAAGAAAAGCTCAATACGCTGCGAGCGGGTGTTCTGGGAGCCAACGATGGAATTTTGACCGTGGTTGGCGTGCTGGTCTCAGTGGCGGCGGCCACGACTGATCAGTTTACGATTTTTATTGCTGGTCTGTCGGATTTATTGGCCTGTGCCTTTTCCATGGCATCAGGTGAGTATGCATCGGTTTCGACGCAAAAGGATACCGAAAAATCGGCAGTTGCGCATGAAGAGTATCTGCTTAAGCATGATTTTCAAAGTGAAGTTATTGCGGTTCGCGATCACTACATGGAAAAAGGGGTCAGTGAGGCTACGGCCACGGCAATTGCCAAGGATTTGCTGAATAAAAAGCCGTTGCAGACGGTGGTGCGCGTTAAATATGATATTGAGCTGGGGCACTACCTGAATCCTTGGAACGCAGCCTTTTCATCACTGACGGCAGCTGCAGCTGGGGGACTTTTGCCATTGTTGGCCATGGTTTTGGCACCGGTTGCCTGGCGTTGGGAGGCAGTGATTCTAGCGGTAATCTTAACCAGTGCGCTGACTGGGTTTATCAGCTCCAAGTTGGGCAATGGTCTGGTTAAGATTGCCATCGTACGTAACATTATCGTTGGGATCATTACCGTCATCATCCATTACTGCGTTGGTCGACTGTTTTAAATTTGATTGGTTAAAGCAATCCGGAATCTGGGGGTTTCGGACTTTTTTATCTGAATTTTGATGTAATCGACAGCTAAAAAATCCTTGCCTCCAGATTGGAAGCAAGGACTTTTAACGGTTATTGGGCAGCCTGCATTCTCTTTCTTAACTGAACCATGTCTTCAAAACGATTGGTGAAAATACCGGCAACGTTTTTTTCAAATAATTGCTGGGCTTCTTGATCATCGTTGACGGTCCAGATGCGCTGAGTGGCATTCGTAGCCTGGTAGTGGTGAGGATGGATGCCATGCAGATGTTCTTTTTTGATAAATTCTTGGGCTTTTGGTACGTCATTTTCGGTTAACCAGTTATAGTCTTGGCTGTCATCAAGCTGCATGCAGTTTTTTAGCGTTTGCAGATTAAATGATGAATAGATTACGGGATGTACGAGTCGATGCTTTTTAACCAGCGGCATTACGATTTTTTCGATGTCTTGATAGGCAATGTTATCGGTCTTAAATTCCAGATTAATCCAAACATCTTGGTTTTCAAAAATGTCCAGCAGCTCATCTAAAGTAGGGATGGACTCACCGTTGCCCAGCTTGAACTTACGCAGTTCAGCCAATGTGTAGTCAACAATGCGACCGGTTCCGTCAGTCGTTCGGTTGATGGTTTCATCATGCATAATCACGGGTATCTGATCTTTGGTCAGATGAACGTCAAATTCAACACCATCAATCTGATGGGCAACCACATAGCGAAAACCGGCCAGTGAGTTTTCCGGGAACTTGGCTGGGTAGCCGCGGTGCCCAAAAATCTTGGTTTGGATGGCTTGATTTGATTGTGTATTCATTTTTTTACCTCTTAAAAGATTGTCTTGTTGATTAGTCGAACCGAATTATAGCCGCTTGACATAATAAAGCAATAGCAATCTGGTAAAAAACGTGTAAATTTATTGGCAATGAATCTAATCAACAGAGCTTGTCGTGATCAACGGCTGGATTGAAGAGCTCCTCATCCTTGCCACGCTGACATTCGGCTTGCAGCGTGGTATGGCTGATTTGATACTTGTCATGCAGAATTTTTTCAACCTGTAGATAGATCTTTTCAACTTCGCTAAGCATCATATCATGGCAGTTTAAGTGAGCCGAAAAAACGATGCGGTGCTCATCGATTGTCCAGGCATGCACGTGATGAACGCCGACGACTCCAGGAACCTGCAGCAGGTCGTGCTTGATGGCGTCATAATCCAGATCAGGTGATGACTGCATCAGAATGTTTAAAGTCTGCTTAATGATTGGCAAGGCTTCTTTGGCAATGTAGAGTGCAACTAGGATCGTCAGGGTTGGATCAAGCCAGGTGACATTGAAAAACATTAAAATAATCCCGCCAAAAATTACGGCAATTGAAGATAAGGCATCACTTAAGACGTGCAGATAGGTTGCCTTGACGTTTAAGCTGTCGTGACTGCCACTGTGCAAAAGCAATGCCGAAACCAGGTTGGCAATCAAACCGATAATAGCCACGATCAGCATGATGCGGCCGTTGATGTGTTCAGGATGGCTGAAACGCTTAACGGCTTCTACGATCAGAGCAATCGAAACCACCACTAAAAAGATGCTGTTGGCCATGGCAGAGAGAATTTCAGCGCGGCGATAGCCATAAGTACGATGTTGATTTTCAGGCCGACTAGAGATGGCCTGTGCAAAATAACCCAATACGATTGAAATTGAATCACCCAAGTTGTGAAAGGCATCCGATAAGAGAGCCAGACTTCCTGATATCAGTCCACCGATGATTTCAACAACGGTAATCAATACATTGAGCAGCGTAACGATCAAGAAACGCTGCTTGGAAACGTTCGGTCGTTCCATAAATTATTCCCCCACCTTAAAAAAACAGCTAAAAATAGATTTAGGTATTCCAAATTACATTTTTATGATATGTTATAATCTAATTAGTTTCAATATGGAAAAATACATGGTTAAATGCTCAACGACACTTACTGCCGCTGATTTTTAGGAGGAAGCTGCACAAAACATGACCCCGATGAAAGAAGACTATCTAAAGATTATTTTTGAGCTGGGTGGAGGCTATAAAAAGGTTTCCAACAAGGAAATTTCACTGGGATTGGGCATCGCAGCCGGTTCGGTTACGGAAATGATCACCAAGCTGACGGAAGAAGGGCTGGTATCTCATGAACCATATGATGGGATCGCTCTGACGCCGGAAGGGATTAAGCATGCGGCTGAATTGGTTAGAAAGCACCGACTTTGGGAAACGTTTCTGGTTGATGATCTTCACTACAGCATGACCGACGTTCACCCCGAAGCTGAGGTTTTGGAACATAATACCAGTGATCGCTTGGCAACGGCATTGGATGCCTTTTTAAATCATCCCAAGTACTGTCCACATGGGGGTGTAATCCCAGCAGCCAATGGCAAGTTTGACAATGTCAGCCATCGACTGTTAGCCGACGCCAAGGATGGTGAGACGGTTGTCATTGAGCGCTTCTTGGACAATCATGAGCTGCTGATTTACTTAAATGAAGTTGGCCTTAAGCTCCATGCCAAGGTCAAGGTCATCAAGCACGAGCCGTTTGAAGGGCCGATTTTGGTTGAGTGCCTGGATAACGGTAAACAGCTGAGTATCTCATATAAGGCTTCGCATAATATTTTCGTTAATCAGGAATTTTTGCAGAACTAGACAAAACGGATCTTTGAGTCTGGGTTTGATGCGGCAGTATCCGCATTGAACCCTTTTGTCATTTTATTCGTGATTATGCATCAAATCAGAAATGGATGGTTGAAAGTGGAAAGCAAGAATGAAAAAAATCTTGCCATTACTGCATGTCTGCTAGCGGGAAGGTTGTTGATCGAAAATGGCTCAAACATGGAGCGCGTCAATGACACGATGCGGCGAATGGCACAAAGCGCTGGCTTGAAAAAATTTGAGGCTTTTACAACGATGACGGCGATCGTTGCCTGTGCCGAGCATCGGCCTAATACGCAGGTAATCGATATTCACCAGCGAAAATTGAATCTTAATAAGGTAGCGGCCGTCAACAGCTTATCAAGGCAATTTGCGGATCATAAAATTGATCTGATTGAGCTTTACGATGGCTTAAAAAAGGTTGATCACCAGCCGCAGCAGACCTCAGATTTTGTTCAATGCGTTGCGGCCGGTGTATTAAGTTGGGCCTTGACGATTGTTTATACCGGTAATGTTCATGATTCGCCATTTGCAGCACTGATCGGTTTTTTGAGCTATCTGGTCTATCTGATGCTGGGTAAGCATTCTAAGGCAAAGTTCGTCAACGAGTTTTGTGCCTCATTGGTAATTGCGATTTTTGCCGTAGCCTTCGTTAAGCTGCATTGGGCCAATGATATCAACGACATTATCATTGGCTGCGTCATGCCGCTGGTTCCAGGCGTACCATTAACCAATGCAGCCCGCGATCTGATGTCGGGGGATCTGATCAGTGGCACGTCGCGAGCGGTTGAGGCCACTTTGACGGCAATTGCCATTGGCTGTGCGATTGTTTTGGTGCTGCGCTATGTTTAAGAGGTAGAATCAATCATGGAAAATTTTTGGATTCGATTGGTCTTTGAATTTATCTTGGCCGATCTTTCGACGATCTGTTTTGGAATCTTGCTAAACGTTCCCAAACGAGCTTATCATTCTGCCGGTGCAATCGGCGGAGCCAGCTGGGCCTTTTATTGGATCATCTATTATCAGCTGCATCTTGGCCTGGCATTGAGCAATCTATTGGCAGCGATTATGATTGGTATCTTGAGTATGGCAGCAGCTCGCTGGCAAAAAATGCCGATGATCATTTTTAACGTTCCAGCACTGGTGCCATTGGTTCCTGGTGGCCAAGCCTATAAAATGGTGCGTTATTTTGTATTAGGCAGCAATTCAACAGCGTTGGTTTATCTTTATCAAGTGTTGGTGATTGCCGGTGCGATTACCTTGGGTTTTGGCCTGGGCGACCTGATCAACCGATTGATATTTTCGGAACGTCACTTAAGTAATCGCTAGAATGTGATATAATAAAATTTATTGTGGCTGATGCCATGACAAGATCCTACAAAGGGGCTTTTAAAATGCTGATAGGACAAGATCCGAATCGTTGGAAGCGATTCATGGTAAGCTTTGTGTTATTTCTGATCATTGCCGGCATGGTAATGAGCAATTCGATGATCCTGCAGGTACTGGACTCGGTTTTTCAGGCCTTATTTGGACCCAACCCTAATCACACGCCGAATATGACCTATCACTTGATGGTTGTGGTGGCATTTTTGGGGAGTCCAAAGATGGATATTGTCTGGATGCTGATTATTACTTTCTTTTTGTGGGGATTTAAGTATAAGGTGCCGGCACTTTGGGCATGGATGACTTTAATTGTTGGTGATCTGTTGAGTTTGATCATCAAGTACGTGGTCAAAAGAGATCGTCCACTGCAGCATCTGAGCCATGACAAGGGTTATAGCTTTCCTAGTGGGCATGTCGTGAGCTTTTTTTTGGTGGCAGCAGTGCTGTTTTTGATTGTGGTGCCATTGATCAAAAAAGCTGCGGTGCGGGTGATCTGCCAGCTTCTGCTGATTTTAGCCGTTTTTTTGGTGGCTGTTTCGCGCATCTATCTGTATGCCCACTATCCATTTGACACGGTGGGGGCAATGCTTTTGGCTTATGCTTGGTTGCAGATTTCAGAAACGCTTTATCTGACGTTTGCTGGCGACGTTAAAAATCGCTGGAAAATGACGTCTAATTCGAAACTTTAAAATAAAAAACCCAGTGTCGTCCAAAATCGACACCGGGTTTTTTGATATATTTCCCAGGAAATGCTATTCAAAAAGATCATCGATCCATTCACAAGCCAGTTCAACCCAGTGAGCGACATGGGGTTGGTCAACATCATCATGATGGGCGACAATGGCATTGGCAATATCCATGCCGTGTGGTCCGTGCGCAAACACGTGCAGCTCTTGGGGAATCTGATGTTCTAGCAAGGCCTGACTATAATTGAGAGTATTTTGAACCGAAACGACTTGATCGGTAAAAGTCGTCCACATAAAGGTTGGGGCATTTTGCGCGTTAACATGCATCGAAGCGTTATAGCGTTCCGGCTCATCGGTCCATTGATTGCGAGTAGCTGCGTCTTTGGGGAAATTGAGATTAAGATCAATAACTGGATAACCCAAAATAACGGCATTTGGTTTTAGAGTAGCACCGGGCATGTTGCTGGCTTGGCTCAGCCATTTTTCATGCCAGTAATCATTGTACAGTGCAGCAACGTGACCGCCGGCAGAAAATCCCATGATTGTTAGCTGATCGGCTTTGAGATGCCATTTTTCGGCATTATTTCTGATCATTGCCACAGCAAGTGCTAAATCAATCAAAGGATTTGGATAGACTGGCTGCCGTTCACTGGTGAAAGTATAGCGCAGAATGAATACCTGAAAACCGCTTGCTGAAAAACTCAGGGCAGTTTTTTCGGATTGCTCAACCGGAATGTGGGTCATTGAACCACCTGGAACAAAGATCAGCGGCCGAAACTGCTGTACTGGCGACTTGGGAACCGGCGTCTGCAGATAGCCAGTTAGAGTCGCCTTGGTTTGATATTTATTGGTGCTTAGATTTTTTTGAATGATTTTCATTAAAAAGACTCCTAAAAAAGATCTTGGTAGGTGAAATTATAATGCAGAAACGATTACTTTGGTCAATTAAGACCCAACGTCTGCAAATTTATCAAGGTAGTAATGATGATTTGCAGGCAGTTTTAAAACTGTTGAAAGATGATGAACTGGTTAGACTAAGCGGGTTGCAGCTGCCCAACGATCAGATGATACGCAGCTGGGCAGTCAGTAATTGGCTTAGCCAAAAGCAGCTTTTGCTGATTAACGATCAAAATAATCAATTAATTGGTTTGATTGGCTTATTCTCGATATATGCAGATGATGGTCAGCTGTGTTCAAAAATGGCAGCGCTGGGATATCTGCTGAAAAAAAGCTGCTGGGGAAATGGAATCATGACTGAGGCGTTGGCAAACGTCTTACCAGCATTGGCAAAAAATAGCGAGTTTAAGCTTTTGCATGCGGATGTGGCCAACGAAAATATTCGCTCGCAATCTTTATTGAAAAAGCTCGGTTTCGATCAGGTCGGTAATGAAAACGGTTATTTGAAAATGGTTAAAGCTTTGTAATTACATGCAGAAACTTGTTTAAATATTTATTTTAGTGTATAATCTTTTCGTTGTCGCAAATAAGCCAATTTGGGCAGATAGTCCAATCAATATGGTTTTTTTGCTTGAAATGCGCTAAAATGTTTAATCATATTAAGTATGCACACCTTATACTTTATCCATGAGAAATGTATAATAGGCGCTCGAAATTGTCATAGAGGAGGAATCCATTTACGATGAGTGGAGAGGCAAAGAAAGGCGGCGCGGAAAGTCAGACAATGCCTGGCAATTCCGGCCATATGAAACGGACGCTGCAGACTCGGCATCTGTCGATGATTGCCCTGGGTGGCTCGATTGGTACCGGGATGATGATTGCCAGTGGATCGGCGATCTCAACGGCCGGACCTGGTGGGGCTCTGGTAGCCTACAGCATGATGGGGATCATGGTTTACTTTTTGATGACCAGCCTGGGTGAGATGGCTACCTACATTCCGCTGACTGGATCGTTTGCCACTTACTGTACCAAATTTGTTGATCCGGCGCTGGGTTTTGCCATGGGCTGGAACTATTGGCTGAACTGGGTGATTACGATTGCTGTTGATGCCGTTACTTCAGGGGTCATTATTCAGTTCTGGTGGCCTAAGTTTCCAGAATGGATCTTCAGTGGATTCGTTTTGTTGGTGATTTTTTTAATCAACTATCTATCGGTACGCTCTTATGGTGAGACCGAGTATTGGCTGTCAATCATCAAGGTCGTAACGATCGTAGTCTTCTTGATCGTTGGTTTCATGATTATTTTTGGGATCATGGGCGGTCAAGGACCAATCGGCCTAAAGAACTTCCACTATAAGAAAGCGCCATTTGTCGGCGGCTTCCCAAGCATTCTGACCGTCTTCTTGGTGGCTGGGATGTCATTTCAAGGGACTGAGCTGGTTGGGATTACGGCTGGCGAGTCCGCAACGCCGGAAAAATCCGTGCCGAAAGCCATTCACTCGACTTTCTGGCGGATCTTGCTGTTCTATATCCTGTCAATTTTTGTGATGGCCTGCATTTTGCCATATACTGACAAGAACCTGTTGAGCAGCAACGTTCAGGACGTGGCAATGTCGCCATTTACGATTGTCTTTAAGCGGGCAGGTTTAGCGGCTGCTGCCAGTGTGATGAATGCCGTTATTCTGACGGCCGTGATCTCGTCAGCCAACTCAGGATTGTATGCTTCAACGCGGATGCTATTCTCACAAGCACGTGAAGGTTATGCTTGGAGAGGCTTTGGCTATGTCAACAAGCGGGGAATTCCGATCTATGCATTATTGGGGACGATGGCGGTTTCGTTGGCTATCTACCTGTTGCATTTCATTAGTGCCAATGCCTACAACTATTTGATTGATGCTTCTGGACTGTCTGGTTTTATTGCCTGGCTGGGAATTGCAATGGCTCACTTTAGATTCCGGCGGGCCTTTGTTGCCCAGGGACATCAACTGAGTGAATTAAAATACCATGCCACGCTGTTTCCGTTTGGGCCAATCTTTGCTTTCGTATTTTGTATGATCGTCATCGTTGGCCAAAACATCCCAGCCTTTATCCATCTGGATTGGGATAACATTTTAATCACCTACATGGCAGTTCCGATCTTTTTGATTTTGTTCATCTACTACAAGGTTCGCTACAAGACGCATCTGCTTTCGCTGCAGGAAGCTGATCTATCACGTAGTTCGCGTGGTGAAAAGTACATTACTGCTGACGGTAAGGAAATTAAATAGAAAAATTAAAACTTGCTTAAAATCAAAAGTGAGTTATAATCAATTAATATGTAAAAGAGAAGAGGTGCGAGTCTCATTAGTAGACTAGGCTGGATGCTTCAGAATCAATGCCTGGCTGAAAGGGTTGCTCGCCGAAACGCGCCTTGACTGAAGACCTTGCGCGTTGGGCCGTAGTCAAATAGATTACGGACTGTCGCAGAAAATTCTGCGGGGCGCTTCCATGATTGATTCAACAATTACGAAGTCAAGTTGAGTCGACAAGCAGGGAAGACCTTGCTTGCCGGCTCTTTTTGTTTGCCTTTCTCGCCAGTAAATTTGAGGAGGATTTTTTCATGAGTGAAAACGGTCATGAAGGCAATACGGGTCATATTCAGCGAACGCTGCAGACTCGGCATCTGTCAATGATTGCTCTTGGCGGTACGATTGGGACGGGGCTTTTTATTGCCAGTGGTTCGGCGATCTCAACGGCCGGGCCAGGTGGTGCATTGGCCGCCTATGCCATTATGGGGATCATGGTTTATTTTTTGATGACCAGTCTAGGAGAAATGGCCACCTACATTCCGGTATCAGGCTCATTTGCCACTTATTCAACTAAGTTCGTTGATCCGGCACTAGGCTTTGCTATGGGCTGGAACTACTGGTTTAACTGGGCAATTACGATTCCAGTTGACGTTACGACGGCTGGGCTGGTTTTCCAATACTGGCTGCCTCATTTCCCAAGTTGGCTGTTCAGTACGTTTGTCTTGATTGCTATTTTTCTGATCAACTATCTGTCGGTGCGCTCTTATGGTGAGACTGAGTATTGGCTGTCTTTGATCAAGGTCGTAACGGTCGTGATTTTCTTGATCGTTGGGGTCTGCATCATCTTTGGGATTATGGGCGGTCAAGGACCAGTTGGCTTAAAGAATTTCCATTACAAGGATGCACCGTTTGTTCATGGTTGGTCAGGCATTTTAAGCGTGTTCCTGGTGGCTGGTTTCTCATTTCAAGGGACTGAATTGATTGGGATCACGGCAGGTGAAGCCGCTACGCCAGAAAAGTCGGTCTCCAAGGCGATTCACTCAACCTTCTGGCGGATTTTGCTGTTCTACATCTTTGCCATCTTTGTGATTGCCTGCATTCTGCCATACACCAACAAGAACCTGTTGAACTCAGACGTACAAAACATTACGATGAGTCCATTTACGATTGTCTTTAAGCGAGCAGGGATGGCGGCTGCTGCCAGTGTTATGAACGCGGTTATTTTAACGGCCGTAATCTCAGCGGCCAATTCTGGTTTGTATGCCTCAACGCGGATGCTGTTCTCACAAGCACGAGAAGGTTACGCTTGGAAGATCTTTGGTTATGTTAATAAGCGGGGAATCCCGATCTATGCACTACTTGGTACCATGGTTGTTTCTTGCCTGGCTTATCTGACACAGTTTATCGGACCAGAAGCTTATAACTACCTGATTGGTGCTTCTGGGCTGTGCGGCTTTATTGCCTGGCTGGGGATTGCTATTTCGCATCTGCGGTTCCGGTGTGCTTTCATCGCACAAGGCCACAAGGTCAGTGAGCTGAAGTACCATGCCACGCTGTTTCCATTTGGCCCGATCTTTGCGTTGATTTTGTGTGTGATCGTTATGTGTGGTCAAAACATCGATGCCTTTATCAAGATGGACTGGTCAAATATTGCCATTACCTACATGGCCGTACCACTGTTTTTGATCCTGTTTATCTACTACAAGATTCGCTATAAAACACACGTGATTCCGCTCAAAGATGTTGATTTATCGCGGAGCAACAATAGCGAATCATTTGTTCCTGAATCTGAAAACGAAGCTAAGTAGTCAAAAAATCCTCGTCAAATTGGCGAGGATTTTTATACGTTGCTTTAAAAAATATTTTATAGAGTAAAATCCTTGATCAGATTGCTTTTACGATGCAGGACAACATTAATGATAGTTTGTTGAAAAACATTTTACTCACGATTACGGTCCAAAGATGATACAATGTAGCTCGTGTCTTTTTAGAAAAACAAAGCAAAGGGGTAAATGGAATGATTGTACTGGCGGGAACCATTGGTGCAGGTAAGACCAGCTTGACGCGGATGCTGGCTGACCATTTAGGAAGTCAGGCTTTTTATGAGTCGGTTAATGACAACGAGATTTTACCGCTTTTTTATAAAGATCCTAAAAAATATGGCTTTTTGCTGCAGATCTACTTTTTAAACAAACGGTTGGCCGAGATTAAGAATTCGTTTGATAATGACTTAAACGTCTTGGATCGCTCCATCTTTGAGGATGCCTTGATGTTTCGATTGAATGCGGATCTTGGCCGGGCCACTCAGACCGAGGCCGATATCTATGCCTCATTGTTGAATAATATGATGGAAGAGCTGCCGCAAGAAGTGCATACCAAGGCGCCAAGTCTTTTGATCGGGATTCAGGTATCGTTTGAGACGATGCTTAAACGGATTAAGAAGCGCGGTCGTTCGTTTGAACAGCTCGAAAATGATCCTAGTCTGTATGAATACTATCGTGAGTTGAATCAACGCTATGTTGACTGGTATGCCAGTTATGACGAAAGTCCCAAGATGCTGATTGATGGTGATCAGCTTGATTTTGTTGAGGATCCCAAGGCTGCTGAACAGGTTTTGACGATGGTTGACGACAAGCTGGCGGAGCTGCAGCTAAAATAAAGCAGCTTGACAAAGCTAAGTTGGACATATATAATAATTTTGTTAGTTATATGTCTGACACGGAGGATTAGCTCAGTTGGGAGAGCATCTGCCTTACAAGCAGAGGGTCACAGGTTCGAGCCCTGTATCCTCCATTTTTTATGCTTTACTTGCGGATGTGGCGGAATTGGCAGACGCGCAAGATTTAGGTTCTTGTATCTTATGATGTAAGGGTTCGAGTCCCTTCATCCGCATTATTATCAAACGGCTGTCCCGAAGCAAGGTACAGTCGTTTTTTGATTTATTTTGCATTTAATCGCTGATATAGTTGTTCTTAGAAGTTTTAATCGGGAAAGGAAGCCATAAAAATGATCACGTTTGGTCGTTATCGCCTTTCATTCTCAAAAGCCTTGACGTTTGGGTTCTTGATCGTGATTGCGATCGGTACGCTGCTTTTGATGCTGCCGATTGCCGTCAAGCCTGGCGAGGATTCATCGTTTATGACGGCATTTTTTACCGCAACCAGTGCAACCTGCGTGACTGGTTTGACGCTGGTTGATACGGCGACTCATTGGTCCTTATTTGGTCAACTGGTAATTACAGCTTTGATTGAGATTGGCGGATTGGGTTTTATGACGTTTGCGATCATGATGTTTTTGTTTGCACGTCAAAAGATCAGGCTTTCAGCACGTCTGTTGGCTCAAGAATCACTGAACTTGCAGTCGCCAGCACAGATTACTATTGTAAATCTAATCGTTGGCCTTTCACTAATTATTCAGGTTTTAGGCGCGCTATTGCTGTGGCCTGATTTTGGTCGTCGGTTTGGCTTGGTCAAAGGGTTATGGTACAGTATCTTTCATTCAATCTCAGCTTTTTGTAACGCTGGTTTTGATCTGTTTGGCAACAGCCTGGCATTATTTGCTGATGATACCTATGTCTTATTTATCATGGCAGTTTTGATTATTGCCGGCTCATTTGGTTTTTTGGTTTGGCGAGATCTATTGCTTTATCGAAAAAAGCATCGGTTGTCGCTGCATACCTCACTGGCACTTTCAACGGGGGCCATCATTTTGTTGCTGTCTTTGATGAGCTACCTTTTAACTGAAGACAATCTGGCGGCCCAGTTTCCACATATGTCAACTGAACAGCGCTTCGTCAATACCGTCTTTATGGCGATAACGCCGCGGACGGCTGGCTTAATTACTTTTCCTTATCAAAAGCTTTCGGCAGCTGGAATTGCGGTCACGGTGATTCTGATGTTTATTGGTGGAACACCAGGCTCAACGGCTGGCGGGATCAAAACGACTACGGTTGGGCTATTGACGCTGCAGAGCATTGCCACTTTAAAAGGTCAGCGCGATACGGTTTTTGGCAGACGACGCTTTAAAGAAGAAAATATTTTTCGGGCACTGACGCTGGTTTTTGTTGCTTTTGCAATTCTTGCCGCGGCCATCTTATTGTTGTGTCTGACGCAGCATTTGCCAGCCCGCTTTACGCTAGAAGACATTATTTTTGAGGTTATGGCCGCATTTGGTACGACCGGTATCAGCATGGGGATTACGCCGCATCTGAATCTATTTGGCAAACTGATCATTATGGCATTAATGTTTATTGGACGGGTCGGCATCTACACGGTTATGTTTACCATCTTGAATGCTCATCCTAAGCAAAAGAACTATCGCTATCCGGAAGAAGGGGTTTTGATTGGCTAATAAAAACAACTATGCAGTAATTGGCATCGGCCAGTTCGGCAGCTCGGTCTGTGAAACTTTGGCTGAGGCACATCAGGATATTTTAGCTATTGATAAAAATGAGGATGTCGTGAATGAATATGCCAACATGGTAACGCGCGCTGTGATTGCCGATGCCCAAGATGAAGAAGCTATGCGCGAACTTGATCTGGGTAGTTTTGACAATGTCTATATCTCAGTCGGCAATATCCAGGCCAGCATTATGGCAACGCTGATTGTTAAAGAACTAGGAGCCAAAAACATCATTTGCAAGGCGGAAAATGAGAATCATGCCCGCGTACTGGAAAAAATTGGCGCTGATTATGTAGTGCGGCCAGAACGTGACATGGCCAGGCGAATGGTATTTCACCAGCTGCATTTAAACATTGCCAACTATCTGATCTTAAATCATGAGCTGACTCTAGCCGAAATTGAGGTCAAGAGTCCTGATTTTTGTGAACACACGCTAAAAGAACTTAATCTGCGCGATGCCTACCAAGTTAATGTGATTGCCATTGTCAGTGGTGATCAGGTCAATAAATTGCCGCAAGCCGATGACATGCTGCATTATGGTGATCATATCTCGGTGGTCGGGGATGTTGGCTCGATTCAAAAACTCAGCTCGGTGATTGCCAGTGAATAAAAACAGCGCTGTCTCAAGCCTTAAGTGGCGATGACAGCGCTGCTTGATTTTTAAATAAGTTAATCATCGATATCGGAAAGACCGTGACGAGCTCTTAATGCCCAAAGGATCGAAACGGTATCGATTACTTCTTGGAGCATGGCACCAATAAAGGCAGGAATGATGCCAAATGCAGCAATCAGCATCAAGGCCGTACAGATCCCGATTCCAATTAAGACGGCCTGTTGAGCAATCTTCATAGTTTCTTGGGAGATAGTAACGGCAACGACAACCCGATACAGATCATCTTTAACGATAACCAGATCAGCGGACTCACTGGCCGCCGTAGAGCCATGAGCTCCCATGGCAATTCCCACATCGGCTGTTGCCAGGGCCGGTGCATCGTTGACGCCATCACCGACCATAACGACAGGCCGCCGTTCAGTTGGCACGTTTTTGAGTGCAGCAATTTTTTGTTCAGGCAGCAAATCGGCTTTGATTTCGTGAATCCCAACCAGTTTGGCAACGTGTTGAGCAATGGCGTTTTGATCCCCGGTCAGCATAACTAGGTGCTCAACGCCTAGTTTACGCAGCTGGGCCATGGTGCGTGGGGCTTCAGGACGTATCTGATCCTGGAAGATCACACAGCCCCAGTACTGACCATCAACGCTGACGTAGATGGCGGTTTGTGATAGTGGCTTTTGTGTGGCATTGGGATCGGCAAAGATCAGTTTACCAACTTTGACCTGCCGACCGTCAACAGTTGCTAGAATGCCATTGCCAACGACTTCTTTTAAATCACTGACGGAGCTGAGCGGAATCTGGTGCTCTTGGGCATAAGCGACGGTCGAGCGCGCAAGAATGTGTGGCGACTGCTCCTCGGCACTGGCGGCAAAATGCAGCAGTTCTTTGATATCAACACCAGGAGCCGGTTCAAGATGATCAACGCTCAATTGTCCGCTGGTAATCGTTCCAGTTTTATCAAAGGCCACGGTTTTGGGATGGGCCATTTTTTCAAGAACGCTCCCAGTTTTAACGATGATCCCACTGCGTGAAGCACGACTCATCCCTGAGACGATGGCAACCGGTGCGGCTAGAATCAACGGACATGGTGAGGCAACGACCATAACTTCGGCAAAGCGTCTCGGATCCTTGGTCAATGCCCAGGCAATTCCACCGATGATAAGTGCTGCGATGGTAAATGGCACGGCATAGCGATCAGCCAGTCGAACAAAATGAGCAGGTGTGTTTTCAGCTTCCTTAACCAGGGCAACCAGTTTTTGATACTGACTGTCGCGAGCCAGCTTGATGGCCTTGATGACGATTGCTTGATCACCATTTAAAGATCCTGACATCACCGGATCGCCAACCTGTTTGTCGATTGGCTTGGACTCACCGGTTAATGAGGATTCATTGACTTGAGTTGCACCTTTGATGATCTCACCATCGATTGGTACCAGCTCCCCAGGCTTGACGACAATCTTATCGCCTACTTTGACTTGATCAACGTGGACGTCTTCAATCTGATCATTAACCAATCGGTGTGCAGATTGTGGCGAGTTGTCCAAAAGTGCCTTAAGCTCGGAATTGGCCTTGCGTGAGGCGTAGTCTTCCAAAGCATCTCCGCCGACCAGCATAACCAAAATAACCATAGCAGCCCAGTACTCGCTGACGCTTAACGTTGAAACCACGGCAACGATGGCCAATAGATCAACGCCATAGCGACCGCTTTTAAGCGTATGGATCATCTCAATCAGCATGGATAATGCAATCCCGGCCCCAACGATAGTTACCAGCATCTGGGCAGCCAGTGCCTGTTTAAAGGCGTATTGCAGCAGTACGGCAACTAAGGCGACAGCTAAAATCATGAACAATTTTTGCCGATGCGAAAATTTTTTCATAATTTTCAGCTCCTTTCCCCAAATTTTGTCTTAATTATAAATCAAAATGGTAAACGCTTCCAGATAACGGCTTAGAATGGCAATGTTAATTTAGATAGGTCGAGAGTAATTAATAAAAATAAGCAAAACCAACAAAAATATCAAATTAGTATTGACTTTAAACAGTTTTATCGGTAATATATATAACTGTTGATACGATATCAACGAATGATTTGCGGAAGTAGTTCAGTGGTAGAACATCACCTTGCCATGGTGGGGGTCGCGGGTTCGAATCCCGTCTTCCGCTTGATTCCATTATTTTTATGCACCCATAGCGCAATTGGATAGAGTGTCTGACTACGAATCAGAAGGTTGAAGGTTCGACTCCTTCTGGGTGC
>NZ_JABAFO010000009.1 GCF_012843675.1 Lactobacillus sp. MRS-253-APC-2B
ATGCACCCATAGCGCAATTGGATAGAGTGTCTGACTACGAATCAGAAGGTTGAAGGTTCGACTCCTTCTGGGTGCATCTCTTGCGGAAGTAGTTCAGTGGTAGAACATCACCTTGCCATGGTGGGGGTCGCGGGTTCGAATCCCGTCTTCCGCTTTTTTTGTTGCGTGAAATAAAAACTCCAGTCTCAAGGCATGAGATTGGAGTTTTTTCTCACTCTTTTTTGCGTTTTGAGTCAAGAAACTATTACTCGAGATCGTTTGAATTGGTAATCAATTGTCAAAGTAAAGTGGACTCAAACAAGATGATGGTGTTAGTCATTATTACGGTAGACACACTGACCCTTAAACCAGGTTTCTTTTGCACGGACTTGAGTCAGCTCGTCTGCTGGTACGGTAAAGATATCCTTGTTGAGAATGACGAAATCAGCCGACTTGCCAACCTCCAGCGTTCCATTATGAGTAAAGCCGCCAATCTCAGCTGCCCATTTGGTATAACCAAGAATGGCCTGAGGGACACTGATTGCTTCTGCTTCATTAACCACGTCATCATTGGCTGCGCGGCGTGTCACAGCTGCGTAGATACTGTAAAACGGGCTGTCTGGTTCAGCCCATGGCGTACATGGCGCATCGGAACTTAACGTCGTCAGTGCATTGGAATTAAGCATCGATTTGATTCGATAGGCCTGCTTGAACTGCTCGGGAGTCAGGTAGGTACGATACGACTCGTCTTCAGCAAAGAAAAAGATTGGCTGCGTAGAAAGACCATAGTGCATCTTAGCGTGATTGATTTGGTCAAACATCTGATCGCTCAGCAGCGAGGCATGTTCGATTCGAATCGAAGGCATGTCATCCAGCCATGGCTCCATATTGCAGGTTGTATCCAAAACCAGCTGAATTGCTGCATTGCCCATTGCATGAATGGCTGCCTGCAGATGATGCTCTTTGGCAAATTCAACTGCAGTTTTTAGCTTCGCCTGATTGGTCAACAAGACACCGCGCTTGCCGGATGGGTAAGAAATCGAATTATCTGCAGTCTCACCAGAGATGCTGCCATCCATAAAGATCTTGATACCGGCGACTCTTAGCTGATCGTCGCCAACTGGTTCCAGACTTTGACCTGGATCCAGCTCATCATATACATAATAAATCGAAGCGCGTGGGGTAAAACCTTGTTTAACGGCATCTTGATAAAGCTGCAGCGTGGTGTATGGCTTTAAGCGTCCCATCATCTCACCGATGGCTACAATGCCGTTTTCAAGATAGTGCGTTGAACTGTTGACCATGTTTTGGACATCGCCGGTATAGCTTTGAGCCGATTTGGCACGAATCAGCAGCTGACTGGCAGCTACCTCGCGCATAAAACCATTGGGACGCCCATCGGCAAAGTGCTCAATCTTACCACCCTTGGGATCCGGCGTATCTTTATCAATGCCAGCTAGTTCCAAGGCTTTAGAATTGCCGACCGATGAGTGACAATCAGACCGATAGATGAAAATTGGCTGTTCAGTCGTAACCTGATCAAGATCATCAACGGTTGGTGAGCGGTGCTCAGCTAATTTGGTTTCATCAAATCCCCAGCCTTCGATCCAGACATCGGGTCCTTGACCAAGCTGTGGCGACTGTTTGAGTGCAGTGATCATTTCTTTGATGCTGTTGACGTTGGGTGGCGTGCAGGCCGTACCATGAAGAGCATCGGCAATATATTTTGGATGGGTATGACAGTCAATTAAGCCTGGCAAAACGGTCTGCTGATGCAGATCAATGGCGTCTGGATCATCAATCTGATCAGTCTGGCCAATCCAGCTGATGCGGCCGTCTTTGACTTTAAAGGCAGTAGCAAAATCAGTCTCGCTGGTACCGACAAAGATCTTGCCGTTGACAAAGGTTTGTTCCATGATTGTTTCCTCCGTATCATTTTTGGCAGCGGTAACATTATAATAATCCGCTTATTGAACTGAGACAACCAACGAAAATTAAAACTGGATATTAATCGTAATTATGTCTATAAAATCAATCGTAGCATCTTGCCGATTTATACTTTTTAACCATCTTGAAAGCCTTTGCTTATTTTTGATAAGTGTATATCTGCACAAATCAAAAATAATTTTGAAAGTGCTTTAGGTAGCTGTAAACGCCTTGATTACGCCTAAATAGCCACTTTTTAATTAAATGGTCTAGTTTAAATGTGCAAACGTTCACTTTCCAAATGGAGCTGAATCTGCTAAGATAGTGGCTGTAAAGGAAATCTAATGATTGCAAAGGAGATTTTGCTCTATGAAAGCTGCTGTTATTCGTGAAAACTGTGATGGTTTCGTTGACGTCAAGGATGTAACGCTGCGTGACCTGAAGCCAGGTGAAGCACTGGTTGACATGGAATACTGTGGTCTTTGCCACACTGACCTGCACGTTGCTGCTGGTGACTTTGGCAAGAAGCCTGGTACGATCATCGGTCACGAAGGTGTTGGCCGTGTATCCAAGGTTGCTCCTGGCGTTACCAGCCTGAAAGTCGGCGACCGGGTATCCATCGCTTGGTTCTTCAAGGGCTGTGGTCACTGTGAATACTGTCTGACTGGCCGTGAAACGCTTTGCCGCAACGTTCTGAACGCCGGCTACACTGCTGATGGTGCCATGGCTGAACAATGCATCGTACCTGCTGACTATGCAGTTAAGGTACCAGAAGGCCTGGACCCAGTAGAGGCTACTTCTCTGACTTGTGCCGGTGTTACGATGTACAAGGCTCTGAAGGTTTCCGGCATCAAGCCAGGTCAATGGGTATCAATCGTTGGTGCTGGTGGTCTGGGTAACCTGGGTATCCAATTTGCTCACAACGTATTTGGTGCTCACGTTGTTGCCGTTGACGGTAACCCTGACAAGCTGGAAGCTGCCAAGAAGGAAGGCGCTGAAGTCCTGATCAACCGTCACGACGGCAATGTTGACGAACAGATCCAAGAAAAGGTTGGCGGCGTTCACGCAGCTGTTGTTACGGCCGTTACGCCAGCTGCCTTTGACCAAGCTGTTGGCTCCCTGCGTCCAGATGGCAAGCTGGTTGCCGTTGCCTTGCCAAAGGGTGACATGCAATTGAACATTGCTAAGACGGTTCTGGATGGGATCGTAGTTGCCGGTTCTCTGGTTGGTACTCGTCAAGACTTGGCTGAATGTTTCCAATTCGGTGCTGAAGGCAAGGTTCACCCAATCGTTAAGACTCGCAAGCTGGAAGAAATCAACGATATGATTCAAGAACTGAAGGACAACAAAGTGGTTGGCCGGAACGTCGTTGACTTCGTTCACAACAAGTAATCGAATAATGGCTGGGATAAGCAGTTCCTGGCAATCCTAAAAATAAGGTTCACCGCTGTTTTAATAGCGGTGGACTTTTTTGATTCTTTCGCCCAGATATTTTCAAGTATATATGGTAGAATTAAGGTCAATATTAGTCAGATGAAGAACGAGGGGGCGAAACTTTGGAAGACCGCAGTATATCAGATATTATTGAGGCATACCTCAAAGAGATTCTTGGTAACTCAGAACAGATTGAAATTCGTCGCTCGGAGGTTGCCAATCATTTTGACGTGGTACCTTCACAGATCAATTATGTAATTAAGACTCGCTTTACTCTGCAGAATGGCTATCTGGTGCAAAGCAAGCGTGGCGGTGGCGGCTATATCCGGATTGAGCGCATTAATCTACTGGATGATGTTGACGTCTTGGATATGCTGATCAATGCGATTGGTGATTCGATCAGTGAACGCGATGCCTTCGATGTCATTAGAACCTTATATGAAGAAAAAGTCGTTACACGACGCGAGGGTGATCTGATGATGGTGATGGTTGCCAAACAGACCTTGAAACTGGATAGTCGGGTTAAGGAAAATCAGCTGCGGGCTCGGGTCCTGACCTCGCTGCTGAACCGACTGCGTTTTGAAAGCTAGAGAGAAAGAGACGGTGATTTAATGGACAATAATTCATACACCCGAAGTGCACAAAACGTTTTGCAGATTGCCCAAGAACAGGCACATTACTTTAAGCATCAGGCCGTGGGGACCGAACATCTGCTGCTGGCTTTGAGCATGGCTTCCAATAGTATTGCCGGCCGTGTTTTAAGTCAATTCAACATTACCAGTGATGACATCAGAGAAGAAATTGAAAGTCTGACCGGCTATGGCACGATGCAAGAAGTTGATCGCGATACCTACCTGCCGGACTCACCCAAGTTGCGCAGTATTCTGGCACTGGCTAGCCAGATGGCACAACGACTGCAGGCTCCTCAGATTGGCACTGAGCATTTATTGCTGGCACTTTTGAGTGATGACGCAATTTTGTCGTCACGAATTTTGAGCAATCTAGACGTCAACCCTAAGCAGGCACGGCGGATTCTGCTAAGACGATTGGGAATTGCTGAAAATCAGCAGCGACATGCGCCAAGACGACGTCCAAGTGAAGGCGATAGCAGTGATGGTGAGGTTCAGGGGACGCCAACACTGGATAAGCTGGCGCGCGATCTTACTCAGATTGCGCGTGGTGGCGGCATGGATCCGGTAGTTGGCCGTGATCGTGAAATTAAACGAGTCATTCAGATTCTCAGTCGGCGAACCAAAAACAACCCAGTTCTGATTGGTGAGCCTGGGGTTGGTAAAACAGCGATTGCTGAAGGCCTTGCTGAACGGATCGTAGCCGGTCGGGTTCCCGAAGAGCTGGCTGATAAACGACTGATGATGCTGGATATGGGATCTTTGGTTGCCGGTACCAAGTATCGTGGTGAGTTTGAGGATCGCCTGAAAAAAATCATTAACGAGATTTACCATGATGGTCATGTGATTTTATTCATCGATGAACTGCATACCTTGGTTGGAGCTGGTGGTGCCGAAGGGGCAATTGATGCCTCAAACATCTTAAAGCCAGCCCTGGCCCGTGGTGAACTGCAGACGATCGGGGCTACGACGCTTGATGAGTATCAAAAATACATTGAATCAGACGCAGCCTTAGAACGACGCTTTGCTACGGTTCAAGTCGAAGAGCCGACTGCAGAAGATGCATTAAAGATTCTAAAAGGTCTGCGGCCAAAATATGAGGAGCATCATCATGTCAAAGTTGACGATGAGGCACTTGAAGCAGCCGTTAAACTGTCGACGCGCTATCTGACGAGTCGTTTTCTACCGGACAAGGCCATTGATTTAATGGACGAGTCGGCAGCCATGGTCCGGATTGAGGCTGAAGAAAAGACGTCGCCCCTGGCAGGTGAGCAGGCCAAGCTGCGCCAGTTGGGTGAAGAAAAAGAACAGGCCATCGAGCAGCAAAACTTTGATCGAGCGGCTCAACTCAGGCAGGCCGAATTAACCATCAAGGCCCGGTTGGATGAGGAAGAAAAGCGACGTCAAGAGCAGGCTGACCAATATCAGCTGCATGTTGGCGCCGAAGACATCGCTAAGGTAGTTGCGGAATGGACGGGTGTGCCATTGACGCAACTGCAGAAATCAGAAAGCGACCGTTTGATCAATCTGGAACACGTGCTGCATCAGCGCGTGATTGGTCAAGACGAGGCCGTTTCTGCGATTGCACGCTCAATTCGACGGGCACGCAGCGGGCTTAAGGATCCCAACCGTCCCATTGGTTCATTTATGTTCCTTGGTCCTACTGGTGTCGGCAAGACTGAACTGGCTAAGGCATTGGCAGAAGCAATGTTTGGTTCGGAAAACAACATGATTCGCGTTGACATGTCTGAATATATGGAAAAATACAGCGTCAGTCGTTTGATTGGCGCAGCACCTGGCTATGTCGGCTATGATGAGGGCGGTCAGCTGACGGAAAAAGTTCGTCAGCATCCATACAGTGTCGTATTGCTTGATGAGGCCGAAAAAGCTCATCCAGACGTATTCAATCTGTTGCTGCAGGTTTTAGATGACGGCTATCTAACGGATTCTAAAGGGCGGCGCGTAGATTTCCGCAATACGATTTTGATTATGACTTCCAACCTGGGGGCAACACAGCTGCAAGACGAAAAGCAGGTTGGCTTTGGTGCTTCGGACATGGCTCATGATTATCAGGCAATGTCGTCTGCCATCAAACAGCAGTTGAAGCTGCATTTTAGACCCGAATTCTTAAACCGAATCGATGAAACGGTAATCTTCCATTCATTGAATGAAAAAGAACTGCACCAGATTGTCAAGCTTTTGGCCGGTAAGATCACGAAACGGATTGCTGAACGTGATATTAAGCTGCGCTTTACGCCGGGGGCAATTGACGTGATTGCTAAAGCTGGCTATGATCCCGAATACGGAGCACGTCCATTGCGGCGTGCCTTGCAAAATCTGGTTGAAGATCCGCTTAGTGAGGCTCTGCTGGCCGGCTCGGTTCAAGGCGGCGATGAGGTTGTGATTGGATCGCATCAAGGCAAGATTACCCTTAAGGATAAGCGCGGGGATGCCAAACCGGAATTGATTGCGTTGCCTTAAAAAACGGTGTTCTCGATAAATAACCTGATAGACAAATCTTAAGAGTCATTAAATCACCATTTACCAAAATGGGATTTGATGACTTTTATTTTAGCGAATTGGTAACCCAAGCTTGCAAGAACTGGCTTTTCGTGTGAGAATTATTTTGACTAATATGGGAAACCAATAAGGGAGAATTTATTGAAATGAAACGTGCAGAACAACTGGCAAAAACGCGCCAGGCAATCTTAAAAACCGCTACGACTCTGTTTTTAAAAAAGGGCTTTTCTGGCGCCTCAACCAGAGATATTGCCAAACAGATTGGGATTACGCAGCCAGCCTTATACCACCACTTTAATGATAAAGAAGTGCTGTACCTGGCCGTTTTAACCAACCTTTGCGGCAAGGTGCGCCAAGACATCAATAAGGTAATGCGTAAGCAACAGATCGCTCCAGAAGAACGGCTGTATGGCATCACTGAAGTTTTGAAAAAGCATCATCCACTCAATGTCTATGATCAATATCAAGAAGCCAAAAGAGAGCTTTCCGAAAGTGCTCAGCGCAAATTAGACATGCTGTTTACGATGGACTACATTGAACCGATTGCTGATTTCTTCAAACTGCCAGAAGTCAATCTGCGGCCAGAATTGTTGCCAAGAGAAGCTGCTGAGCTGTTCTTGGCTGATCTGGCACCGATTTTTGATTCGTTCCAGCCAATTGGCGGCCATGCTATTTCCGAAGAGCAGCGTACCAAACTGATTTTGGGCTGCATTTTACGCGGCTTGACGGTTGCTGAACCAGCCAGTGAAAAATAAAAACTAAATATTGACATTGGATAAGCAAACGCGTATGATAATCAGTGTATGTAATTGCGAGTTCATTTGAGTTCCGTGATCTCTTGTCCATGGGATTCTTTATAAAAACCAAAGACAGCTGCCAGCTGTTTTTGGATTTTTTTTGCCCAAAAGCAGGAATTTTGACTAATTGTAATCAAAATGTAATATTACAAATTCAACTGAACTTGCCCAACAAATTTGAGAGGTGAATAGTTTGGCCGGACATTTAGTAAAATACGGTAAGCACCGTACGCGTCGCAGTTACTCCCGTATCAAGGAAGTACTGGACCTGCCTAACTTGATTGAAATCCAGACCGATTCCTATAACTGGTTTATGGAAAAAGGTCTGCGGGAAATGTTTAACGACATCATGCCAATCGATGACTTCCAAGGCAAACTGTCGTTGGAATTCGTTGACTACCAACTGCTTGAACCTAAGTACACGGTTGATGAAGCCCGGGAACACGATGCAAACTACTCTGCACCATTGCACGTTACCCTGCGCCTGACGAACCACGAAACTGGCGAAATCAAGTCCCAAGACGTGTTCTTCGGTGACTTCCCACTGATGACGGACCAAGGTACCTTCATTATTAATGGTGCCGAGCGAGTAATCGTTTCTCAACTGGTCCGCTCACCTGGTGTCTACTACAATGAAGAAGACGACAAGAACGGCCGGCCAAGCTATGGCGCTACCTTTATTCCAAACCGTGGTGCCTGGCTGGAATACGAAACCGATGCCAAGGGAATCTCTTACGTGCGGGTTGACCGGACGCGGAAGCTGCCCCTGACTGAAATGGTCCGTGCACTGGGTTTTGGTTCTGATGACGAAATTATTGATATGCTGGGTGGCAACAGCGAAGGCTTGTCAGCTACGATCGACAAGGACGTGCACAAGAACCCCGAAGACTCCCGTGTTGAAGAAGCCTTAAAGGACATTTACGAACGTCTGCGTCCAGGTGAACCGAAGACGGCCGATTCTGCTCGCAACCTGCTGACGGCGCGCTTCTTTGATCCAAAGCGCTACGACATGGCACCGGTTGGCCGTTACAAGACCAACAAGAAGCTGATGATGAAGTACCGTCTGCTGGGTCAAACGCTGGCCGAAACGCTGGCTGATCCAGAAACAGGTGAAATCTTAGCCAACAAGGGCGACGTGGTTACCAAAGAAGTTCTGAAGACTCTGGAACCAGCCCTGGATAACGATGACTTCAAGATGGTTACCTACACGCCATCTGATGAAGCTGTTGTTACGGCACCGGTTAAGCTGCAAAAGATCCTGGTTTACTCCAAGAACGATCCTGACCGTGTTGTGCCAATCGTTGCCAACGGTCACATTCCTTTGGAGCTTAAGCACATTCAACCAGCCGACATCATCGCATCGATCAACTACTTCTTCAACCTGCAAGAAGGTATTGGTACGACTGATGACATCGACCACCTTGGCAACCGACGGATTCGTTCCGTTGGTGAGCTGCTGCAAAACCAATTCCGGATCGGCTTGGCTCGGATGGAACGAGTGGTTCGTGAACGGATGTCGATTCAAGACATTAACACGGTTACGCCACAGCAGCTGATCAACATTCGTCCAGTTGTGGCCTCAATTAAAGAATTCTTTGGTTCCTCACAGCTGTCTCAGTTCATGGACCAAACCAACCCACTGGGCGAACTTTCCCACAAACGGCGTCTGTCTGCTTTGGGGCCTGGTGGTTTGACTCGTGACCGGGCCGGCTATGAAGTTCGTGACGTTCACTATACTCACTACGGCCGGATGTGCCCAATTGAAACTCCTGAAGGTCCTAACATCGGTCTGATCAACTCACTGTCATCCTATGCGCGGATCAACGAATATGGCTTTATTGAAACGCCATACCACCGTGTTTCATGGGATACGCACAAGGTTACCGATAAGATCGACTACCTGACTGCCGATGAAGAAGATAACTACATCATTGCTCAGGCCAACACCAAGCTTAATGATGATGGCTCATTTGCTGATGAAGAAATTATGTGCCGTCATAAGGATGACTATGTTGAAACGACGCCTGAAAACGTCGACTACATGGACATCTCGCCTAAGCAAGTTGTTTCCGTCGCTTCTGCATGTATTCCTTTCTTGGAAAACGATGACTCCAACCGGGCCTTGATGGGTGCCAACATGCAGCGTCAAGCAGTTCCTTTGATCAACCCACACGCACCACTGATTGGTACCGGGATTGAATACAAAGCTGCTCACGACTCTGGGGTTGCCTTAGTTGCCAAGAAGGCTGGTACGGTTGAATACGTTGATGCTCGTGAAATTCGGGTTCGTGAAGAAGACGGTACGCTTGATACCTACAAGCTGATGAAATTCCGTCGTTCCAATGGTGGCAAGAACTACAACCAACGCCCAATCGTCAAGGTCGGTGAACATATCGATGCTGATGATGTTCTGGCTGACGGTCCATCAATGGAACAAGGTGAATTGGCACTGGGGCAAAACCCACTGATTGCCTTTATGACTTGGCAAGGTTACAACTTCGAAGATGCCATTGCCATCAACGAGCGGCTGATCAAAGAAGACGTCTACACGTCAATTCACATTGAGTCATATGAGTCCGAAGCTCGTGAAACCAAGCTTGGGCCTGAAGAAATGACCAGCGAGATTCCTAACGTTGGTGCCGATGCACTGAAGAATCTGGATGAAACCGGTGTGATTCGCGTTGGTGCCGAAGTCAACGATGGCGATATTCTGGTTGGTAAGGTTACGCCAAAGGGTATGACTGAGCTTTCAGCTGAAGAACGGCTGCTGCACGCCATCTTTGGTGAAAAGTCTCGTGAGGTTCGTGATACTTCACTGCGGGTACCTCACGGCGGTGGCGGTATCGTTCAAGATGTCAAGGTCTTCACGCGTGAAAACGGTGATGAATTGGCTCCTGGCGTCAACAAGATGGTTCGGGTCTACATTGCTCAAAAGCGTAAGATTCAAGTTGGTGACAAGATGGCCGGTCGTCACGGTAATAAGGGTACGGTTTCGATCGTGGTTCCAGAAGAAGATATGCCATACATGCCAGATGGTACGCCAATCGACATTATGCTGAGTCCAATGGGTGTGCCTTCCCGTATGAACATTGGTCAGGTTATTGAACTGCACTTGGGGATGGCTGCTCGTAAGCTGGGCATTCACATTGCTACGCCAGTCTTTGATGGGGCAACCGATGAAGACGTTTGGGAAGCAGTTAAGGAAGCTGGCCTGCCATCAGACGGCAAGACGATCCTTTACGATGGTCGGACCGGTGAACCATTTGAACAGCGCGTTTCTGTTGGTGTCATGCACTATCTGAAGCTGGCTCACATGGTTGACGACAAGATCCACGCTCGTTCAATCGGACCTTACTCGCTGGTTACGCAACAGCCACTGGGTGGTAAGGCACAATTTGGTGGTCAGCGTTTCGGTGAAATGGAAGTTTGGGCCCTCGAAGCCTATGGTGCTGCCTACACGCTGCAAGAAATCCTGACCTACAAGTCTGATGACGTTGTTGGTCGTGTCAACACCTACGAAGCAATCATCAACGGTGACCCAATTCCAAAGCCAGGTGTTCCGGAATCATTCCGTGTGCTGGTTAAGGAACTGCAGTCACTTGGTCTGGACATGAAGGTTCTTGATGGTCAAAACGAAGAAGTTCAACTCAAGAACATGGATGAAGGCGTGGCCGACATCCGCAAGCTGGCTCGCGATGGCAGCGACAAGCAAGAAGAAGTCAAAGACGAAGCAAAACAAGACTAGTTTGCCTGAATTGAAATAAGGAGGATCATCCTTTGATTGACGTCAATAAATTTGAAAGCATGCAGATCGGTCTGGCATCACCACAAAAGATCCGCAGCTGGTCGTACGGGGAAGTTAAAAAACCTGAAACGATCAACTACCGGACGCTGAAGCCGGAAAAAGACGGTCTGTTTGACGAACGAATCTTTGGTCCAACCAAGGATTATGAATGTGCCTGTGGCAAATACAAGCGCATTCGCTTCAAGGGCCGCGTTTGTGACCGCTGTGGGGTTGAGGTAACCAGCTCCAAGGTACGTCGCGAACGGATGGGGCACATTGAACTGGCCGCCCCAGTTTCTCACATCTGGTACTTCAAGGGTATTCCTAGTCGAATGGGCCTGGTCTTGGACATGAGCCCACGTGCCCTAGAAGAAGTCATTTACTTTGCTTCCTACGTTGTTTTGGATGCCGGTGACACGCCACTGGAAAAGAAGCAGCTGCTTTCTGAAGCGGAATACCGTGAAAAGAAAGAAGAATACGGTGACCGCTTCACTGCTGAAATGGGTGCGGAAGCCATTCAAAAACTGTTGGCTGACGTTGACCTGGAAAAGGAAGCTACTGAATTAAAAGCCGTCTTGAAAGAAGCAACTGGACAAAAGCGGACGCGCGCCGTTCGCCGTCTGGACATTTTGGAAGCTTTCTTAAAGTCTGGCAACAAGCCAGAATGGATGGTTATGGACGTTATTCCAGTTATGCCGCCTGATCTGCGACCAATGGTACAACTGGAAGGTGGTCGTTTCGCAACTTCTGATTTGAACGATCTGTATCGTCGGGTTATCAACCGTAACAACCGTTTGAAGCGGCTGTTGGAACTGAATGCGCCTGGCATCATCGTTCAAAATGAAAAGCGAATGCTGCAGGAAGCCGTTGATGCCTTGATTGATAACGGTCGTCGTGGTCGTCCAGTTGCCGGTCCTGGTAACCGTCCACTGAAGTCGCTGTCACACCTGCTGAAAGGTAAGCAAGGTCGTTTCCGTCAGAACCTGTTGGGTAAGCGTGTTGACTACTCTGGTCGTTCGGTTATCGATGTTGGTCCTAACTTGAAGATGAATCAAATGGGGCTGCCGGTTCCAATGGCAATGGAACTGTTTAAGCCATTCATCATGCATGAATTAACCAAGCGTGGTTTGGCTACCAACGTTAAGGCCGCTAAGCGTTTGATTGACAAGCGCGACAACAAGGTCTTTGATGTGCTGGAAGACGTTATTACTGAACACCCGGTACTGCTTAACCGAGCACCTACCTTGCACCGTCTGGGGATTCAAGCTTTTGAACCAGTGCTGGTATCTGGTAAGGCTATGCGTCTGCACCCATTGGTATGTGCGGCCTACAACGCCGACTTTGACGGTGACCAAATGGCTATCCACGTACCATTGTCTGATGAGGCCCAAGCTGAGGCTCGTCTGCTGATGCTGGCAGCCCACCATATTCTGTCGCCTCGTGACGGTGAACCAATCGTGGCCCCTTCACAAGACATGGTTATCGGTAACTACTACATGACCACCGAAGACAAGGCTCGTGAAGGTGAAGGCATGATCTTTAAGGATGCCAACGAAGCCTACATGGCCTACAAGGATGGTTTTGTTGCTCTGCAAACGCGGGTTGGGGTTCAGGTCTCCTCAATGCCAAAGAAGCCATTTACTGACAAGCAGCGCAGCCAGATCATGGTTACCAGTGTCGGTAAGCTGATCTTCAACGGCATCATGCCGGAAGACTACTACTACATCAATGAGCCAACCAATGACAACCTGCTGAATGGGGTGCCTGACAAGTACTTCCTGGACAAGGGTGAAGATATTCATGCTTACTTGGAAAATGCACCATTGGTACCACCATTCAAGAAGGGCTTCTTGTCAGACATCATCGCTGAGGTCTACAAGAAGTACAAGGTTACGATCACGTCACAGTTCCTTGACCGCATCAAGGACCTGGGTTACTACGAATCAACGATCTCTGGTGTTACCGTGGGGATTGCCGACATCACCGACTTAAAGGAAAAGCCTGAAATCATTGCCAATGCCCACAAGCAAGTGGCACTGGTTACCAAGCAGTTCCGTCGTGGTCTGATCACTGATGATGAGCGCTACGATCGGGTTATCGGCATCTGGAATGACGCCAAAGACGAGGTTCAAAACAAGCTGATTGAACACATGGATATCCACAACCCAATCAACATGATGTCTGACTCGGGTGCTCGTGGTAACATTTCCAACTTTACTCAGCTGGCCGGTATGCGTGGTCTGATGGCTGCTCCTAACGGTAAGATCATGGAACTGCCTGTCCTTTCAAACTTCCGTGAGGGTCTGTCAGTTCTGGAAATGTTCCTTTCTTCACACGGTGCTCGTAAGGGTATGACTGATACGGCCCTTAAGACGGCCAACTCAGGTTACTTGACCCGTCGTCTGGTTGACGTTGCTCAAGACGTTGTTGTTCGTGAAAAAGATTGTGGCACTGATCGTGGTCTGGAAGTTGCTGCCATCACTGAAGGCAATGAAATGATCGAACCACTTTACGACCGGATTCTTGGTCGCTACACGATGAAGTCCGTTTTTGATCCAGAAACTGGCGAAAAGATCTGCGACAAGAACGTGCTGGTTGACGAAGAAATGGCTCAAAAGATCGTTGATGCCGGCGTTAAGAAGGTTACGATCCGCTCTGCCTTTACTTGCAACACTGAACACGGTGTCTGCGAACGCTGCTACGGCCGTAACGCTGCTACTGGTGACAAGGTTGAAGCCGGTGAAGCTGTTGGTACGGTTGCCGCTCAGTCAATCGGTGAACCAGGTACTCAATTGACGCTGCGGAACTTCCACACTGGTGGTGTTGCCGGCAATGACGATATCACGCAAGGTCTTCCTCGTGTGCAGGAAATCGTTGAAGCCCGGAACCCTAAAGGTAAGGCAACAATCTCTGAGGTTACCGGCGAGGTTCAATCAATCGAAGAAAACCCAGCCGAACGGACCAAGGACATTACCATTGCTGGTGAAAATGATACGCGGACTTACACGCTGCCAATTACGGCACGGCTTAAGGTTGAAGAAGGCGACTACATTCACCGTGGCATGCAGTTGAATGAAGGTTCCATCGATCCTAAGGAATTGATTCGCGTGCGTGACGTTCTGTCTACGGAAACCTACCTGCTGGCTGAAGTTCAGAAGGTTTACCGGATGCAGGGTATCGATCTGTTGGACAAGCACGTTGAAATCATGATTCGTCAAATGATGCGTAAGGTTCGCGTCATGGATCCTGGTGACACTGATCTGCTGCCAGGCGAATTGATGGACATCAGCCAATTCCGCGATGCCAACCGTGAAACGCTGATTACTGGTAACATTCCAGCTACGTCACGTCCAGTTATCCTGGGGATCACTAAGGCTGCCCTGGAGACAAACAGTTTCCTGTCAGCCGCATCATTCCAGGAAACGACTCGTGTCTTGACGGATGCTGCTATTCGTGGCAAGAACGATCCACTGGTTGGTCTGAAAGAAAACGTTATTATCGGGAAGTTGATTCCAGCCGGCACTGGTATGAGCAACTACCGCAACATCAAGCCAAAAGAAGTTGCCGTAGCTGCCGAGTCACCAATGAAGTCAACTCGCGATATTGAAGCCGAAATGAAGAAGCAAAACTAGTCTGAATGCTTTTTCGATAATTTAGCTGATAACAGGTGGGGCCTGGTATTTGGTTTAGTCCAGATACTAGGCCTCATTGTTGTTTTTGGGATTCTAACTATGAAAAAATATCGAATTGATTTGCCCACTAAAGCAGTAGAACAGTTGGAACTGGATAAGGATGCCTCACTGCTGCTAATGGTTGATAACAAGTCGCTGACAATCCGGCCGAACCGTACCTTTGAGTTACTGCCGCAGATTATGATGCGCTGGTATCTGATTCCAGCTGCGATTGCTGCCGTTGCGTTTTTCTACCTTAACTGGATCAATCATCATTGGCTGATTCCGTTGACCGGTAACTGGTCAATCGGTTTTGCATCACTTTATCTGGGAACGTTTAGTGGTCTGGTTGCTTTTGCCGTGATGTTTGTAATACAAAAAAGACATCATAGCGGCCCAGCAATGGGGTTGCATTGGCGCAGCTTGCCGACGTTGCTGATTGCGTTTGGCACTATTTTGGCGTTTTCGGTTATGATCGTTTTTTGGTTGGCGGGGAAAATGTTTGCTGGCGCCAAGTTTGATGTCTATACGTCAACACTGTTTATCTTTTTGATTGTAGCTGCAATAACCTATGTGATGATCAATTTAGCGATGACGATATCTGAGTCTATCATTACCAACTCAATGATGATCATGATTATTGGCGGCATGCTGCTTTCGATGCTGACCAATTCAAATCGTGATTGGTGGCATTACAACTTTAGCTATCTCGGGACGCATCAAAACGCTACTTATTGGCGATTCAACATTACCTTGATTTTCTCAGCACTTTTGATGGCAACGCTGGTTGATTATTTGTTTTTTAACCTACAGAAAAAATATCCAGATCGAGGAGTCAGTATTTTGCGATTGCTTTTATATGCTGAAGCCGCGTGTTTGGGTGGAATCGGCTGCTTTCCCAATAATCCGCAGTATCACGTTTTGCATGATCGAATCTCAATGTGGCTTGTTTACATCATGATTTTGATCATTGTTTTATTGAAATGGCTAATGCCAAAATTATCTCAACAGTTTTTGAAGATTTCTTATATTATTGGCGCGATCATGGCACTTGATTGGCTGATCTTCAAATTGACCGACTATCTTTCACTGACCGCATTTGAGCTGCTGGAATTTGGTCTGTCGTTTTCATGGCTGCTTTTATTGTTTCAAAATTTGGAGTATCTTGCTCGTATCGGTGATCAGATTTTTCCAGTTCAGATCATCAAAAGTGAAGATGAGCAATAGTGTCAGGATGCCGTGTTTAATTGACTATATCAGGTTAAGCGTTAAGGCCGCGACAATACCAAGACTTAGATAAGGGACAAAGGGTAGTGACTCATTTTGATTTTGCAGCTTGATGATTCCTAGGCCGGCAGCAATCAAAATCGTTGTCGCAACAAAATATAATGAAGTTGTCAACTGCAGCATGGCGATAAACTCAATGTCACCAATTCCAATTCCGTTGCCGGTTAAGTAGCTCAACATTAATAAACCTATCATGATGGCAATGGCTGCCACTAAACGCAGCCATTGCCATTTTTGATTCAAAAGTAAGAACAGACCAAATAAACCAAGCAGCCAGATTGGTTGGATCCATTTATTAAAATAATCAGTGGCTGAACAGATTAGCAAAGAGATTGATAAGACCAATAAGGCGGCAATTTTTAGCGGATTAAAGATAAACATGGTATACCAAAGCCATCCATTAACCAGTTCGCTGACAGCAGAATAGCAATTGATAGGAGAGTGACAAAAATGACAGCGTCCTTTTTGGAGCAGCCAGCCGATTACCGGCAGCAGTTGCCACCAGCAAAGAATGCGATGGCAGCTTTCACAGTAGGATCGCTTGGGACTGAATAAGGAAACATTGTTGAGCATACGCCAGCTGATTGCTGTAATAAAAGAAGCCAGGCAGGCTCCCCAGATGGCAGCAAGGATTCTTAAAATAAGCATCTTGTGATTTTCCTCCTTCAATATAGCTATATGCGAAAATTCCTATTAGATATTAAAAAAGAAAAATCTGATGCTCGTTGACATTTTGAGGGATGCATGATAGGGTATTTAAGGTGCTTTTTTTAGCAACGGATTGTGTCTGTCGTTGGGGCAGATGACATGCGTCGGCGAAGGCACATAAAAGAATATCATCTGGGAATTTTTTTATAGCCAAAAAAGAATCACCTGGATGTGTGGACTTAAAACAAGAAAGGGGTATAACTACATGCCAACCATTAACCAATTGGTACGTAAGGGCCGTAAGAGCCACAAGGGCAAGTCAAAGTCACCTGCTCTGGGTTACGTTTACAACAGTTTCAAGAAGGAAGAAATCGCTGCACCATCTCCACAAAAGCGTGGGGTTGCAACTCGTGTCGGTACGATGACGCCTAAGAAGCCTAACTCTGCTTTGCGGAAGTACGCTCGTGTTCGTCTGTCCAACCTGATCGAAGTTACTGCCTACATTCCAGGTGTTGGCCACAACCTTCAAGAACACTCAGTTGTTTTGATCCGTGGTGGTCGTGTAAAGGACCTTCCTGGGGTTCGTTACCACATCATCCGTGGTACTCTTGATACTGCCGGTGTGGAAGGCCGTATGCAAGGTCGTTCCAAGTACGGTGCCAAGAAGCCTAAGAAATAATTAAAGGAGGGGTAAATCAATGCCACGTAAAGGACATGTTGTAAAGCCAGAAGTATTGCCAGATCCAATTTACAACTCAAAGCTGGTTACTAGTCTGATCAACCACCTGATGATCGACGGTAAGCGGGGTACTGCTACTAAGATTCTGTACGCTGCTTTTGACCGTATCAAGGAACAAACTGGCAACGATCCAGTAGAAGTTTTCCAACAAGCTATGGACAACGTTGAACCAGTTCTGGAAGTTAAGGCACGCCGTATCGGTGGTTCTAACTACCAAGTTCCAATCGAAGTTCGTCCAGAACGTCGAGTAACGCTGGGTCTGCGTTGGATTGTTCAATACGCTCGTCTTCGTGGTGAACACACCATGGTTGAACGTCTGGCAGGCGAAATCATTGATGCATCCAATAACACTGGTGCTTCAATCAAGAAGAAGGAAGATACTCACCGCATGGCTGAAGCCAACCGTGCTTTCGCTCACTACCGGTGGTAAGCTTCATCAACTGTTGATAGCTGTTTAGCTGTCAGCTATGATGTGAGGGGTGACGCAGATATTTAATCGAACGTCACCCCTTTTTCTAAAATTAATTTAAACTCGATTCTTTTATTTGGAAGGAGAAAACTTTTAAGATGGCTAACAAACGTGAATACCCTCTTGAAAAGACCCGTAACATTGGGATCATGGCCCACATCGATGCTGGTAAGACCACGGCCACTGAACGGATTCTTTACTACACTGGTAAGATTCACAAAATTGGTGAAACCCATGATGGTGCTTCCCAAATGGACTGGATGGATGAAGAAAAGGAACGTGGTATTACGATCACGTCCGCTGCCACTACGGCCGTTTGGAAAGACTACCGGATCAACATCATCGACACCCCAGGTCACGTTGACTTCACTGTCGAAGTTGAACGTTCGCTGCGTGTCCTTGATGGTGCCGTAACGGTTCTGGATGCCCAAGCCGGTGTCGAACCACAAACTGAAACCGTTTGGCGTCAAGCTGACGACTTTGATGTTCCACGAATCGTCTTTGCCAACAAGATGGACAAGATGGGTGCTGACTTTGACTACTCTGTTCAAACGATCAAGGACCGTCTGAACGTTACGCCACTGCCAATCCAAATGCCAATTGGTGCGGAAGACGACTTCATCGGTGTTATCGACCTGGTTAAGATGGTTGCTTACGTTTACGATGAAGATGCTGAAGGTAAGAACTGGGATACGGTTGAAATTCCTGCTGACCTGAAGGATGAAGCAGAATCTCGTCATGATGCTCTGCTGGAAACGCTGGCTGACGTTGATGACAACATCATGGAAAAGTACCTTGGTGGTGAAGAACTTTCTGTTGAAGAAATCAAGGCTGCTATCCGTAAGGCTACGCTGTCTGAAGAACTGTTCCCGGTTCTGGCAGGTTCTGCCTACAAGGATAAGGGTATCCAAATGATGCTGGACGCTGTTATCGACTACCTGCCATCTCCACTGGATGTTAAGCCATTCGAAGCTACTGATGAAAATGGTGAAAAGGTTGAACTGACTGCCGGTGACGACAAGCCATTTGCCGCTTTGGCATTTAAGATCGCTACTGACCCATTTGTTGGTCGTCTGACGTTCCTGCGTGTTTACACTGGTTCTCTGCAATCCGGTTCCTACGTTCTGAACGCAACCAAGGGCAAGCGTGAACGTGTTGGTCGTCTGCTGCAAATGCACTCCAACCAACAACACGAAATTCCTGAAGTGTTCTCAGGTGATATCGCAGCTGCTATCGGTCTGAAGAACACCACTACCGGTGACTCACTGACTGATCCAGATCACCCACTGCAACTTGAATCCATGGACTTCCCAGAACCAGTTATCCAGGTTTCTGTTGAACCTAAGTCCAAGGCTGACCAAGACAAGATGGACAAGGGTCTGCAAAAGCTGGCTGAAGAAGACCCAACCTTCAAGGCTGAAACCAACCCTGAAACTGGTGAAACGCTGATTGCTGGGATGGGTGAATTGCACCTGGACATCATCGTTGAACGTCTGCGTCGTGAATTCCACGCCGAAGTTACTGTTGGTAAGCCACAAGTTTCCTACCGTGAAGCATTTACGACGGCTGCCTCTGCACAAGGTAAGTTCGTTCGTCAATCCGGTGGTAAGGGTCAATACGGTGACGTTTGGATCGAATTTACGCCACTTGAAGAAGGTGCCGGCTTCGAATTCGAAGATGCCATTGTCGGTGGTGTCGTTCCTCGTGAATACATTCCAGCCGTTGAACAAGGTCTGAAAGAAGCTATGCAAAATGGTGTTCTGGCCGGTTACCCACTGGTTGACTTGAAGGCTAAGCTCTACGATGGTAGCTACCACGAAGTCGACTCTTCTGAAGCCGCATTTAAGGTTGCCGCTTCTCTGGCTCTTAAGAACGCTGCTAAGAAGGCCAACCCAGTTATTCTTGAACCAATCATGAAGGTTGACATTGTTGTTCCTCAAGACAACATGGGTGACGTTATGGGTCAAGTAACTGCTCGTCGTGGTACGATCGATGGTATGGAAGAACGTGGCAATGCACAAGAAATCCACTCCTTCGTTCCGCTGTCAGAAATGTTTGGTTACGCAACGGCTCTGCGTTCCGCAACGCAAGGTCGTGGTACCTTCACGATGACGTTCGACCACTACTCTGCAGTTCCAAAGAGCGTGCAAGAAGACATCATCAAGAAGAACGGTAAGGAATAGTTAACCTATTCAAAGCCTAAAAGCTCATCTGCTTTAAGCAGATGGGCTTTTTTACGATTTAAAGATTTTTTCTTCTATTATGTAATAGTCAAAGGTAATCGTCTTGTCATGAATTAGAATTATTTTGGCGATTGAGAGAGTAACGCCAGAAAAAATTGAGATTTTTTCGAAAAAGACTCGACAAGCTTAAAAAGACGTGGGATAATACTCGGCAGACTGTTGCCATTCAGTCGTTCACTGGCTGTCGATAAATTAAAACATTTCGACTGAGTTTTTTGCGCCGCATTTGTGTCAAAAGATTTTTCAGGAATGTTACAAATTGAATCATCAAGAAATAATTCAAAAAAAACCTTGATACGACGGCAATTCTTTAGTATTATGGATAAGTGCTTGAGCTTAGAAACGGGGATTTTTAAGGCCCCGGGGTTCAGCCAATCAGTAAAAGCTGTGATGTGGAAGGTTGCGACACACCCGGCCGCTTTGCCATAGGGCGTGGCGGTAATTTCCACGGAGCTAGTCAAATTTTAAATCTGACGAAGGAGGGAATAAAATGGCAAAACAAAAGATTCGCATTCGTTTAAAGGCTTACGAACACCGCGTACTTGACGAATCTGCAGACAAGATCGTTAACACCGCTAAGCGGACCGGTGCTCAGGTTTCAGGCCCAATTCCGTTGCCAACTGAACGGACTCTGTACACGGTGATTCGTTCACCACACAAGTTCAAGAAGTCTCGGGAACAATTCGAAATGCGTACGCACAAGCGTCTGATCGACATCATCGACCCAACCCCTAAGACGGTTGACTCTCTGATGAAGCTTGATCTGCCAAGTGGCGTTGACATTGAAATTAAACTGTAATTAAACAAAAATAAAAACAAATAAATTGGAGGTGTACTCATGACCAAAGGAATCTTAGGCAAGAAGGTCGGGATGACGCAAGTTTTCGCTGACAACGGTGAATTGGTTCCAGTTACGGTAATCGACGTAACGCCAAACGTTGTTATGCAAGTTAAGACCGTTGAAAACGATGGCTACAGTGCCGTTCAACTTGGTTTTGACGACAAGCGCGAAATCTTAAGCAACAAGCCCGAACAAGGTCATGCAGCAAAAGCAAACACGACCCCTAAGCGCTTCATCGGTGAAATCCGCGACGCTGAACTGGGGGACGACATTAAAGTCGGTGACGAAGTTAAGGCAGACATTTTCGCGGAAGGCGAAACTGTTGATGTAACGGGTATCACTAAGGGTCATGGTTACCAAGGTAACATTCACAAGGACGGCCAACGTCGTGGCCCTATGGCTCACGGTTCTCGTTACCACCGTCGTCCAGGTTCGTTGGGTGCCATCATCAACCACGTCTTCAAGGGTAAGGCATTGCCAGGCCGCATGGGTGGCAACACGGTTACTATGCAACACCTGAAGGTTGTTAAGGTTGACCTTGAAAACAACGTACTGCTGATCAAGGGTAACGTTCCAGGCGCTAACAAGTCCTACGTTACGATTAAGAACTCTGTGAAGGCCAACACCAAGAAGAGCCTGAGCAAGCAACACAACTAATCAGAAGGGAGGAAGAAAGTAAATGACAAGCGTTGCATTATTTAAGCAAGACGGTAGCCAAAACGGCACCATCGAATTGAACGCAGACATCTTTGGTATTGAACCAAACGAAAATGCTGAATACGAAGCTATCCTGCGTCAACGCGCATCCATGCGTCAAGGTACTCACGCCGTTAAGAACCGTTCCGCAGTTCGCGGTGGTGGTAAGAAGCCATGGCGTCAAAAGGGTACGGGTCGTGCTCGTCAAGGCTCCATCCGTGCACCACAATTCCGTGGTGGTGGTATCGTCTTCGGACCTACTCCACGTTCCTACAACTTCAACCTGCCACGCAAGGTTCGTCAACTGGCTATCAAGTCAGCTCTGTCCCAAAAGGTTGCTGATGAAAAATTTGTCGTAGTTGAATCCATCAACTTCGACGCACCAAAGACGAAGGAATTTGCCGGCGTTATGAACAACCTGAAGGTTTCTGAAAAAGTCCTGGTCGTTGTTTCTGACGAAGACAAGAACGCTGCTCTGTCTGGTCGCAACCTGGTTAACACCACGGTCGTAACTCCAGCCGGCGTTAACATTCTGAACGTCGTTGACAGTCAAAAGATTGTCATCACGAAGTCAGCCCTTTCTCAAGTAGAGGAGGTGCTCGCATAATGGAAGCACGCGATATCATTTTGCGCCCAGTTATCACTGAAGCATCAACTGCAGTGATGGACGAAAAGCGCTACACGTTTGACGTTGACTTGCGCGCTACTAAGACGCAAGTTAAGAACGCCGTAGAAGAAATTTTTGACGTTAAGGTCGTTAAGGTTAACATCATGAACCTGAAGGGCAAGAAGAAGCGTCAAGGCCGTTACGTTGGCTACACTAAGCGCCGTCGCAAGGCCATCGTTACTCTGTCAGCTGATTCTAAAGAAATCAAGCTGTTCGGTGACGACAACGAATAAATTCTAGATAGGAGGAAAACACAGTGGGAATTCGCAAATACAAGGGTACCACTAATGGTCGCCGTAATATGACCGGATTCGACTTCGCTGAAATTACGAAGACGACCCCGGAAAAGTCTTTGCTGGCACCATTAAAGCACACCGCTGGTCGTAACAACTACGGTCATATGACTGTTCGTCACCGTGGTGGCGGTACGAAGCGTCAATACCGGATCATCGACTTCAAGCGGATCAAGGACAACGTTCCTGCAACCGTTAAGGCTATCGAATACGATCCAAACCGTACTGCTAACATCGCTCTGCTGGTTTATGCAGATGGTGTTAAGTCATACATCCTGGCTCCTAAGGGCTTGAAGGTTGGTATGCAAGTTCAATCTGGTCCAGATGCCGACATCAAGGTTGGTAACGCACTGCCATTGAAGAACATTCCAGTTGGTACTGTTATTCACAACATCGAACTGAAGCCAGGCAAGGGTGGTCAAATCGCCCGTTCTGCAGGTGCTTCCGCACAACTGCTTGGTAAGGAAAGTGACAAGTACGTTCTGGTTCGTCTGGCTTCTGGTGAAGTTCGTATGATCCTGGCTGCTTGCCGTGCTACGATCGGTGTTGTCGGCAACGACGAACACGCCCTGATCATCAAAGGTAAGGCTGGTCGTACTCGTTACGCAGGTCAACGTCCACACGTTCGTGGTTCTGTTATGAACCCTAACGATCACCCACATGGTGGTGGTGAAGGTAAGGCTCCAGTTGGTTTGCCATCTCCTCTGTCTCCATGGGGTAAGAAGACTGTTGGTAAGAAGACTCGCTCACACAAGGCTCGTTCGAACAAGTTCATCGTTCGCGGTCGCAAGCGTGGTCCACACACTCGTTAATGAGTAATAAATAGCTAATTACCCGAGAGGAGGTACAACAATGGGTCGTAGTTTAAAGAAGGGACCTTTCGCCGACGCTTCTTTGTTGAAGAAGGTTGACGCACAAAAGGATAACGAAAAGAAGACGGTTATTAAGACCTGGTCACGCCGTTCCACGATTTACCCAAGCTTCATTGGTTACACTTTCGCCGTTTACGATGGTCGCAAGCACGTACCAGTTTACGTACAAGAAGACATGGTAGGCCACAAGCTGGGTGAATTCGTACCAACGCGGACTTTCCGTGGTCACGCCGGTGATGACAAGAAGACGGGCAAGAAGTAAGGAGGAAATTTGATCAATGGCTGAAAACATTACGTCAGCTAAGGCAACGGCCAAGATGGTCCGGGTTTCCGCTCGCAAGGTTCGTCTGGTTCTTGACACCATTCGCAACAAGAGCGTTGCCGAAGCATTTGCTATTCTGAAGTTCACTCCAAATGGTGCTGCTTCAGACGTCGAAAAAGTATTGAAATCTGCAGTTGCTAACGCCGAAAACAACTTTGACTTGGATCGGGCTTCATTGGTAGTTAGCGAAGCCTTTGCAAACGAAGGACCAACCCTGAAGCGGTTCCGTCCACGTGCCAAAGGTTCAGCTTCTCCAATCAACAAGCGGACCAGCCACATTACGGTTGTTGTAACTGAAAAGTAGGAGGGATAATAGTGGGTCAAAAGATTAATCCTAATGGTTTCCGTGTTGGGGTCATTCGCGACTGGACTGCTAAGTGGTACGCAGAAAAAGACTACGCTGCTTACCTGGGCGAAGACCTTCGGATCCGTAAGTACATTGAAAAGCGACTTGCTGACGCCTCTGTTTCAACTATCGAAATTGAACGTGCTGCTAACCGCGTAAACGTATCAATTCACACTGCCAAGCCAGGTATGGTTATCGGTAAGGGTGGTTCTGAAGTTGAAGCACTCCGCAAGGAACTTAACGCCTTGACTGGCAAGCGCGTCCACATCAACGTGGTTGAAATCAAGAAGCCAGACCTGGACGCACACCTGGTTGGCGTAAGCGTCGCAGAACAGCTTGAAGCTCGTGTTGCCTTCCGTCGTGCTATGCGTGGTGCCATCCAACGTGCTATGCGTGCCGGCGCAAAGGGTATCAAGATTCAAGTTGCTGGTCGTTTGAATGGTGCCGACATGTCTCGGATCGAATCATACTCCGAAGGCACTGTTCCACTGCACACTCTGCGTGCCGACATCGACTACTCATGGGATGAAGCACGGACTACGTACGGTGCGCTGGGTATCAAGACCTGGATCTACCGTGGCGAAGTTTTGCCAGAGAAGCAAGCAAACAAAAACACTAAGTAAGGAGGGGAAATAAAACATGCTAGTACCTAAGCGAGTAAAGCACCGCAAGGTTCAACGTGGCCACATGCGTGGTGAAGCCAAGGGTGGCAAGAACGTAACGTTTGGTGAATTTGGTCTGAAGGCTCTGGATTCCCACTGGATCTCCAACCGTCAAATTGAAGCCGGCCGTATTGCTATTACGCGTCACATGAAGCGTGGTGGTAAGGTTTGGATCAAGATTTTCCCTCACCTTTCCTACACTAGCAAAGGTGTTGGTGTCCGGATGGGTAATGGTAAGGGTGCTCCTGAAGGCTGGGTAGCCCCAGTTAAGCGCGGCAAGATTCTGTACGAGGTTGCCGGCGTGCCTGAAGACGTTGCCCGCGAAGCCCTGCGCTTGGCCGGCAGCAAGATGCCAGTTCGCACTAAGATCGTAAAGCGTGAGGAAGGTGGACAATCTAATGAAGACTAAAGATTATGTTCAAGAACTGAATGGATTAACCACTGAGCAATTGCTTGACCGTGAAAAGGAATTGAAGGAACAATTGTTTAACTTACGTTTCCAATTAGCAACCGGCCAGTTGGAAAACACTGCAAGCCTTAAGAGCGTTCGCAAGAACATTGCACGGGTTAAGACAGTTCTTCGTCAACAAGAATTAAACAAATAAGAATACGAAAAGGAGGATTAGCGCATGAGTGATGAACGTAATGCACGTAAGGTCTACCAAGGCCGCGTTGTTTCCGACAAGATGGACAAGACCATCACTGTCGTAATCGACACTTACAAGAGTGCCCCAGTTTACGGCAAGCGTGTACGGTACTCAAAGAAGTACTACGCTCACGATGAAAACAACGAAGCAAAGTCCGGCGATACGGTTGAAATCATGGAAACTCGGCCTCTGTCTGCTAAGAAGCGTTTCCGTCTGGTTAAGATCGTTAAGAAAGCTGATTAATCCCGCTTTGTGATGATTTCGTATTCTTAATTATTCTTACTTACTGATGGAAGGAGGACACTAACAGTGATTCAACAGGAAAGTCGGTTGAAGGTCGCTGACAACTCAGGTGCCCGCGAAATCTTGGTTATCAAGATCTTGGGTGGTTCCCGTGTTAAGACCGGTAATATTGGTGACATTATTGTCGCTACTGTAAAACAAGCAACACCAGGTGGCGTTGTCAAAAAGGGTGACGTTGTAAAGGCCGTCGTTGTACGGACTAAGCATGGTCTGCACCGTAAGGACGGTTCATACATCAAGTTTGACGAAAACGCTGCTGTCCTGATCAACAACGACAAGAGCCCTAAGGGTACCCGTATTTTTGGCCCAATCGCTCGTGAGCTGCGTGACGATGACTTCATGAAGATCATCTCCCTGGCTCCAGAAGTTCTGTAAGATTAACCGAAAATAAGGAGGTGCACACCACATGTTTTTAAAGACAGGTGACAAGGTTCGCGTCATCGCCGGTAAGGACAAGGGCAAGGAAGGTACCATCAAGAAGGTCCTGGTCAAGGAAAACCGTGTGATCGTTGAAGGCGTTAACCAAATCAAGAAACATCAAAAGCCAAACAACGCTAACCCAAACGGTGGGATTATTGATGCAGAAGCACCAATCCAAGCATCTAACGTTATGCTGATTGACCCATCTACCAACGAACCTACTCGTGTTGGTTTCAAGGTCGTTGACGGCAAAAAAGTTCGTGTTGCCAAGAAGTCTGGCAAGACGATCGACTAAAAATTAGGGAAAGGAGGAATTATTGCTCATGGAAAACCGTTTAAAAGCAAAGTACGAAAGTGAAGTACGTCCAGCATTGACTGACAAGTTCAACTACACTTCTGTAATGGCTGTTCCTAAGATCGACAAGATCGTTCTGAACATGGGTGTCGGTGACGCTACCCAAAACTCCAAGCTGTTGGATGAAGCCGTTGAAGAACTGGGTCTGATTGCTGGTCAAAAGCCACTGATCACCAAGGCAAAGAAGTCCATCGCCGGCTTCCGTCTGCGTGAAGGAATGTCCATCGGTGCCAAGGTTACGCTGCGTGGCACTCGTATGTACGACTTCCTGGACAAGCTGATCAATGTTTCACTGCCACGTGTTCGTGACTTCCACGGTGTATCAAACAAGTCATTTGATGGTCACGGTAACTACACGCTGGGTGTTCGCGAACAATTGATCTTCCCAGAAATCGACTACGACAAGGTTAACCACGTTCGCGGTCTGGATATTGTTATCGTTACGACTGCCAACTCTGATGAAGAAGGTCATGAATTGCTTGCTCAAATGGGCATGCCATTCGCTAAGTAATTAAGGAGGTCCACAAATTGGCTAAAAAATCAATGATCGCTAAGTGCAACCGCCCAGCCAAGTACTCCACGCGTGCCTACACGCGCTGTGTTCGTTGTGGCCGTCCGCACTCCGTTTACCGTAAGTTCCACCTATGCCGGATTTGCTTGCGTCAACTTGCCCATGAAGGACAAATTCCTGGTATGAAGAAGGCTAGCTGGTAAACAAATCACCGACAAAGGAGGAAAATATCGATGTCTATGAGTGATCCAATTGCAGATTTTCTGACTCGGATTCGCAATGCCAACATGGCACACCACGATTCTGTAGAAGTACCTGCATCAAAGATGAAGAAGGACATCGCTGAAATCTTGAAGCAAGAAGGTTTCATTCGCGATGTTGAATACGTTGAAGACAACAAGCAAGGCATCATCCGCGTATTCCTGAAGTACGGCAAGGATGGCGAACGTGTCATTTCTGGTCTGAAGCGGATTTCAAAGCCTGGTCTGCGTTCTTACGTTAAGGCCGACGCTGTGCCAAAGGTTCTCAATGGTTTGGGTATTGCCATCATCTCAACTTCTGAAGGGGTTGTGACTGACAAGGTTGCTCGTGCCAAGAAAATCGGTGGCGAAGTTATCGCCTACATTTGGTAATAAATAAAATAAGATCGGAGGTGTACACATGAGTCGTATTGGTTACAAGGCAATCGAACTGCCACAAGGCGTAGAGGTTTCTCAATCAGGCAACGTCGTAACTGTTAAGGGTCCTAAGGGTACTCTGAGTCGCGAAATCTCCCCACTGATCAAGATGAACGTTACCGACAGTGAAGTAACGTTTGAACGGGAAAACGACGATAAGAAGGCCAAGATGGTCCACGGTACTACGCGTGCCAACGTTAACAACATGATTGAAGGTGTTGTCAACGGATTTAAGAAGACTCTGAAGCTGGTCGGTGTTGGTTACCGTGCTCAAGCTAAGGGTAGCAAGCTGATCCTGACTGTTGGTTACTCCAACCCAGTTGAAATGGACAAGCCAGAAGATCTGGAAGTTAACGTTCCAGACAACACGACGATTGAAATCAGCGGTATCAACAAAGAACACGTTGGCCAATTTGCTGCCGAAGTTCGTGCCGTTCGTTCACCAGAACCTTACAAAGGTAAGGGTATTCGTTACGAGGATGAATACATCCTGCGTAAGGAAGGTAAGACTGGTAAATAATCGTCTAGCAGCCTAGCTGTAGAATAAATTAAAACTAAAATTATAAGAATCAAGAGGTGACAGTTGTGATTTCTAAACCAGATAAGAACAAGATCCGTCAACGCCGTCACATGCGCGTTCGCGGCAAGATCTCTGGTACTGCAGAGCGCCCACGTTTAAGTGTTTACCGTTCCAACAAAAACATTTACGCTCAATTGATTGATGACGTAAAGGGTGTGACGCTCGCAAGTGCCTCAACTCTCGACAGTGAAGTCAGTGGCAACACTAAGACGGAACAAGCTGCCGGCGTTGGTGCTCTGATCGCTAAGCGCGGTGTAGAAAAGAACATCAGCAGCGTTGTTTTTGACCGTGGTGGCTACCTGTACCATGGTCGTGTACAAGCCCTGGCTGAAGCAGCTCGTGAAAACGGTCTGCAATTCTAAGAAAAAGGAGGAATAACCTGTATGGCATCACAATCTTACATTGACCCATCCAAGCTGGATCTGGAAGATCAAGTCGTTTCGATCAACCGGGTTACCAAGGTTGTTAAGGGTGGTCGTCGTCTGCGCTTTGCCGCTTTGGTAATTGTCGGCGACAAGAAGGGTCACGTTGGTTTTGGTACTGGTAAGGCTCAAGAAGTTCCAGAAGCTATCCGTAAGGCTTCAGCTGCTGCTCAAAAGAACCTGATTGAAGTTCCAATCGTTGGTACGACCATTCCTCACGAAGTTATCGGTACTTACGGCGGTGGCAAGATCATGCTCAAGCCAGCCGTTGAAGGTTCCGGGGTTGCTGCCGGTGGTGCGGTTCGTAACGTTATGGAACTGGCCGGCGTTGCCGACGTTACTTCCAAGCGTTTGGGCTCCAACACGCCAATCAACGTTGTTCGTGCAACGTTTGAAGGTCTGAAGGCTCTGAAGAGTGCCGAAGAAGTTTCTCAACTTCGTGGCGTCTCCGTTGATCACCTGGCAGAATAAGGAGGACATAGATCATGGCTAAAGTTAAAGTTACTTTGATCCACAGTGTTGCCCACCGTAAGCCAACTCAACGTCGTACGGTTAAGGCATTGGGTCTGGGCAAGATCGGCAGCTCCAATGTCCTGCCAGACAACGCGGCAACGCGTGGTGCAATCTTTAAGGTTGCTCACTTGGTTTCCATCGAAGAAGTCAAGTAATTAAAAATCTACAATAAGGAGGTGCCTACCTAATGAAATTAAACGAATTGAAGCCAGCTGCTGGTTCCCGTTTCAAGCGTCTGCGTAAGGGTCGTGGTCTGTCATCTGGTCACGGTTTTACTTCTGGTCGTGGTACTAAGGGTCAAAAGGCTCATGGTAAGACTCGTCTGGGCTTTGAAGGGGGCCAAATGCCTCTGTACCGTCAAATGCCAAAGCGTGGTTTCAGCAACATCAACCGTAAGGAATACGCTATCGTAAACCTGACGACGCTGAACCGTTTTGACGATGGTGCCGAAGTTACGCCAGCAGTTCTGCTGGAAAACGGCGTGATCAAGAACGTTAAGAGCGGTGTTAAGATTCTGGGCAATGGTAAGTTGACCAAGAAGCTGACCGTTAAAGCCAACAAGTTTTCTGCTTCAGCTGTCAAGGCTATCGAAGCTGCCGGTGGTAAAACTGAGGTGATGTAATTGTTCACAACCGTCAAAAATGCATTCAAGGTTAAGGATATTCGTAAGAAGATCCTATTCACCTTGTTTGTACTGATTGTTTACCGGTTAGGTGCCTCAATCACGGTACCCGGTGTGAATGCTGCGGCTTTAGAGCAGATTTCCAGTACCGGTTTGGCATCTATTTTGAACACTTTCAGTGGTGGCGGTTTGGATAACTACTCATTATTTGCGATGGGGGTTTCCCCGTACATCACGGCTCAAATCGTGGTTCAACTTCTTCAGATGGACATTGTGCCTAAGTTTGTTGAATGGAGCAAACAGGGGGAAGTTGGTCGACGGAAGCTTAATCAAGCTACGCGGTGGCTTACAATCGTGCTTGGATTTATCCAGTCGATTGGGATTACCGCGGGCTTCAATGCATTAAGTACAGTTAAACTGGTTAACAATCCGGGGGTGGAAACCTACATCACGATTGGTCTGATCTTAACTGCAGGTACTATGTTTGCTACTTGGCTAGGGGACATGATTACCGAACGTGGTCTTGGTAACGGTGTCTCAATGCTGATCTTTGCTGGGATCATCGCCGAAATGCCAAACGGGATCAAACAGTTATGGAATGATCAAATCACTGGTGAATCCGGCGCAAGCCTCTGGATGGGAATTGGCTTTATTGCCCTAGTGGTTGTAGCGATTCTGGCAATTGTGACGTTCGTTACCTGGTTCCAGCAGGCTGAACGGCGCTTGCCGATTCAATACACGCGGCGAACAACTACTTCGCCGTCGAATAGTTATCTTCCATTGAAGATCAACGTTTCCGGGGTGATTCCAGTGATCTTTGCCGGCTCGTTTATCTCAACGCCGCAAACGATCTTAATGGCCTTTCAGCAAAATCATAGTCAAGATACCTGGTATCAGGTTATGACAACGATTTTTAATATGCAGTCTGGTCCAGGCATTGCGCTGTATGTATTTTTGATTGTTGTATTTACCTTTTTCTACGCCTTTGTTCAAGTTAATCCAGAAAAACTCGCGGAAAACTTGCAAAAGCAAGGCAGCTACATCTCTGGCGTTTGGCCAGGCAAAGGCACACAGGACTTTGTATCAGGACTGTTGATGCGTTTGTCAACGGTTGGATCGTTATTCTTGGGATTGATCTCATTGATCCCACTGCTGGCAAGCAACATCTGGAACCTGAGTCAATCAATTGGCTTAGGCGGCACCAGTTTGTTGATCGTCGTTCAGATTGCTCTGGACGTTGTGCGGCAGATGCGCAGTTTAACGATGAAACGTGAGTATATTGGATTTATCCGCGAATAAATATAGGAGGAATTGGCAAATGAGTACGATGAACCTCGTTTTAATGGGTCTGCCTGGTGCCGGTAAAGGTACGCAAGCCCAAGAAATCGTCAAGGACTTTGATATCCCACACATCTCAACTGGGGATATCTTCCGGGCAGCAATCAAGAACGAAACGCCAATGGGTCTGGAAGCCAAGAAATATATCGATAAAGGCGAATTAGTTCCTGACGAAGTTACGAACGGCATTGTGAAGGAACGTTTGGCTCAAGATGACACCAAGCACGGTTTCATGTTGGATGGTTTTCCTCGCAATCTGGCACAAGCCGAAGCCCTCAACAAAATGTTGGCTGATGATGGCCGTAAGTTGGATGCTGTAATCGACATTGATGTTAACCCTGAAGTGCTGGTTAAGCGTCTGAGCAGCCGGATCATCTGCCGGAAGTGTGGCACAACCTACAACACGCTTTCCAACCCACCAAAGGTTGAAGGTACTTGCGATGTCTGTGGTTCCCACGACTTCTACCAACGTGATGATGATAAGCCCGCAACCGTTAAGAACCGGTTAGACGTCAACATTAAACTGAACACGCCACTGATCGACTTTTACAAGCAAATGGGGATTCTCCATGAGATCGATGGCGAACAAGACATCGATAAGGTTTATCAAGCCGTTAAGGAAGTTCTGACTAGCCTTTAAGACTCATTGTTAGTTGAATCCTTGCGTAATCGCCTGCTCTGTGGTATACTACGCAAGGTTTATCTAGCTTGCAGTGGAGGGCGTACGCCGCTTTCCACCGTTTTTACGTAATTTTACCGGCAAGGAGGAACCGTTCAGTGGCAAAGGCCGATGTTATCGAAGTCGAAGGTAAGGTTACCGAAACCCTGCCTAACGCAATGTTTAAAGTTGAATTGGAAAATGGGGTTGAGATCCTGGCACACGTTTCTGGCAAAATCCGGATGCACTACATCAAGATTCTGCCTGGTGACCGCGTCAAGGTTGAAATGTCTCCATATGATCTGACCAAAGGCCGGATTACTTTCCGCTTCAAATAAGTCTTTAGTCTAAAATCATTTTTAGGAGGATTATTTACAATGAAAGTACGACCATCAGTAAAGCGGATGTGCGAAAAGTGCAAGATCGTCAAGCGTAATGGTCGGGTTATGGTAATTTGCCCTAACCCAAAGCACAAGCAACGCCAAGGCAAGTAATTATATTTTAGAATTGGAGGTGTAACTCAATGGCTCGTATCGCAGGTGTCGACTTACCTCGTGACAAGCGAATCGTAATCGGCTTAACTTACATTTATGGTATTGGTAACACGACTGCTAAGAAGGTTCTGGCTGCTGCCGGTGTTTCTGAAGACATTCGTGTCAAGGACCTGACGCCAGAACAAGAAGAAAAGATCCGTGGTCAAGTAGACCAACTTAAGGTTGAAGGTGACCTTCGTCGTGAAGTTTCCCTGAACATCAAGCGTCTGCAAGAAATCGGCTCTTACCGTGGCATGCGTCACCGTCGTGGTCTGCCAGTTCGTGGTCAACACACTAAGAACAACGCACGGACTCGCAAGGGCAAGGCTGTCGCTATCGCCAACAAGAAGAAGTAATCAATACTATAAAGGAGGTTAGTTAGTTTTATGGCAACCAAAAAAGGTTCACGCAAGCGTCGTGCAAAAAAGAATGTTGAAACTGGTGTTGCACACATTCACTCAACTTTCAACAACACGTTGATCATGATCACTGATGTGCAAGGCAATGCCGTTGCTTGGTCCTCAGCCGGTGTGCTGGGCTTCAAGGGCTCTCGTAAGTCTACTCCATTTGCTGCTCAAATGGCTTCTGAAGCTGCTGCCAAGCAAGCAATGGAACACGGTATGAAGACGGTTGAAGTTGAAGTTAAGGGCCCTGGTTCGGGTCGTGAATCAGCTATCCGTGCTCTGCAAGCAACTGGTCTTGAAGTTACTGCCATCCGGGACGTAACTCCAGTGCCACACAATGGTTCTCGTCCTCCAAAGCGTCGTCGTGTCTAATCGCATCAACGGCGAAATTATCATTGGCCAGGTGCTTTTAAACAATCTACGGACCACGTTTTGAAAGGGGAAACAGAGTAGAATGATCGAATTTGAAAAACCAAACATTCACAAAGTCGAAGAAACTGACAACTACGGTAAGTTTGTTGTCGAACCACTGGAGCGTGGCTACGGGACCACTCTGGGGAATTCTCTTCGTCGTGTAATGATGGCTTCTCTGCCAGGTGCCGCAATTACCAGTATCCAAATCGACGGTGTGCTTCATGAGTTCAGTACCGTTCAAGGCGTTACAGAAGACGTTACGCAGATCATCTTGAATCTCAAGAAGGTTTCTTTGAAGATTGAATCTGAAGATGCCAAGGATTTGGAATTGGATGTCAAGGGTCCTGCAGAAGTAACTGCCGGTGACATCCAAGGTGATGGCGACGTTACGATCTTGAACCCTGACTTGCATATTGCAACGGTCGCTGATGGAGCTGAACTGCACATCATGATGACGGCTGATAAGGGTCGTGGCTATGTACCAGCCGATCAAAACAAGCTGCGTTTGAGCGGTCTTGAAATTGGGACTTTGCCAATTGACTCCATCTACACCCCTATCGAACGGGTCAACTACACCGTAGAAAACACGCGGGTCGGCCAAAGCAACGACTTTGACAAGTTGACGTTGGATGTCTGGACGGATGGTTCATTGACCCCAACGGCTGCTATTAGTCTTGCTGCCAAGATCTTGACTGAACACTTGGAGATGTTTGTCAACCTGACTGAAGAAGCAAAAGATGCCAAAGTGATGGTTGAACGCGAAGAAACTCACCAAGAAAAGGTACTCGACAAGACGATTGAAGAACTGGATCTGTCGGTTCGTTCTTACAACTGCTTGAAGCGTGCTGATATTCAAACTGTTAAGGACCTGACTGAACGGACTGAAGCTGATATGATGAAGGTTCGCAACCTGGGTCAAAAGTCCTTAGAAGAAATCAAGCTGAAGCTGGCCGACTTGGGCGTAGGCTTCCGCCAAGAAGACTAATTAAAACAATTAAAAGGAGGGAACCACTTCATGAGTTACCGTAAATTAGGACGTACTAGTTCACAACGTAAGGCTTTATTACGTGATTTGACCACTGACCTGATCGTCAACGGCAGCATCAAGACTACTGAAGCTCGCGCTAAGGAAGTTCGCAAGACTGCTGACAAGATGATTACGCTGGCAAAGCGTGGCGACTTGGCTTCTCGTCGTCAAGCAGCTGCTTTCCTGCGCAATGTCGTTGCTGACGTTAAGGAAGATGGCGACAACGTTCGCGTACAATCAGCTCTGCAATACCTGTTTGAAGAGCTGGCACCAAAGTTTGCCGACCGTAAAGGTGGTTACACGCGGATTCTGAAGACCATGCCTCGTCGTGGTGACGGCGCACAAATGGTTGTTCTGGAATTTGTCGACTAATCATTTTCGTCAATTCAATACGTAATAAAGAATCACTACAGCTGGTGGTATAGAGCGCTACGATGGTGGAATCGCAATTCCTAGTCTAGCTCGAATGCGGGGACGTAAAGTCTTTCGTGCACCCCAGTTGTAAGTGATTTTTTTGTATATCTTTATTTTTTCCGCTCCACTGTTAAAATAATAGGATAAGTTTAAAAAGAAATGGGTGACGTGATTGATTGATATTCAACACCTTTCGTTTAAATACCCCGATCATGCACAACCGGCACTAGATGATGTATCCATGCAGCTGCCGATGAAAAAATGGACTGCGGTAATTGGTCATAACGGTAGTGGCAAGAGTACCTTGGCCCGATTGATTGACGGGCTTTTGATACCAAGCAGCGGCACAATCACAATTGATGATCTGCCAGTTGACGAGGCACATTTGCAGCAGTTGCGTCAACAGATTGGTTTGGTGTTTCAAAATCCTGACAATCAGTTTGTAGGAACCACGGTTGCCGATGATGTTGCCTTTGGTCTGGAAAATCATCAAGTACCGCATGATCAGATGCAGCAGCGAATTGATGAGGCTTTAAAGGCAGTCGGCATGCAAGATTTTGCTGACAGTGAACCTTCACTGCTTTCAGGTGGGCAAAAACAACGGGTGGCCCTGGCCGGTATTTTAGCAATTGGTCCGCGTGTGATCATCTTAGACGAGGCAACCAGTATGCTGGATCCTAAGGGACGTCATGAGCTGCTGACGCTTTTAAAACAGTTGATCATTCAGCACGATATGACCGTCATCTCAATTACGCATGATCCGGTTGAGCTTTCGATGAGTGATTATGCAGTGGTGCTGGATCATGGCAAGGTCGCCATGCAAGGAGCAACGGCTGAATTACTCAAAGAACCGGCTAAACTGGCCCAAATGCATCTGGCGCTGCCATTTGCCCAACGTTTGCAGCTGCAGCTAAAGGAGCGGGGGATCAGCGTTCCAACACAATATCTAGATTCAGAACGGATGGTGGAGTGGCTATGTCAGCAATTGAATTCTTAAACGTCAACTATGCTTACCAAGCAGACACGCCCATGGCCACGTTGGCAGTCAAAGATTTTTCACTTAAGCTTGAGTCGGGCAGTTTTACGGCTATCGTTGGTCATACCGGTAGTGGCAAGTCAACTTTGATGGCTATGTTGGATGGGCTGCTGGTACCGACTCATGGCAGCTTGCGTGTTGGTGAGGTTACTATCGACAGTCATGCTGACAAAAAGACATTAGCTAAGCTACGCAAAGGAGTTGGCTATGTTTTTCAGTTTCCAGAAAGTCAGCTGTTTGCTGAGACGGTTTTAAAAGACGTGATGTTTGGACCACTTAATATGGGTGTCTCACTAGAGCAGGCTAAAGAGCAGGCATTGACGGCTTTGCGATCATTAAAGCTGCCGGAAGATATTAATGATCGCTCGCCATTTGAGCTTTCTGGCGGCCAAATGCGGCGGGTCGCGATTGCTGGCGTCTTAGCCATGCACCCGCGTGTTTTAATTTTAGATGAACCGACTGCTGGACTGGATCCCCAGGCAAGTGAGGATCTTTTGAACTTAGTCAATCAATTGCATCAAAAGGGTACTACGATTTTGATGATTACGCATCAAATGGAACAGGCTGCTCGCTATGCCGATCACGTTTTGGTTATGAAGCAAGGTCAGCGGACAGCATTTATGACACCGCATGAATTGTTCGGCAAGCCGGATCTGCTTAAAGAGGCTGGGATTTTGCCGCCAGCAAGCGTTGATTTTGCCAATCAGCTGGTAGTACATGGCCTAAAATTGACCGATGAGGTACCGTTGACCATTGAGCAGCTGGCTGATCAACTTGCTGACCATCTTAAGCAAGGAGGACGAGCAAATGGGTAATGCCAAGGTAATACTAGGTGCCTACGTGCCAGGAAGCTCCTGGCTGCATCAACTGGATCCGCGCGTTAAGCTGTTTAGCTGTTTTTGGTATGTCGTGATCGTCTTTTTGGCCAATAATTGGCTGGGATATCTTTGGCTTTTTGTCGTATTAGGGATGCTGATTGCATTGAGTCGGCTGCCGTTAAAGCTGTATTGGCGTGGCATCAAACCATTATTTTGGATCATCTTGTTTACCGTGGCGATCCAGCTGCTGTTTAGCAGTGGTGGGCACGTCTATTGGCAATGGGGCTGGCTGGCAATTACCAGTGGTGGCTTTTATCAATCGGCCATTATCTTGGCGCGGTTCATTTTGATCATCACCATCTCAACCGTATTAACGGCCACTACGCCAACGCTGCAGCTGGCAGCAGCCATGGAGGCCTTTATGAATCCGCTACGCTATTTACACGTGCCGGTTAATCAAATTGCGGTCATGCTGATGATTGTACTGCGTTTTATTCCGACGATTATGGATGAAACGACCAAGGTAATGAATGCGCAGAGATCACGGGGCGTTAATTTTGATGAGGGCAGTTTGATTGAGCGAGCCAAGCGCTTAGAACCGCTTTTGATTCCCCTGTTTGTGGGCTCATTTAAGCGTGCTGAGGAGTTGGCAACGGCGATGGAGGCACGTGGTTATGATCCGGATGCACCGCGAACCAAGTATCGTGTCTTGCACTGGCACCATAACGACACGACAGCCATGGTTAGCTTAGCCGTTGCGACTTTGATTCTGCTGGTCACACGTTTTTTGCCAGTATGAATGATGTTTTGATTGAAAGGAAAACGATAAAGTGTATCGCTACAAAATAACTTTTGCCTATGATGGTACCAATTTTTCAGGCTTTCAGATTCAGCCAAATAAGCGGACGGTTGAGCAGACCTTGAAAAATGCCGTCAATAAGATTGCCAAGAATCCCAACCCGCCGCTATCGGTTATCGGTTCTGGACGGACGGATGCAGGAGTGCATGCGCTCAATCAGGTTGCACACTTTGATTGTCCATATAAATTGGGCAATGATTCGATGCGTAAAGCATTAAATAGCCTTTTACCCTTGGATATCATTGTCAAAAAAGCCGAACTGGTCAGCCCTGACTTTCACGCGCGCTTTAATGCCCATTCCAAGCACTACCGTTACCGCGTTGATCAAAGTGATTTCGTTAATCCATTTAAGCGTAACTATACCGCGCATTTTAAGTATCCAGTAGATGTGGCTAAAATGCAGCAGGCAGCTCAGGATCTAGTGGGGGAACATGACTTTACCAGCTTCGTCGCATCTGGCAGTCAAGCGCTGAGTAACGTCAGAACGATCTATCAGGCTGATGTGCATCGTGACGAGGCCAATAATGAAATCATTTTTGATTTTGTCGGCAATGGCTTTTTATATAATCAGGTTCGCATTATGGTGGCCTTTTTATTAGAGATCGGCAGCAATCAGCGGCCAGTTGACGATGTGCCGCGCGTGCTGGCTGCTAAGGATCGCAATCAAGCACGCATGACGGCACCAGCCAGTGGTCTTTATCTGGTCAGTGTTGATTATGGTGATCAAGCTAACAAAACCATTGACGAATCTGCATCTATCAAGTAAAATAACGAATGGTATTTCTTTTCCATCTAATTACTCGGTACACAATTATTTGTAAAAGAAAGACAAAAATTGGAGGACTTAATCGTGAGAACGACATACATGGCAAAACCTGGTGAAGTTGACCGCAAATGGTACATTGTCGACGCCAAGGGTATCTCCCTGGGTCGTCTGGCATCCGTTGTTGCTTCTGTTCTGAAGGGCAAGAACAAGCCAACCTACACCCCACACGTTGACACTGGTGACAATGTCATCGTTATCAACGCTGCCGAAGTTAAGTTGACTGGTAAGAAGGCCGCTGACAAGATCTACTACCGTCACTCTGACTACCCTGGTGGTCTGAAGCAAAAGACGGCGGGCGAACGTCGCGCCAACGAACCAGAAAAGCTGGTGGAAGATTCCATCAAGGGCATGCTGCCACACACCCCTCTTGGTCGCAAGATGGGCATGAAGCTGCATGTTTATGCTGGTGAAGATCACAAGCACGCTGCTCAACAACCAGAAGTGCTTGACATCACGAACTTAATCTAAGGAGGGAACGGAATTGGCTCAACAAGTTCAATACAGTGGTACTGGTCGCCGCAAGGATGCTACCGCACGGGTTCGTCTGGTACCAGGTTCTGGTAACATTACGATGAACGGCAAGGCAATCGAAGAATACATTCCGTTTGCCAACCTGCGTGCTATCGTCAACCAACCATTTGCTGCAACGAAGACGGAAGGTCAATACGACGTTCTGGTCAACGTTCGCGGTGGTGGCTTCTCTGGTCAAGCCGGCGCAGTTCGTCACGGGATTGCTCGTGCCCTGCTGAGCGTCGACCCAGATTTCCGGGATGCTCTGAAGAAGGCCGGTCTGTTGACTCGTGACCCTCGGATGAAGGAACGGAAGAAGCCAGGTCTGAAGAAGGCTCGTAAGGCTTCACAATTCTCCAAGCGTTAATATTTTGCCTTCGTGGCTTAATATCAACACTTTTGAGATTTGGTGCGATTGCAGGCGGTTAACTAATCATTTGCGATCCAAAAAATCAAGCATCAGCATCCAGCTGGTGCTTTTTTTATATTTTTGCAAATTTGTCGTTTCGCGGTTTTTTTAATGATTTTAGTCTGGTAAAATGCAGAATAGAACTTTAAAAATACGAGATAAAAACAGGGGGAATCATCTGTGGCAAAGAAACGCCGCGCTAAGACTCGGCACTCCAAAAAGCTTTATCAGCATCGCTGGCTGATTGGTATTCTAACGATCATGGTCGTCTTTTTGGGCGTCTATGTCGGTCATCATTTCTACCAACGTTATCAGCAACAGCAAATCATTGAGCAACAGCAAAATGCCAAGCGTCTCTTTATCAAGCAGGTTGCACCCGAAGCCCAGGCTATGCAAAAGAAATACAACGTTCCGGCATCGATTACGATTGCCCAGGCCATTCTTGAGTCAGACTGGGGCAGCAGCAAGCTGGCAGCCAAGTATCATAATCTGTTTGGCATTAAAGGAACGGGCAAGGACTCACAGGTTTTGACGACTAAGGAATATGTCAATGGCAAGTGGATTACCACTAAGGGACGCTTTAAGGTCTATTCCAGCTGGAGCGAGTCAATTAAGGATCATACCAAGCTGATGATCAACGGAACGGACTACAACAGTCAAAACTATCAGGCAGTTACCCAGGCCACAGACTACAAAGAGGCAGCCAAGGCGCTCCAAGAAGCTCATTATGCAACAGATCCGGATTATGCACAGAAATTAATCTCAGTAATTCAGACCTACAAGTTGTACAATTATGATAAATAAGCTGTTAAGGAGAATCTCATGAAAGAACTTCAGGAAAAAATTGAGGAATATGGTACGGTTCTGCCCGGTAACGTCTTAAAGGTGGATGCTTTCTTGAATCATCAAGTTGCCCCGGTTCTGATGAAGCACATGGGTGAAGAATTTGCCAAGCTTTTTGCTGATGCAGGTATCACCAAGATCTGGACGGTAGAGTCATCAGGCATCGCCCCAGCCGTTATGACGGGGCTGGCAATGAATGTACCGGTGATTTTTGCGCGCAAACACAAGAGTCTGACCTTAAAAGACGACCTGTACACGGCTAGCGTTTATTCTTACACCAAGCAGACTACCAATCAGATTTCAATCTCTAAAAAATACGTCAGTCCTGATGACAAGGTTTTGTTGATTGACGACTTTTTAGCAAATGGTCAGGCACTGGAAGGCATGCTGCAGATTGCACAAGCAGCCGGTGTTGAGGTTGCTGGTGCCGGAATCGTGATTGAAAAGACCTTCCAGCCGGGTGGCCAAAAGCTTCGTGAACAGGGCCTTAGAATCGAATCATTGGCCAAGGTCAGCTCGTTGGCCAATGGCAAGGCTGAATTTGAAGATTAAATACTAATGGGGGTGGGCTGATGAGCAGTACAAATACTTTATATCCAGGATCAACGCTGGGCATTATCGGCTTGAACCGCAACGGCAGCACCCTGATTACTGCTGCCAAGCGGGCTGGCTTCAATGTTGGCGTCTATGTCGATCGTTCAAAGCCAAGTTTGACCAAGCAGGCAGATTTTACTATCAGCGGGGCCTACAATAATCAAGAAAAGCTGACAATGTTTGCTCAGACTTGTGATGCTGTCATCTATGCCAACGACTTGATCGACTCCAGCGTGCTGCGCTATCTGAGTCGCAGTGTTTATCTGCCGCAAGGGATCAACGCTTTAGAAATCGTCCAGGATCGTTTGATGGAGCGGGCCTTCTTGGATCAGATCAATGTTAATGTGGCACCATACGTTACGGTAATCAGTCTGGATGACGTCTATCAATCAATTGATTCAATTGGCTATCCAGCGATTTTAAAGCCGATCCAGCGCGGCATTGGCGAGCATTCAATGAAAATCACCAAGCAGTCCGATATTACGCGGGCAGCTGACTTTATCAATGCCGGAACCTATCTTTTGGAATCATGGATTGATCACACGGCTGAATACACAATGCTGGCAGCCACTGATGGTCAAGACACTCAAGTATTTCCTGCGGTTGAATTGATGCTCAACGCTGATGAAAAATTAATGGGTGTTAAGGCCCCAGCCAATCTGAATGCTGACATTTCCCGGGAAATGGAACGCATCGTTACCAGTGTGGCCGAAAATCTCCAGTATCGTGGTGTCTTTAGAGTTGATTTCTATGTTACGGCAACCGGTAATCTGTACGTGCATGGCATTGAGCCGGGTTTGTCGATTTATGGCAACGTCTTTGATTATGGCGCCAATGTTTCGCAATCTGAGCAGCTTTTGCGGGCAATTGCGGGTATGCCTTTGTTTGATGTCCAGATGCTGCAGCCGGCAGTCATGATGTTGGCGCGGGTTGCTCAGCGTCCTGCACTACAGCGACAATGGCTGTTAAAAGGCAATTGGCATTACCAGTTCTTCAGTGAGGTAAAAGATGATCCTCAAGCCATAGCCGGATTTGTCTGGGTGGTTGGCAAGCCAAGTCTGGAAGAGCTGCAGCATCAGATTGAAGATACCGAGGTCTGGAAAAATAAGCAGCCGGTTAATGCGGATCTAACGTCTGATCAGCAATAGATTTTCTGCGAGCAGCGTCGAGTGGTCGTTGCTCGTTTTTTATTTACCAAACGAAATTTGCTATAATGGAATCCGCGATAATTTTAAGAGAGGATGGAAATAAGGCGTGACAAGTCAATTACTGCAAGGAATGAATGATAAGCAGGCAGAGGCCGTCTTGACTACGGAAGGGCCACTTTTGGTCATGGCTGGGGCTGGTTCGGGTAAAACTCGGGTGCTGACGCATCGAGTGGCGTACTTGATTGAAGAACAGGGGGTCAACCCTTGGAATATTCTAGCCATTACCTTTACCAACAAAGCCGCACGTGAAATGCAAGAGCGGGTCGGTAAATTGTTGGGAGAAAGTGCTCGCGACATTTGGGTATCAACTTTCCACGCGCTGTGTGTCCGTATTCTGCGTCGTGACATCGACAAGCTGGGCTACAACCGAGCCTTTACGATTGCCGATACCAGTGAGCAGCGTACTTTGATGAAGCGCATCTGCAGCGAATTGAACGTGGACACCAAAAAGTATGATCCACGGGCGATTTTAAGTGCCATCTCAAATGCTAAAAATGCGATGCAGACGGCCGAAGACTATGCTGAGCTCAATAGTCATGCCAATAATCCGCTCAATCAGATCGTCGCCAAGGCTTACGTGCTTTATCAAAAAGAGCTTGAAAACAGCCAGGCCTTAGACTTTGACGATCTGATCATGAAGACCATCGAGCTGTTTAAAAAAGATTCGGAGACTCTGGAATACTACCAAAACAAGTTCCACTACATTCACGTTGATGAGTATCAAGATACCAACGATGCCCAGTATCAGCTGGTCACGCTTTTAGCTGCTAAATATAAGAATCTCTGTGTGGTTGGCGATGCTGATCAGTCAATCTATGGCTGGCGAGGCGCCAATATGAACAATATTCTTAATTTTGAGCGTGACTATCCAGAAGCACATACAGTCATGCTGGAGCAAAATTACCGCTCGACACAGACAATTTTAAAGGCGGCCAACGAAGTAATCGCCAATAACCTGGTGCGTAAAGAAAAGAACCTGTGGACCGAAAACGGTACTGGTGAAAAGATTTCTTATTACCGAGCACAAAACGAGCATGATGAGTCACAGTTTGTTGTCAGCAAGATCCAGGCCGAGATGCGCGAACATGGCTATCATTATAATGACTTTGCCGTTTTGTATCGAACCAATGCACAGTCACGGATGATCGAAGAAACGTTTATGAAGTCGACCGTACCATATACGATGGTCGGTGGCCATAAATTCTATGATCGTAAAGAAATTCGTGATATTCTGGCCTATCTGACTTTGATCGTCAATCCACGAGATGCGATGAGCTTTGAACGTGTCGTTAATACGCCAAAACGCGGCATCGGCCCGGGCAGTGTCGACAAGCTGCGGCAGTTTGCCAATGAAAACGGCTGGTCGCTTTTGGAAGCAGCTCAAAACGTTACGCTGGCTAATGCAATCAGTGCACGAATTCGAGCTAAGATTGAAGACTTTGGTCGCTTGATGGCTGATCTGACCAAAGAGGCCGACTATCTGACCATCACTGAGCTGACTGATGAGATTTTGACCAAGAGCGGTTATCTCCAGATGTTACAGGCCGAAAACGATCTGCAGGCGCAGTCACGTCAGGAAAACCTTGAAGAGTTCAAATCGGTAACCCAAGAATACGATCAAAAACATGCTGAAGATGACGTTGACAATCGACAAAAACTCATGAACTTCCTGTCTGATCTGGCACTGGTTTCCGATCAGGATGACGTTGATGAAGAAGCGCCTAAGGTAACCTTGATGACCCTGCATGCTGCCAAGGGTCTGGAATTTCCGGTGATCTTTTTGGTTGGGATGGAAGAAGGAATCTTCCCGCTTTATCGCTCCTTGAGTAATGAAAAGGAACTGGAAGAAGAGCGACGGCTGGCCTATGTTGGTATCACGCGGGCCAAGCGCAAACTGTATCTGACCAATGCCTATTCACGGATGCTCTATGGCCGCGTTCAGCGCAATCAGCCTTCCCAATTCGTCGATGAGATTAATGACGATCTGATCAAATTTGAAAATGCGGACGGCTCCGGTAAGGCCAAGGCAATGAATACGCCATTTGCCAAAGCTGCCTCTCAGGCCACTACGTTTGCTTCACAAAGACGTGCTCATGGTCTGACCCACTCGGCTAAGCAGGAGAGCACGGGAACTGGTGCTGATAAGCAGTCCTGGAAAGTCGGCGATAAGGTTCAGCATAAGAAGTGGGGGCAAGGCATGGTCGTTTCCGTCAATGGCTCAGGCAACGATATGGAATTGGACATTGCCTTTCCAAATGAGGGCGTCAAGCGGCTGTTGGCCCAGTTTGCCCCAATTACCAAGGTTAATTAAAAGCGAGGCCCGCGATGACAGAAGAAAAATCGGTTAATAATCTGACCCGAGAAGAAGCTACCAAAGAGATTGGTCCGCTAAAAGAGCGCTTGATCAAGTGGGGAAAAGAATACTACGAGCAAGATGCTCCCAGCGTTGAAGACTATGTGTATGACCGTGAGTATCAGCGCCTGGTCGAGATTGAGCAGCGTTTTCCTGAACTGGTAACGCCAGATTCACCCACCCAAAAAGTCGGTGGCGAAACGGAAACGAACCTGACCAAAGTTGAACATGATATTCCAATGCTTTCGATGGGGGATGTTTTTTCGGTTGAAGAGCTGATGGACTTTAATGCTCGCCAACAAGACAATCCTAATTTTACCGGTGATGTTGAATATAACCTGGAATTAAAGATTGATGGCCTCTCATTGTCGCTGGTCTATGAAAATGGTCGCTTGATTCAAGGATCAACGCGGGGTAACGGTACGATTGGCGAGGACGTCACTGAAAACGTCAAGACCATCAAGTCGATTCCCCAAAAGCTGGCTGAGCCATTATCGTTGGAATTTAGAGGCGAGTGCTTCATGCCTAAAGCAGCGTTTGCCAAGCTAAACGAAGAACGTGAGGCTAACGGACTGCCAACGTTTGCCAACCCAAGAAACGCGGCGGCCGGCAGTCTGCGGCAATTGGATGCCAAGGTAACAGCTAAGCGTGAGTTGGATACTTTTATGTATTACATTCCAGAATATGAAAAGCTGGGCGTTAAGACTCAGGACCAGGCTTTGGACAAAATGCGGCAGTTAGGATTTCATGTCAATGAATTCAATCGCGTCGTGCATAATGAAGCAGAAATCAAAGCCTATATTGATGAATACACGGCCAAACGTGATGATCTGCCATATGGAATTGACGGGATCGTCGAAAAGGTGAACGATCTCGCCGTTGAAGAGGCCCTGGGCGCGACCGTCAAAGTACCGCGTTGGGAGATTGCCTATAAATTCCCACCTGAAGAGCAGGCAACCGTAGTCAGAGACATCGAGTGGACGGTTGGTCGAACCGGCAACGTCACGCCGACTGCGGTCATGGATCCGGTTCAATTGGCCGGGACCACGGTTAGCCGAGCTTCGCTGCATAATCCCGACTACTTAAGAGACAAGGATATTCGCCTAGGTGACACGGTATTGCTGCACAAGGCCGGCGACATTATTCCCGAGATTTCACGCGTGATCTTGGATAAGCGCCCTGCTGACAGCAAGCCTTATGAAATTCCTCAGAATTGTCCGGTTTGCCAGGCCAAGCTGGTACATTTGGATGATGAGGTCGCGCTGCGTTGCATCAATCCAATGTGTCCGGCCCAGGTTAAAGAGGGGCTGGTTCACTTTGCCTCGCGCAATGCCATGAATATTGATCATTTAGGACCAAGAGTGATTGAGCAGCTCTGGGATCGTCATTTGGTTCATGATGTTGCCGATTTGTATCGTCTGACTTACGATCAATTATTAACATTAGATAAATTTGGACCTAAATCCGCTAACAACCTATTGACATCGATTGCCAACAGTCGCAATAATTCTGTTGAGCGTCTATTGTTTGGCTTGGGCATTCGCCATGTCGGTGCCAAGGCAGCTCGCATTCTGGCCCAGCATTTTGGCTCTTTAGCGGCATTAATGACGGCTGATGAGGAAGCGATTGCCGAGATCAACACGATTGGTCCAACGATTGCCGACAGCTTGAAAAACTACTTTGCCAATGAACAGGTGCAAGAATTGATTCAAGAGCTGCAAGCGGCTGGAGTCAATATGGAATACCATGGACCGGCGCCAATTGCTCAAGACAGCGCGGCTGCTAAAGAATGGCAGGGTAAGCGCGTGGTCTTGACGGGCAAGCTCAATGAGATGACGCGCGATCAGGCCAAACAATGGCTGGAAGAACGCGGTGCCAGCGTAACTGGCAGCGTGTCGAAAAAAACAGATTTGGTCATCGCTGGAGAAAAGGCTGGCTCTAAACTCACCAAAGCCCAGGATCTGGGAATTGAGGTTTGGAATGAGAGTCGGTTTGCTCAGGCGATGAAGGAGGACTAAAGTGAAACTACAGAAGCTAAAAAAGCTGACGTTGACGACAGTCGTGCTGCTGAGTACGGTGCTGTTGGCATCATGCAGCATTGGTAAGAAATCTTCTTCGTCATCCAGCAAGATTACGACGACAGGAACCTCCAGTGGTCAGTACCAAGGGGTCATTCAAAATGGTCACTACAAGGTCAGCAAGGCGCGCGGGGTCAATATCAATCAAAATGACAACAGTTATAATCTGAAGAGTTTTGAAACCGGCCTGACGGAAGTCTCCAAAAAGGTTTTCTCGACCAAGAACTATATCTTCCAAGAAGGTCAGTATCTGAGTACCGATACGATTGAAAACTGGCTGGGCCGCAAAACCAAAAGCAATCCAACCGGCTTGAATGCCGCACAAGGCAAGAAGAGCAATCCAAATCCTGAATACATTCAGCAGATTGAAGAACAGGACTTCATGGTACAAAACGGCAATTCTCTGACCTTAAAGGGAATGACGATTGGGATCGGGATTAATTCAGTCTACTACTACCAAAAGACGACAAATGGCCCTACCTACCAAAAGAAACTTTCGGATGCCGAGATTCAAAGGCAGGGAAAGATTGCTGCTCAAAAGATCTTAAAGCGGCTGCGCAAAAAGTCCGCGCTGAAAGATATTCCAATCGTGATTGCTCTGTACAAACAGGCACCAAACGACAGCCTGGTTGGGGGCAGCTTCTTTGCTTACTCCAAGAGCAGCGGCAGCACGATCGGCAGCTGGAAGAAGCTGAACTACTCAACCAAGGTATTGCCAAAGGCCAGTGACGCTACTTCAACCAACAGCGATAACGAAACCGACAATACCAGCTTTACCAACTTCAAGAGTCAGATTCAAAGCTTCTTCCCGAACCTTAGTGGAGTTACGGCTCAGGCTCAATATAAGAACGGTACGCTGTCAGGGATGCACATCACCGTGACGACGCAGTTCTACAGCCAGTCTGAGGTGCAAAGCTTTACGCAATATATTGCACGCGCGGCCAAGAAGTATCTGCCAAATGGAATTCCAATCGACATTAAGATTCAATCGTCTTCAGAGATGCAGGCGGTTGTCTACCGTGATTCGGGATCCGATACTTTCCGAACGCACGTATTTGAGTCGTATTAATAAAAAATTGAACGTCATCGCGCTTGCGGTGGCGTTTTTGCTAAAAACGACGGGTTTTGTGTGATAAAATAGATGAACGTATGTAATACCTAATTAAAGGAAAAGAGGAGAAAGAATGGCTAGTCAGATCGATCAGCAGCAGGTTAAGCACGTTGCCGAATTGGCCAAACTGGAATTCAATGATGCCGAACTCGCCAAGTTTACCCCACAACTGGGCAGCATCATCGACATGTTTGAGGAACTGCAAGAGCAGAATACCGATGGCGTAGACCCAATGTACTCGCCAACGGATCGTGTCAACGTGATGCGCGAAGACGTTGCAGTCAAAAGCAACGAGCGAGAAGCCCTGCTTAAGAATGCTCCGGACACGGAAGGCGGCTTGATTAAGGTGCCAGCAATCATGGATGATGAAAGTGAGGACGGCGAATAATGAAGTTCAATGATACCGACTTGACTCAGCTGCATGCAGACTTGCAGGCCAAAAAGGTCAGCGCTAAGGAACTGACCAAGGCAGCTTTTGACCGCATCAAGGAAACTGATGATGACGTCAAGGCCTTTATTACGCTGAATGAGGATGAAGCTTTAAAGCGTGCCGAAGCAATCGATAATGAAGGAATCGCGACAGACAAGCTGCTAGCTGGTGTGCCATTGGCAGTTAAGGACAACATCGTAACCAAGGGGCTTAAGACGACTGCGGCCTCCAAGATGCTGGAAAACTTTACGCCAATTTATAATGCTACGGTTATCGAAAAGCTGAATGACCAAGACTTCATCAACGTTGGTAAGACCAACCTGGATGAGTTTGCCATGGGTGGCTCAACGGAAAACTCGGCCTTCTTTACGACCCATAACCCTTGGGATCTGACGCGGGTTCCCGGTGGTTCTTCTGGTGGCTCGGCAGCAGCCGTGGCAGCCGGTGACGTGATTGGTGCTTTGGGAACTGATACGGGTGGCTCAATTCGAATGCCATCATCATACAACAACGTGGTCGGCTTAAAGCCAACTTACGGCCGGGTATCGCGTTGGGGGGCAATTGCATTTGGCTCCAGCTTTGATCAAATTGGTTGGATCACCAACAGCGTTAAGAACAACGCGCTGCTGACCCAAATCATCAGCGGTCAAGACGATCACGACATGACTTCTTCAGATCGTCAGGTACCAAACTGGGCTGCCAGCCTGAACGAAAACACGAATGTTAAGGGCTTGAAGATTGCCGTACCAAAGGAATACCTGGATGAAGGAATTCAACCTGGCGTGCGGACTGTCATCAACAAGGCCTTGAAGCACTTTGAAGAACTGGGTGCCATCATTGATACGGACGTTTCGATGCCTCATACCAAGTATGGCGTACCAGCCTACTACATTCTGGCCTCATCAGAAGCGTCATCCAATCTGCAGCGCTACGATGGAATTCGCTATGGCTTCCGGGCACCTGATGCCAAGACGCTGGAAGAAGTCTACGTCAAGTCACGGACGCAGGGCTTTGGTGATGAAGTTAAGCGCCGGATCATGCTGGGAACGTTCTCGCTTTCGGCTGGTTTTTACGATGCTTACTTCAACAAAGCTGCCAAGATTCGGACGCTGATTGCCCAAGACTTTGCCAACGTCTTAAAAGACCACGACTTGATCATGGGACCTACTGGCGCCAACCCAGCTTTTGAAATCGGTTCTGAGATTGCAGATCCAAAGACGATGTACATGAACGACATTCTGACCGTTCCCGTTAACATGGCCGGCCTGCCAGCAATGTCGCTGCCAGCTGGCTTTGACAATGGCCTGCCAGTTGGTCTGCACATTATTGGTAAGGCCTTTGATGAACAAACGATCTACAATGCCGGCTACGTCTTTGAACAGACGACCGACTTCCACAAGCAAACGCCAAAGTTAGGGGGTCAAGACTAAGATGAACTTTGAAACGACCATTGGGCTTGAGGTCCACGTAGAATTGAAGACCCACTCCAAGATCTACAGTCCAACGCCAGTAGAATTCGGTGATGAACCAAACGCCAACACCAACGTAATTGACTGGGCCTACCCAGGTACCTTGCCAACGCTTAACAAGGGCGTGGTTCGTGATGGGATTATGGCCGGTTTGGCATTGCACGCGCAGATCTCAAAGCACATGCACTTTGACCGAAAGAACTATTTCTATCCTGACAACCCTAAGGCCTATCAGGTAACTCAATCTGAAACGCCAATCGCACATGACGGCTGGATTGAAATTGAAGTTGATGGCAAAAAGAAGAAGATCGGGATCAAGGAGATGCACATTGAAGAAGATGCCGGTAAAAACACGCACACGAGCAACTACTCCTACGTGGACTTGAACCGGCAAGGCACGCCTTTGATCGAAATTGTCTCCAAGCCAGACATTGCCTCGCCAGAAGAAGCCGTGGCCTACCTGGAAGCCTTGCGTCAACGGATCCAGTTTACCGGGATCTCCGATGTTAAGATGGAAGAAGGTTCAATGCGGGTTGACACCAACATCTCGATTCGTCCAATCGGTTCTGATAAGTTTGGTACTAAGACCGAAATGAAGAACATCAACAGTTTCAATTTCGTGCGCAAGGCATTGAACTTTGAGCAGCAGCGGCATGAAAAGGTGATTATGTCTGGTGGCACGATTGCCCAAGAAACGAGGCGCTTTGACGAGGCAACCGGCGAAACCATCTCCATGCGGACCAAGGAAGGCAGCGATGACTACCGTTACTTCCCAGAACCAGATATTCCACCTTTGGAAGTCAGCGATGAATGGATTCAAGAAATTCAAGACGCTATGCCAGAAATGCCTGGTGAGCGGCGTGCTCGCTACACTAACGATCTGGGTCTGAGTGCATACGACGCTATGGTTTTGACGCAGACCAAGGAAATGTCTGATTTCTTTGAGGCTACGATTGCTCTGGGTGCTGATCCAAAGAAGGCTGCCAACTACTTGATGAACGATGTTAACAGCTACTTAAACGACAAGCAGGTTGATTTACAGGATACCAAGCTGACGCCAGCCAACTTAGCCGGGATGATCAAGCTGATCGATGACGGCACGATCTCATCTAAGATGGCCAAGAAGGTCTTCAAGGGAATTCTGGATGGTGAAGAGCCAGCTGCCTATGCTGAAAAGAACGGTCTGGTTCAGTTGTCTGATCCAGCCAAGCTGCAGCCAATCGTTGATGATGTTTTGGCCAACAACCAACAGTCGATTGAAGACTACAAGAATGGTAAGGATCGGGCTGTCGGCTTCTTAGTTGGTCAAATCATGAAGCAGACGCGTGGTAAGGCCAACCCTGGTGTGGTCAACAAGCTTTTGATGAAGGCCTTGAACGAAAAGTAAACTGATTTGATGGCGGAGGAAACTATGCGAAAACGAGCACGGATTATTTATAACCCGACGTCGGGGCGTGAAGCCATGCGCAATGACCTGGTCGACATTTTGGCAGTCTATGAAAAGGCCGGCTACGAGACCAGTGCGTTTGCAACGACGCCGGCACCTAATTCGGCTAAGAACGAGGCAACGCGGGCAGCCAAGGAAGGCTTTGATCTGATCGTTGCCGCGGGTGGTGATGGTACGCTCAGCGAGGTTATCAACGGAATTGCCGGACTGGAGAAACGGCCAGCTTTGGCAATCATTCCAGCGGGGACAACCAACGACTATGCGCGTGCCCTGCGGATTCCGCGTGATGATCCGATCGCAGCGGCCAAGCTGATCTTGCGCAAAAACAAGAAGTTCAAGATCGATATTGGTCAAGCTGGTGACAATTACTTTATGAACATCGCGGCTGGTGGGACCTTGACGGAGCTGACTTATGAGGTGCCTTCTCAGATGAAGTCGCTGTTTGGCTATCTGGCCTATCTGGCAAAAGGGGCTGAACTGCTTCCTAGAATCAAGCCGGTTGAAATGGACATCAAATACGATGGTCATGAATATCGTGGGCAGGCTTCGACGATTCTGATTGCCTTGACCAATTCAGTGGGCGGTTTTGAACAGATCGTACCAGACGCTGCGCTTGATGATGGCAAGTTTACCATGATCATCGTTAAGGAAAGCAATTTAATCGGCATGATGCGATTGATGGCCAAGGCTTTGCAAGGTAAGCACATTGGCGATCCTGGTATCATCTACGCCAAGGCCAGCGAGATTGACGTTACGCCCGTCAATTCAGAAGATCGCGTGATGATCAATCTGGATGGCGAGTATGGTGGCGATGCGCCGATGCATTTCCGCAATCTCAAGCAGCACTTGGAAGTCGTCGCCAACCTAGATGAGATTCCAGATGATGCAATCACTATGTCACCAGATATGAAGCGGGTAGAAGACGACTTTGTACGCGAGGTCGACAATATCCACGACGACGATTCATCACAAAAATAATAGAAACCAAACAGGGGCTGCGGGCAATCTTGTCAGCAGTCCCTGTGTTTGCTAAAGGAGAGAAACATGGCAAAAATCAATGTACCGGTTCATAAAGGCGAGGTACTGACGGCAACGGTGGCGGACCTGACTTATGAAGGCAACGGCGTCATCAAGGTTGAAGGCTACCCGATCTTTGTTCCATACGTCTTGCCAGGTGAGCAGGCCGAAATCAAGGTAGTTAAGGTGACGACCAAGTTTGCCTGGGGCGAGCTGCAAGAATTAAAGACCAAGAGTCCCGACCGTGTGGAAATTAAGGACGCTCGCTACTTAAAGACGGGGATCGCACCATTGGGGATTTTAAGTTATCCGGCACAGCTGAAATTCAAGCAGCACCAAGTTGAAGAACTCTTGAAAAAAGCTCATCTGGATGGAATCAAAGTCATGCCAACGATGGGGATGGATCACCCATACCAGTACCGCAATAAGGCTCAGGTACCGGTTAAGTACATGAAAGGTCAGCTGCAGACTGGCTTTTATAAACGAGGCAGTCATGATTTGGTACCAATTGAAGATTTCTACATTCAAGATCCTAAAATCGACGCTGCTATTTTGGTGGTACGTGATCTGCTGCGTAAATACAACATTCGTGCCTATGATGAAAGAACTGGCCGCGGCTGCATTCGAACGGTCATGGTCCGCCGCGGCTACTATAGTCATGAGATCATGGTGGTGCTGGTTACCAATACCAAACAACTGCCACATGCCGAAGAAATCGCAGCCGGGATCGTCAGCGGGGTGCCAGAGGTTAAGAGCATCGTGCAAAACATCAACACCAAGCGGACGAACAAACTTTTAGGCTTGGAAAATCATACGCTTTGGGGCAGTGATACGATTCATGATCAGCTTTTAGGTATTGACTTTACTATTTCGCCATTATCGTTTTACCAGGTTAATCCGCAACAGACCGAAAAGCTTTATCAAACAGCAATTGAAGCAGCCGGACTGGATGGCACGCAGACTGTAATTGACGCCTATTGTGGCATTGGCACGATTTCTTTGGCGGTGGCCAAGCATGCCAAAAAGGTCTATGGGGTTGAGATCGTCCCAGCCGCGATTGAAGATGCAAAACAAAACGCCAAGGCCAACCAGATCGAAAATGCCGAATTTGTTGTGGGTAAGGCCGAAGAACAGATGGCCAAGTGGCAAAAAGAAGGGTTGAAGCCCGATGTCTTGATCGTTGACCCGCCGCGTAAAGGTCTTGATGAAACCTTGATCGATGCTGCCGGCAAGATGGCGCCAGCTAAGATTATCTATATCAGCTGCAACCAAGCAACGCTGGTTCGTGACCTCCAACGTTTTGATCAGGCAGGCTATCACGTAGCTAAGCCAATCCAGCCAGTAGACCAGTTCCCTCAGACCCCGCATGTTGAATCTGTTACTGTCCTGGAACGTACAGAAAAATAGCTGATAAACTGCGTCACGACGGCATTTGTTAGTGATTGAAAGTGTACTATTTCTGATTTTAACGATGGCTATAATGCCCTCTAAGTATACAGATGAAATAGAAAATTCGTCTGATACTTGGAGGGTGTTTTTAATTATGGGAAGACGAGCCAAATTTTCAGTTCAGCAAAAATTAATTATTATCAAGAAAGCTCAAACAGAATCTATTGAAAGATTAGCTCAGGAATATTGCGTCAACGCACACACCATCAGAAGATGGAAGAGAATGTACAAATACCAGGGAATGAGAGGACTTGAAAGTGCTCACCATAATAAAGTTTATTCCGTTGAGTTTAAGCGCAAATTAGTTGTGGAATTTGAGCATTCAACGGATACCTTAGAAAAATTTGCTTTAAAGCATGGTTTAAAATCCGATTGGCAATTATCACAATGGATTATCCAGTATAATGAATCAAAACTGAAGGCTTATACGCCGAGAAAGCGAGATTCAATTATGCCAGGACGCAAAACTACTTTTGAAGAACGATTATCGATTATTGAAGACTTAATCAAGCACGATGTTAATTACAGTTGGGCTGTAGATAAGTATCACGTGAGTTACCAACAAGTCTATGGCTGGTATCAGAAATATCGTAAGAGTGGTAATGACCCGCAATCACTTCGTGATCGGCGGGGTAAGGCTAAGCCCAAAGACGAGTGGGCAGAACTAGATAAATTAAGAGCGGAGAATCGGCTATTGAAGGCCGAAGTGAAACGGAATGAGATGGAGGTTGCTTTCGCAAAAAAATTAATAGAAATTCGCAATCGGGAGGCGAAAAGTTCTTCAAACAACAAGCCATCAAAGAACTAAATGAAGAGTACGGGTGGCCAATCAGCACTTTAAGCGAGATCGCAGGTATTACTCGAGATGCTTACTACAAGTGGATTCATCGAAAGGCCAATATCCATGATGATGAACAAGCAGAATTACTTAAAGCCATTTTGGAATTGGAAAAAAGCATAAGTGGACCTTGGGTTATTTAGGCATGACGACGCAACTAGCTTTTGAAAATAAATTGGATTTCAAGGCCGGCTTAAAGCGGGTTACTAACTGCATGCGAAATCACGGGATCAAGGCAAATATCCGTAAGAAGAAGCATAATCGGATTAAACGTCACGAGGAATACATCAATGACAACTTACTTAATGAGCAATTTGATCGTCAGAGTAAGAATGAGGTTTGGGTGACTGATACTACCGAAGTTGTGTATGGTAATGAGCAGGTAAGGAAGGCGCGCGTGCATGTAGTGATGGATCTATATGGTCGCTATGTTTTGAGCTACAACATTTCGGCTACTGAAACGGCCGCATCAGCGATCGAAGCCTTTAAGCGTGCCTTCAAAGTAGAATCAGACGCTCAGCCAATGATCCATACGGATCGTGGCGCAGCTTACTGCTCAATGGCTTTCAATGATTACTTAGCTGAGCAAAACTGCATCCATAGTATGTCTCACCCCGGTCATCCATGGGAGAATTCACCAATGGAGCGTTGGTGGAATGATTTCAAACTGGTTTGGTTAGCTAAACGGGTTCGTCCAAAAAGCATGGTAGAATTGGAACAATCTATCCAGCAGGCCATTAAATATTTCAATACCGAACGAGCTTATGCATCAAAAAAACGGCTTGAGCGCAGAAAAGTTCCGCGCTCAAGCCGCATAAATAATTTTTCTATTTAAATTGTATACTTGACAGGCAATAGTGCCGATTGGAATTAGTACACTTTTTGCTTTTTGGATTCGAAGTTTGGGTGGATAACATGCTGGATTTTCGGGTTGTGTAGACCAGTGTTCGTTTTAGGGAGTTGAGTAGATTAGGACACTGCCACGTTGTCGTATTTTGTTACCATTATTGAGCAGAATTGTACACTCAACTATAATTTAGGAAAAGATAGTTGTAAGGATGGAAAATCATAAAATGGCAAATCGTCAAATTGAGATTGAAAATAAAGCAATGAAAGAATTCTTAATTGCTATGCATAACCTTGGTGGACAGGTTACTAGAAAATAAGTGCTGCAGGAACTTCATGATAATTCAAAGGCATTCAGCGAGAAAGAAATTGATGAAGTTCGAATCTCCAAAAAGAGTGGTGAAGAATATCACCTTTTCAATTGGAAGTTTAACTTTGCAGTGAAACATCTAATTCTTGCTGGGTTTATTGAGACTGACAATGGACACGACTTAGAGCTTTCCAAGAAGGGGCGCACTATTGATATTGATGATTTTGACGCTGATAGGGATGTTAGGTCAATTTCTGAAAGCAAAATGCCCCACCGGAAGACAACTCGAGTTAAGTTTAATTCCGTTCCCGACAGCACCAACTCTAATCAAGATAATTCGGAAGGCCTAGAAGAACCTTGGCGTCAACAACTGCTAGATACGTTAATCAAGATGAGTCCTAAAAAATTTGAGCTCTTTTGTCGTGGCCTGCTGACTAAAATGGGGATTGACGTCGATGATGAGATTGGGGTTCAATATGTCGCTGATGGTGGATTAGATGGCTTTGGGTATGTTCGTTCTGATGACTATCGGACTACAAGAGTAGCGTTGCAAGCAAAATGTTGGCAGGGAAAGGTTTCAGTACCAGAGATCGACAAATTTCGTGGTGCCATGGATAAATTTAATGCTGAGTTTGGGATTTTCATCACCAAGAAGAAATGTCTCTTTGGATCAATTCAAGAAAATGAATGGACAGTATTATCTAATCAAAAAGATTGGCACCAAGTATAAATTTTACTGGGCCCCTACCTCGCCGGCACCGGAAAAAGATTTTGAAGACTGGGGCGTAGCAGTTGTTGATTTCTCATGGAGAACCGATGATCCTCGTCCCAAGCATCTGCGCGCTGTTCCATTGAGCTATAACCTGCAGCCAAGATACCAAGTCCTGAGAGACCCTAAAATTGATGGCATTAGAGATAAAAGATGGCGATATACAATTTTGGATGGTAGGTGCGATCGCTGTATCAATCTAGATTACACTCATCCCTATTATTGGTGGGAATCTGGCTAGTTCTATTGAAGAATTGATTAGTGATTTACCATAAGGAGAAAATTATGATTTTAAAGTTGTTGAGCGGGCCGCAGTTGATGATCAAGGTAATCCTTACCCAATTTTGTACATGAAAAAAGACAATGATGACAAGTGATCAGCAAGTTGAGATGATAAAATAGTAAAAAATATCGATGAGGTAAGTCTATGTCTTTACTATTAGCGGTCATCTACTTGATTTTTGTCAGTCTGGGACTGCCGGACTCATTGCTGGGGTCGGGTTGGCCAAAGATGCAAGTTGAGTTTGGCGTGCCATCTTCTTACGCTGGTTATGTATTTATGATGATCAGTGCCATGACGATCATCTCAGCTCTGTTGAGTCCCAAACTGATCCAAAGGCTGCATGTTAAATGGATCGTGACGGTTTCAATTATGCTGACGGTTTTTGGCCTGCTTGGCTTTTCGTTTTGCACGCAGTACTGGATACTTTTGGTCTGCGCAATTCCATATGGACTGGGCGCGGGAGCCATTGATGCGGCTATGAATCATTACGTTGCCAACAACTATTCAGGCGCGGTGATGAATTTTTTGCACTGCTTTTATGGTGTTGGGGCAATGATCAGTCCATATCTGATGGCATTGGCGATTAAGGTTGCGCACTGGAATGAGGGCTATCGTTGGACGGCCTTTTTACAGATCGGGATTTTGCTGGTTGTAATCAGTTCTTGGTCGCTTTGGCAGCAAAGTGATTCTAAAGCAGATGAATCTAAAATTGACAGTGCCGGGATCAAAGAAACAATCAAACAGCCAGGCGTAATGGCAACGTTGCTGGCATTTTTTGCGTACAGTGCCGGTGAGGCAACGTGTTTTTTATGGGTGCCAAGCTATTTTGCAGGTACCAGAACTGGAATAAGCAGCGAGCTCGTGGCCTCGTTTGGTTCGCTGATCTTTGGCGGCTTGATGCTTGGACGACTGATTGCCGGTTTTATTGCAAATCGATTGGGTGATCGGCGTATGATTCGAAGTGGAACGATGGTGGAGCTGATTGGGATTTTGCTGACGGCGCTGCCGATCAAAGGCTATCTAGTGGCGGCAATCGGCTTTTTGATCATTGGTATTGGGATGGGACCAATCTATCCGTCAATTCAGCACATGGCACCAATTAATTTCGGCAAGCGCTACAGTGCGGCCGTAATTGGCTTGCAGATGGCTTTTGCCTATACTGGATCAACGTTTATGCCGACTGTTTTTGGAATTTTGCAACAAAAACTCGGTATCTGGATCATGCCGCTGTATCTACTAGTATTTGCTGGATTAAGCTTTGCATTGTTAGAGCTGTCGTATCGCCAAGAAGCAAGACTGTAAAATTGATTATCAAGAGGTGTCAGCAGTGGCGTCTTTTTTTTTTGGCAGCTATAGGAATATAATTGACTTAAAGTTAACTTGAAGTAGTAGCATAAAATTTGAAACGAGGTCCAGCCATGACAGAACTGACGATTACGCAAACCAGCCAAAAGTATCATCTTAAACCAGCCACGCTCCGCTATTATGAACAGATTGGCCTGCTTCCAGATGTTCCTAGGCATTCAAATGGTAATCGCTATTATGATGATCAGCTGCAACAATGGATTGAGATGATCGTGTGTCTGCGTCATTCCGGAGTACCGGTTGATGTTTTGGTTGAGTATGCCGAACTGCTTAAGCAAGGCGATTCGACACTGCAGGCTCGTGAGAATCTATTAAAGAACCAGTTGGCAGTCTTGGAAGAAAAGCGGCATAATCTGGACCGCTCGATTCAGCGACTTGAGCATAAGATCTCGTTATATGAAACTGGTGAGATCAAAAAAGAAAAATCTTATTTTGATAAGTATCGAATTTTAGACGACTAACGGAGGTACTGTTATGAAAACAGTCATTAATCTTTTCCATCCAAACTATCAATATTCACAGGTTAACAGGGCAATGGTGGATGCCGTTAAAGATGAGATCGAGGTCCGCAATCTGGCCGAACTTTATCCAGACTTTAATATCGACATCAATAAAGAACAGCAGGTGATGGCTAATGCCGATCGCATTGTTTTGCAGTTTCCGCTGCAGTGGTATTCAACGCCGGCTCTGTTAAAGCACTGGGAAGATCAAGTCTTTACCTATGGCTGGGCTTATGGGAGTCAAGGAAATGCCTTGCAAGACAAGCAGTTGCTGATTACGGTAACGGTTGGCGCTGATAATTATGGCCGTGATGGTTTTGTCAAATATACGGTTGATGAATTATTACGGCCACTGCAGGCAACCAGCCGTTTGATCGGGATGAAGTACATGAAGCCATTTGTCGTAATGGGGGCATCTTCAATCAGCAATGCCGAACTTAAGAACGTGGGGCCAAGCTATCGCAAATATTTAAATGATGAAACGATTCCGGTACTTGGCGACTTTGAATAAGCGCTGATTGAATGCCACGGGTGGATTAAAGAAAGCTGGTTAAAAAATGGAATATACGAAGCTGGGTAATACCGATATTGATATCTCAAAGATTTGTGTTGGCTGCATGAGCTTTGGTAAACCAGGAACCATGCATGACTGGACGCTGGATGCTGCCGAATCAGAAAAAGTCGTTAAGCATGCTTTAGATTTAGGAATCAATTTCTTTGATACGGCCAATGGCTATTCAAAGGGGACCAGTGAGCAGTACCTTGGCCAAGCCATTAAGAAGAATATTGCGCGCGATCAGGTCGTAATTGCCTCGAAAGTCTATTTCAACTCAGGACGACTTTCTGCTGCAGCTATTCATCGAGAGATCGATGGCACCTTGAAGCGACTGGGGACTGACTATCTGGATTTGTACATCATTCACCGCTTTGATTATGAAACGCCAATTGAAGAAACTATGGAAGCTTTAAATGGCCTGATAAAAGCCGGTAAAGTTCGGGCAATCGGGGCCTCGGCAATGTATGGCTACCAGTTCTACAACATGCAGCTGGCCGCCAGAGATCATGGCTGGGCTCAGTTCCAATCCATGGAGAATCACTATAACCTGCTTTATCGTGAAGACGAGCGCGAACTGATTCCGATCTGTAAGCAAATGGGTGTTTCACTGATGCCATATAGTCCTTTGGCAGGTGGTCATTTGACCCATCCAGGTTGGCATACTGATTCACTGCGCAGCAAGACTGATCGTGTGCTGGCTGGCAAGTATGATGATTATGAGCAGCAAGATCTTTTGATTATTCAGCGCGTAGAAGAACTAGCTAAACGCTATGGCGTCAAGATGGCTCAGATTGCTCTGGCTTGGCACTGGGCAAAGGGAGTAGCTTCGCCAATCGTTGGTGGTACCAAGACCAGTCATTTAGATGATGCGGTCAAAGCATTAGACGTTAAACTAACGCCAGCAGACATTGCCTATCTTGAAGAACCATACACGCCACATAAAATCGTTGGCGCCATTGACCATAACCCAGCAGAAGGCGTGGTTTTGCTGGATGAGAAAAAGTAATAGGGTAACGCAACCAGTTTTAATCAATTGAAGAGAGTTAAAAAGAGGGGGTCTAAGTGGGCACCTCTTTTTAAATAATTGGGGCAAGATAGGTGCTTTTTACCCAATCTGTAAGGCCAAATAAATCCACCAGCAAACGCTCGAAGTGATCGTGGTCTGGACCCGACGGTAGTTTGACGGGTAGCTGATCGACCATCTTAGGATTTGGGTTGACTGTCGTAATCGATTTGGAGATCGTTTTAAATCCCCGCTGTTCTGGCATTTGCTGACTGGTGGAAAGCTGACGGGGAACTGTCGTGGTCAAAGATTATCGGATTTGGTATGATTGAGAAAAATTAAAGGGGAGATCAAAATGCGTGAAAACCAAATCAAAAAGCTACGTCAGTCTCAAAACCTTTCCCAGGAAATGTTGGCTGAAAAAGCTTAGGTTTCGGTAAGAACGATTCAGCGCTTAGAAGCCGGTGAGGAAGCCAGTGTTGAAACGTTGAATCTGGTTGCTGGCGCATTAGGCGTTGGCATCAAGGACTTGTATGATGTGGAAAAAAGCAGTGATTATGAAGAAAAAATTGCATCGGCTGACCAGAAACTGCAGTACCAATTAGGCATGCGGCATAATGAATACAAGAACTTCAAACAGCTTTATGGCACCTGCTACATTATTTTGATGCTGCTCTGGGGTGCATTATTTGGCTTGGTGCCAGGCGGCGTTGCACGATCGGTTATGGGCGTACTCTGGGTTGGTGGCTGGATGATTATGGGGCCTCTTCAAAAATATATCGTGCTCAAAAAAGTCAGTCCCAAGCTGGATGTCAAATATCCAATGACTGCCAATCGCTTAGATAAAAACGAAATTCATAAAAAAGAAAATGATGATTAGAGTTTTAGCCGTCAGCCGTTTAGCTGGCTTTTTGGGGTTGATGCTGCATAGCGATAAAAAGTACCTAAATAAAGCAGGAATTGGTTATCGAATTTGATACGGCAGATAATATAGTCGATCTTCAAAATCAGTACTTATACGTAGATTAAGATTATAAAAATCATGTATTGGTAGTATAGTGAAAAAAACGAATGGGGTGATCCAATGAAAGTACTGCATATTGGCAAGCAGGGCAACTTGCAGCGGTTCGCGGCTGCTGACGGCTTTTTGCGCTCGCTGGAACTAACCGATCTAAAACCAGGACTGCCAGTCAAAGAGTATTTAGACCAAGCAGGCGATGCTGATTTTATCGTCGTTGATGCTATTTCCAGCGTCCCTGGCGAGTTGATCAAGCAGATGCCTAATCTAAAAGTAATTCATTCAGAAGGCGTGGCCTATAACGCAATCGATCTAAAGGCTGCTGATGAATACGGTGTTTATGTTTGCAACGCTAAGGGAATGAATGCCATGGCGGTTGCCGAGCAGGCGGTTTTGCTGATGGTGGGAATGCTGCGCAATATGGTTGTCAACGATGCGGCCGTACGCGATGGACATCAGATTGAAACTAAAGAAGGCTACATGCAAAACGGCAATCTGTATGAGCTGGCTGACTGCAGCGTGGGACTGGTTGGTTTTGGTGACATTGCTCAAAAAACGGCTCATTTGTTAAAAGCTTATGGCGTCAAAGAAATCTATTACTACAAGCGTCACCGACTTGATCCAGAACAAGAGCAACAGTTTGGCGTGCAGTACCGTGAATTGGATGACTTATTGGCAAGCAGTCGGATTGTCAGTCTGCATCTGCCAGTTACCGATGCTACTATGCATATGGCGGATCATGACTTTTTTGCCAAAATGCAGCCAGGCAGCTACCTGGTCAATACGGCCCGTGGCGAACTGGTTGATGATGCAGCGTTGATTGAAGCACTTAAATCAGAACGTTTGGCGATGGCTGGCCTTGACACGCTGGATCATGAGCCAGTTTTAAAAAATCATCCGTTGTTGAACCAATCATCTGGAATCACGCGGCGGTTGTTACTCAGTCCGCATATTGGCGGGATTACCGCGGCCAGCTTTTATCGCGGCTATGCCATGATTGATGAGGATCTGCGGCTGATTGCGCAAGGTCGAAAACCTAAGCGAGTGGTTAATCATCCCCAGATCCATGAGTCAAAATAGATAGCCGGCAGCTACCCGCTAAAATTACAGTTATCAATCTAAAACGCCACACTGACTTTGCGTCAGTGCGGCGTTTTTGGGTAAGGTCTTGGTAAAAGAAACGGTTTTTTATCGATGAAAAAAGGTGTTAATTAAACTGATTAGGAATATATACGATCCGTTGTTTGGTATTTTCCCAGTTTTCTTGGCTAAATTCTTCCAACTGATATTGCAGCGGCGTGACGTTGAACTTACCTGCTGCTACAAGCTGAGCCAGGGAAAATAGTTCTTTGGCAAAGACGGCAGTGGCGATGCTGCCAATTCCGCTGCCAAGAAAGCGGATATTGTTTGAGCGTAAGACCGCAGCGGACAGTTCAATCTTGCTGCCAGCCATACTGCCAATCTCGACCCATTCAAGCAAAGCGTCCGACTTGCTACGCGAATTAAGCACGCCGTCAAGCACATTTTGCGTGGGCAGCCCCATAAGTAGTCAAGGACGACATTGACTTGATCAAGCTGGTTTAACTGCGGGGCTAAATTGTCATTTTAAAAAACTAGAAATCTTTTCGGCGGCGGGGACGGCATACTGAAAAATTGAGCCATGGCCGGCATTCGGGAAAATCAAAAGTTCACTGTTCTTGATCAGTTCGTGTATTTGGTAGCTGTTGCTGGTGGGGACCATCGTATCATTGTCACCATTAATAATTAGGGTAGGCATGGTGATGCGACTCAAGTTATCTGCTGGAGCGGTTCCCCACTTTTTGATGGCGCGCAGCTGACGCCGAAAAGAAGCAATGGTAATTTTTTGATCAGCAAAATCAGGCGTTCTTTGCCTCAAACGGCTGAGGACTCGTTCAGCTTCTTTAGCGCCACGCTGGTCATGGGGATAAAAAATGTAGCGTTTGGGGTCAGTACGCTTGAAGAATGCTTTAAGCATGGCAGTAAAGGTTACCAACGAGACACGATCAATTCCCTTGCCGCCACGCGGTCCTGTACCTACCAAAATCAAATGTTCTACCAGCTGAGGCGCTTGTTCAGCTACAGCTTGCGCAATCATCCCGCCCATTGACAGTCCCAGTAAATTGATTTTTTTAAAGCCGCGCAGCTCGATGAATTTAACTGCTTGATCAGCCATTGCCTCAATGGTTAATGGAACCTGTCCGCTGCTGGCGCCGACACCAGGCAGATCAACGACTACCAGGTGATTTTTAGCCGCTAGCTGATCGATAAAAAGCGGATCCCATTCATCAAGCGTTGCCGAAAGATGAGTCAGCATTACCAGTGGCAGACCAGCATTTTCCGTTCCTAATTCGCGATAGGCAATCTGATTGAGATATTGGTTATGAGTAGTTAAGTATGAAGTCATCTTTTTGCTCGCTCTTAAAAAGTAATGACGGTCTTACCCTTGGCATGGCCTTGGGCGACTTTTTGTAGGGCCGTGTTGAGTTCGCTGAATGGATAGACCTGCTCAACGACTGGATGCAGCGACTGCTTTTCAAAAATATCAGCGGCTTGTTGCAATTGTTTGCCATCCGCGTGGACAAAAATGAAGAAATATTTCTGCTGACGCTTGGCGGCCATTTTATCCAACCGACTGCCGGCCAGACCAAACAAGATCTTTTTAAAGAGGGGAAGCTGCATCCGCTTGGCGAAGTCGCCATTTGGCATGCCTTTTAATGAAACCAGGCTGCCTCCTTGCTTAAGGATCTGGAATTGTTTTGCCGTTTCCTGACCGCCCAGTGTATCAATAACATAATCAACGTCTTTTAACACTTTGACATAATCAGTCTGTCGATAATCGATAAACTCATCCGCGCCCAACTTTAAGACCCGTGCGGCATTGCGACCGTTGCCATTGGTGATGACATGCAGTCCCATCGCTTTCGCCAATGGAATGGCCATTCCGCCAAAACCACCAGTTCCCCCTGAAATAAAAATTCGCTTGCCAGGCTGCACGTTCAAAAGCTCAAAAGCCTGCATGGCGGTTAGAGCCGTCAGCGGAATCGCGGCAGCCTCCTCATTGGAAAGGTAGGCTGGGACCTTGGCAATTGCTTGACTGTCGATGGCCGCAAATTCGGCAAAGGCGCCAGGGTGATTAAGCGGCAGTCGGGCAAAGACGCGGTCGCCTTTTTGGAATCCTTTAACGTTGGCGCCCAAATCGATGATCTCACCAACGAGCTCATTACCAGCCACGATTGGCAGCCGGTAAGGGATGATCAGTTTGACTTCGCCTTTGGTAATCATGTTGTCAACGGGATTGACCCCGGCAGCTAAAGACTTTACCAACACTTGATCAGCGGTGATGCCGGGCGTTGGCAGATTGCTAAATGACAAGTTGACGTCTTTTTTGTTGTATTGATTAAGAATGGCTGCTTTCATTTTTTTCCTCGCTTGCTTGTTGTTTAAGATTGTCGATAATGTTGCTGAGCGACTGTTGGGATAATTCATTAGCCAGATCAGCTTCGATATTTTGAAAAGCTGGACTTAACGCGCCTTGAATGTACCGGCCAACTGGACAGGCAGCGTTAGGATTTTGATGAATATTGAAAAGGTGGACCTGTGAGGTTTCTTGAACGGCTAGATAGACGTCAAGCAGTGAAAGCTGATCTGCGGGCTTGACGAGAAAATAGCCTGGCTTGCCTTGATGAGTTTCAATCAAGTTGTCATTTTTTAAGAGACTGATGATCTTGCGAATATAGCTGGCGTTGGTGCCGACACTGACGGCCAGATCCTTGGAAGAAAGCGTACGGTCAGATTCGGCAATCATCACCAGAATATGTAAGGCAACGGAAAATTTGGTATCCATGGTTTCCTCCTTTTTGTACTTGTATTTAATACAAATACAAGATTGCTAAAAAGTTTTTCGACAGTCAACAATTATGCTGTTGCTGAGCAGCGTCTTTACCAAAATGGAACGTTTTTGGCTGACGAAATAGAAAAATGCGGTTGTCTGCTTTGCCAATTCAATGTAATAAGGTGTTTAAGGAGCCTTTCCAAGATAGCCAGTAAATGTTCTAGGTAATGTTAATGACTTAGATCAGCAATCTTTTCAAAGTTTTTTGGCAGCCGGTCTTTATGGTCAGCCGTCAATGTTAAGATAAGCTTAAGAAGTTAAAAAGGAGTTGATCAATTATGCCATGGCTTAAATTAAATGCTGGTAGTATTGTATTTGATATAAATATGAAAGACTGCGATGCAACCGAATTAATCCAACTCAAAATCAAAGGTGCAGGCATTAATATCAACCAAAAAAATCGGGAAGTGCCTAAAGAAGAAATGATCTACTTGGCATGCGCATTGAAAAAATGTCTTGCCCAAACCAACTATCACTGGCAGTATGGCGATTCGGTCAATGGTCAATATGGCGTTTTTCTGGAAAGTGAGGAAGGCGATAAGTATGGTGAATTTATTTACTACCTGGAAGCTCACTCAGCCAGCCGTGTCGTAATTGATTTTAATGAGCAAAATATGCGCTTTTTAATGGAATATATTGAAATGGTACTAGGCAAGATTGATTCTGATGGCGAGCTTGCCCAACAGCTGTATGCCAATGGCAAGTTATATTAGCTTATTCATCAGCCGAGCGATTGAAATGTACCAAATCAAGCGTCTGAGTCATGATGCCCAATCAAAAACCCCCGACCAGCGTTAAGCTGAGCGGGGGGGCGAATACCAGGAAAGGCGACTAGTTAATTCGGATGGCACCGGTCTGAAAAACTTGCCAGTTAATCTTCATCGCTGGCCTGGTCGACGGCATCAATCACGCCATAGCGGAAACCGTGCTTTTCCAAGGCAGCCAGTCCACGAATCGTCGTGCCGGCAGGTGAGGCTACCTGGTCGCGCAAAGCGGCTGGGGACTGGCGCGTTTCATAGGCCAAGGCACCAGAGCCCTTTACCATGCTGGCGATTAAGCGGTAGGCAGTTTGCCGATTCAAGCCATGCTTGACGGCGGCATCACTCATGGCATCCATAAAGACGTCGACAAAGGCGGGACCGCAGCCACCAATTACGCCTACGATATCCAGTTGTTCTTCAGAAACCAATACCACGTCGCCCAGATCATTAAGCAATTGAACGATGGTATCCTTAACGGGTTTATCAAACTTAGGATCCAGCGACAAACCAATCGTACCGGCATTTACGGAAACTGGTGTATTTGGAATCATCGTGGCTACTGGATTGTTAACCAGTGCTGCTTGCAGGTCGGCACGCTTAATACCGGCTGCTGCAGAAATGACGATCGTATGCGGATCCAAGGCTTGCAGCTGTTCAGCTACGGCAACCGTAACAGGGGCCGGTGTTGTTAGGATTACAACGTCAGGCTGCAGATCAATCAGACTCTTTGGATCAAAAACCAGCTTAAATTTATACTCGTGCGCCAATTTTTCAACGCGGGGATTTTGTGGATTCATGGCAATCAGATCGTACTTGGTCAAATTGTTCAAACCTTGCATAATGGCGCCGCCCATGCTGCCGACGCCGACGATAGCAACTTTCATACTAATGCTTCCTTTCTATTCTATCGATATCATTTTAATTATATGACTATTGAATCAAATTAACGTAGGAGCCGTTGATAAAGCCCAGATCCTTGGCCTGATACCAAACGACACCATTATTGTCATTAAGTTTGCCGATGATGTCTAAGCGTTCGCCATCAATGACCTTGCCGATGCTTTGTCCATAAGGCTGATCGTAGACGTCCAGTTTCTTTCCCTGTACGTAGTCAACAACGGCCTTGAGATGATTCAGCGGCAAAATTGCCAGCTGAGTGCCAGGTTTTGGCGCCAGGGAATCGTCACTGGGCAGCTCTTTGAAGTCTTTCATGGTATTGCTGTCGTATTTCAGCCAGCGATCGGCATTGACCTCGTACCAGAACTCGCCTTTTTGAGTGGCAATGCGCTGAAACGTCTTGACGAAAATTCCGCCAGGCAGCGGCGTATCGACTGGCATGCCATCGACGTCGTCAAACAGCTGTGTTGGTGTCGACAGTTTTAGATACATAGCCACGTTTTGAACCTCGCCCCATGAATTGCGGCGATAGTACAGGTGAACGCTGTGTGGCTGCATATCAAAGCTGCCGTTCAATTGACCATCAGCTTTGATGAATCGGTAGTTGGGAAACTTCAATTCGACAATGTTAAAAGGCGTACCAACAAAGCCCCGCAAAAGTTGCGGCACTCTTAAATTAGCACCAGTATCGATATCGGTATAGTAGACCCAGATTGGGTTTCCGGTTTTAAATGAATCAGCCATAAAAATCGCTCCATAACTCTAAACGCTTGTTAATCACATTATAACGCTTTCGCATGCTAAAAGGCCTTGAATTATCGAGCAAAATTACCAATCGGCGTCTAAAATTCAAATCATGGTATAATTGACTGGATATTTTTGGCACAAGGTAAGAAAGGGGATTTCAATGACAAGTGCTTCAGTGAGAACCAAACGTCTAACGGCTCAGACATTGCTGTTGACGATTTTGATTCTGCAGGATTTTATTCCAGCGTTGGGAAACATTCCGATCGGCCCATTATCGCTGACAACGCTGCAGATTACGGTTATGATCGGCGCGGTTGTGATGGGACCCAACACGGGGATGCTTTTGGGTGGTACCTGGGGTGTGATTACTTGGCTTAGAGCTTTCTTTTATCCAAGCAGTCCGTTAGCGCCGCTGATTTTTACCAATCCCATCATTGCAATCGTTCCACGGCTGCTGGTTGGTCTGGTTGCCGGCTGGCTGTTCATATGGCTGCGTAAGCTGATGAAGGATCGGTGGGCATTGATTATTGTAGGGGCAATTGGTGCCATGACTAATACAATCCTGGTTTTAGGCGGTATTTATTTGTTTGCCCATACGCCAGCGGTTGCCAAGGGTTATCATACCGATGTTGCTCACTTGGGGACGGTCCTGGGTACGGTCTTGGCTACAAATGGTTTGGCTGAGATGGTGCTGTCGATGATTTTAGTGCCGGCAATTGCCATTCCACTGCTACGATATACACATTTTAATGATCGTAAATAACTGATAAGGCCTTGCCATTATGGTAGGGCTTTTTTTGTTTGGAGCGAGGCCTGAGATTTGGTGGCCGCTGATTGAAGATAATCGTTGCTTTTGGCAATAGTGTTATCTATATTTTGCATCTGTAAATGGTTGACTATTTATGGTCTACATTTATTTATAGTATGCAATTATTTATCGTCTACAATTTATACCATTAAGATTTGATCAATGACAGAAAGGCCCCGCATCACATTATTGTGATACGGGACCGTGTGCTTTCTGTCAGCTTGAAACTTCAGATCAGCATTGTTTAATTTATCAATATCAGTCAGAATTCAAGCCGACATTGTTTTGTGCTACCGGTGCAGATGGCAGACCGATAACCATATCATTTAGTTATTATTCAGCGTCTTGATCGTCATTTTCTGATAAATCCGTTACGCTGGGCGTTTGAGTTGCAGTTGGTACTGGCGTATCAGCAGCCACGACTTCAATATTGCCATCACCATCGAGTTTGGCAGCCAGCTTGTTGACTTGATCGTGATCCAATACGTAGTCAGCAATGCGGTCTTCGATCTGTTCTTCAATAACCCGGCGCAGTGGACGAGCCCCCATCTTAGGATCATAGCCCAGATCAACCAGTTTTTCCTTAACGTCGGTTGGAACCTCGATGTGCAGATTCTTGTCAGCCAGCATGGCATTGACGTCATCCAGCATCAGTGAAACGATCTTCATCAAATCTGGCTTGGTCAGTGGGTTGAACTGAACGATTGCATCGAAACGGTTCAAGAATTCCGGCTTGAAGTAGTCAGTCAGCTTGTCGATGATCGAGTGCGTCGATCCGCTGGCTTCCGGACCAAAGCCAATTGAAGCTTCAGAGTCACCGGTTCCGGCATTGGAGGTCATGATGATGATCGTATCCTTGAATGAAACCGTACGTCCTTGCGAGTCGGTCAGGCGGCCATCGTCTAAGATCTGCAGGAACATGTGCATTACGTCAGGGTGGGCCTTTTCAACCTCATCCAATAAAATCAAGCTGTAAGGATGACGCCGAACCTGCTCCGTTAATTGGCCAGCCTCTTCATAGCCAACGTAGCCAGGTGCAGCCCCGATCAGCTTAGAAGTTGAGGTCTTATCCATGTATTCGGACATGTCAAATCGAATCATGGCGTCTTTGGAACCAAACAGCAGTTTAGCCAGCTGTTTAGCCATTTCCGTCTTACCAACCCCCGTTGGACCAACGAATAAGAAACTGCCGATTGGACGACCGGACTTGTTCAGGCCAATTCGATTACGCCGAATTGCACGAGCAACCTTGTCAACAGCCTCATTTTGACCGATAACGTGCTTTTCAAGCTGCTTGTCGAGATCACGCAGCTTGTTTTCTTCCTGTTTTTGCAGATCGCCAACTGGAATGTGCGTCTTTTCTTCAACGATCTTTTCCATATCTTGAACCGTAACCGTGGCTGCCTGATCCGTGTGGTTTTCTTCGGCATCCTGCTTAGCTTTGGTCAGTTTGGAGACTTGGTCACGGTAGTAGGCGGCCTTTTCATAGTCTTGGCTTTCAACGGCTTGCTGCTTGTGAGCTTCAGCCGTGTGGATCTGATTTTCGATCGTGGCTGGATCAGCTGTCTTTAAGGTCAGATTCTTGCGAGATCCCGCCTCATCAAGCAAGTCGATCGCTTTGTCGGGGAGGAAACGATCCTGAATGTAGCGATCAGACAGCTTAGCGGCAGCCTTGATGGCATCATCGGTGTACTTAACGTGATGGAAGTCTTCGTAACGACCTTTGATCCCATTTAAGATCTTGATAGTTTCCTCAACGGATGGCTCGTTGACCTCAACTGGTTGGAACCGCCGTGCCAGAGCTGCATCTTTTTCAATCTTACGGTACTCGTTCATGGTCGTGGCCCCGATCAGTTGCAGATCACCACGCGCCAGGGCTGGCTTTAAGATGTTGCCTGCATCCATGCCGCCTTCAGCATTGCCGGCTCCCATAATTTCATGAACCTCATCAATAAACAGGATGATATTCTGGTTCTTTTGAACTTCTTTCATTAACTGTTGCATCCGCTGTTCGAATTGACCACGGATCCCAGTGCCTTGAACCAGTGAGACCACATCTAAGCGAATAATCTCTTTAGAAGCGATCTTTTCCGGAACCTGACCAGAGACGATTGCTTGAGCCAGGCCTTCAACGACTGCGGTTTTACCAACCCCAGCCTCACCAATTAAAACGGGGTTGTTCTTAGTCCGTCGATTAAGGATCTCAATGACCCGTGCAATTTCATCATCACGTCCAATTACGGGATCGATCTTGCCTTGGCGGGCCAGGTCGGTCATGTTGACGCCGTATTGGCCCAGTAGACCTTTATTACGCTTGCCGCCGCCATTATTGCCGGACTGAGCATTGTTGAAATTGGCACTGCCTTGATTGTTAGCATCTTGGCCTTGCATGTTGTTCATAGCATTCATAAAGTCTTCGAGACTGCCAAAGCCAAAGTTGTTATTCATTCCATTACCCCCATTCATCAGGTTCATTTGTGCCTGCTGCATGTTTTGATAGCAGCTTTGGCATAGGTCAATCTGCATGCGTTGACCGTTAAAATTCATTTGTAGGTGAATCGTTGCGGGATTTTTTTGACATACTTGACAAAGCATTTAGCTGTACCCCCTCAGAAGTCAAAACTATATTTGACCTTTTTTGACCATAATGCAATTATACTTACTTTTAGTAATATATCAAGCAGTTTAGTCGATAAAAGTCAAATTAATTAATGCTTGATATGATGCGTTTTGTTGATAAAGGTCAAAATGAAGGACAAACTTTCTACCTTTGATTTTAGCACTGGTTGGATGAGAATGCTAAAAACCCCGCCATTTAAAAAAATTCGTTATAATATATAATGTATAAACATCAATCAGGAAAAGAGGTGGGGAATGCATGGCTGCCAAAGACTACCGTCAGCTGCTCGAAGATTTGCGTGCCGGTAAGATTGAGGAATTTGTCGTGACACCCGAGGAATTTATGGACTTCCAACCGATTTATCATGATTATGAGTATCGGACCCAGGTTGAGGGGAAAGCCGAACGGGGCGGAGAATTGCACTATCATTTGATAAAACGCGATTAAATCTGCATTTTGGCGTCATTTGCCAATAAATCGTCTTGTATTTACCGCTTACAATTGCTACAATTAGGATATTGAAAGCGTTGGTTGCCAATTGCCAATGCCCAACAAAGCCTTAAGGAGAATGATTACAATGGAAAAACGCGATTTTACGATTACTGCTGAAACTGGTATCCACGCTCGTCCAGCTACGATCCTGGTACAAACTGCATCCAAGTACACTTCTGACGTTTCCCTGTCATACAACGGCAAGAGCGTTAACCTGAAGTCCATCATGGGTGTTATGAGCCTGGGTGTTGGTCAAAACGCCAACGTTACGATCACTGCAGAAGGCGATGACGAAAAGGAAGCTATTGAAGCCATCGCTGAAACGATGAAGAAAGAAGGCTTGGCGGACTAACATGTCAAGACAACTCAATGGCATCGCGGCTGGTGGTGGCATTGCCATCGCACCGGCCTATTTGCTGGGAGTTCCTGACTTATCCGTTAAGCAGCAGCATACCGATAATGTGAATCATGAAGTCGCTCGGCTTCATGATTCTTTTGCTATTACGGCAAATGAGCTGCGTGAGATCTGTCAGCGTGCCCACGCTCAACTTGATAAACAATCGGCCGTTGTTGTCGATATGCAGCTGCAGCTGGTGCTTGCTGAAGATTTTCAGCAGACCATTGAGCATCAGATTGTTACCAATCAATATACGGCGGGCTATGCCGTTAAAAAAGAAACCGATCGTTGGATGGCAGAAAATGCTGCTGACCAACAAGGCCTGCATCAAAGAAAAATCGCCATGCAGGATCTGTCTAAGCGCTTGCTGAGTCATATTCTGGGAATTGAATTGCCTGATCCTGGCAAGCTCAAACATCAAGCTATCATTGTCACACATAGCCTAACGCCAACCGACATTGCTCGCTTTGATCGACGCTATGTGGTTGGCCTGGTGACGGACCTGGGCGGCAGTACCTCGCATTTTTCCATCATGACCAAGGAAAAATCACTGCCCAGCGTGGTCGGGACCAAAACGGCTACGCGCGAAATTTTGGATGGCACCTCTTTGATCGTTGACGGGGTTCATGGTCGCGTGCTGCTTAGCCCAACGCCGGCTGAGATTGATGAATACGAAAAAAAAGCTGGCGACTATGCTCGTGAAATGGAATCGCTTGGTGTTTTAAAGCATCAACGAACCATCAGTGCCGATGGACGTCATTTTGAGATTGGTGCCAACGTATTTTGGTCCGATGAGGCAGAAGACGCCAAAAACAGCGGGGCAGAAGGGGTTGGCCTGATGCGCAGCGAGTCTTTGTTTATGGGGCGCGATACCTTGCCAAGCGAAGAAGAGCAGTTCCAGATCTATAAAAAGATTATTGCCGAGATGACGCCAGAACGTGTAATCATTCGAACACTGGATATTGGCGGCGATAAACCGATCGCTTCGATTCAAACGCCAGTTGAAGACAATCCGTTTTTAGGCATGCGCTCGCTGCGTTTTTCATTGGCTCACCCCGAGATAATGCGTCCACAGCTGCGGGCCTTGCTCAGAGCCTCAGTATATGGTCGATTGGCAATTATGTTTCCAATGGTCAGCACACTGGATGAATTTTTGGCAGCTCGCAAGATTCTGGATGAAGAGCGCCAAAAACTGGCAGCCCGCGGTATTGGCTGTGCCCGCCAGATTGAGGTCGGAATGATGGTTGAGGTACCATCAGCTGTTGAAATGGCTGATCAATTGGCCCAGTATGCCGATTTTTTCAGCATTGGCTCCAACGACTTGACCCAGTACATGTTTGCGGCTGATCGCGGCAACAGTCAGGTCGCACACCTTTACCAAACGCTGCATCCAGCCGTTTTGCGGGCTATCAAGCATACGGTCGATGCGGCACACGCAGAGGGTAAATGGGTCGGTATTTGTGGCGAGATGGCCAGCAGTTCGCTTGCCACGCCATTATTATTAGGGATGGGAATCGATGAGTTTTCGATGAACAGCTCCAGTATCTTACCGATTCGCTCTTTAATCAGTGAGCTGCACGTTCGACAATTACAGCCACTGGTTCATCAGGCAATGAATGCCCGCAATGCCAAAGAAGTACAAAAAATGATCATGGGTCGGGTTCCCGTATTGAAAAACTTCAATTTCTAAAATTTGATCAAGGTCGCTTCAAATGTCTTGAAGCGACTTTTTTGTAGGGTTAAAATCAGTTATCTGATGACGCAGAATCAGTTACAATGGAAATTACTGAATCTGAATTAGCCGTTCGCCGTAAATGGCGATTGAAAATCAAAGGGGATCGCATTGTGAATATTGGGTTGTTTACAGATACTTATTTTCCACAAGTCAGTGGCGTTGCGACGTCGATTAAGACTTTGCGTGATGAGTTGACAGAACAGGGTCATCACGTCTACATCTTCACTACGACCGATCCAGCCGCCAAGCACGATGATCCGGAAAATGGCATCTATCGCTTTCCCAGCGTTCCGTTTGTTTCATTTACCGATCGACGCATTGCCGTTCGGGGCTGGGTGCGGGCCTTAAAGCTGGCACGCAAGCTAAAGCTGGATATCGTTCATAACCAGACGGAATTTTCCTTGGGGATGATGGGAAAGATGGTTGCCAAGGAAATGAATATTCCATGTCTGCACACATACCATACAATGTATCAAGACTATCTGCACTACATTGCCAATGGTCATATTATCAAGCCGCATGACGTTGCCAAGTTGGCACATCTTTACCTTAAGAACATGACGGGGGTGATTGCTCCTAGCGAAAGAGTACTGGAGACACTGCAAGCATATGATGTGACTGCACCGATTAGAATTATTCCGACTGGGGTTAATCTAAGGGTCTATGCCAAATCGGATACGGCCGCTCAAAAACACGACCTACGTCAAAAACTGGGCTACAGCGATGACGTACCGGTATTACTGTCCCTCAGTCGGCTGGCCTATGAAAAAAACATTCAAGCTTTGATTGAGGCGCTGCCCGATATTTTGCAGACTCGCCCCGATGCCCAGCTATTGATTGTTGGTGATGGCCCAGCACGTGGGACTTTGGAGCGTCAGGTGGCCAAGATGGATCTCAAGGATCACGTTCAATTCACCGGCGAGATCAAAAATGAAGAGGTTCATCATTTTTACCAAATGGCTGACGTTTTTGTCTCGGCTTCTGATTCCGAGTCACAGGGGCTGACCTATGATGAGGCGCTGGCATCTGATCTGCCAATTGTCGTGATGCGCAGTGAATATACCGATGAACTGATTGACGATCCAGCAATTGGAATGAGTTTTCAAAAACGAGGCGATCTGGTCAAGGGCGTTTTGTACTATCTTGATCATCCTGACACGCAAGAGACGATTGCCAAGCGCCAACAAAAGCTGCATGACATCTCATCGGAGGTCTTTGGCCAGCGCGTTATGGATTTTTATCAAGACTGTCAACAGCGACTGCAAGCACAACAGCAGGAAAAGAAGCATCAGCATCATTTGTTTGGTAAACGAGGTTGAGTATGCTAAAAATTACAATGTATTCTTCAGCAGACAAGGTAGCTGGTCAAGGAGTGGGCAGTGCCTACCTAGAGCTGATGCATCTGTTGGAGACCAACTTTAAAGATGAGTTTGATATTGCGGTCAATAAATACCGTACTAGTGATATCAGTCACTATCATACGATCGACCTACCGTTTTGGTTTTCGACTTTTTCCAAAAAACGCGGCCGCAAGATTGGCTACGTGCATTTTTTACCAGAGACGTTAGAGGGCAGTTTGAAGATCCCCCAGCCGTTTCGTGGCATCTTTTATCGCTACGTGATTGCCTTTTATAAGCGGATGGATCATCTGGTCGTGGTTAATCCCTCATTTATCGACAAGCTCGTGGCTTATGGCATTCCCCGTGCCAAAATTACGTATATTCCAAACTTTGTTGATGATACTAATTTCCATCCAGTTGACGCGGTAGAAAGAAGAAGACTGCGCACCAAGTGGGGGATCGCGCATCATCGGTTCGTCGTCGTTGGCAGTGGTCAGATTCAAGAGCGCAAGGGTGTTTTTGATTTTATTCAATTGGCCGAGCAAAACCCGGACGTACAATTTATCTGGGCAGGCGGTTTTTCGTTTGGACGGATTACGGATGGCTATGCGGCCCTTAAAAAAATTGTGGCTAATCCACCAGTCAATCTAAAATTTCCTGGTATCGTGACGCGTCAGCAGATTGCCGAACTCAACAACATTGCGGACCTGTTTTTATTGCCGTCATATAATGAACTGTTTCCGATGTCGGTCTTAGAAGCTTTTAGCTGCGGAACGCCCGTCATGTTGCGGGATCTGGATCTTTATCATTCCATTATTCAAGGATATTATGAGCCCGCCAAAGACGTTGATGAGATGCAGCAAAAGCTTGACTGGCTGCGCAACACGCCATCACGGCTGGCTGAGCTGAAAATGGCGGCCCATACCGCATCACAGCAATACTCTAAGGCCCATTTAGCCAAGGTGTGGCATCGATTCTACCTGGAGCAGGCTAAGGAGGGCTAAGCGATGTCGCGAAAAAATTGGATTGTTTTTATCCTGATGCTGGCGTGCGGCGTGGGGATCTTTGCCTATTCGCTGCGTGATGTTAAGCTGTCTTCAATCATTGGTGATTTGGAACATCTAAACTGGGGCTGGTTTGCTATTGCCTTTTTGTGTATTTGTCTGTATCTGTTTTTAGAAGCTGTTGTGGTCAAGATTTTTATGAACGATCGGCATGATGGCTTCACCTGGAAAGATGCAATTCGAATTCCGTTGGTTGAGCAATTGGGAAATGGTTTGACGCCTTTTTCAACAGGTGGACAGCCGGCTCAGCTGCTGGCTATGATGCAGTCAGGTGTAGACGGTGGCCAGGCCAGCTCAGTTCTGTTGATGAAGTTTGTAGTTTTTCAATCAATGATTGTCATCAACTTCATTATCAGTCTGTTGGTGGGCTTTCATTATATTGCGACCAAGCTGCATGCTCTGTCGCTTTTGGTTGTCTTTGGCTTTTTAATCCATCTGAGTGTGATCGTTGGTCTGCTTTTGGTGATGTACTGGTACGGCTTTACCAAAAAAGCGACCAATATCTTGATTCGACCCGCACATTGGTTTATGAAGCAAGGTCGCTACCAAAAAATGCAAGTCACGCTTAACGAAAAAATCGATACCTTCTATCAAGAAAGTCTGAAGATCAAAAGTGAGTACGGCAAAATGGCCAAGGTTAGTTTAATTACCTTGCTGCAGCTGGCGTTTTACTACCTGATTCCTTATTTCATTATGCTGTCTTTAGGAGTCAAAGGACTAAACATCATTATGGTTATCAGCTTGAATGTCTTGATTTTCATGGTGATCTCACTGTTTCCGATTCCTGGTGGGACAGGTGGGGCCGAGTATAGTTTTTCGGTGTTGTTCTCAAGTTTTGTTGGCTCCGGCAGCAAGTTGGTACTGGCGATGCTGCTTTGGCGAATTTTGACCTATTACTTTGGGATGTTTGCGGGGATGTTTGCCTTGATGGTCAAGCCGGATCGAGTGCACGAACCCGATTGATAACGATATAATAGTCTTAGTCAGAACCTGATCGTTAAGGATTGGGTTCTTTTATTTGGCTGAGGTTTAAGTAATAGGTGTGCCAAAAAATAATAATTATGTAATGAGGTTTGATAATGATTCATTCAGAATTGCAGCGGATTTTACGTCGCTTGGATGCAATGGCAGAGGATACCCATGGTGATATTCAGCAACGTACTTTTTCTGCTTATGGAATTCAGATTTGTACCGTGACGTATCGACAAAGTACCGGTGAATTTGAGCTCGAACAGTTTCAGCCGGCTGCTTATATGACGTTTGATAATCTGGATCTGACGGCAATTGAGGTTTATCGTTGTTTGTACGATTTTAAGAACTCCTTTTAACGTTCACTCGAATATTTAATATGAGTTTAGTTTCTAATCATCGAGTTTCTTGTAAGATTAAAGGCATGATAATTTGATTTGTTCGCAGTTTCTGAATTAACGAAAAAACTTTCAAAATATAGTTGACGATTAGGCAATATATCGGTATAGTAGTTAACGTTGTCGATGAGGCAGACGTTGATTACAGCGAACTTTGCTTCGATTAACTGCTGATGA